>NZ_JAWRIS010000057.1:0-15804 GCF_040307845.1 Proteiniphilum sp.
CCCCCCCCCCCCCGTTAACATCATTTAACGCAACGGAAGCGCCTGCCCTGTTTCAATATTTACAGAATACACCATTCCATTTTCTTATTTATTCAATAACAATTACTTCATTGTTATTGAAAGTTCCTTCATATACCAAAAGCTTATGTTACTATCATGAGTTTTTATGTCTAAAGGCTGATTCTCCATCTTCAATCTATCACACAATGCAAAAGAACAAATTTTCTAATTACAATTCGTCGACGAAGGATCTTCTTCAGAAGGATTAGACAGTCATTTATCCATAAATAACATTTCATTTAATAAACATTCATTGCATGAACAGAAAAATCAAACTCAAACAAAATCTAAAAAAGATTTTTTCGTCAGGCACGCTCACAAGAAGAATGTGCAGTATGACGTTCGTTGTAGTTCTTTCATTCTTTGCACAAAATGCTATGGCAAATTTCTCCAAAGGTGAAGCGGAAAATTACGAAGCACAACAGCAAAGGAGAGTAATTACAGGTACTGTATCGGACACAAGTGGAGAACCACTACCCGGTGTAACCGTACAAGTGGTTAACCGGGAAGGAGGTGTAATAACCGATGTCGATGGACAATTCACCATAAATGCTTCATCGGAAGAATCACTGAGATTTACCTATGTCGGGATGAGGACGGTCACTACAGCAGTAGGCAATCTTACCAAACTGAATATCACTATGCAGGAAGATGCCGAGTTACTGGACGAAGTAACTATTACCGCTTTTGCCACACAAAAGAAAGAGAGTGTGGTTTCCTCCATAGAGACTATTAACCCTAAAGAACTCAGGATTCCATCCAGCAACCTTACGACTGCTTTAGCAGGACGATTGGCCGGAGTAATTTCCTATCAGCGGAGCGGAGAACCGGGTAATGACAATGCACAATTTTTCGTGCGGGGAGTTACTACGTTCGGGTATGCCAGTAGCCCATTAATACTTTTGGATGGTTTCGAGGTGAGCGCCACCGATTTGGCACGGATCGACCCCGATAATATCGAACAATTCGCCGTACTCAAAGATGCCACCGCGGCTGCTTTATATGGTTCGAAAGGCGCCAACGGGGTAATCATGGTTACTACCAAAAGAGGGATAGCTGGAAAGCCTAAGATCTCATTCCGCGCAGATGGACGTCTGTCAGCACCCACAAAAATATTAGAAACAGTGGACGGGCCTACCTACATGAAATTATACAATGAAGCACAGTTTAACGATAATCCGTTGCTGGAACCTTATTATAGCGCACAGAAAATACAAAACACCATTGATAATCTCAATGAATACGCCTATCCGAATTTGGACTGGTACGATATAATGTTTAAATCTTCCACATTTAACCAGCACTACAACATGAACGTAAGCGGCGGAGGATCTGTAGTAAAATATTATTTATCGGTATCTTACGACAAGGACACAGGCATTTTACGAGACAATCAATTAAATAATTTCAAGAATAATATCGACATCAACCGGTTTAATATTCTTGCCAACATCGGCATCGATCTTACCCCTACTACCAAATTGGATATCAACATGAACTCCATTTTCGAGAACTTCACCGGGCCGCTCGATAACACGAACGATATTTTTGCCAGTGTGGTGGCATCCAATCCGGTAGAATTTCCAAAATATTACCTTCCTGATGAAAAAACGATGTATGTAAAACAAACACTGTTTGGATCGGACGCAACCGGCACAATGGTTAACCCCTATGCCCGCATGGTGCGTGGTTATAAAGATGGATCCATGGGTCGTATCACCTCGCAGTTTTCAATAGACCAGAACTTGGATGTTGTTTTGAAAGGATTAATGGCAAGAGCCAAGGTATCCATCAAGAATGACAACCGGTATGAGAATGCCAGAGGTTACGACCCATACCTTTACAACATAAAAAGCTATGATGAATTCAACGACACATATGTACTTCAAGAGGTGCATAGGGGTACAGATGCTTTGGGTAATCCTTCTATTACCCGTGATGGTGAGTTCAAGTTTTATATGGAAGGAGGCCTTACTTACATCAACAAGTTAAACGATTTACATGATGTAAGCGGCTTATTGATTTACACGCAGGAAGAAGCGAAAAACACCGGAATTTACAAGGCAGATGAGATGACCATCCAGCGAACATTACCGCAACGGAACCAAGGATTACGCGCCCGTGTCAATTATGGCTTCGACTCGAGATACCTCGCCGAGTTCAGTTTGACGTATACCGGTTCTGAAAAGTTTGACAAATCTCACCGTTGGGGACTATTCCCTGCATTTGGATTGGGATATATCGCCTCAAACGAAAACTTTTGGGAACCTCTTCAAAACACGCTACCCAACTTTAAATTAAAATACTCCTGGGGACGGGTAGGTAATGATCAGATTGCCGGTGCCGAAGACCGATTCTTCTTCCTTTCCGATATCACTTCAGGATCGGGATATCGCTGGGGGAAAGATTTCAATACCAATTATGGGGGATTTAACATCAGACGGTATGCCAATCCGATGATCACGTGGGAAATTGCACAAAAACAAAACATCGGTATTGAGGTAGACCTCTTTAAGAACCGGTCGGTAAAACTGATTGTTGAGTATTTCACCGAAAACCGCAAGCAAATTTATCAAGAACGAGCCAACTTACCCGCCACCATGGGATTAACTAGTGCCGTACATGGAAACGTGGGTAAGGTGAAGAGTAGCGGATGGGACGGTTCTATTGATGTAAACCATTCATTTAACAAGGATCTCTGGATGCAGGGACGGTTCAATTTCACTTTCGCCCAGAATGAATATGTACAGAATGAGGAGCCTGAATATCGCTGGCCCTATCTGAGTGATATCGGATGGCCCATCAATACATGGAAAGGATATATTGCCGAACGGCTGTTTATCGACCAAGCCGACGTGGACAACTCTCCTGTACAGGAATTGGGAAGCGTACCTCAACCCGGGGACATAAAATACAAGGATATCAATGGTGATGGCAGGATCAATTCTGATGACCAGGTGCACTTAGGTTTTCCTACCGTACCCGAAATCACTTACGGATTTGGATTATCCGGAGGCTATAAAAATTTCGACATCTCCTGTTTTTTCCAAGGACAAGACAGGGTTTCCTTCTTTATTGACCCGAATGCAAGAAGATACGATCCTGATCGATTCGGCATAGCGCCTTTCACAGGCCATAGAGGAGCCCTCAAAATCATTGCCGATGACCACTGGAATCCGAACAATCCCGTATCGCATGCATTCTGGCCAAGGTTGTCCGCCACACTCAACCAGAACAATAGTATCCAAAATTCCACATGGTGGCTTCGTGACGGAAGTTTCCTCCGTTTAAAAACCGTGGAAGTGGGTTATACAATGCCCAATAAATGGTTTGGATCGATACCTTTCAGCATGGTACGTGTATATTTCACCGGGCAAAACCTGTTCTCCATCTCCGATTTCAAGCTTTGGGATCCGGAAATGGCAGGAAATGGGTTGTCGTACCCTTTACAACGTGTATATAACTTCGGGATAAATGTAACATTTTAATTATTAAAAAGAATCAGTATGAAATCAAAAATAATAGCCATAAGTTTGATTATAAGCTTATCCACCATTCTAACAAAATGTGATTATCTGGATATTATACCCGATAACACGATAGAAGTGGGTAGTCTGTTCGAAAACCGGGATAAGGCGCTCAGCGCGCTCTCCACCTGTTATAGCTATATGCCCAACTTTGAAAAACTCCACGAATCCATGTCGCTTGCGGGTGATGAATGGCTTGGCCGTCTGGATGCCGACCATGGTGAAAGCAGAAGCTTACAGAGAGGAATGCAGTTAATGCGTGGCTGGAATAACTCTAACGATCCCATTTTAAATTACTGGGGAAATGGAGGAGGTGCCACAGGCTTATACCGTGGTATCCGGGTGTGCAACGTATTTTTTGAAAATATAGACAATGTGCCAGACCTGACTTCCGCTGAACGTAACGACTGGGTAGCACAGGTAAAGATATTGAAAGCCTATTACCACTATTACCTGCTCCGCTTATATGGGCCCATTGTGATTGCCGACAAGAATCTGGAGCCATTCTCCTCTGTAGATGAGGTGCGCCAGGAAAGGCAAACAGTGGACTCCTGCTTCAATTATGTTTTGAATCTGATCGATGAGGCATTGGTTGGTGGCACGGGATCCGATCTCTTCGTCGAGAGGGAGAACGCTTATTACGGACAGATCGATCAGATCAATGCCCGCGCCATCAAGGCCCAGATATTGATTACCAGGGCAAGTCCTCTCTTTAATGGCAACTCCGAATATTTCAGCAATTTCACCAACAAAGAAGGCCAAACCTACTTCCCGATGCAATATGATCCTGAAAAATGGAAACAGGCCTTGGACGGTATCAAAGAAGCGATCGATTTTGCGGAAAACCGAGGTAAGAAATTATATACATTCGAGGGGCAACCCAAATTTTGGGATGTGGACAATTTTGAAAAATCAGAGATTATCCAGTATGCCTATAACAAACGGTTTGCCATTGTAGATGGTTGGAATGATGAGTTGTTATGGGGTTATTCGGGATTGGATTATGAAGGACAGGGAGGTTTTGCCCACGCCACCAATATGCGCTCGGTAGCTGACCCCACACAAGCCGGATATGCATGGCAGTGGTTAGGAGCCGATTATCGCATGACCGAACTTTACCACACAAAAAACGGGGTACCGATCGATGAGGATAAAACTTTTGAGTACGACAACAGGTTGCAGATTACGGAAATCCCTGATGACAACTACCACAAGGGCTATATGCAGGCAGGCCAGCGCACCATCAAGTTGCATCTGAACCGTGAACCTAGATTTTATGCATGGATGGTAGTAGACAGATGCATCTGGCGTACCCATGATCTTGCCAACGATGTAAAAATGAGATACAACGAATTTCCAGGAGGCAGGGGTTCTCAGCATACCACCGACTTCTACTGGACAGGGATCGGAGTAAAGAAGATGGTTCATCCCGAGTCTGGTACCGGACACTGGGCTCGTGTGGTGAAATTCCCCTATCCCATTATCAGGCTGTCCGACCTTTACCTGATGTATGCCGAAGCATATAACGAGTACCACGGACCGGGAGCGCCCGCTTATGACTATTTAAACAGGGTACGCGCCACCAGCGGGTTAAAACCGGTAGAAGAGGTATGGAGCGACGGAAATATCGTAAGGACGGTAGACAAACATCTCACAAAAGAGGGATTGCGTGACATTATCCAACGGGAACGTTTAATCGAACTCTCCTTCGAGGGGCATCGTTATTTTGACATTTTGCGATGGAAACAGGCTGACAGGTACTTCTTGTCGCCAGTCAGAGGATGGAATACCACAGGGGTTGATCCCGAACAATTCTATGTACTGACTACTTTGCAACCGCGCAGATGGCAAACGCCACGCGACTACCTGATGCCCATACCTATTTCAGATCTCAACAGAAATCCGAATTTGAAGCAAAACCCAGGATGGTAATACACTAAAACATCTATAATTATGGAACGAATATATTATTTTCACACCTTTATTTTATTTTTTGCAGCAGTCTTTATCATGCACAGCTGCAATGACTCTGAATCGGGAGACATGACTCCCCCGGGGCAGGTCTCCAACGTGACTTTCACACCAGAATACGGTGGTGGATATTTCACTTACACTATCCCGTCCGACGAAGATTTCCTCTATACCCGGGCAGAATATATCATCGACACCGGCGCAAAAATATCCAAAACAAGCAGCGTATATTCTGACACCTTGTTCATCGACGGGTTCGGCCAGAAAAAGGAGTATGATGTGCAAATCTACTCGGTTGACAGGAATAACAATCAATCTGTCCCGGTCACGATAAAGGTTACACCTCTTGAACCTACCACTCTGGCAGTCTTAGAGACTGTTGAGGTGATGCCCGGATTCTCCTCTCTGGTGATTGACTGGGAAAACGAACAGAGAAAGAATGTCACCATTTTCGTCAATGTAAAAGTGGGCAATACCGAAGCGACTAAAATTTATGCTTCGAACCTTGCCAAAGACCGTTTTATGATTGACAACCTGAAAGGAGAACCTCATTCTGTGAATGTGTTTATCAGGGATACTTATGAGAACCAAACAGGAGTAAAGAATTTCGGGGAAATCACGCCACTCATCGACGGAGCGATATCCAAAAAGCAGTGGTCTTTCATACGTGACCAACTATTGTATGGTAACAGATGGGACTATGAGAGTGATCCTAACCCATTCGAACAAAAACCATACGAAGAATATACAGGCACCTACCGTAGGGACAGTATGATGAATGCCCCTATGTCTCACGTAGAAGGCCGAATTGAAAAATTCTGGGATAATGAATATGATTACGAGCCCAAACTCAACCTCAATTATTTCAATACCGGGCAAGTGAGCTATCCTTTTTCCTATTTCATTGATATGGGACGGGAAATACAAGGAAGCCGTTTCAAAATATGGCAGCGTGATGCCTGGAGCATGTTATACGGCGGGGAGAATGTGGAAATATGGGAAATATGGATCAGTGACGACAAAGATCCTACCGATGGTATCTTCGACGGCTGGGAATATGTGGGCAGGTATCGCATTGTCCAACCCTCTAACGTGATAGAAGCAAGAAATGAAGCCCGAGACGGACATGAATATCTTTTTTATCCCGAAAATCCTCGTTTTACCAAACCTTTTCGTTACCTGCGATACAAAGCTATCAAGGCGTTTAATGGAGGAAACTCGGGATGTACTTCCGAAATCACTGTTTTCGGAACCGAAGCGGACGGATCCATTATCGAAGATCCTGAAACATTGACAGGTGTTGTTGAGGGATGGGAATAAAACCAACGGTTACATTAATTTTAAATGAATAAATATATGAAGTCGATAAAATCAATCATATTAGCCCTCCTGCTTATTGCTTTCGTGGGTAACTACGGGTGCGACAGCATGGATGACAATTTCAAGCAATACCTCAAAGAGTATAACTATTCCGGAAAGATAGACAGTTTACGTGTCTATCCCGGACTAGAGAGAGTAATCCTGGCATGGAATAATCCTAAGGATCAGAAATCAAAGACGATAAAAGTTGTGTATGGCGCTGACAGCACTGTTTTATCGTATGACACCTTGGTGGATTCGATCAGCATTGAAGGTTTGACAGCAGGAACCGGTTACGAGTTCATTGTCTATACAATGGACGCCCATAACAACCTGTCGGTACCCACCTATATTACCGCTTTTCCAATTTCCAAGGCATTTGTCGAAGCGTTGACTCCACCCATGGTTGTAATACAGACAATCGGACCCGATCAGTTTATATCGGTAATGGGGACCTCAAACGTATTGATGAACTTCTCCGGAAATATTGAGTATACAGTGAGCGGACCCGATAATTTTTCCAAGACAGACAAGGTCTACTTACCCCAGTTGGCCGGAAGATCGCAAGTGGATATCCCGGTGACAGATTTGATCCCTTTGCCATTTCTACCGATTGGCGACTACAAAATTGACATCAACGTCTCGGTATGGCCTGTACAAGGCACCTTGGTTTCAGTGGATGAAGTATGGCTTTCCAATACCCAGACAATTACAGTGGAACCGGTAAAAATCAATCTAATGACCATTCCCGGAAGCGTATCCGACCAATACAACACCAGTGGTGGAGAAGGCATTCAAATGTTGGTTGACGGCAACCCGGGTACTAAATATTTATGTAGGGCCCAACAAACATGGATAATGTGGAAGATGGATAGGGAATTCATCGCTAACACTTATGAGCTCACGTCAGCGAACGATGCAGATGCACGGGATCCGAAAAACTGGGTGTTGGAAGGATCAAACGATGGTAGTAACTGGACTACACTCGACCAACAATCTGACATCAAATTTACATCGCGTTTTCAAAAGAAAATTTTCCCGTTATCCAATGTAACGCCCTACTCTCACTACAGGTTAAGGGTTACAGCAAATAATGGAGACGGTTTATTCCAATTAGCAGAATGGACATTGTTCTACGACAGCAATCAATAAGAACGTAGGATAATCCCCTCCTCAAAAAAAGTTAGAGAAAGCTTTTTTTGAGGAGGGGAGATTTGTTCGGAGAAGGGGCACAAGCTTCCAATCAGCGGTACAGGTACAACGGCAAGGAATTCGACCGTAAACCGGGATGGACATGTATGAATACCTATATAGGTAAAGTTTAAGAAACAGACAGTAACTCTTCTCCCAATTTATGCAATCCGCTGATTATTCTATCCCTTTGCTCTTTACGTGGTTTCTTCAAACCGCTACTATAGTGGCTTAATTGAGAAGCATTTATACCTGAGGCCTTCGCTAAAGCGGTCTTAGTAACAATCCCTTCTATATGTTTCAATAGGGCTACAGTATCAAACTCAAATGCCAATTCATATTCTCCATCTAATACCTCAGGAACGGGTCTTCCTTGTTTTTCCAAAATCCGTATAAAACCAACCAATGCTTGTTCAGCGTCATCCTTTGCCTCTTCTATACTTTCTCCGAATCCGAAAATATTGGGAATTTCATTAAATGACACTCCATATCCATCCTTTCCCGCTTCTAATATCACTTTAATTGTCTTCATTGTTCTACATTTAACTGTTTTATCAGATTTATTTCAATCCCAGTTCTTTCAATATTTTATTTGATGTCCCAGTCGGCACCTCCTTCGCCCCATGAAAAGGAATACAGACTATTTTTCCATCCTTCCCATAGTACCGATGGCTTGATCCATCCTGATAAAGGAGTGTCCAACCAGCTTTAATTGCTTTTCTAACTAATTCACTCGATTTCAAAGCAAATTCACTTTATCGCCAGACAAAGGTATAGATATAATTACTCAAATCAAAGGAAAACAGTATTTTTTCTAATACCTTTATCATTGCGTATGCAAAGATTGATAATTCTCCATGGTCAAGGGAATGAATCCAACTATTTTTTCATACTTTTGTAGCCAAATGAATAACAGGATTATGACGCATCACAAGATAAGGGTACGCTTTGCCCCCAGTCCTACGGGACCGCTGCATATAGGAGGAGTACGTACGGCACTCTACAATTATCTCTTTGCCAAACAACAGGGCGGTGATTTTATCCTCCGGATCGAAGACACCGATTCCTCAAGATTTGTACCGGGCGCAGAGGAATATATCCAGGAGGCATTTGACTGGCTGGGACTACCATTCGACGAAAGCCCCCTGAAGGGAGGGGACTATGGGCCTTATAAACAATCGCAGCGAAGGGAAATATACAAACAATATGTCAATGCTTTGCTCGACAAGGGAGCAGCTTACATTGCGTTCGACACGCCGGAAGAGCTGGAAATCCAAAGGGCGGAAACTGCTAATTTCCAGTACGACGCTTCCACCAGAGATAAGATGCGCAACTCTCTTACCTTGCCGGCAGAAGAAACAGACTCTTTAATAAAATCCGGCACACAATATGTTGTCCGGATCAAAATAGACCCCGAACAAGAGATCGTTGTCGATGACATGATCCGGGGAAAGGTGGTTATCAATTCTTCAGTGCTCGACGACAAGGTGATCTATAAATCGGCCGATGAGTTGCCCACCTACCATCTGGCCAATGTGGTGGACGACCACCTGATGGAGATCACCCATGTGATCCGTGGTGAAGAGTGGCTCCCTTCGGCACCGCTGCATGTATGGCTATACCGGAGCCTGGGATGGGAAGAAGATATGCCGCAATTTGCCCATCTGCCGCTCCTGCTCAAACCGGAAGGGAACGGCAAGCTGAGCAAACGTGATGGCGACCGCCTCGGATTTCCGGTGTTTCCATTACAATGGAACGACCCCAAAACCGGCGAGGTCTCATCCGGTTATCGGGAAAGCGGTTATCTGCCGGAAGCTGTCATCAATTTCCTTGCTTTCTTAGGATGGAATCCGGGAACAGCGCAGGAAATATTCTCACTAAGTGAACTGGTGCAGGCATTTTCTTTCGACAGATGCAGTAAGAGCGGCGCCAAGTTCGATGTGGAAAAAGCCAAATGGTATAACCACCAATATATCCTCGAAATGTCCGACACTGATCTTGCGAAACAATTTATGCCGGTTTTACAGGAAAAAGGGATCTCAGCCTCCACAGCAAAAGTAGAGAAGGCGGTCGGTTTGGTAAAAGAGCGCATCCATTTTATCAGTGAACTATGGGATCAGTCATACTTTTTCTTCATTGCTCCCACAACTTATGATGAAAAAACGGTCAATAAACGCTGGAAAGAAGAGACTCCCGGACAGATGCAACAATTAACCGGGTTGCTTGAGGGGATGGACGACTTTTCTGCGGCAAACCAGGAAAAAACTGTAATGGATTGGATCCAACAGAACCAATACCATACCGGAAATGTTATGAACGCATTCCGGTTGGCCATCGTCGGTGCCGGAAAAGGGCCGCACATGTTCGACATTACCGAAGTAATCGGTAAAGAAGAAACGCTGCGGCGGCTGGGAACTGCCATTGATTCCATCGGCAAATAAAACGTTATAAAACGTCTGGACATAGATTTTGTGGTTTACTGTAACTTTGTCACAGAGAACAAATGATTATATTCTCTAAGAATAAAAACAATCCATTGAGGTCAGATGTTCTCTAAAATAAAAATACCATACATAAAAGACTATGCAAACGAAAAAAAAGAGAATAAGAATCAAGACAAAAATATTCGTCCCGTTGGTCTTTATTATTGCCGCACTTTTTATCACTTACTTTTTCCCCCGTCAGGGAAGTTTCAAGTATAATTTCAACGAAGGTCGGCCATGGCAATACGGGCTACTCACTGCACCGTTCGATTTCCCCGTGTATAAACCTGTAGCACAACTGAAAGCCGAGCAGGATAGTATCCTGGAATTTTATGAGCCTTATTTTGTGGTGGATGAAGAGAGTCTACAGAATGAACTCGCCGAGTTTGACGCGGATGCCAACTTAAAACCTAAACTGATAGAACTTGCACCCGAATACAAACTCTATATCCGCAATAAATTAAAAGAGATCTATGATAACGGCATTATGCGTTCGGAAGATTATGACCGGATCTATAAATCGAGCACCCAAACATTACGAATAAAAAAAGGGAATGTGGCTGAGTCCAGAAAGGTAGAAACATTCTTAACTATCCGCTCTGCCTATGAAAAAGTACTGAATGATGTTCCCTCGCGTATTGACGCCAATATCCTCAAAGCCGCCAATATCAATGAATATATCCACGAAAATGTATTATATGATGCTGCCACCTCGGAAAAGGCCCAGAATGAATTTATCCAACAGGTCGACATAAGCCGCGGTATGGTGCAAAGAGGGCAACGTATCATTGACCAGGGTGAGATTGTCGATTCTCAGACATATAACATACTCTCTTCCTTGAAACGCGTAACAGAAGAGCGAAGCGGAGGTACAACCAAGAATAACTGGATGTTGGTGGGACAGTTTATGCTCATACTGTTCATGTTGAGTTCATTCTATACTTACCTCCTCTATTTTCGACCGGCAGAATACCGGAACCGGAAACATGTGGTTTTCATGGTATTATTGGTAGCTTTTTTTGTCCTGCTCACATCCATTACGGTCAGACTTGAACTTTTTAGCATTTATATCATCCCTTACGCTATCGTCACCATTCTTATCCGCACTTTTATAGACTCACGCACGGCATTGTTTGCCAGCCTTACCACTATTATCATAAGTTCGCTTATGGTACCGTTTCCCTTCGAATTCATCGTTATCCAGATAGCGGTAGCCATGGTATCCATATTTATGTTGAAGGAATTATCGGAACGTTCCCAGTTAATCAAAAGCTCTTTTTTCATCCTGCTCACTTATATTGTAGTGTATATCGGACTGGAATTATACCAGGAAGGCAATGTGAAAGAGATCAATGGGGTAGTATTCGTCTACTTCCTTATTAATTTTATCTTTATCATGTTCTCTTACTCCCTGGTTTACATGGTAGAAAAATCATTCGGTTTTATTTCCGGTGTGTCATTGGTGGAACTTTCCAACATTAATAAACCGCTGTTGAAAGAGCTTTCAGAAAAAGCGCCGGGCACTTTTCAGCATTCATTACAGGTATCTAACCTGGCCATGGCTGCTGCGGCAAAATTAGGGGCAAATGCGTCATTGATAAGGACAGGAGCGTTATACCACGACATCGGGAAAATGGCGAATCCAGCTTTCTTTACAGAAAATCAGGCGCCGGGTATGAATCCGCATGCAGGACTACCTTTTGAAGAGAGTGCCCGTATTATTATCAATCATGTGAAGGATGGAGTGAAGATTGCGCAAAAGTACAATGTCCCACAGCAGATCATCGACTTTATCGAGACCCACCATGGGACAAGTATGCCCAAATATTTTTATATCTCCTGGAAGAATGCCAATCCCGGCAAAGAGGCGAATGAAGCCGATTTTCGTTATCCCGGACCCAATCCGTTCTCAAAAGAAACGGCCATTATGATGATGGCCGATTCGGTGGAAGCTTCGTCGCGCAGCCTTCCCGAATATACGGAAGAATCGCTTCATAACCTGGTCGACAAAATTATAGACGCTCAAGTGGCTGAAGGTTATTTTAAATCGGCTCCTATCACTTTCAAGGATATACAAACCGTGAAAGATGTCTTTGTGGAAAAATTAGTCACAATGTATCATTCACGTATTGCCTACCCGGAACTGAAACGTTAAAAGACTATTCCCACTCAATCGTGGCAGGGGGTTTCGATGAGATATCGTACACAACCCGGTTCACCCCTTTCACCTTGTTAATGATTTCGTTCGACACTTTTGCCAGAAATTCATAAGGCAGATGTGCCCAATCGGCTGTCATGGCATCTGTGGATGTCACGGCACGCAATGCGACCGTATTCTCATAGGTACGCTCATCACCCATCACACCAACCGACCGCACCGGCAATAAAATAACACCTGCCTGCCAAACCTTATCATACAATCCGGCCGAACGGAGATTTGTAATAAATATATCATCGGCATCCTGTGCTATCCGCACTTTTTCAGGAGTAATATCCCCCAGGATACGGATACCCAATCCCGGTCCGGGAAACGGATGACGATGAATAAGGTGAGGCTGCATGCCCAGTTCTATTCCAATTTTCCGCACCTCATCCTTGAACAGGAGTTTCAACGGCTCACATAATTTGAGGTTCATCTTTTCAGGTAATCCTCCCACGTTATGATGACTTTTAATGGTAACACCGGTAATAGAAAGTGATTCTATGATATCAGGATAAATAGTACCCTGTGCCAACCATTTGATATTTTCCAGCTTATGAGCCTCCCTGTCGAACACATCGATAAATCCTTTTCCGATGATCTTGCGTTTACGCTCAGGATCGGTTACGCCGGCCAATTCTTTGTAGAAATATTCTTTTGCGTCCACCCCAATTACATTCAGCCCCAGATGTTCGTAGTTTTCAAGGACGGTCTCGAATTCATTCTTACGCAAAAGCCCGTGGTCTACAAAAATACAGGTAAGGTTCTTGCCAATGGCTTTATTGAGCAATACGGCTGTAACCGACGAATCCACTCCACCCGAAAGGGCGAGGATCACCTTGTCATCACCCAATTGTTCTTTCAATTCCTGCACGGTAGTCTCTATGAAAGAAGCCGGTGTCCAATCTTTCTTTATACCACAAACAGTAAGAAAATTGTTCAATATTTCAGTACCACGGTCGGTATGGAACACCTCGGGATGAAACTGCACCCCCCAGGTTTTTTCATTGTCGACTTTATAAGCAGCCAAAGCCACATCGTTTGTAGAAGCAACCACCCTGAAATTGTCCGGTATACGAACGATCGTATCACCATGCGACATCCATACCTGGCTCTCCTGCGTAATAAATCCCAGTAGAGGGTCATTTTTATCAGCCACACTCAAACGGGCGCGCCCGTATTCACGGCTATCACTTTTCTCCACCACTCCCCCTGCCAGTTGCGCCATCAACTGCGCTCCATAGCAGATTCCCAGTACCGGGTACCGACTGCGAATCTCGCTTAAATCGGTTTTGAAAGCTTCAGCATCATTCACCGAGAAAGGACTTCCGGAGAGGATTACTCCCTTTACCGATTCATCGCCAAAAGGGAATTTATTGTAGGGTACTATTTCGCAGTAAGTGTTCAATTCTCTCACGCGGCGACCGATCAGTTGCGTAGTTTGTGAACCGAAATCGAGGATGATAATTTTTTCGTGCATATCGTATAACCGGGTTGGAACGCCGACAGATGGCGTCAGTTCAAAAATAGAAGTTTTAAGCCACAAAGATAAGCAAAGAGCATGGAAAAACGATAAAATCCGAATGAATTGAATAAATGTTATCATAAACCCATATATTATTTTCAATTTTACACTATCCACAGCAATAAAACATCAAAAAAATATTATTTTTGCGAATTATAGAAATATTTGAAACGAGCATGATAATCATTATCACACAAGATCGTTTTAACGTCTCTCATCAAACCGGATCACTTATGCATACAGGTCTCTTTGTAAAAAAAAATATCATCCAGCTTCAACACGAGGCAGAGGGCTCTAATAATCAACTGAAACGGCATTTAACAGCCACGAATTTGGTCATGTTAGGCGTGGGAGCGGTAATAGGCGCCGGCATTTTCGTATTGACCGGCACAGCGGCGGCCATACATGCAGGACCTGCCATATCCATCGCGTTTATCCTTTCAGCATTTGGATGCCTCTTGGCGGGGCTTTGTTATGCCGAATTCGCCTCCATGATTCCTGTTTCAGGAAGCGCATACACTTACGGTTATGCCACTATGGGTGAATTCGTGGCATGGGTCATTGGATGGGACCTGATCCTGGAGTATCTTTTTGGCGCCTCGGCTGTAGCAGTGGGCTGGTCGGGATATGTAGTCAGTTTTTTGGCCGATTTCGGAATTCATTTACCATCCACACTCTGTGACAGTCCGTTCAAATACGGCCCGGACGGATGGTATACGACCGGCGCCATCATCAATTTCCCTGCGGTGTTTATCATTGCCATCACAACAACACTCTTGGTCATCGGCATCAAAGAATCGGCCAAATTCAACAACATCATTGTATTGATAAAGGTGATTGTCATTTTACTGTTCATCGGGTTCGGAATATCCTATATCAACACGGAGAACTGGCAACCTTTCATCCCTGAAAACACGGGTACCTGGGGAGAGTTTGGCTGGTCCGGCATACTGGCCGGTGCCGCCGTGGTCTTCTTCGCTTACGTGGGGTTCGATGCTGTCTCCACCACCTCTCAGGAAGCCATCAACCCAAAGCGGGATATGCCAAAAGGAATACTCGGAACACTGTTGATATGCACAATTTTATACATCGCAGTGGGATTAGTACTCACCGGCATTGTCAACTACAAGGAGTTGAATGTGGCTGCGCCTATTGCCGTAGCGATTGATAATGCGGGACAAGGATTGTTCTGGCTTCGGCCCGTTATCAAAGTCGGCGCGATTGCCGGATTAAGCTCGGTCGTATTGGTTTTATTGCTCGGACAATCGCGCATATTCTACACAATGGCAAAGGACGGCCTGTTATGGGAAAATCTATCCAAGACACACCCAAGATACAAGACACCACATCATTACTGTCCTATTAAAATCTCGTAGAGTTCTTTGAAATATTTGAAATTTAGTTAGTTGTAGTCATTTTTGGATTAAACGGATTTCAATTCTCATCTTTGTAGTTCTTAGAAAGAACAACAATGCATAAGGATAAATT
>NZ_JAWRIS010000058.1:0-278928 GCF_040307845.1 Proteiniphilum sp.
CTCAATGAATTCTGTTATAAGTTTAACCGGAGATTCTTCCCGGACAAACTTTTCGACAGGCTGGTCATTGCCGCTGTCTCGTACAGCCCCGATTTCAAATCGAAAATTTACAATAGGTCATATTGCGGATAATCATATAATATCTTCATTGAATATTATAACAGGAATTGGAGAGAAGCAAATCAACAGAGATCACCTCTCTCCTCCTCACATATATTCAGTGCAGGTATTTCAGATGGCTACAATTGAGTAAGTAACCGTTGCGGTATATACCGATGTTTCTTCTGGACGGACATGATTATTTATATATTTAAATCCATCTCCGGCAGCTGAATTGTCGTAAGTGACATTGAAGTTAAGATTACCTCCTCCGGTTGAGGAACCAATAAGGGCTTGTTCTCCTGTAGACAAATTAACCAAAGGTAATCCTCCATCTCCATAAGTCTTGTCATTACCACTACCATTAGAGGCTTGTATTACCATATCACTTAATTGTATTGTTTCACTACCTCCCACTCTGGTAAAAGCGGGACTTTCTGCTTTAACTTTAACCTGAAAACCACCCGAACTGAACACAGTTAAATGATCATTCTTCGTTACAGAAACCCCATCCTGATAATTTTGTAACGTAAAATAGTCAAGATTAACCGTCTGATGATCCTCAGCCGGATTGACTACAATTGACTGGATTTGTTTAAACCTGATATTTACGGTTACCTCATCCGCTGTTTGTGTCGGAGGAGTCGAACCTTTCACACTGTTCACACACACTAAGCCGCAAATCACTAAAGCGGCAATTGAAAGAAAGTTTTTTGTTTTCATTTTGAATTAATTATTAAAGTGTTTATTTCTTTATGTAGTCTATTTAACGGCCGACTCTTCCAAATTTACATATAAAAGACATTTCATTTCACTTTATGGACACTTCTGCCTGAATTATATCAGGAGAAAATATCCTTGCATATATTGTTACACAATTTATTCAGGATTTATTCTCTGAAACTACCTATAAAAATCTTTTTTGAGTCGGGCATTGAGGTCTGCAGGTTGAAATTGCAGATCGTATGATACGAGTTCATGAAGATGATTTTTTAACCGGGCTATCTGCCTCATTCTAGGCTTCATGTATAATCCGCTATTTTTTAACTAACCTGTGAAATAGAATTTTAGCAAAACGTCACTATAATTTAAATCACGAACTAAATATTTATTTTACAGCGAAATACACATATGTTCTTTAAAAAACCGTGTCAAAGGTACGTCGACTTTTCTAAATATCAAAAAAAGGACATTATTTTTTATCTATTTAACATAGACGACATTTATTTTTTGATTTTAACTAAGGTTAAATACTGAAGCAGTCTACATATGAACTATTTATAAGTATTACTTAAAAACGGATCCGGATATTTTTTTAACGATTAATATAATAAATCAACACACATGGTGTCCTTTTTTTTACATAATATTCCATCTAATAATAAACAAGTTGCACATTTACACATTTAGAACTGATAGAATAACAAATAGAAAGACCTCCCCCTTATGAAATTTATCATGGAATCAGATAGAAACAGAAATCATATCGCCTTCAATTTTAAATTTTACAGGAGATATTTTTTGAAGTTCTTTCAGTACATTTTCAATACCGGGTTGTTTGGTTGTAAGGGTATAACTGTAATCCAATGCCTCCGCATTTTGCACCTGGAATTGCACGTCGAATCTTCTTTCCAATTCTTTTATCACATCGGCAAGGGGGGTATCATAGAAGTGAAGTATGTTTTTCTTCCACAAGGAGGCATTGGAAGGGTTGATCAGATTTCGTAAAGTCGTCCTTCCGGTGGACTTATCATACTCTATTTTCTGACCGGGTAACATCGGATAGTTGTTTTCATAGACGTGAAAAGAGGTTCTCCCTTCATCCAATACCACCTCAATAGTATTGCTGTTGCCGTAGGCCCTTACATTAAAGGAGGTACCCAATACCTCAGTCTCTGTATGTTGTGCTTTTACAACAAAAGGTCGTTTACGGTTAGAAGCCACATTAAAATAAGCCTCTCCATCGAGATAGACCTCTCTTTTCCGTACCCCGAATTTATTAGGATAACGGATCCGGGTATCTGCATTCAGGAATACCTCAGTACCATCCTGAAAAAAGATACGCGCATCCTCCCCTTTAGGAACATATACTTCAGAATAGGTTGTTTCTGAGAAAAGCTCGGTTTGCCTGCTCAGGTAAAACCCCAACCCGGAAACAACCACTATCGGCAAGAGAATGACAGCTACCCTAAGCCAACTTTTCCTGAAACGGTTTTGGTAGATACTCCTGTCTATCTTTTTGTAGAGAAGGTCGGACTGTATGGAAGTAAATGATTTACCGGGATCAGGCTCACTCTCCATGAGATAAGCATCCCTGTCGAGCATATCCGACAGACATTGTTGCCCCTCTACCGTAGAAGAGAACCAATCGATTAGCTCTACAGCTTCTTCCTTCGAAGCCGATTCGGCTATCACACGGTTAATAATATTTCTGTCCGATAATTGCATTCAATAAAGACTTTTAGAGTCAAGAACCAAGATTCAAGACTTTTGATCCACCTTTCCACTTCTTATTATATAGACACATATCCTACCAAAAGAAATGAGTCCGGACGTATATTTTATAATAATAACATCTTAATCTGTTGAAAGTAAGACCGCAATATTTTCAAAGATTCCTGATAATGGGACTTCACGGTATGGACCGATATTCCCATCTTATCAGCAATCTCCTGGTTACTGTCAGATGTTTTCAACTTTCGCATACAAATTTCCTTTTTTTGAGGCGGAAGCTGCTCGATACATTTGTAAAGTATTTCATGCATCTGCTTTTCTTCCATTTCCCTCAATATATCCTCAGATACAGGTATATCGATCTGCGCATTGACATAATTCAGCGAAACGGCCTCCTTGTGATCACGAATCATATTCAGGATATAATTCTTTGTCATCGTGTAAAGATAGTTCTTTAAATTGATTTCTATCTGGATATCGGAGGTGGACTCCCACAATTTCACGAACACATGTTGTACGGCATCTTCTGCCATTTGTGTGCTTTTTAAATATTTCAGCGCCAATGAATAGAGATACCGGTGATATTTTTGGTATATCACCGCAAAGGCATCTTTATCCCTCTTTTTCAACAAGATGAATAAAGCGTGATCTTCATTTCTATCCTGCCCTTGGAACTGTTTTTGCATCTCAGAACTGCAAATGACCAATTATTAAATGACCAATATTAGAACGTTGAATTATTGAATAAAAGTGCCCAAGTCTTTATTCTATCCAAACATCTCAACGATCCTTTGAATACCTTTTACAAGTATATCAATCTCCTCTTTGATATTATAGAAAGCAAAAGAAGCACGAACGGTGCCTTCCACTCCCAACTCCCTCATCAACGGTTCGGCACAATGGTGTCCGGTACGGACGGCAATCCCCATTTTGTCGAGCAGCGTCCCCATATCGTAGGGATGGATTCCATCCACCAGAAAAGAAATCACACTACTCTTATCAAAAGCATTTCCCAGAATACGTAGTCCTGATATGGCGAGTAATTTTTCAGTAGCATACCGGAGCAATTCATGCTCATAGCGATCAATATTCTCTATCCCTATGGAAGAGATATATTGAAGTGCCGAAGCCAGTGCTGCCGTACCCACAAAATCAGGGGTTCCCGCTTCGAATTTAAACGGGAGCACATTAAAAGTGGTTTTCTGAAACGAAACACTGGAGATCATCTCTCCCCCGCCCTGGTATGGGGGTAATGCATCGAGCCACTTCTCTTTCCCATATAATACACCAACGCCGGTCGGTCCATACACTTTATGCGAAGAGAAGACCAGAAAATCGCAATCGATTTCCTGCACGTCCACTTTTCGGTGCTGCACGCTCTGTGCTGCATCTATAAGCACAGGGATGTCATGCTTGTGGGCTATTTCCACGATCTGGTTAACCGGGTTGACTGTTCCCAATACATTAGAAATATGGGTGACAGCAACCAACTTGGTACGGGAAGTGATTTTTTTCTCCAACTCTTCCAGTATCAACTCACCCTCGGAATTGATAGGGACTACTTTTAGTTTCAGTCCATAATACCCACATTGCAACTGCCAGGGAACAATATTGGAATGATGCTCCATGGCTGTGATTAACAACTCATCACCCTCATTGCAGAAATTCCTGCAAAAGGACGATGCAACCAAATTAATCGATTCCGTAGCGCCACGGGTGAAGACGATCTCATTGGAAGAAGTTGCATTGAGAAACTTCTGCACCATCCTACGTGAAGCTTCATGCTCATCCGTCGCGGCCTGGCTAAGAAAATGTACCCCCCTGTGCACATTGGCATTCACAGTAGTGTACATCTCGTTGATCTTATCCATGACACACCGCGGTTTTTGGGTCGTCGCAGCATTATCAAAATAGACCAACGGCTTACCATATACTTCCCGTGAAAGTATCGGGAAATCGGTACGTATTTTATCTATATTTTTCAATTGTTATTCGGTTGTTGTTCAATTGTTATTCGGTTGTTATTCGGTTGTTATTCGGTTGTTATTCGGTTGTTATTCGGTTGTTATTCGGTTGTTGTTCAGTTGTTATTCGGTTGTTATTCAGTTGTTATTCGGTTGTTATTCAGTTGCTGTTCGGTTGTACTATCCCGCAAAGCGGGAAATAACAGCGAAGCTGAATAACGCGAAGCGAATAACGCACGAAGTGCGAATAACTATTGAATTGAATTACTTACAAACGGCACAATTTCCACAACGCATCAGTTCACCGCGAAACCGTTTGTCGATAAGGGTGATCAGACGTTCCTGCAGCACAGGAATACGAACCATATCCACCACGTCACGCGTAAATGCTACCATAAGCAACAAGCGGGCCTCTTCCTTGTCGATCCCCCGCGCACGCATGTAGAACAGGGCATCTTCATCGAGTTGGCCGGTAGTAAGACCATGGGAACATTTTACATCATCGGCATATATCTCCAGTTGGGGCTTGGAAAACATTTGTGCTGTATCGGACGAAACCAGGTTACGGTTTGTCTGGTACGCCTGTGTTTTCTGTGCATCTTTCTCCACCAATATCTTTCCGCAGAAAACACCGGTCGCCTTATCCTTCAACACATTCTTAAAGAGTTCATTGCTGGTACAGTTGGGTACCGCATGATCAAGAAAGGCAAAGTTATCGATATGTTGTGTTTTATCGCAAATAGCCAATCCTCCCGCGTGCGCCTCGGCATGCTCACCTAACAAACGAAAACGGTAATTATTACGCGTATATCCGTTGTGAAGAGTAATACCGCTCGTAACCACATTGGAGTTCTCTTTTTGCTCACTGAAGACATTATTCAGGCGTGTCACCTTTTCAGAGTTCTCCTCCAACTCATAAAAATCGACCTGAGCCGAAGCACCGGCAGAGATCTCGACTACCTGGGTCACCACGAAGTGGACATCGTCCACGGCATGGTCACAGACAAGCAGCTTCACATGAGCATTCTCTTCCGCGATGATCAGAATTCTCCGGTTCACGTTAAGATCTACCCCTCCACGCAGGATATTGATCAACTGCAACGGTTTCTCAACTTCTACGTTTTTGGGCACATACACTACAAAACCATCCTGTGCAAACAGGGTGTTATAAGCCACTATGCCGTTATCAGACATATTGGCAATCTGTGCGTAATGCGCATCAAACTGGATAGGGTATTCTTTTGCAAACTGTTGTAAACTGCCTACAAAAACGCCACTTGGCAAATTTTCTGTTTGCTCTGCTTTATCGTAATACCTGTCGTTGATAAGGAAATAGGTATATGTAGAGAGATTGGGCACATCACATTTGAATGCATCATAGGGGTTCACCGCAACAGGAATATTCCGGAGGTTCAATCCCAGATCCGCATCAAAACAGCGTTTGATATTCGAGTGTTTATACTCTTCCTGCTTTAGAGACGGAAATCCTATCTCTGCAAATATTTCAAAAGCTGCATCCCGATGCCTGTTCATTCCTTCTACCGAATTGGCGTCCAACTCACCGCGATACTGCTTAAACAGGTCTATATATTGTTGTTCAATCATTTTTATCTGGGGGTTGCGGGGTTACGGCCTTATGAGCCAATCGTATCCTTTCTTTTCAAGTTCCAACGCGAGTTCCGGTCCTCCTGATTTGATAATTTTACCGGCATATAACACATGCACGAAATCGGGTTTGATATATTCCAGCAGACGCTGATAGTGCGTGATGAGAATAGTGGCGTTCTCTTTGGTCTGTAACTTGTTCACACCGGCAGCGACGACCCTGAGGGCATCGATATCGAGCCCGGAATCGGTCTCATCGAGGATGGACAACAGCGGATTGATCATCGCCATCTGGAAGATCTCGTTTTTCTTCTTTTCGCCTCCCGAGAAACCTTCGTTTACCGACCGGCTTACCAACTGGCTGTCCATACCCAACAGTTCCCGTTTATCACGCATTAATTTCAGGAAATCGGTAGCCGAAATCGGCTCTTCATTCCTGTATTTTCGTTGCTCATTGACCGCGGCGCGCATAAAATTAACCATACTCACCCCGGGGATCTCTACCGGATACTGAAAACTAAGGAATAATCCCTCACGAGCCCGGTCTTCGGGCTCCATCTCCAGCAATTCCTTTCCTTTAAAAAGAATACTGCCGCGCGTAACTTCGAATTTCGGATTACCTGCCAATACAGAAGCCAGGGTACTTTTTCCGGATCCGTTCGGTCCCATCACCGCATGTACTTCTCCGGCTTTCACTTCCAGATCGATCCCTTTCAATATCTCCTGCTCTTCTACAACTGCATGCAGGTTCTTTATCTTTAACATACTATATTATATTACTTTTTATTGTATAAATAATTTGGTTGTACAGTTATTCAATCGTTATTTGCTTTGCTTCGCGTTATTCGATAGTTATTTCCGCTTTGCGGGAGTTATTCGCTTCGCTGTTATTTCCCGCCGTGCGGGATAGCTCAAATACCACCGAATTACAATTGAATAACTACCGAATAACTACCGAACAAACAACGTTGACCGTGAAATTGTTCTCTTAACCACCTAAGCACCTTCCCACTTCTTCACTTTTCCTCTTCCGCTTCCTTGATCTTTTTGAAAAGGTCCGACGCAAACACGAAATCATTCAGCTTTTCGTTGTCTGTACCCATTACTTCCGACTTGTTCCCTTCCCACTCCTTAACACCTTCATTGATAAAGATCACTTTGTCACCGATATTGATTACCGAATTCATATCGTGCGAGACCACGATGGTAGTCATCGAGAAATCTTTTGTCAGATTATAGATCAACTCGTCGATGAGCTGGGATGTCTTTGGATCGAGACCCGAATTGGGTTCATCGCAAAAAAGATATTTCGGATTCAACGCGATGGCCCTCGCGATGGCCGCCCTTTTCTTCATGCCACCACTGATTTCAGAAGGATATAGATTGGCCGCATCGAGCAATTCCACCCTTTCCAGACAGAATTCAGCCCGTTTTTTACGCTCCCGTTTATTCTTCCTTGAAAACATGTCGAGCGGGAACATCACATTTTCGAGGACAGTCCTCGAGTCAAAGAGCGCGGCACCCTGAAAGAGCATTCCTAAATCGCGCCGGATACGGCTCAACTCCCTTGATTTAATCCCTATAAAATTTTTTCCGTCGTAGCGTATCTCACCTGAAGTAGGGACAATCAATCCGACAAGGCATTTCAGCAAGACCGTCTTTCCCGAACCGCTCTTGCCAATGATCATATTCACCATCCCATTGTCGAAGGAAGCATTGATATTGTCAAGGACAACTTCACCGTCAAATTCCTTACTCAAATTTTTCACCTCTATCATAACGGCATTCCTTTATCCCAGCGCCAACTGTGTGTACACTAAATCCCATACCAGTATCAACACGCTGTTGATCACCACGGAATTGGTGCTGGCCTGTCCCACTTCCAAAGCGCCTCCCTTGGCATTATACCCAAAATAGGCGGCTACCGAGGCAATAATAAAACCAAACATCATCGATTTCACAATAGAATACCATACCAGCGACTCCCTGAAGAATGCCTGGATGCCATACACATAGGTATCCACCGAAGGAACTCCCAACGTGTGACAGATGACATAGCCGCCGATAAGCCCTGTAAACATACTGAAAACCACCAATACCGGCATAAAAGCGACGAATGAAGCTATCTTAGGCAATATCAGATAATTGGCAGAATTCACGCCCATGATGTCTAACGCGTCTATTTGCTCGGTGATGCGCATAGTTCCTATTTCCGAAGCCACATTCGACCCCACCTTGCCGGCCAGGATAAGGCACATGATGGTGGACGAGAACTCCAACAGGATGATCTCCCGCGACACCGCACCGACCGTAAAGCGGGGCAGCATCGGTGAATCGATGTTCAACCCGATCTGCATCACAATAACGGCACCGATGAAGAAGGAAATGATCACCACAATCCAGATAGAGTTAACCCCTAAAAAATAGACTCCTTTCACGAACTCCTTCAGGAATTCACTCATCCTATCCGGAATAGTAAGCACCCTTTTCATCAACAGGGCATATTCTCCTACACTTTCTATGGAACTGATAAAACTCATGTGGTTTAATAGAAAAGTACTATATTGCTATGACTTGCAAAGATAATCATTTTTATTTTTATGCCTGCAGTGGCTCAAAGATCTTTCAGCAGGAGATCGCTGTTTCCCCCATGGAGACCCATACGCGTGTCCATCAACGCTTTCCAGTGCTCCTGATAATCATCGTCGATATCAATCAGGAAATCTTCCGATCCCTGCACATCCAATTCGGAAACTAACCGGCCCACCGTAATCAAACTGATATCCATGGCGGGCTGGAAGGCAGGCACACGCTCATCACCCGCGGAAGGCGTCACCGAAATAATATTCAGTTCAACCAATTGGTCCAGGATATCATTGGTAAGCCGTCCCGGCACCTTACATCTGACCGATATCTGATCAGCGGTGAGGGGCGGCTTTTCGTCTGCAAAACGTTGCACAATCTCCGAGGCGATCATCAATGTGAAAAAATCCCTGTACCGCCGGCTAATATTGCGTGTTTCCTTTTCAAACGAGAACTTGCGCACATTCTGCGCCGCATAGGAGACCTCCGCGCCAATCAACACGATGAACCACGACATCTGTATCCACAGTAACATGAGGGGGATGGCGGCAAATGTACCGTAAATAGCGTTATAACGAGTGATCCACATCTGACCGCCCAGATAAAGCATCTGGAAAAACTGGAATGCCGTTCCGGCAACGATCCCCGCGATCAACGCATTCATGAATTTCACCTTTGTATACGGCAGAAACTTGTATAATGACGTGAATAACAGAATTATGACTACAAAAGGCACAATATCCAGTAAGCGGGGAATAAAAGGATAAAGGATATAGATGATCTTGAGTGTATCGTTTTGCGGATAGCTGAGAATGTTGAGCGCGTTGACCAGAATAAAGAAGATGGGCATGAAGAGCACCATGGCAGTATAATCGGTCACCTTACGTCCGATACCCCTGCCTTTACCCACTTGCCATATTTTATTCAGGTTCCTCTCTATATCATTAAAAAGTATGAGAATGGTATAGAGGAACAGTAAGATACCTATCCCGGCAAATACACCGCCCCCTTTCGCCTCTTCGAGCGAATTCTCAATAATCTGGAAGAGGAGATCCAAGATCTCGCGTGTCCTTCCTTCAGCAGAGGCTTCTTCTTCGTCACTTATACCTGTCGAAAAAGCAGGCCCCGCGGGTACCGTCTCATTTGCCTTATAGATCGTATCCATGACACCGGCTCCGGGAACCACAGCGATCGTACTATCAGCACCTGACCCGGGTGCCGCAACGACCATCTCCTCCGAGGGCCTGTTTCCCAACATAAAATTGAAGATACTACTCTCCATAATATTCTCAATTCCAAATCCACGGGCAATCGCGAAGATGATGGCTAAAAGCGGCACAATAGAGAGGAGTGTCCTATAGGTAAGTGAACGGGCGCTGGCTGCGATATCCAGTTCCTGCACATTCCGCACGGTGAGCATGACCGTTTTTATGGCATCATACAGGATATTCTTCTTGCCCGAGAGCGTTTCAGGATTCTGGCGCCAGATACCGTAAGTGAGGAAGTGGATCAATTGTTTTATCTTGATCCTCAACAGTTCAAGCCTGCCAGGCTTTTCATCTTCCGGTTCGTATCTCTTTTTTTTTCTCGCCATGATTTTAATAGCTCAACTCTTGCAGGAGCACCATTGCCCGTCTCCGGATAGAGAGACGCGAAAGCGCAACTGTTCTAAAAAGAACGTTTTCGTTAAGCCAAATGAACAGAGCCAAGCTTGCTTGAGCTATGTCATGGCGAGAAAACGCCTAATGAAATTGAACGTTTTCGTTAAGCAAGAGCAGAACAAATTTATTTGTTTTGCCGAGCGCAGAAAACGCCTAATGAAATTGAATTTTAAAAAAAGCAGCTGGTCTGTAAGCCGGGTTCTGTAACCGACGAATCGGACGTTTGTCATTTATCTACGGAGAAATGTCGCCACCCTCCTTTAGCGGCCTACCCCTCGGCATCGGGCGAGCAACCCTAAAAATCCGATATACATGGCCTTGCAACCCATAATGCGTACGGCGCACTGCATTACTGCAACGCCCGGTGAGCTCTTACCTCACCTTTTCACCCTTACCCCGACACAAGGCCGGGGCGGTTGTTTTCTGTTACGCTTATCTGCCCTCACGGACAGCTTCCCGTTAGGAAGTATGGCGCTCTGTGTTGCCCGGACTTTCCTCCTCCCGCCTGGCGGGAAGCGACAAACCGACCTGCTGCAATTACAAAAGTAATACGAATTTAGCGATTTAGCCCTTATTTCCTGCAGTTTTTTTATTATAAGGTGCCTGAGTGCCTGAGTGGCTGAGTGATTAGGTGGTTAGGTGCCTGAGTGTCTAAGTGATTAGGTGCCTGAGTGCCTAAGTGGATAGGTGGATAGGTTCTAAAAGTCTTTACTCTTTACTCTTTATTCTTTACTCTATCTAAACCGAATAATGTGAAAATTTATGCATAAACGACTCATAATAAGTCTTTGAGACAGGAATATCGGGCGTGTGGCCCTCATCAAGCTCCAATACGATTCCACCTTTTATCTTTTTCAGTATCTTCACCTTGTCCATATTCACGATATAAGAGCGATGGCAACGGACTAAAGGGGTTTCCTGAGTGAGATGTTCGTCCATCCATTTCAGTGAGTTACGCAATAGGAATTGCGACACGCCCGATTTATTCAGGTAATAGATGGTCGCATAGTTATCTGCGGACTCAATATAGAGCAGATTTTCCAGCATCACCGATATTTTCAGGTCACCTTTCTCATCGTGGAATGCGATCAATGTTTTGGGACGGGTATCGGTCAATCTCTCTTCTTCAATACGTTCCAGGAGGGTAGTTTTCTCTTTCCATGAAAAATATAACCAGGTAATGGCATAGGGTAATAATAGCACCAATGCCGTATTGAAGAGGCTCTGCCGGAAAATCTCGGAGATATCCCTCTCAATACCGTCTTTGGGAAAAAACTTGGAAAAAAGCGTATAGAAGATAGCCATCGCCACTATCTCGCACAATATCCACAAGGCATAATGCCAATAGAGTATATCCCGTTTTTTAGAGTAGGCTGTAAGAATTATCCGGCTGATTACGACTACCAACATACCGGTAAGGATGATAAGGCTCGAAAAGGCAAAATATTTAATATCGGATACACCGGGATACCAGTCACGGGAACCGAAGGGCTGAAAGAGATTGATAAACAGCAAAGCAAACAGCGCCGTAAAAAGGATTGTTCTTATACTGTTTTTCTTTTCATATAAATATGCGGGAATCTCGTCCATCATAAAAATGAATTATCTGCTCACAAATGTAAATTTTTATTGGCGACTTACCAAAATAATCAGATCTTCCTACGATTTTTTTCACCCCTAAATAATCGATTTCACCCCATATATGAGATTTTGTCCCATTTTCATTGCAATTTTCCCTTTGATTTGCACACCATGGGAAAAGCCTGTTTATTTGTTGAAAAATAGCGCTATAGCGCAGTAAACAGGCGGACAACCGCTAATTAATTGAAGGATTATGATGAATTACAATGAACGATATGTCGCATTAAACACCTGTTTCAGGCAGGGGGTCGACTCTCATGTAGAAGAAACGAATATCGATATACGTTTTTTTCGTTTCAACAGCCATTCAACCGATGAAACAGGCGGCACGCTGCAAAGTACGGACAGTGATATCGTTGAAAACTTCTCGTTTGAATATCCGGTATTTACTCCTTCAGGCAAACCTAAGCAAGAGGAAGCTATCCTTCTTCTCCATGGATTGAATGAGCGGAACTGGAATAAATACCTCCCCTGGGCAGAATTTTTATGCCTCAATACCGGCAAACCCATAATACTGTTTCCTATTGCATTCCATATAAACCGGGCACCCATCACATGGTCAAATCCACGCAGCCTGATCAGTCTACTCAATTTCCGGAAAGAGAAATATACCGACGAACGGACCATCAGCTATGCCAACGTGGCACTCAGTGAGCGCATCAGTCAAAGTCCGGAGCGATTTTACCTGTCGGGAAGGCAAACCTGGGCAGACTTGACAGTATTGTTCGAAGAAATAAAAAACGGACGTCATCCCCTTTTTAAGGAAGATTCAAAGATAGATATCTTCGCCTATTCGATCGGCGCCTTCCTGTCACAGGTCGCCCTCATGGCCAATGAAAAAGGTCTTTTTTCCGACTCACGCCTTTTTATGTTCTGTGGCGGGAGTATTTTTCGCTCCATGTTCGGCATATCAAGAAGCATCCTCGACAAACCTGCCTTTGAGAAGCTGCAACATTATTACATCTACAGCTTCGGGAACGAAGAAGCTCCTTTATGGGAACGAGACAAAGCTTTCAACGCTTTTTTACAAATGATCACCCCGGAAAGGCTTCGTTCAGAGCGTGAAAAATTTTTCGCACGTTTCAAAGAAAAGATCAGGGGAATCGCCCTGTCCAATGATCATGTTATCCCCTATCACGGTGTATTGGAGGCACTGGGCAAAAAAAATGCGGAGTCCACCATTCAACTGCTCGATTTTCCATTTCCCTACACCCACGAAAATCCTTTTCCGCATACAACAAGAGACATTCCTTCCCTGAACAATGCCTTCAGCAACGTTTTCTCCCAGGCGTCGGAATTTTTAGCTTAAGCCACTTCAGCCCCCATTGCTCACCTCACCTCAGCATGAAAGAGTTCTATCGCGCATGATGAAATAGTTCAAATGAAAATCAATAAATCAAATTACCCAATAATTACCATGGACAACCTTATGATCCCAAAAGAAAATGTCTAATAAACCTAATAGGCGGTTCGTCGATTTTTTTTGGAAAATCGGGAGATTAAGTTTAATTTTGTGCACTTAGAATGGATTGGATAAAAGAAGTAGGTTATTAAATCCATCTATTTATTCCTTTTATGTTGGGTTATTTCATTACTTTATACGATGTGAAATCGTCAATTATTTATGAATCATACAATAAAAAATTACATCTGTTTTTTTTCAGCGGCGCTCTTGGTAATGCTATTTACAACCGCTTGCGGAAATAAGTCAAAGAATAACGCGAACGCGTTATCGGCACGGGTTTATCCTGTACAAGAACTTACAAAGCAAACCGCCGTGTTGGAATCAGTGTTTCCCGTCATATTGAGAGGAGAAGAGGATGCGGAAATCAAGCCGCGGGTAAGCGGATATGTCGACAAGGTATATATCGAAGAGGGTGCTGTGGTAAAAAAGGGACAGCCCCTGTTCTCTATCAATTCTCCCACCTCTGAACAGGATCTGGCTTCGGCAAAATCAGCATTGGAAAGCGCAAACGCCGCCCTTGGCACAGCCCGGCTGAATGTGGAACGCATACGCCCCCTCGCCGAAAAAAATATTGTCAGCGGAGTGCAGCTGCAAACCTATGAGAACGCTTATACCGCGGCACAGGCGGCGCACGAAGCAGCCCGGATCGCACTGCGCACGGCACAGGCCACTTCGGGATGGACCACCGTCACCAGCCCAATCGACGGTATCGTGGGTTCCATTCCCTACCGTAGTGGAAATATGGTGACCAACGCCTCCACCCTGACCACCATCTCGAAGACCCAGACGACCTATGCTTATTTTTCGCTGAACGAAAGGGCGCTGGCATCCTTATTGGAGACGATCGAAGGAGATACCCAGGCCGAAAAGATACACCATCTTCCCGAGGTCTCCCTCCTCTTGGCGAATGGAACCACTTACCCCGAAAAAGGGAAAATAACCGCCATCTCCGGTATTGTAAATTCCCAGACAGGCGCCATAAGCCTTCGTGCGAACTTCCCCAATAAGGGTGGCATGCTCAGAAGCGGGGCCAGCGGCAGGATAGCGATCCCCAGGGAGTTGAATGATGTTTTTGTCATACCGCAAAAAGCCACTTTCACCCAACAGGACAAAGTGGTATTGTATAAGGTTGTAAAAGATGCGGCCAACGAAAACGACTCCACCGTGCAAACAATCATAACGGTACTTCCTTTGCCCGATGGCAAGCATTATGCCGTGACCTCCGGTTTGTCCGAAGGGGAGCGGATCGTGGTGGATGGCATAGCCACACTGGGCAATGCACGAAAAATAAAAACGCAATAATATGCTGAAGATATTTGTAGAAAGGCCGGTGCTTGCCACCGTGATTTCCATTCTGATAGTAGTGCTGGGTATCATCGGATTGGTCACCCTCCCCGTGGAGCAATATCCCAACATTTCACCTCCCACCATCCGCGTATCCACCAATTATAGCGGAGCGAGCGCGGAAGTGGTGATGAACAGCGTGATCATCCCCCTGGAAGAACAGATCAACGGAGTGGAAGGCATGACTTATATGACTTCCACCTCATCCAACTCCGGCTCGGGAAGTATTACCGTCTATTTCGAACCGGGAGTCGACCAGGACATCGCGGCCGTGATGGTGCAAAACAGGGTAAGCCAGGCCACATCGCTTCTACCCGCTGAGGTTACCCGGTCCGGGGTGAATGTGGTGAAACAGCAGAGTGACAACGTGCTGACAATATCTTTTTCGTCCACCAACCCGGATCACGACCAAGCGTTTATTCAGAATTATACCGACATCAATGTGCTTCCCCAGATAAAACGTGTACTGGGCGTGGGAGATGCCAGTGTGATGGGGGCAAAAACATACTCCATGCGTATATGGCTGAATCCTAACCTCATGGCATCGTATAACCTGACTCCGGCAGAAGTGCAGGCAGCGTTGAACGACCAGAACGTGGAAGCAGCCCCGGGCACCATCGGACAAAACAGCGACCAGACTTTTGAATATTCCCTCCAATATACGGGACGATTGAAATCGGTGGAAGAATTCAAAAATATCATTGTCCGTTCCCAAAACGGAAACATACTCCGGTTGGGGGATGTGGCGGATGTGGAGCTGGGGGCCTTATTCTATGCGGTACAGTCCGCTACCGACGGCCTCCCTTCGGTGGTGATGCAGGTAAGCCAGATTGCCGGATCCAACGCTACCGAGCTGATCGCCAATATTAAATCAACGCTCGATGAAGCTGCCACATCGTTTCCCCCGGGCTTCCAATACATCTATGTATCGGATGCCAGTGAGTTTCTGGATGCTTCCATCGAGAAAGTGGTCTCCACTCTTTTTGAGGCATTCATACTGGTGTTTCTGGTAGTTTTTATCTTTTTGCAAAGTTTCCGCTCTACCCTGATCCCCGCCATTGCTGTGCCGGTAGCCATTATAGGTACTTTCTTCGTGTTGCAGGTAATGGGATTTTCCATCAACCTACTGACGCTGTTCGCCCTTATCCTTGCCATCGGTATTGTGGTGGACGACGCCATCGTGGTGGTGGAAGCGGTTCATGCGCACCTGGAAAAAGGTGTCAAGAGCGCAAAAGAGGCAACCCTGTTGACATTAAAGGAAATAGCTCCGGCCATCATCTCCATTACACTGGTAATGGCATCGGTATTTATTCCGGTGAGTTTTATCGGTGGGACAAGCGGTGTTTTTTACAAGCAATTCGGGTTGACGCTGGCAGTAGCCATTTTTATTTCGGCCATCAACGCGCTCACATTAAGTCCTTCGTTGAGCGCTTTGTTTCTTACTTCACCGCATACGGAGGAAGCCGGGAAAAAGAAGAACATATTCAAACGCTTTACCGCTTGGTTCAACAAATGGTTCCAGAAGCTGACCGATCAATATGAGAAAACATTACGTTTCCTGGGAAAGAAAAATCACCGCTGGATCACTGTGACAATCATCGCGGTATTCTCCCTGGTATTGTTCTTCCTGATGAAAACCACGCCTACCGGATTCGTACCACAGGAAGATAGTGGCTCCGTACTTTGTATGATTACCTTGCCGCCCGGATCATCCCTCGAAAGGACTGACTCGATAGTGCAGAAAGCATACGCGATCACCCAAGAGATACCGGAGGTGGCCCATATCTCCAATATCACAGGGGTCAATTTTATCAGTGGTCTGGGTAGCCCTTATGGCACATTGATGGTCAAACTGAAACCCTGGAAAGAACGCAAGAGAACCGCAGCCGATATTGTGACCGTTCTGACTGAAAAAACAAGTTCTATCGTTGGTGCCTCGTTTACGGTGTTCAGCGCCCCCACCTTGAGAGGTTTTGGGTTGAGCAGCGGCGTGGAGCTGAAGATGCAGGACAGGACAGGGGGAAATATCTACGATTTCTTCGATGTCACACAGGATTTCCTGGGCAAGCTGCAGGCCACGGACCAGGTACTGACCGCCTATACCACTTTCAATCCCAACTTTCCCCAAAAACAGATAGAAGTGGATATCGCCAAGGTAAAGGAGGCGGGGTTGCAACTCAATAACATATTGGCTACCCTGCAAATGTACATCGGGAGTATGTACACTTCCAACTTCACCTTGTACGGAAAACCCTACCGCGTGATCATACAGGCTTCTCCCGAATTCCGCAAGAATATGGACGACTTGGAAGCTCTTTTTGTGAAAACGGCGTCGGGTGAGATGTCACCCATCACCGAATACCTGACGATCACCGACTTTTCAGGACCGCAATCCTACACCCGGTACAATATGTACACGTCGATGGACGTCACCGTTATCCCCAATGCCAGTGCGGGATACAGCACGGGAGACGTGATAGCGCTGACCGACCGGATGGGAGCGGACGAGCTTCCGGTGGGATACGGCTTCGAATATACGGGGATGACGCGAGAGGAAGTCCATAGCGGCAATCAAACATTGCTTATCTTTATGCTCTGCCTGATATTCGTATATCTTCTCCTTTGTGCCCTTTATGAGAGTTATATTATACCGCTTGCGGTAATTCTCTCGCTGCCGGTCGGTCTGGCAGGGGTATTCATCTTTCTAAAAATATTCGGGGTACACCAAGGTATCACCAATAACATATACGTGCAGATCTCCCTGATCATGCTCATCGGTCTGCTGGCCAAGAATGCCATCCTCATTGTGGAATTCGCCATCCAGCGACGAAGGCAGGGAATGCATATCGTGGAGGCAGCCGTAAAAGGGGCGGTGGCCCGTCTGCGTCCTATCCTGATGACGTCGTTTGCTTTCATCGCCGGGTTGACACCGCTGTTTTTCGCCACGGGTGCAGGCTCGGTAGGAAACCGCTCCATCGGTATCAGTGCCATTGGCGGTATGCTGATCGGAACCATACTGGGCGTATTGGTCATTCCTTCATTGTATATCATCTTCCAGACGATGCATGATAAATTCGTAAAATCGGGCCTCGTGAACATAAGTGATGACGCTATAAACCAACCAAGTGATGAAAAAAGATAAAAAGGCCATTTTCATGCCGGCCATTTTCACGGGAATCGTCTTCCTGCTCCTGGGATTCTCCTCTTGTCAGGTGATGAACCGCTACCAAACACCTGAGATAGAGACATCCAACCTATACAGGAACGATATTAGCAATAGTTTTTCCGGCGACACAACGACCATTGCCGATATCCCCTGGAGAGAATTTTTCAACGACAGCTATCTGGTTGGATTGATTGAAGAAGCCCTCAATAACAATGCTGACCTGCAGGTAGCCGTGACCACCATCCGTCAGGCCGAGGCAAATCTGAATATGGCACGATCCGCCTATTTCCCCACGGTAGCGCTTACAGGACAAGTTACCAACACTACAACGAGCAGTGCCGACAAGACACTCGGCTACAACTCGCAAAACGTCTCATTGGGGATTGCTGCCTCATGGGAACTGGATATATGGGGAAAACTGAATCGACAGTCGAGATCTAAATATGCCTTATTCCTGCAAAGCCATTCTTATAGGAACCTCATCCAGAGCTCACTCATCGCCAATATTGCCACCTCATACTACTCGCTGCTGGCGCTCGACGAGCAACTGGGCATCACAACAGAAACGGTCCGGCTATTGGAAGAAAATGTGGAAACGATGATGGCCCTGAAAGAGGCGGGGATGCAGAATGTGAATGAAGCAGCCGTGGAACAGAGCCGTGCACTCATGTTGAGGACAAAATTAAGCATCTACGATTTGGAGAGTGCCATCCACCAGATGGAAAATGCTATTTCTGTGATGCTTGGACGTGAATCCGGAACAATAGAACGCTCCTCGTTCGAAGCCCAGACAGTCCCAACAAAACTGTCGACAGGCGTTCCCGCCCAGCTGTTGGCAAGACGTCCCGATGTAATGCAGGCAGAGCTTGACTTCCGTTCTGCTTTTGAGTTGACGAATGCGGCACAGGCCAGTTTTTATCCCTCCATCACACTGAATGCCGGTTCGATGATAGGCTTCGTGGCACCGGGCTTCAGCAATTTTTTCAGCAGCGAGAACCTATTGGCCAATGTGATCGGGGGCATAACCCAACCCATTTTCAACAGGGGACAATTGAAAGGAAACCTCAAAATAGCGGAAGCGCGACAGGAAGCAGCCCTGATCACTTTTGAGAATACCGTCCTGCGGGCAGGACAAGAAGTATCGGATATTTTGTTTTCTTATGAATCATCCGTCAGAAAAAACAGTATCCGTCAGGAACAAGTAAACTCATCTCAAAACGCTGTGGAGTATACGAAAGAGTTGCTCATTGCCGGCGAAGCCAACTACACCGAAGTGCTCACGGCAGAACAAAACTTCCTCTCCGCACAACTTGGTGAGGTAACTGATAAGCTTGAGCAATTGCAGTATTCTGTTAATTTATACCGAGCCTTGGGAGGTGGGGCGGAATAACATTTTCACAATAGCTCTACTGCATTCTAAAAAGTTGGCTTGTTCTTAAATTCAGCCCAATTTGCACCGATTGTGATATTTTTTGTATTTTTGGCATTCATATCTCAAAAAACAAAAATAATATTCAATGCGTGCCATATCCACATATAAGGCTCAATTTGAAGAAGTGTATGTTTCCTTTTATGCAAGGATGAAGCGCTTCGCCCAACAGTATGTGATCCGCGAGGAGGATGCGGAAAATATTGTACAGGATATTTTTTTCGAACTTTGGGAGAAACAGTTGGAATTCTCTTCTTTTGTCAATCTCAACGGATTCCTGTTTATGATATTAAAAAACAGGTGTGTCGATTTTCTCCGGAGAAAGACACTTGAACAACAAGCCGCAGAGGAAATACAATCCGAATATATCCGTACGTTGAAACTAAAATCCGAATCACTTGAAGCATTAGAGAATAAGTTTCTTAATGAACCCGATATCGATGCCATTATTCAAAAAGCCATAGAAAATCTGCCGGAAAAATGCAGGGAGATCTTTGTAATGAACAAGATTGAGGGAAAAAAACAGAAACTGATCGCCCAGGAATTGAACATATCCATAAACACCGTGGAAAGCCAGATGGCCATTGCCTACAAGAAACTAAAAGAGTCTTTAAAAGACTGCACACTACTCTTTCTTTTCTTCTTTATTTGATTTTTCTCAATAAATTTCAACCTCCTTTAGCGGATTTTTATTCTTTATTCGTTTTATATATAACAAGCATTAAAATGGACGAACAACTCTTGCAATATTTTTCAAACGAATTACCGGTCGAAGAGCGATTGGAATTGATTCACCGCATTGAAAACGACAATCAGTTAAAAGCTGAATTTATTCGTTTGCAGAACCTGAGTGCGGTTTCACAACTCTCAATCCATCCTTCCGACCGGAATGAAGGTCTCAAGTATTTCAAGCTGTTTGATTCCCGCATCAAACAAAATACCCAGAGAAAACTTTTGGTGAATATTGCAAAATATGCGGCAATAGCCCTTATTCTCATAGCTTCATCCATCTGGACTACACTATATTTATCGGGGAATGCTACGGAAACGGCGATAAATACATTATATGTTCCGGCCGGACAGCGTGCCCAAATAACGCTACAAGACGGAACGGAAGTCTGGCTGAATGCACAATCTACACTAAAATATCCATCTCATTTTTCTAAAAAGAACCGAGAAGTTGAGATTACAGGTGAGGCATTTTTCGATGTGGCGCAAGAGAAAAAACGCCCCTTTATTGTATCCACCCAACATATCGATATGAAAGTACTGGGAACACAATTCAATGTCTATAGTTATCCCGATGCAGGTTATATCCAAACGGACCTGATTGAAGGTTCTGTGAAGGTAACCCAGAATAAGGATAAAAAGAACAGTATCATTTTGAAACCGAACGAACAAGTAATCGTCTATGGGAATAATATGGCCGTTACTAATACCCTTAATCCAGAGCATATGCTTTGGAAAAATGGAATCTACGCTTTTACCAATGAACGTTTAATTACCATTATTGAAAAATTGCAACTTTATTACGACGTAAAGATTGTAGTAGAGGACCCTGAAATCTTCAATGTAAAATATACCGGAAAATTCCGTCAACGAGATGGTATTGATGAGATCTTACGTATTTTACAAAAAATTCAATCATTCAAAATTGAGAGAGATAAAGAAAATAATATAATCACTTTAACAAAATAAATTAATCAACTAACCATTTAATGTAGAAATGTCTATGAGAAATAATCAAGAAGTAAAATAAAAAGCGACAAGTGCTCCAACACTCGTCGCTAAGATTAAAGCAAAAAACCAACTATCAATTTAGTATTCACTTTAAAGACACAAATGTATGAAAATAAACATTTCATCGGATCCTTCTTTAACAAAAAGAAACGATCATAATTATTTATTTAAGGTCATGAAAATCTGCTTACTTTTTATATTTGCCTTCACTTTCCAAATGATGGCTTTCAATTCTAATGCACAAGATGCAATTATTGAATTAAAGACAAGTTCTGTCACTATTGGGCAGTTAATCAATGAGATTGAGAAACAGACTGACTATTTAGTCGTTTATAGCAACCGGGAAGTAGATACCAACCGAATAATAAATCTCAAACAAAATGCTGATCAGGTATCATCTTATCTCAATACAGCCTTCTCCAATACAGATATTGGCTACCATTTTGAGAATGATTACATCGTTCTTTCAAAAAAAGTCCACCAAAATGTAACAGCCGTAGCCCAGTCAATCCAGAATATACAACAACAAGGTCGGACGATAACGGGAAAAATAACCGATACAAATAAAGAACCCATTATCGGTGCCACTGTGGTAGAAAAAGGAATGCCTTCACATGGTACAATCACGGATTCCGATGGGAATTTCACCCTCTCGGGAGTGAGTGATAACGTGGTATTACAACTGACTTACGTAGGGATGAAATCGCAGGAAATACCAGTAGGAAGAAGATCAATTCTGAATATTGTGATGGAAGAAGAAGCTATTGGTTTGGAAGAAATCGTAGCTGTTGGATATGGATCCCAAAAGAAAGTGAATCTAATTGGTGCTGTTTCTTCTGTTGACTTTGAGAGTAATACAGTTCAAAACAGATCGTTGACCAACGTATCAACATTACTATCCGGAACTTCATCAGGCGTTCGTATACAACAAATTAATGGTTTACCAAGTGATAACAGCGAAGGGCAAATAAGTATCAGAGGTGTTGGCTCTCTCAACGCCAGTTCAACCCCTCTAATCCTGATTGACGGACAGGTTTCAGATATTAACTCTGTCAATCCTAATGATGTAGCTTCTGTTTCTATATTAAAAGATGCCGCATCATCGGCAATTTATGGGTCCAGAGCATCCAATGGGGTAATTCTAATTACTACCAAAACAGGAAAAGATTCAAATGGAAAAGTAACATTTAATTATAACAATCTTCTCGGGTTCAAAACTCCGTCTCAAGTTGAGAATCTGGTGAGTAATACCGTGGATTATATGACTCTGGTGAATATGATGAGGGTAAATTCAAATATGTCTGAAAAATTTCCAAAGGAATATATTGAAGAATGGAGAAAAGGGTCAGTAACAGATCCTATTAAGTATCCCAATACAAATTGGATGCAAGCCCTGATCAAAGATAATTTTATAATAACCCATAATTTTTCAGCACGGGGAGGCAATGAAAGAATCGGGTTTTACAGTTCTGTTAGTTATTTTGATGATAACGGACTAATTCCAAATACGGGTTTTCAGAAAATAAATTTCAAGAATAATCTTGATTACAAAGTAAATAATTGGTTGAAAATAGGTAACAACATAACTTTAAACCGTACAAAAGCTGAACCAGCAACAGTTGCAAATGGTTTTCAATGGATGAGAGCCACCACTCCGGCTGTGGTACCCAAACACGCAGATGGAAGATTTGGGTCAGGACAGCTTTTGGCGGGTGAAGGAGGGGCCAACAATCCGCTGATGACAGTTGAAAATGCGCGTGGGGAAACTAAAAACACGCAGTTACAGGCTAAAATCTATGCGGTTGTGAGTCCTTTTAGAGGATTGTCTATTACCTCCAGCTATTTTGTGGATTATAACCAACAGGAAAGATGGAGTGGCCGGGTTTATTCTGATCAGTGGAATTTCCAAACAGACAAAGTTGGTATAAATAATACTGCAGGGAGTCGGCTGACATTAACGAATGAATCAAGGCGAAATGAAAGGAATATATTTGATCTTTACGCAGACTATAATACAATTATTAATCATCATAATCTCAAAATACTGGCAGGATACAACTCCGAATATTATGAGAATTATTATTTTAACGGAGCGATAAGTAACCTTTTAACTTACGATACGAATGTACTGGATGCTGGCTCAACCGATCCTCAGGTAGGCGGAAATGGTACAGATTACAGTATGCAATCTTTTTTCGGACGTCTGTCGTATAGTTTCAAAGATAGGTATTTGTTCGAATCGAACCTGAGATATGATGGTTCTTCAAGATTTTCACCAAATAACCGGTGGGGATTATTTCCTTCATTCTCGGCAGGATGGATCATTTCTGAAGAAAATTTCTGGAAATCAGCGCTCCCCGTATTCGACTTCCTAAAGTTACGGGCTTCATACGGAGAACTTGGCAACAATGGCATCGGCAACTACGAATGGCAGTCATTTTATGAAGCTGCAAATTATAATTTTAACGACGTTATTGTTCCTGGATTGGTTTACAACTCATTTGGAAATTCATTAATAACCTGGGAAGCTACCGATATTTTGAATTTTGGAACAGACATGAGGTTATTTAAATCATTGTCACTTACCATAAATTATTATAACAAAATCACAAAGAACATTCTGGCAAAACTGCCCATACCCAACGTAAATGGAGGTATTACAGCCCCAAGGGTAAACTCGGCAAAAGTTCAGAATCAAGGAATTGAATTAGAAGCTGGTTACCGGTTTAATATCGGTAAATTGGGAGTAAACGCCAACGCTAATTTCAGCTATAATAAGAACAAAATCCTGAAATACAGAGGGGACCTTATAGATCCACGCGGGGATTATCAAGCCTGGACCGAAGGACATCCTATTGGCATATACTGGTTAAAAGAGGTTGACCATATCATTCAGGATGATGCTGAGATTAACCAGCTTTTGGCCAATGGTTATACATTTTACCCCTCTACACCGGGGAAAGGAGATTTGCTCTATAAGAACAACAATGATGACAAAGTTATTGGGGACGATAAAGATCGTGTATTGAAAGGAAACCCTATCCCTCTGTATACTTATGGCGGTAATTTGGGCTTAACTTACAACGGATTCGATTTTAATATGCAGTTTGACGGCGTTGCCGGGTGGGATAAGTACCTGAGAAATTCGTTGTACAGCTTGAACCATCAGGAAGGTTACCAATGGCCAAAAGAGTACATAAACGCCTGGACTGAGAAAAATCCGAGTACAACCATTCCCAAGGTTTATTTCTCCAATCCCCAAAATGATCAGATTTCAGATTATTATCTCAGAAGTGCTGCTTTCCTTAAAATAAGGGCTATACAATTGGGATATAATCTACCAAAGAGTCTTATCCAGACGGTAAAAATAGAGAAGTTAAGGTTTTTTATCAACCTTGAAAACTATTTCACATTTACCAAATGGCCTACGAATGATCCTGAAGTTGAATTGCCGAGTGCAGGAGGTGACCAAACTTATCCATTAAGTAAGACATTTTCAATGGGATTGAATATTAGTTTTTAATTTTTAAAACGTAAAAGAAGATGAAAAAGAAAATATATATTTTCGCTATTCTGATATTATTCGTCCTGTCCAACTCCGGTTGCAATGACGGATTTCTGGATACCACCCCGTATGATGGATTTTCTACCACAATGATATATTCATCTGACGCCAATGCCACTTATGCTATAAACGGCGTTTATAATGTACTGGCAAACAGATCTTTTGAAGTAAGTTTTTATAACTACGTAACAAATCTGGGTCCTGAAAGTTATGAACATGGGCGCGCTGCCTACGGTTTAAGTCATGCAAAAGGTCTGGCAACGACAAGAGACACCGAAATATTAAGCAACTACAGGAATTTTTACCGTCCGATCGTATATGCTAACGATATTATTGCCGGATTAGACGGAAACGAAAACGTTTCCGCAGAATTGAGGGAAAGATTAATTGGTGAAGCAAAGTTTATGCGAGGGATCTGCTATTTTTATTTATGGAATCTGTTCGGGAAAGTAGTTATTTTGGATAAACCTACTCCTGTTAGCGAAACCTATCTGCCCAGGAACTCCGAAGAAGAGGTAAAACAATTGATTATAAGCGATTTTCAGGATGCTATAAACCGGTTGCCAGTATCCTATTCTTCGGCAGCCGATGTGGGAAGGATCACCAAAGGTGCAGCAATTGCTATGCTTGGTAAAACGTACATGTACGATAAACAATGGGAGAACGCGGTTGTACAGTTTGAAAAATTACTCAGTTCTCCATTCTCATACGACCTTGTTCAAGATTATGCGCATAATTTCAGCATAAACCATAAAAACAATGTAGAATCGGTTTTCGAACTGCAATATGTGAATCTTGAAAACCTTGGAAGCTCGTTTGACCGATGGTATGGGAATCGCTCGACCGCTGCTACCGGGGGAGACCGTGCCAACATGTCTTCACAGTCGCTTTATGTATTTACGAATCTCGACGGCAGCAGTATCGACCTTTCAACCATACCCAAACGAAGCAGTTATCCGAATGACCTCGAACATGGCAAGGCACTGATACCCTGGTATCAGGCTACTTTTGCCAACGCTGATCCCAGGCTGCATAAAAGTGCGATTCTACCCGGTTCTACTTATGTAGGTGCAGGGGGAATAACCCGCATGCTTTACTGGCCCCAAACAAATTACATATCTGCAAATCCCCCGGCAATTGCAACCACATATTCTGCCGATGCAAAAATACTTATTCGAAAATTTGTAACTGAAGGAGATGTCCATCTTTTATACCGGGAAGACAGTCAGATGAATTATCCTCTAATCCGGTTTGCAGATGTTCTTCTAATGTACGCCGAAGTCAAAAATGAGGCTAGCGGAGCAGTTTCCCAAGTCTATAATGCATTGAACAGGGTCAGAAACAGAGCCCAACTTGTTGATTTGCCCAACGGTTTATCGAAAGATGACATGCGTAGGAATATATGGTTGGAGCGTTACCGTGAACTAATGTTCGAAGGTCATCTCTACTTCGATGTTAAAAGATGGCATGTTGCTCATACCAATGATCCTATTTTTGGGCTTAATAATGATATTTATGATTTTCGACTGGAAAAAGTATTTTTCAAAAAAGTATTCGTAGAAAATAAAGATTATTTATGGCCTATTCCGGGAAATGAAATTGATATTAACCCTCTATTGGATCAAAATCCTAATTGGTAAGTATTTTTGGTTTTTAGCAATTCAAATCATCTATTACAAGGTCGGAACAACAATCCGACTTTGTAATAGCATAACATACAACCAAATCTATAATGGTTTCCTGCAGAAATAATTAAAAGAATGAATAAAAAACCGAATATTTTAATAATCATCTCTGACCAGCAGAACATTGATTCTATAGCCGCGTACAACCACATTTTTAAACATGAAGCCTATCATTGCCATTGGGTGAAAACTCCCAATCTCGACCGGATTGTAAAAAAAGGCTATTCTTTCATCGAATCGCGTTCGGTAAACCCAGTATCTTCTCCCGCACGCTCCTCTTTTTTCACAGGACGGTACACCGTCGAGACGGGGGTAACCAACAATGGGTTGGGGATAGACATGAATGTACCCAATATTGGAGAATGGTTAAGTAAATACGGGTATTATAACGTTTATTGTGGCAAATGGCATGCGGGCGGAAGGTGGACCTATCCAGAGGTAGAAGGTAACTGTATAGTTCCGGGGTTCGAGACCCTTCCTGTTGGTATGACTGCGCCGGGCCTGACTGGTGATTACGTCGATTACCAAGTTAGCGGGGCATTAAGCGGTTTTATCAGGAACTATTCGGATGAAAAGCCGTTTTTTGCTGTAGCGGGGCTGATGAATCCACACGATATATGTTACTGGAAAGGCAAGTTTTTACCTGAGGATGACCGCTTCGGACTTGGAGAAGAAAGACCTCCTGTCCCTCCGAATCAGGTTGCTGAATTTGAACTGGAATTTAAGGATATGGATATTCACCGTCAATTATTTGAAAAGCGAAATGATCATTTTTCAGAAGATGAATGGAGAAACTATATTTACGATTATCAGCGAATGATTGAAAAAGTGGATTCCGATGTAGGACGAATACTGGATGCTGTTGAAGCGCGTAATGATGAAACTCTGGTAATCGTTACCAGCGATCATGGTGAAGGTGCGGCCCGGCATAAACGGACAGAAAAAAATTCCCCCTATGAGGAATCCCTGCAGGTTCCCTTGATTTTCTACTTACCATCAAAAGTCAGACAAAACGTCTACGATACTTCCAATATGGTATCAGGCCTTGATATTATGCCTTCCATTTGTGGTTTTGCAGGAATCCCTACTCCACCCAATTGTCGTGGGGAAAATCTGTGGCCAATTGTTACAGGAAAGTCCCATTCAAAAAAAAGGAATTTTACCATCAGCGAATTAAAACAAACTATTCGGATCGTCAAAAAAGGCGATTTTAAATACGTAAAATTCTACCAGTATTCCGGTGAAAGAGAAAGACCTTTTGTAAGGAAAAATGATGGCGGGTTTGAAAAATTTCAGCCGGGCAATAGCCGTGACCAGTATGTTGAATCAGCAATAAAACTGTTGTTCAATCTTAAAAAAGATCCTTGGGAAAATGAAAACCTGGCGAAAGATAGCCAATACAGTGAAGTAATCGACCGGATGGAAGAATTATTACAAAGGGAGTATGAGAGTGTTGTTATTCCGGGTACCAGTTATGTAAGACAATAGTAAAAGTATGGAACGACGATTATTTTTAAAGAAGAGCGCCATTTCGGCATGTGCACTCTCACTGCCGTGGCAGGCCTTGTTCAGTTCAGTGAACGACCCACATTTCGAGCCGTGGAAACAAACGGATGAGTTCTCCATACGAAAATTGGACAACATACTTGGAGAATACAACTGGCCTGTTCCCAGCAATTTCAATCCGTTATCATACAAATCTCATTACAAGGCGATCAGCCTAGTTCAGGGAGTGGAACAAGGACTTCTTGTTTTTGAAAAAAGGAGAGAATCAGCAAAGACAAAGTATCTTTTTCAAATGCAGCGATACATCCCGAATGGATTTACTTATACGGTAACAGGGAAACTACATCCTGTGGACGGCAACATACCCTGGGTGCAAGATTGGGAAAGCAGTTCGATGGTATGCCGCAAAGAGACACAAACCCCTTGGCTGAAAAGTAACCGTTTCATCGAAGGGAAGAGAGAAAGAAAAGAAGTGCTTATTTTTGAAAAAGGAAACGAAAAGAGAGTAAAGATCAATATCGATACACCTCTTACATGGAAATGGGGTATGATTGACCTTATTCCGATAATGGCAGCGGCCAATATAAAATCGCTCAGTTTCGCCACCTTGGATGAAACAGATATTATTTATTCGGAGCAAAAAGCCCGGTTTAGAAAAAATATTTCGCTGTCGGATGGAAAGGGTGGAAATAGAAAAATAAATTTCAACGTATATGATGTGACGGGGGTGGGAGTTATTCCAACGGTCTATTGGGTCGACGAATTTGGGCGGACAGTATTTATCATAACCGGTACGGAAGGGTATTTATTGCTTTAAATGTGAAATCGATGCAAATCATGCTAAACCGAAGAAATTTTATCAAGACATTGGGTCTGGTGTATGGCACTATTTTACTGGCACCTTCCTGTTCTTCCGTACCTGAACCCTATTATCGGGTATTTACAAAACCGGAAATCGACTGCCTGATCGCTTTAAGCGAACGGATTATTCCTGCCGATCACGATCCGGGAGCGACTGACGCGGGTGTGATCAATTACATCGACAAGCAGACGTATTTGCGTTTTCCCAATGATCTGGCTATATACAGGAACGGGATCGTTTCGTTACAAGCCTATTGCAAGGGGAAACACGGACAGCTGTTTCAGCAGTTGGCAGTTGCGCAACAGGTCGAGATCATGCAGCAAATGGAACGGGATAGATTAGAGCAGGAATATTGGCAAGGAAGTAGCCAGTCCACATTTTTCAACTTGGTCCTCAGCCGCACGATGCAGGGCTTCTACGGTTCGCCGCGGCACGGGGGAAACAAGGATTACGTAAGCTACCGGATGTTGAAGCTTGATTATCCACTCTTGATAGGACAGAACAGATACAGGAATGAAAAATAGACATGTGAACGTGGTGGTGGTCGGAGCGGGCGCCGGTGGTGGAATTGTAGCCAAAGAACTGGCGGTGAGCGGACTTTCAGTAATTCTTTTTGAACGGGGATATTGGCCGGATTACGACAAGCATATCAATGATGAACTTATTTCCCAAAGAACACAAGTTTTGGATAGTGCTTACGGTCCCGACTGGAAGAAGAACCCGAGGGTTTTGGTCAATCCCGACGGCGAAAGAAGGGTAGTGACTCCTGCTGTGGGAGGATATGGTCATAATGCCGCCTGTGTTGGCTCGGGTACGGTAACCTACGGAGCAATGGCCTGGCGTTTCATGCCCGAAGACTTTATGCTGAAAACTCTTTACGGCCATGTGGAAGGCTCCACATTGGAAGATTGGCCAATAACCTATGATAACCTGGAACCATATTATACCAAAGCAGAATGGGAAATCGGTGTAGCCGGTGATGAAACCAATCCTTTTATGGGTAAAAGGAGTAAATCCTATCCGATGCCCGCATTTGAACATAACAAGGAAGGACAACTGCTGTTTGATACCTGCAAACGGATGGGGTTACACCCTTTTTCGATACCGATGCTACGTAATTCCGTGGCATATAACGGAAGGGCAGCATGTATCCGCAACCGCACTTGTGTGGGATATGCATGTCCGGTAGATGCAAAGAATGGGACTCAGAACACGGTAATTCCTACAGCCATGCAGACCGGGAACTGCCAGGTAAAAACCGGTTGTATGGTTGCCGAGATTATTGTAGACGACAAAAGCCGTACAAAAGGAGTCAGGTATTTCGACGAGAAAGGGAAAGGTAGGGAACAGACAGCCGATGTGGTTGTCGTTTCCGGTGCAGCGACCGAAACTGCACGATTGCTGCTCAATTCCCGGTCGAAAATGCATCCCAATGGTGCGGGAAATAACAACGACTGGGTGGGTCGCAATTTACAGGGGCATGCTTATGCAGGAGCGACAGGATTGTTCGATTTTGATGTTCTTGATTTGACAGGTCCCGGGGCTACGATGGCAATTTGTGATTATAACCATCATAACCCCGGTTTGATAGGAGGCGGAGCACTCTGTACAGAATTTTACCAAATGCCCTATGCATATTCCCGTAATCGGCCTACTGGTGCTGCCACGTGGGGAAAAGAACACAAGGATTACCAGCGACAGAATTATTTCAGGACACTCCGACTACACGGGCCTGTTCAGGAAATGCCACTATTTGACTCCCGTGTGACCATTGACCCCAAGGTGAAAGATCATTGGGGAATACCGGTCGTCGCCCTCTCTGGAGGACGTCATCCGGTTGACAGGGAGAATTGTCTGTTTCTGTCATCCAGAGCGGAAGCCATTTTAAAAGAAGCAGGGGCTTACAGGACATGGGTAACCGGCATTCCCGGTATCAAGTCCCAATATCCCAGCGGCGGCCAGCATCAGGCCGGGACATGCCGTATGGGCAACGATCCAGCGACATCAGTGGTCAATTCTTTCGGGCAGGTACATGAAATCGACAACCTGTTTGTTGCAGACGGAAGCGTGCTGGTAACCAATGGCGGGTTTAATCCTGTGCTTACTATCATGGCTGTCGCATATCGCACCGGCGAATATATAGCCAAGAATTTCAGAAGCATTAAACCCCATGCAATATGAAAGGAAAGAGACAGAAAATATATTCCCTGTCAGTTGCCGGAGTGCTGCTGATATTTTTACTTGCCAGTGCATATACAACATGGAACAGGCTCGACCCTGAGTATACCTGTGCCCAGTGTCATGAGATAGCCCCATCTCATGCCCTGTGGGCGGGTTCCGCCCATGCGGGGGTACAGTGTATTCAGTGTCACGGGACTGCCCTCTCCAATGGGTTTCACTCGTTGAAAGAAAAGTCGCGGATGGTTTGGGTACATGTTTTCGGCGATAAATATAATGATGATATACATCTTACAGAAACGCAAGTATTGGAACTTTCACAACGCTGTATCGAATGTCACCAGTCAGAGTATGCAGGCTGGCTATCAAGCGGCCATGCGGTTAACTATGAAGAGATATTTATGGACAGCTTGCATAATACCATGGAAAAGCCTTACTGGGATTGCTTCCGTTGCCATGGAATGTTTTATGATGGAGATATCCACACGCTGATGTCGTTGAGTGGAGAGTCCCCTCAGGAGTGGACGATCAGGGATGAAAGGCAAAAGTCACGCGCCACAATGCCATGCCTGGCCTGTCATCAGATACATACGGAAAACCCGGTATCGGACCGGTATATTTCCATGAGTGATACAACAGGCAAGACAATCCGTCACCCGTCCACAGCGCATTATATACGGGCAGATAAAGAATATCTTCGCAGTGACCATTTGACTCGTGTTAAAATAATAGATGACAGCCTGATAGTAAACAGTGCTACCGATAACAATACCCTGTTATGCATGCAATGTCATTCTCCCAATTTTCAACGGCATGCAGGCAGTGAAGATGACCGTACTCCGACTGGCGTACACGAAGGTATAAGTTGTACCTCCTGTCATAAACCCCATTCAAATGATACACGGGAATCATGCGCTCAATGCCATTCTTCGTTAACAGCGGAGCAAGTGGATGCGGTGTATGCGAATCCTCACGGATATAAGACTTTACACAACATATCAAAATAGTTCGGTAGTTTCATCCGGATAAATAAGCTTTGAAGATTATGGAAAATGTAAAACAGACACGTCGATCTTTTATCGGAAAAATAACATCGGCTGCAGTGATGGCATCCTTGCCGGGAATCAGAGCAAATGCAGCCGATATAAATAGATCACCTGATCCGCAAGTGACAGAGAAAAACTTTACCATTTGCGCCTTTTCGAAGATATTTGACCAATTGGGAGAGGATATGTTTTCTTTTCTCGCGGAAATCGGGTTCGAAGGTATCGATCTAACGGTTCGTCCCGGCGGATATGTATTGCCTGAAAATGTGGAAAAAGAGCTACCAAAGGTTGTAAATACCGCAATAAAAAAAGGATTGTCTGTCCCGATGATCTCTACCGCCATCGAAGAAGTTTCCGAAACAAATACACGTAAAATATTGAAAACAGCCGCTGAATGTGGTGTAAAATATTACAGACCCAATTGGTTCAGGTATGATAACAGTCTGGGTATCGACCGAAACCTGGATTTTTTCAGGAAAAGATTAATGAATTTATGCGAGCTAAACGCAAAATATGGCTTGAAGGCAACCTACCAGAATCATTATGTCTTCAATAACCACTTGGGAGGAATATTCGGTTCCCCCATATGGGATCTTTGGACGGTGATCAAAGACATGGATCCCCGTTACATGGGTTGCCAATACGACATACACCATGCCGTAGCGGAAGGGTTTACATCGTGGCAGATAGGTCTGAAAGCGATAAAACCGCACATCGGAACATTGAGCGTCAAAGATTTTATCCTGGATAAGAAAGATGGCAAATGGGTAGTTAAGACAGTACCTATGGGAACCGGTGTAGTTGATTTCGATGCTTTCTTTAAGATCATCGGCGATGAAAAAATTGTATGTCCCCTATCTGTTTTTTTTGAGTTTCCGGTATTGGATAAAACAGACTGGGCACTTTCAATAAACGATAAGATAAGAAAGATGTATCCTATTGTAAAGAATGAATTGGATACTTTAAAGTCATTTATGAAATATTCAAACCGTTAAATCAACCTTTCATGAAAAAGTTCTTGTTGTTACAGTTAATAGCCGGATGCCTTTTTTTGATGACATGCACCGGAGACCCTGCAATGGTTAAAGTGGAGCGTCTCCGTTGTGAGATGTTGGTCAATCCTGTCGGGATTGACAATCAGACACCCCGGCTAACGTGGGAGATAACTGCTGATGTGCGGAATGTTTACCAAACGGCTTACCATATACTGGTCGCCTCATCCGAAGAAAAATTACATTCAAACGAGTGCGATTTATGGGATTCGGGAAAGATTAAATCCGGACAATCCGTCTATGTTACTTATGAAGGAGAAAAGCTGAAAAGCCGGGACGAATGTTTCTGGAAAGTAAAGGTTTATACGAATAAGGGTATGTCGGAATGGAGCTCTCCGGCATCATGGAGCATGGGATTGGCAGATCAGTCCGACTGGCAGGCAAAATGGACGGGACTGGACAAAAGTTTTTCTTGGGATAATCCCGATAACTATATTAGCCGTTTATCTGCAAGGTATTTCAGGAAAGAATTCAGACTCGATCAGGATATCCAAAAAGCAACCCTGTATATTTCCGGGCTTGGATTTTATAAATTACACCTTAACGGGGAAATAGTGGGTGATCAGGAATTGGCACCTACTCCGACAGATTACACCAAAACAGTTACATACAACACATTCGACGTAACTCAACATATTAAAAAAGAGAGAAATACGATAGGCGTTATATTGGGTAACGGGCGATATTTTTCCATGCGCCCCAAAGTTGACGAGCGTCGTGAAGTACGTCATTTTGGGTTTCCTAAAATGATCGTACAACTCGAAATTGAGTTTTCGGACGGAAGCGGACAAACGATTATAAGTGATGATTCATGGAAGGTGACAGCTGATGGTGCTATCCGCTCGAATAATGAGTTTGATGGCGAAGAATATGATGCAACGAAAGAGATGCCGGGTTGGGACATGCCAAATTTTGATGACAGCCTATGGTTGAACGCTGAACTTGTCGACCCTCCGGGCGGGCGGTTGAAGGCACAACAGAATAAAAACATGAAAGTGATGAGCATTGTCCGTCCATTAAGTATCACCGAAATTAAGCGGGGTATATATATCATGGATATGGGGCAGAATATGGTTGGTTGGCTCCGGATGAAAGTCAAAGGGAAAAAAGGTGACCGGGTTAAGTTATGTTTTGCCGAACTGTTAAACGCAGACGGGACGCTCTATACCGATAATCTGAGGACAGCCCGGGTAACTGATATATATACCCTGAAAGGGAGTGATGAGGAGATTTGGAATCCGGTATTTGCTTACCACGGGTTTCGCTTTGTTGAAATAACAGGATTTCCTGGTATCCCGTCAATAAATGATTTCGAAGGACAGGTAATTTACGATGAGATGGATCGCACCGGTCATTTTGAAACATCCGATTCTACAATTAACCGGATTTATAAGAATGCCTGCTGGGGAATCAAGGGTAATTATCGGGGTATGCCTACAGACTGTCCTCAACGGGATGAACGTATGGGCTGGCTAGGCGACCGTGCTACAGGGTCGCTAGGCGAAAGTTTTATATTTGACCACAATAATTTGTATTCCAAATGGCTGGGCGATATTGAAGATGCACAACTGAAGAATGGAAGTATCCCCGACGTAGTCCCAAATTACTGGAGCATGTACCGCGATAATATGACCTGGCCGGGAGCCTACCTGATCATTGCCAACATGCTGTATGAACAGTTCGGGAATATGGAACCGATCATTAAACACTATGATTCAATGAAAAAGTGGCTCTATTATATGCGTGATAGCTACATGGAAGATAATATTATGCTGAAGGATCGCTATGGGGACTGGTGCATGCCTCCCGAATCTCCTGAGTTAATTCACTCGCAGGATCCGGCACGCAAAACCGAGGGTGCTGTTTTAGGTACGACGTTCTACTACCATATGCTTACCCTCCTGGAACGGTTTGCCAAATTGCAGGGTAAATTATCAGAAGCAGAGGAGTTTGCGGATCAGGCCCTAAAGGTAAAAGATGCATTTAACGATAAATTTTTGAATACAACAACGGGGCAATATAGTAACAATACGGTTACAGCCAACCTCCTTCCTCTTTGTTACGGTATGGTCCCCGAACAGTACAGGGAATCTGTTTTTAAGAATGTCGTTGATAAAACGATGGGAGAATACAAGGGGCATGTCAGTACAGGACTGGTTGGTATTCAATGGCTGATGCGGGGACTGTCCGACAACGGCCGACCGGATATTGCTTTAAAGATAGCGACAAACCGCAGCTACCCAAGCTGGGGATATATGATTGACCAGGGGGCAACCACTATATGGGAGTTATGGAATGGAGATACCGCCATGCCATCGATGAATTCCGCTAACCATGTCATGTTACTCGGCGATCTTATTGTCTGGTTCCATGAATATCTTGCAGGTATCCAGAATAAAAAGGGGAATATCGCTTTCAAGGAAATCATGATGAGACCCCTTATACTGGAAGGATTGGATTATGTCAAAGCCGATTTCCGTTCGGTTCATGGCCTGATTAAAAGTTCGTGGAAAAAGCAAAACGGTTATTTTATATGGGATATTACCATCCCCTGTAATACTACTGCCACAATCTGTGTCCCGGCTATATCGGAAGAACATATCTCCGAAAGCGGGAAAAGAGTGGCATCCGTGGAAGGGCTTACATTTAAAAAAATGGATAACGGATATGCTGTTTTCGAGGTAGGTTCAGGAAAATATCATTTTACCTCCATGTTGGATAAATAATTCAGTACAAATAATCCCAATAAATAAAAAATGAGACATTGTAAAATTCTATAGAAGCTATGGTACATAGATTGTTGGTAATAGCAACTGTTTTTTTGGGTTTTTCATTCTGGTCAAAACCGTTGCCTCGTGTTTTTCTGATAGGTGACAGCATTTCGATGCATTATACACCCTATTTGAAGCAATACTTGTCGGAAACAGTTCAATTGGACAGGAAGGGAGATGACGGCGAGGCTGGAAAAAACCTGGATATTCCGGTGGGAGCTAACGGAGGGGATTCACAGCGGGTTTTGGAATATCTCCAAGACAGATTCAAAGATAAGGATTTCAAGCTTGATTATCTGTTGCTGAACTGCGGATTACACGATATCAAACGTGATCCGGCAACCGGTACCATTCAGATAGGAGAGAACGACTACAGGAGAAACCTAAGCGAGATATTTCATATTTCAAAAAAAAAGGGGGTAAAGCCCATATGGATAAGGACAACATGGGTAGTAGACAGTATCCATAACGCAAAATCAACAGGTTTTCAACGTTTCGATGCGGATGTCAGACGATATAATGCTATTGCCGACAGTATCTGTAATAAAAACGATATTCCTGTCATCGATCTGTATCATTTCAGCAAGCAAATAGGCGCCAACCAATTCATCGACCATGTGCATTTTAAGGAACCGGCAAGAGTCTTGCAGGCAGCATATATTGCAGGTCATATTGAATGTATCATACAATCAAAACAAAAATAACAAATGAAACGATCGATATTCCTTGCAGTATGCATAGCCTTATTTTATCATATTGACATAAAGGCTCAAACATTTAACATCCTGGACTATGGCGCTAAAAACGACACATCGGTATTAAGTACCGAAGCCATCAACAAAGCTATTGACGCGTGTTCCAAGGCAGGCGGAGGAAAAGTGGTGTTTCCGGCGGGAAATTTTAAATCTGGCACCATTGTCATGAAAAGTAATGTATATCTGTTCCTTGAAAATGGAGCATGCCTATACGCCAGTACCCGGCAACAGGATTTTCCCCGTCAGCCCCTGCCGGCATACCGGTCACAAAAGGATACGGGAGGATGGTATGCATTGATATATGGCGAAGGACTGAATAATACAGGCATTACCGGCAGCGGCACTATCAACGGCCAAGGTGCGTTACAGAAATCCCGTCCCGAGTGCCTGACCGGTGACAGGGACGGGCGGCCGAGAAATATCCTTTTCATATCCTGCAACAATATCCATGTCTCCGGTATTACCCTGATGAATTCAGGGATGTGGTGTCAGCATTATTTGAACTGCGAAGATATGGTGGTAGATAAAATCAAGGTTTTCAACCACAGCAACCGAAACAACGACGGCATCGATTTCGACGGATGCCGCAGGGTGGTCTTAACCAACAGTATTATTGATTCCGATGATGATGGAATTGTCCTTAAAAGCACCGGAATTTCTCCCTGTGAAGAGATCATTGTTTCGGGTTGTATCGTAAGCAGCCATACCAATGCTATAAAATTGGGAACCGAATCTACCGGCGGATTCAGGAATATCTCCATTACCAATTGCGTGATCAGGCCCTCAAGGAGTACCACTAAAAGCATATTCAATACACCTAAAATAGGAGTTTCGGGAATTTCACTCGAAATAGTAGACGGAGGAACGATGGAAGGCGTACTGGTAAGCAATATCACCATAGAGGGTACAGAATGCCCGTTGTTCGTGCGATTGGGTAACCGGGCACGCAAACATGTGGAAGAGGCACCGGAGCCACCGATGGGAGTGATGAAAAACATCATGATCAGTAATATCATTGCCTATAATGCCGGTAATTATTCCTCATCCATCACGGGTGTACCGGGAGGAAAAATAGAAAATATCACCTTGCATAATTTTCGTGCTTACAGCCGGGGAGGATTGAAAGAAGGGGAATTTATCCCGGATTTCACACAGGTGAAAGAAGATGAAAAGGGTTACCCCAATCCCGGCGTATGGAAGAACCTACCAAGTTATGGTCTATTTATCAGGCATGTAAAGGAAGCTGTTATCGACAATGTAGGCTTTGAAGCGCCGGATGAAATCCGCATACCTGTCATAGCAGTGGATGTCGATCACCTGGTAATTAAGGAGATGACGGTACCCAAGTCAGCAACGGATGTGCTGTTGGAGAATGTGGAAAAATTCAGCATTGATCAAAAACTCATCGTCAAAAAGCACAATTGATTTTTTAAACAACTATAATACCAAAAGCTAATGGCATCATTATTAATGAAACAGAAGTTTGGGACGGCATTCTCCATAGGAATACTCTATACACTCCTATTTGCCGTGAGTGCATACACTCAGGATGAATTAAACGTCATAAGCAAATGGCTGTATTTTAAAGATCCTTCCTTCACCTTGTACAACCATTTTTCGGAGCAGGCATATGCACAGTTGAACCAAAGAAATGAAACGATAGAAAAAGTCAACACCCTGGAAGGTTGGAAACAGAGGCAGCAGGAAGTACGTGAAACACTCCTAGATATTGTCGGTCCCTTCCCTGAAAAGACGCCACTCAACGCACAAGTAGTAAGAATCGTCAAAAAAGAAGGATTCAGGGCCGAGCATATTATCTATGAATCTCGTCCGGGATTCAAAGTGACCTCCACCCTGTTTATTCCCGAGGGGCTGAAGCGAAATGAAAAAGGACCGGCGATTATTTACTGCAGTGGACACGGACCTATAGCGTATCGTTCACAAGGATATCAGCATATGATTCTTAATCTGGTAAAAAAGGGATTCATTGTATTTGCATTTGATCCTGTAGGACAAGGGGAACGTCTGGAATATTACAATTCCGAAACAGGCAAATCGGATATGGGGTCACCTACCAGGGAACACTCTTATCCAGGGGCACAGACCCTTATAGCAGGAAGTTCCCAAGCAAATTACATGATCTGGGACGGGATTCGTGCGGTGGATTATTTGTTGACCCGTAAAGAGGTGGACGGGTCGCGGATAGGTATCACCGGGCGTTCGGGAGGAGGCACACAGTCGATACAAATCGCCGCCTTTGACGACCGTATATTGGCTGCGGCACCGGAGAATTATCTGACCAACTACACCCGTTTACTCCAGTCGAGGGGTCCCCAAGATGCCGAACAGAATTTTTACCACGGCATCTACAGGGGAATCGACCATCCTGACCTGTTAGAGGTAAGAGCACCCAAACCGGCACTGATGGTGTTGACATACAATGATATGTTTAATATTCAGGGAGCCAGAGACACTTACAGGGAAGCTGCAAGAATTTATGAAGCATATGGGAAAAGACAAAATATGGAAGTAACCGAAGATTTTGGCGGACATACCTCCACCAAGAAGAACCGGGAAGCAATCTATGCCTTTTTCCAGAAACATCTGGGGCATCCCGGTAATCCCCGGGATGAAGAAATAACCCCTTTAAGCCGGGAGGAAATCCGGATTACCCCTACGGGACAGCTCTCCACATCGTTGGGTAGTGAAACAGTCTTCAGCCTTAACTATAAACAGTCGGAAGAGAATCATACAAAACTGCAAAGGGCGAGGAGACCCGTCCCCAACTGGCATTCACAAATAGTTACACAGGCAAAAATTCTTTCGGGATACCTTAAACCGGAGAATCTACCGGACCCGGTTTTGACAGGGATCGTCAAAAAAGAGGAATTTATTATCGAGAAATATTTTCTGATGGGAGAAGGTGACTATCCGTTACCTTATCTGCTGTATGTTCCTGAAAGATTGAACAACAAAGGAGTGCTTTACCTGCACCCCCAGGGGAAAAAGACCGATTCGCTAAGTCTTCTCCAGATTGATGCACTAGTGAAGGAAGGTTTTATTGTGCTTACCCCCGATCTTCCCGGAACGGGCGAAACATTTCCATTAAATTTCCAGGGTGATGCCCATTTTGGGGAGGTATCCTACAATTTATGGTTTGCATCATTCCTGGTCGGAAGAACTATTCTGGGTGTAAGAGCAGGCGATGTAGAACGGCTGACGACGGTGATGCAGAAAGATACACGGATTCACGAAGTTCATGCTATAGCCAAAGGCAATATGTCTCCCGTACTGCTTCACAGTGCGGTCTTTTCTCCTGTTTTTAAGCGTATTGCTTTAATTGAACCGATATCTTCGTACCGTGCCGTAGTGATGGAAAAATATTACTCTCCCGCTTATATCCATAATGCAGTGCCGGGCGTCCTCTGTCATTACGATCTACCCGATCTGGCAGGGAGCCTCGCTCCTGTTAAACTACTGATAACCGATGCAGTGGATGGAACAGGGAAAATATCGGATTCGCCAATCATCAGGGAAGACCTTTCCATCATAAGAAACGGATACACTGCAAAGGGGGCCGTTGATAGCCTTGTTATTTTAAATGGGGCTACTTCCGAGAAATTAGCAATATTCTTTAGGTAACTATGCGAATCAGTATTTGAACTCTTCGCGAATTTTTACAACAATGTAACTATAATTATGGAACGTAGAAAATTTATTCAAGTGAGCGGATTATGTATATTGACTCCATCATTGGTCATACCTGAAGCAAAATCAACTCCCGGTTATGCCTCTTCCCGAAACGCTATAATGGAAAAAAGAAGGGAAGTGCCGGTAAAAGGTTATTATGATGTGATTGTCTGCGGAGCCGGGCCTGCAGGGATTGCCGCTGCTATTGAAGCAGCAAGAAGGGGGGCTTCGGTATTGTTGGTCGAAGTACACGGATGTTTAGGTGGAGTATGGACCTCAGGTTTGCTTAGCTGGATACTTGATTATAAAAACAAGACAGGCCTTTTAAAACAAATTGCCGATGATCTGATGGGTCGGGGTGCGATTTCTTCCATACCGACAAGTAGTTCTTTACCGTTCGATCCTGAACAGATGAAGTTGCTACTGGAAGAGTATTGCCTGGATGCAGGGGTAAATGTAAGACTCTATACCCGGGTTGTTGCCGTCCACAAAGAAAAAAATCGTCTTACACATATCATTACCGAATCGGGTTCGGGACGGGAAGGTTGGTATGGGAAAATGTTTATTGATGCAACAGGAGACGGAGACCTGGCAGCCTTGGCCGGATGTAATTTCGATTACGGCGACCCGGAAGATGGTTCAGCGCAGCCTGGTAGCTTGCTGGCAGTTATTGGAGGCATACACTTTGATGAAATAAAAGAATATGTCCGATGGGAAGGGGATTACCAATCCGCATCAAAAAAACGACTCCTCACGCTCATTGAAAAGGGAGGGCACTCTCCGTCGTACAGGCAACCTTCTATATTCCCGATACGGAATGATCTTTTTATGATTATGGTCAACCATGAATATGGATGCAAGAGTTCTGACACCGATTTACTGACACAGTCAACCCTTAACGCCAGAAGAGAGATTAACTTGGTCATTAACGCAATAAAGGCAAATGGCAACGAATGGAAGGATATCAGGCTAATAGCCACTGCAGAACAGATTGGGATAAGGGAAGGCAGAAGGATACACGGGCTTTACACCGTTACCCTTCAGGATCTGATCGAAGGGCGCACCCATGATGATGCTGTTTGCAAGGTAACGTTTGGCATTGATGTCCATTCCGTGGCATTGGAACATGAATCAGGAAAAAGTTACTCGAGAGGATATAAATCCAAACCCTATGATATCCCCCTAAGGGCACTGATAGCCAAAGATGTGCAGGGATTAATGATGGCCGGTCGTTGTATCAGTGGCGATTTTCTCGCCCACTCAAGCTATCGTGTTACCGGAAATTCCGTGACGATAGGAGAAGCCGCCGGAAAAGTATCCGCTTTTGCCGCATTAAACAATATACTACCGCAAAATACACCAAAAGAGGAATTCCAGTAAAATCATTAAAACACTCATGAGATACAAATCTCTACAAAGATATAATTAAATGTTTTGTTTTTTCCTTCTAGCGGGTTCTTTGATTGATTCTTGTCTCTGGGGTCTAATTCTTAAATGTATGAAACGAAGAAAATTTTTTGAAACAGCATCATATGGAGCTGCCGGACTTTTAATGAGTTCATGTTGCTCACCGAAAACGGAAAACAAACCTGGATCGAAGAGGATGGAAACTCCGGACACCCCACCCTCCTATAGAAACAGTATCAAATCTTCTTTTACGGTTGAAAATGGAAAAAGCATCAATGATAAGCTAATTGTGGGCGTTATTGGTATGGGAGGATATGGAAACTACCTGACGCAAGAAATACTCAAGTTGAATAATAACATCCATATCAAGTATGTGTGCGATGTGGATGATACACGCGGAGGAAAGGCAATAGTAGAAATAAAAAAAGTTCAGGGAAACAATCCCATACGTGTAAGGGATATGAGAGTGATCTTCGACGACAAGGAGGTTGATGCTGTATTTATCACTACACCCCAACACTGGCATGCACTGGCTACCATCTGGGCTTGTCAGGCAGGAAAAGATGTATATGTGGAAAAATGTATCTCTTACGACATATATGAAGGCCAGAAAATGATCGAGGCCGCCATGAAGTACGAACGGGTCGTGCAGTGCGGCACACAGAACAGGAGTGCCGGTTATGTACTCAAGGCGCAGGAATACATCAACAGCGGTGAACTGGGCGACCTTGTATCGGTACATATCCGCGAGCTTGATCCGGGGCCATTACCATTTCAGGAAAAAAACGAATCGAAGGCTCCCGACACCATAGACTGGAACTTATGGCTGGGTCCAGCCCCCGAAGTGCCCTACAGTATCTCGAGGAATAAATCGTGGGGATATTACTGGGATTATTCCGGAGGGTTGGCCATGTCGAACGGGATCAACCACCAGCTGGATATGGCTCGACTGATATTGAACGACCCGGGTTTCCCGAAGTCGGTTTATTGCACTGGGGGGCGCTATTTTTTTGATGATGCCAGGGATATACCTGATTACCAGATGGCCACGTTCGATTACGGGAAATTTGTATTGACACTGGAAACCGGGGAGTGTACACCCTACTTGTCGAAGGCAAGCAATGAAATACGCTTCGGGGAAGGGTTCCCCGAATGGAAACTTAATTCCGATTGGGTATTGATCCAGGGTACAAAACGGATGATGTATGTGGGAAGAATGGGCGGCGGTTGGCAGGTATTCGATAAAGGCGGCGAAATTGTGGCACAGGAGAAGGGATACTATCCCATACAGGCACACCTGGAAAATTTTATCGATTGTGTCCGTTCAAGGAAGCAGACCAATGGTAACATCGTGGAAGGACACCACAGCGCCGTTATAATGCATCTTGCCAACATGTCCTACCGGGCCGGATGCAAACAGCTGTTGTTTGACCCCGAAACAGAAACCATACTCAATGACAAGGAAGCAAACAGGCTTATCTTCAGAGAGTACCGCAAAGGATTCGAGGTTCCCCGAAATGTATAGAATAGATATAGATGAAAACAAAGCATATTCTTGTTCTTTTCCTTGTAGCGGCAATAATTGTCGCCGGTTTTTTCCTTGTAGCCTATTCCCGGGTTTGGGGTAAGGCCGAACTCGAATTCAAGATCCATATCAATGAACAGTTGGTTCTGGAATCGGTGTATGGAGAATCTCCCACTTTTGCCATCTGGCTTGAAGAGCCGTCGACAGGTAAAGTGAAGACAGTTTTCGTGACAAACAGAGCAGGACAAAACGATTGGGAAGGAAAAGTGAGTGTTCCGGCTTTACCTTTGTGGACGAAGATCAATACCTTGGAATCTGAACAACAGGTATTTAAGAACACCTTCTTTCATGATGTGGATGCCATATCGGGAGCAACTCCCACTCCGGGTTACTTTACCGTCAGGAATAAGGTTAAACCCGATAGTATCAAGTTGTTTTGCTGGATAGAAATGAATCTTGCCGGCGACTATAATGAGTTCTACAAGGAATTTGATGAAGAGACTAAAATATCGGATGAGTATGCCATCGGACAACCGGCTTTAGTTTACAAAGCAACGATTTATCCGAAAACAGGGAATGTCTTTATCCCGGAAATTGTGGGGATGAGCGGAACGGATCCTGTTAAAATGATCCAACCAGTACAAGGGATTACCACAGCGAAAGATATTTTTGATGAAATCATCATTTCAATTGTCAGACCTAAACCAAAAATTATAAATAATGCGAAATAATCTTTCAAAAAGTAATAAAAAAACGGCAAGAAGGTATACTCCACAGTTATTTCCTCTCTCATTACTCAAAGGGTTCAACAAAAAATAGTAAAATTTAATAATTAAGAAATGAACAATCCATTTATTTTTACCCAATTAAGAAGTGTGATCCGACTGTATTTGCCGGCCTTTACTATCTGTTTCTTTATTTTTAGCAAGGGCACTGCCCAAACTGATTTTCGGGCCATTCACGGGTGGCTTAGCTTCAAATCGACATCCGATGCCTTATACGGACATTTTTCAGAGGAAGCTTATGATTTGTTGTCGCAACGAAACGAGTATGTCAGGAAAATAGATACGCAGGAAGGCTGGAAGCTACAGCAGGCGAAGGTACGGGAAAAGCTTATGGAAATAGTGGGTCCTTTCCCTGAGAAGACTCCTTTAAACCCACAGGTCACCAGAATAATCGACAAGGAGTGGTACCGTGTGGAGCATATCATCTTTGAATCCCAGCCGGGATTGTATGTGACATCCTCATTGTTTATCCCCAAAAGCCTGAAGAAGAATGAAAAGGCGCCAGTGGTACTGTATGCCAGCGGACATACCGATGCCGGTTACAGAGGAGGATATACCCGTATTATCCTGAACCTGGTGAAGAAAGGGTTTGTTGTTTTTGCCTGGGACCCCATAGGACAGGGTGAACGTAAGCAATACATTGACCCCTCAACCGGAAAATCTATTGTCGGAGGTCCTACCCCGGAGCACCTCTATACAGCCCTGCCAACTTTCCTCAACGGCAGTTCACTGGCACGTTATGTGATCTGGGACGGGATACGGGCAGTGGATTATCTGCTGACCCGCAAAGAAATAGATCCGAACCGTATCGGTATCACAGGCCGTTCTGGCGGAGGCTTCCAATCGTTGTACATTCCCGCTTTCGATGACCGCATCTATGCCACCGCCCCGGAGAACCACGTCACCAATTGTACGCGCATCATGGAGAAGATCGGCCCGCGCGATGGGGAGCAGAACCTGTACCACATGTTCGCCAACCAGATAGACCACCCCGACTTATTGACAACCAGGGTCCCAAAACCGACACTGATCATAGCTACAGCCAACGACATCTTCAATATCGACGGGACGCGTGAAACCTATAATGAAGTAGCCTCCCTCTACAAATCTTTCGGGAGAGAGGCTGATTTCATGATGGTGGAAGATATCGCAGGTCATGCCTCCACAAAGGACAATAACGAGGCCATATACGCATTCTTCCAGAAATATCTGAATAATCCGGGTGATCCTTCCCACGAGGAATTGGGTACGCTCGCCGATGAGGAACTGAGGGTCACCGCCACCGGACAAGGAGTCACATCTCTGGACAGCAAAACCGTTTTTGATTTCAACAGTGAAGAAGGAGAGAAACTGGCCAAAAACCTGAAAGAATTATGGAAGCAATACAATCCGACACATATAGTGGCATCGGCAAAAAAATATACCGGATACAGGGAGCCCATAGCTGGCAAGCCGGTGATGACGGGCGCTATCAGGGGAGACGGCTATACTGTCGAGAAATATTTTGTCAAAGGGGAAGGGGATTATCCGATACCGTACTTGCTAGTGGTACCCGAAGTCCCGAACAACAAGGCCGTACTATATATCCACCCCTCGGGGAAAGCCGCACAGGCGGGCAAGGACGGGGAAATAGAATGGTTCGTGAGAAAAGGATACACGGTATTAGCACCGGATTTAATCGGGACAGGGGAGACCGGCCCAGGCGACTGGTCGGGTGAAAAGGACTTTTCCCATAAGATAAATACGGGGTTGAAATACCAGGTCTGGTACGCATCGATGTTTGTCGCCAGAAGTATTGTAGGAGTGAGGGCGGCCGATGTCGTCAAGCTGGCAGGGGTACTGGAATCACAGGGAGCGGAGCAGATATACGCTGTAGCTGACTACACCATGGCTCCCATTCTACTGCATGCCGCTGCATTTAACACAAACATCAACAGGATCGCATTGCATCACCCCCCCATGTCATACCGGTCGATTGTTTCCACCAAATTCTATTCGCCCTCCTTTACCGAAATACTGATCCCAGGCGTGTTACAGTCCTACGACCTTCCATATCTTGCCGCCACATGTTCTCCCCGGCGTATAATCATGCTTGATGCGGTAGACGGAGCGGGGGAAAAAGCCGAAATAACATCAGTGAAAGCCGAATACTCGGAAGTATCGGATATTTACAGGAAAAACAGTGTGGCCGGTAATTTTATCCTGTTAAGCGATTCAAATGTTGAAGCCATGTTTGAACTTCTGGTAAAAGATTAAAGGGGCAGTAATATGAACATAAGAAATATCCTCCCGTTAGTCACTTTGAGCACTTCGGTTTCCTTACAGGCCTCTTGCCAGCCAAAGTCCGAATATCCCAACGTTATCTTTATCCTGGCCGATGACCTGGGACTGGTACAGACTTCGGCCTACGGGAGCGGTTACTACAGCACGCCAAATATAGACAGGCTTGCCGGTGAAGGCGTGCGATTCACCAATGCCTATTCGGCGGCGGCCATCAGCTCACCAACCCGCGCCTCTATCATGACAGGGAAATGCCCCGCCCGTTTACATATTACCGATTTTATCCCCGGCTCCAATAGGCCGGATACGCCGTTGAAACAACCCGAATGGCAGATGTTCTTGCCACTGGAAGAAACCACCGTGGCAGAAATCTTCAAGGAAAGGGGTTACCGGACGGCACTGTTCGGCAAATGGCATCTGAGCCGTGAGAAATTCGGCCCCGAAAGTCTTCCCTACTATCCCGACAAACAAGGCTTCGATGATTATTTTGTCATTGACAAGCCCGGAAAGAATGACGACCCAGAATCCGACCCACATAAATCGGACTCCATAGGCAACGCCTCTGTCCGTTTTATCCGTGAGAATGCAACATGCCCCTTCTTCCTATTCGCAAGTTTCAGCGCTATCCACAACCCATTGATGGACAGTGCCGACTCCATAGCGTACTGGAGAAATTTGCCGGGTAGCGGTGAACCGGAAAATAATCCGGTCATCGCGGCCATGCTTTCGCGTATGGACAGGAATATCGGCAAGATACTGGAAACACTGGAAGAACTGGACTTGGCAAAAAACACGTTGGTTATTTTCTATTCAGACAATGGCGGATTGGCGGGTGACGCCCTCCAGACACCTTTACGCAACGGGAAGGGATGGCTTTACGAAGGTGGTATACGGGTTCCGCTGGTCATCCGTTGCCCAGGGGTGACCGGAAGAGGGACGGTTTGTAATGAACCTGTTTCATCATATGATTTTCTTCCTACTTTTTGCGACCTGGTGGAAGTAACTCAGCCCGAGAATATCGACGGGGTCTCATTGCTTTCACTACTCAGCGAAGGTACTGCTTTGCTCCAAAGGGATCTTTATTGGCATTACCCCCATTACCATAGTGTCGGCATGACACCCGGGGGTGCCATCCGTAGCGGCAAGTGGAAACTGGTAGAATATTTTGAGAAGAGCCTTACCGGACAAATGGACAGCGCCTTTGAATTGTATGATCTGGATAACGATCCGGGGGAAAAGGACAACCTTGCAGGTAGCCGGCAGGATATTGTCCTGGATATGGCTGCAAAATTGAGACATTGGCGCAAGCAGACAGGCGCTCAAATGCCTATAAAACGATATAATAACAACTAATTATATGGATATCCGTTTTGTTTCATCTGTCCTGTTGTGCTCTTTACAGTTAAATTCGTATGCGCAAACAGAAGAACGACCCAATATTCTCATTGCCATCAATGATGATCAATCTTATCTGCATACAAGTTTTGCGGGAGCTCGTTTTGTAAATACCCCGGGGTTCGACATGGTAGCCCGTACCGGAGTATATTTCTCCAACTGCTACTCAGGTTCACCGGGAAGCGCACCATCACGAAGTGCATTGGTAACCGGACGCTATCACTGGCAAAACGAACAGTCAGGACAACATGCATCTGCATGGTTGAAAAAATATATTCCGATTGTCGACGTGTTCGATGCTAACGGTTATCATACCGGCTTCACCGGGAAAGGGGTAGGCCCATTCCAATATGCACGCGATGAATCCGATTCATTATGGAGAAAAGTAGATGCAGCCGGGAAAGCCTATAATAAATACAAATACACAAAAGGGGATGACTCCGATCCACGAACAGCCGGGGGAATCGGTCCGGTAAATTATTATGAGAACTTCCGTGACTTCATGCAGCAAAAGAAGTCCGACCAGCCCTTTTATTTCTGGTATGGATCAACCGAACCTCACCGTGGTTATGAGGAAGGCTCATGGAAGCGGAACGGCAAGAATTTAAACGACGTGGATGTTCCCGCATTTTTTCCGGATAGGGAAGAAATCAGAAGCGATATATTGGACTACGCCGTAGAAATAGAATGGGCGGACATGCACCTGGTTAAAATGCTGAATTATCTGGATTCTATCGGAGAACTGGATAATACGATTGTAATTGTTACAGCCGACAACGGCATGGCATTCCCCAGAGCCAAAGCCAATTGTTACGAATACGGCATCCATGTTCCCCTTGCGATCAGCTATCCCAACGGATTCCGTGCAGGAAGAATTATCGACGATCCTGTCAATTTTGTGGATATTGTACCCACCCTTTTGGAGATAACAGGACTGAGACCCGAAGAGATGATGCCAGTCTCGGGGAGAAGCATTGTAAATATCCTCAAATCAAAAAAATCCGGTATTGTTGATAAGACAAAAGAATATGTTTTCATGGGAAGGGAAAGACATTCCTCCTCGAGATGGAACAACTTGGGATATCCGCAACGGGCTGTCTGCAGCACGGAGCATTTTCTGGTGTGGAACATGAAACCCGAACGTTGGCCTGCCGGAGCACCCCAGGCATTAAATGCAAAAACAGGCGAACTGTTCCCGATGTATGGAATTGATACAAACGGGATTCATCATTCCGAATGGGCTTTTACCGATGTCGATGCCGCTCTCTCCAAATCATTCCTGATAGAAAACCACATGGATCAGGAAATTCATCCCTACTTTAAGCTGGCTTATGCAAAACGCCCTGAATTTGAATTGTATGATATTATCAATGACCCTTTTTGTCTACATAATTTAGCTGGAAATTCCGCATATTCCGATATTGAAACCCGAATGAAAGCCAGGTTAATGAAAGAGTTGGAAAAATCAAAAGATCCACGGATCGTAGGCCCTGACGCAGAAATATTCGATACTTATTTACGATATAGCCCCATTCGCACATTCCCCAAACCGGACTGGGCTAATTGTGATTGAGTATTTCTTTATGCATGTTTTTTAGTGAAATAGAGATAAAACAGGTTGTAGATCTCAGGATAATAGTTCATTTTTTTTCGCCCTTTCAATCCCAAGAAAATAGAAGAGATGTACTCTTCCCCCATTAAATCTTTCAATTGATGGAAATCTTGGAGGGTTCCGTGATTAAGTATGGTCTCCACCAATAACTCATCGCTTACCTCTGTTTTCTTATCTTCGGGGATATACCAAAATAGAGGGCTATGTTTACGTATAAATGCTTTAAGTTCGGGTGATCTCATGTGATGACTCTGTTTTAATTATCCTGTTTATCCCCTCCTAATGAGATGATTTAAAGCAAAATTACGAAATATATACTGAAAAACAAAATCTTCTTATAGACAAACAGGCACTCGAATAGAAAAGTCATTCATTCTGTAGCCAGCGCATCAGGAATTTATCTTCTACCTCATAATAAGGCTCTTCCACGGACAAATTATGATAGATAATTGCCTTGTCAACGAGTGCTTCCAAATTGCGTTTTAATGTGGAAGTAGACCCTAAATCATGTTTCTTTATGAACTCCTGTGAATAGGGCTTGTAAACCATTTCTTCCGATGTAACTGCTTTCAAAGTTTTCCATTGTGTCTTTGTCAATAGGTTTCTATATTGAAAATAAACAGCCTCATTCTGTTGCACCAATTTATAAAGCGTTTCCTTTACCTCTTTTTCTCTTATAAGTGTTATCTGATCAGCATAAATTTCATGACATAGACGTTGTGTATAATAGGTATGCCCACAGGTAAGGCTCAAAATCATTTCCGGAATTTTCTCATCCATCTTCACTCCTACCGCATGAAATGAATTCTTAATAAAAGAGACATATTCTCCCTTGGGTATTTTTTTCAGCGTCATAAAGTTAGTACTTCCGTAAAAGGGTCTTTTGGTACTATTGAAAATTTCGATCATCAACCGACTATCACTTCCTAAGAATATAAAAGAGATATTGTGTAGATTTTGTATAATTGTTCTTAGTAAAGCCTCCACATTTTTTTCAGGATATAAAAGTATCTGTTGAAACTCATCAATAGCAATTACTACCTTTTTTTCCTGTTGATCCAGAAAAGAGAAAAGTTGGGGAAGGCTTTTTTCTATCTGTTCAGTCTGAGAAATATCCAGCGTTAATTCAGGTTCTCCGCTCAATGCATTTATTTTAAGTACCGGGCGTAATAATTTAATGTGTTCCCAGAATTTTCTCCCAATACTTTTATGTATGGGAAACTCTTTATAAATAGCCGTGGCTAAGTAATCTGTAAATTCTTTTAAGGAAGAAGTAGGAAAAATATCCAGATAAATCGTACTCTGCGTTTTCTTCAAAAGATAAAAGACATGCTTCATGAGAGCTGTCTTCCCGATTCTTCGCTGCGAAAATACCGCTGTATTACTGAGATTATGTATATTCTTCAATAAAATTTCTGTTTCTTCTTGTCTATCGCAGAAGTAGTCGGGTCCCAAATAATTATTTAACAAAAATGGATTCATAATATACGTGCCTGTTTAAATTTCAAGCAAATATATGCTATTTATTTCAATTGCGCAAAATGCGCAACGCAAAATGCGCAATTTTTACCATAAATATAATTTACCATGAGGCATACATTCCCTCTTATTCTCCTATTCTAAATAGATATTTTGCAGTAAATTGTTTATCTTCGTCCCAAAGAAATATTCATACTATTCAAGATAAATATGAAAAACTTACTATTGGTTGTTTTATTCATTTGTTCCACCACTCAATTATTTGCGGATAAATGGGATAATAAAGCAGCGGAACTGAAAGGGAAAAAAATTCTTGTATTCACGAAAAACGGGGAGGGATTCGTCCATGACAACATTGACGCAAATGTGGATATGTTTCTGAGACTGGGAGAACAATATGACTTCAGAGTGGACTCTACGTCCAATTCTGCCATCTTTTCCACTTCTGATCTATTCCAATATGATGCAATAGTATTTGCGAACACGAACAACAAGGTATTTGAGAACAAAGAGGAAAAAGAGGGACTGATACAATTTAACCGGCAAGGGAAAGGAATTGTAGGAATTCATATTGCCTGCAGAACTGAACGTGAATGGGACTGGTTTAAACAAATGATCGGCGGTACATTTGACTTCCATCCTCGTCTTCAAAAATTCAATGTCTGTATCGTGGATGACAAACATCCTTCCGCCAGGGATATTCCTCCGGTTTGGGAAGTGGAAGAGGAATTATATATTTTGAAAGAGATGAATCCGACCGTAAGGGTTTTAATGGTCTCAGATTTTTCATCGCCTGATTTTCAATATTCAGACCCGATGCCCAATACCTTCGGCACCGTGTTCCCAAGTGTCTGGTGCAATGAATTTGATGGTGGAAGACAATGGATTACGACGCTTGGACACAAGAAAGAGGACTACAGCGATTCTCTGTTCATTAGCCATATCGTTGGAGGCTTGCAATGGGTTCTCGTTCAATAAAAGTAATTCGTGGTATTGGAAATTACCCGGTAATACCAGTAACTGGTACTGTAATGAAAAAGCTATTTTATTTACCGCTGGTTTTATTGATGGTCTCTTTTCAGTACGACGGGACGACGAAGGGATACCCGCAATCGTTTAGTGAACAACCGGATTATGCCGCCTTGTAGGTCGATGCAACTATTGTGTTCACTGAAAATTACTCGGTAACGCCAGTAGTTGATACTGTATTGTTTTGGCGATTCTGTAATGTCCTTTCGCGTTGGGATGGAGACGGTCCGTTTCGCCCGCGCAATAGGGAAGGAAAGCATCTGAAACAGGAAAAATTCCACTCAGCGCATGCAAATCTATCACCGGCACAGACCAATAGATACCTGCTTTTTTCAGCGTTTCGACATACGCTTCATGGTAAAGGCCGATACCGTTGGCGTAATTTTCGTTGGGTTGTACATTGGTACTGCCTGCCACAAAGTCACCTCTGTGTGTAGGCGTCAATATGATAATTTGCTTGTCAGGATAGTTTTCTTTCAACAGTGAAAGGGTTTTGTTGATGCGCCCGCAAAAGGTCGCATCGCTCATAATGGGCGTACGATGCTTACGGAAAGTGTCTTTCCCGTTATAATTCACCTTTTCGATCGTTTCGGCAAAGAAGTCCCCGATGATGATGCTATGGTTATAATCATTGGTGCCTGCCCAGATAAATATAGCATCTACGGAATCTTTCTTCTCGGCAATGAGTTCTTTCGCTTTTTCATACATCCCATCCCATTGAAAACCGCTTCTGGCATATACCACATAGTCTATATTCATCAGTTCTTTCAAGTACTGCCAATACCACTTATCCGTCACTTTGGTATTGGGATCCGTCATTGAATCTCCCAGATAAGCCACACGCTTTCCACCCCATTGGGAGTTCAATGTTTTCTCACTATCCGTAATAACCGGCTTATTTTGTGCAATCATCATGACACATACAAGAAGCATGGTCAACATAAAAGATATTTTCCTCATCATCCTACATTTGGGTTTAAAAATCTATCGCTTTATCGGTCAAAAAGGTTTTAATTTCTTCATCACTAACCGTAGGAACTAGATATTCTACCGGTTCACTATAATCTACGTCTTCAAAATAACTTAACTGTGCTCTAAACAACTTTCTCGAAAATAAGTCTCCGAAGATTTCTCCAGCCTTATCGCTTATTTGTTCTATGGAGTAATGTTCCTTTATGATAAAATACATATCTACATAATCTTTCCATTTAGCTCTGCGACCCAATGCGTAAGCCTTCATGGCAGACAAGTCGAGTAATGATGGTATTCTAATGTAATCATCAAATTTTATTTCAGCTTTTATTGGAAAAGGATATTCGAAAAATGTAAATTTCACATCTTGAATTATCATATTCAATTGCCCGGGTACATTTCGGGTGATGGTATATTCAAATTCCCTCAATTTGATCTTTGTCAATACTTTAAGGGCTATAAACGGTTTTTCTTTAAACAGATCGAAGTCAATAGAACGCCGATGGCCAATATGCAGCGCGATAGCGGTACCGCCCACCAAGTAAAATTCTCTTTTGAAATCTTTAAGAAGCGACAATAAGTTTGTTTGATCGTGATTGAGTATCTCTTTATGCATGTTTTTTAGTGAAATAGAGATAAAACAGATTATAGATTTCGGGATAATAATTCATTTTTTTTCTTCCTTTCAACCCTAAAAAGATAGAAGAGATGTATTCTTCCCCCATTAAGTCTTTCAATTGTTGGAAATCTTGGAGCGTACCGTGATTGAGTATGGTTTCTACCAGCAACTCGTCGCTTACCTCTGTCTTCTTATCTTCGGGGATATACCAAAATAGAGGACTATGTTTATGTATAAACGCTTTAAGTTCGGATGATCTCATTTTCATTTAATTATCATGTTTACCCCCTCCTAATGAGACGATTCAAAACAAAATTACGAAATATATATTGAAAAACAAAACCTTATTTAAGAATCTATCGCTTTATTATTCAAAAAGGGTTTAATTTCTTCATCACTAGCTAAAGAAGTAGATATTCCACCGGCTCACTATACTCTACAACTTCAAAATAACCAAATTGAGCTCTACTCAACTTTCCCTAAAATAAATCTCCGAATATATCGTCAACCTTATCAGTTATTTCTTTTGAAAAGTGATTTTTCATCACTCTATTTGTTGTAATTTTACCAATATAACAAGAACAAAACAATATGGAGCGATGATCCCAATTGGCCACTCGTTTAAGCAGTGGATTAACGTGATCCGAACAGCCACTTTTATTTACCTCTTCGGTTCTAATTCTTAGGAAGATTGATCTTAAAAGTCACCAGATTACCTTTATGATCTGTCGTCCAAGCAGTCACTGGCTCGATATTCTTACGGTTCACGCCCAACGCACGGCTTAACTCACCAACCGTGCAAAGGTTGTTGACCACTAGGCTGGTCATGGTGTGCCAGCAACTGTTCTTGTCTTCTTTCTTGTGGCAATAGATCGGGTTCCCACTGTGAAGGTATAGACAAAACCATCCTGCTCACGGATGCCGACAATATCGTTGACCATTTTTATGTCAACCGGGAATAAGGGTAATTGGAACTGCATGACGCGTATTTTTTCTCAAAGTTACGCCTTTTTTGTTTTCAATAGCGCCTTTGCAAATTGTTGAGCCTCAAGAAGGGGATCAGAGGTTCTGAGAATAAGGGGAAGGAAGTTATTACAACACCTCAAAACTTTATTACCTGAATTTATGTATCTTTGCCTTCACTTAAAAGAGTCGGGGAGCATTGAAAAGCAAAACAATTCATATAAATTCTAATATCCTTCGTCTTCTGCGTGAAGGAGATGAAAAGGCCTTCGAACAGCTCTTCCATCATTATTACAATCAGATTTATACGTTTGTCCAGACCACCCTTTTCAATAAAACATTTGCTGAAGATATTACTCAGTCCGTTTTTATTTCTCTTTGGGAAAAAAGGAAAACAATCGATCCGGAGGCCAATATCGCATCTCTTCTCTATATTATAGCCCGCAACCATGTATATAGGCAAACCGAACAATTACTACTGAAATACAAATATGAGCAATACCAACAAGAAAATGTACAGGAAAACATCGATATTGAAGAAGATGTGAATAATCGTTTCCTGGAAAATATTCTTTCGGAGCTTATTGACAAATTACCTTCGAAACGACGCAGAATCTTTTTATTAAGCCGGGAAGAACAGCTATCAAATAAAGAAATTGCCTCTCGCTTAGACATTTCCGAAAAAACAGTCGAAACACAAATAAGACGTTCCCTTACTTTTTTAAGGGAAAAGATGAAATATTATCTCAATGCGATCCTATTTTAATTTATTTATTCCCTAATTCTGTCCATTTCCAACCAGCCCCTCCGTTAATTAATATTAATATTTTGTTAAAAACTATATTGCTGTAAGGATTTTGGCATTGTTGGGTATAATTATTATATAAAGATAAATATGCCGGAAGAAATTATAAATCTGCTTGAAAGGTTTCTCTCCCATTCTATATCGAAGGAGGAAATGTATAGGTTGCTACAAGCTTATCAAGAAAGACAAATAAGTGAAAAGCAATTGGAGGATTACTATGCCCACAAATGGAAGGATGCAGAACAATATTTATCACCATTTGCCGGTGAAAGTAAGGAAAAAGTATGGAAACAATTCCGGAAACATATCCCCCAAAAGTCGAAAATGTGGCCGAAGCAGAAAAAGAGATGGGCCACAATTGCAAGTGTGGCAGCTGTTGCTGTTGTGTTTTTTATGCTGGGTATATCACTCCAACTGATCCGTGAAAATGTACAGCAAGAGCTTGTAGTAATGGTTGAAAACGGGCAAAAGGCAAGTGTTCAACTTCCCGACGGCTCCCAGGTGCGTCTCAATTCGGCAAGCGAATTGCGCTATTCCCCGGATTTTGGAAAAAAGAACCGAACTATAAAACTGACAGGAGAAGCTTATTTTGACGTAAAAAGCAATCCGAACAACCCATTTATCGTGCAGACACACTCCGGTTTCCAGGCAAAAGCGCTTGGAACAAAGTTCAATATCAAGTCTTACATTAACGACAAACAAATAACCGGAACGCTCATCGAAGGAAGTATTGAAGTAAGCACTCCGCAGTTTTCCGAAATATTGAGCCCCAATGAGCGTATTTCATTCGACACTAAAGAGATAACGTTCAGCAAATCTCGTATCCACAATGCGAATGAAGCTATTTTCTGGATGACAGATCAATTCACATTCGACAAGGAAACATTAGAAGATATCGCCAGGATGCTGGAAAGAATGTATAACGTAACTATTTCTTTTGCATCACCCGATATAGCAGAAATACATTACAGTGGAAAAATAAAGAATAACAGCATGGAGAACGTATTAGACCTCATCACTATCGTTTCTCCCTTACAATACACGATAACGGGATCCCACATCACATTCAGTAAAAAAAATAATAAACCACAAAAATTGACGCCTATGACATAAAAAATAAACAACGAACCCTATGCATAGTAAGAACCGGAGCGATGTAACGGCATCACTCCGGTCAGAATGCAATATTATGCTAACAGCACGGTAGCACTTTAATAGGTAAAAAACTGCAAATCGCATTCATAAAAACAAAATTACTCAATTAAAGTGAATACCATGCCTGTTTACCTTCAATTATTTATTAAAACAAACTAAACCTATAAAGATTATCTAAATGAACGCACAAATCAAAAGAATTGGCATTAGCTGTTTGCTTTTGCTCCTCTTCAATATTGGGCAAAGTGTAGCCCAACTGACTATTTCCGCCACCGAAACGGAAATAAATAGCGTACTTCGACAAATTGAGGAAAAGAGTGATTATACCTTTTTCTATAGTGACAATTTTCTGGACTTAAACCAGAAGGTAACCATCCAGGCAAAAGACGAAACAATTGAAAACATATTGAATAAGTTGTTCCGAAACACAAACATTGGCTATCGAATTAACAATAAACAAATAGCATTGTCCGAAAAAAGCACACAGAATAGAAAACCTGAAAACATCGCTCAGCGACAGGTCCGAACGATAACAGGTAAAGTTATGGATGAAAACGACGATCCGGCTATCGGAGCGAATATTATTGAAAAAGGAACGACAAACGGTACGATTACGGATGTGGACGGCAATTTCTCTTTGCGGGTAGAAGAGAATGCAGTACTTCATATCTCTTACATCGGCTATTTACCACAGGATATTAACATTTCAGACAAAACTACTTTTAATATTGTTTTGGCAGAAGATACCAAAGCATTAGAAGAATTGGTGGTAATCGGCTATGGTACGGCACGCAAGATCGACCTGACCGGCTCCACCTCTTCCCTGGGAGGCGACCAACTTCGAATGAAGAGTACACCGCAGCTTTCCAGCCAAATGCAAGGGCAAATGGCCGGCGTACAAATCACACGTTCCAGCGGTGACCCGTCAGCCGGAGCAACCATCCGTGTGCGCGGTGTCACAACCATGTCAACCAACGACCCGTTGGTAATCGTGGATGGTATACCGGGCACCCTTACAGATATTGCTCCTGAAGATGTGAAAGATATCCAGGTACTGAAGGACGCGGCATCTGCCGCCATCTACGGTTCTCGTGCGGCTGCCGGTGTCATCCTGATCACGACAAAACGTGCCCGGAATAACGAATTCCACCTTTCATATAATGGGGAATATGGCATTGACGCACCCACAGCCAAGCCAAAATTCGCCAATGCAGTACAATGGATGAGTGGCCTTAACGAATTGGCTTTCAATGATGGGGCTTCCTCTCCTCACTCGCTTTACTCGGAAGATTTAATCAACAATTATGCACAACTACGAGCGGATGATCCTGACCGCTATGCAGACACCGACTTCATGGACCTGGGTCTGAAGAGCAGTACACATCACCAACGTCATTCCCTCTCACTCAGCGGTGGAACCGATAAACTGAAAACGAACTTCAGTCTTAACTACTATGATTCGGAAGCTCTTATAGATACAAAAAACTATGAGCGTTTTAACATACGTACCAACAATGACTATACGATCAACAACTGGATCCATGCCAATGTAGACTTGAACCTGCTGTATTCTAACGCGACTGAACCACATGCCACCATAGGTGAACTGATGGAACGCGCGCCAATCTATAACGCCTATTGGTCTGATGGGCGTTTTGCAGATGGCAAAGATGGTGACAATCCCATTGCGCAACGTGAACTGAGTGGATCGATGAAAAAGCAAAACTATCGGGTTGGCGGAAAACTACAGTTAGTGCTCACTCCTCTGAAAGGATTGGCTTTAACAGCCATCGTCGCTCCTCAGTACTCCTTCTATAAGGGGAAAGATCATAAAAAAAGATATGAAGTCTACCGAATCACTGGTGATCCTATCCCTGGAGTCAATTATTCCTCAACCAGCCTCAGCGAAACCCGCAACGACAATCATAGTTTGACGAAGCAGTTTTATGCAAACTATAAACTGGAATTGAAACGCCATTCTATCGGATTGATGGCCGGTTATGAAGATTATTCTTATAAATGGGAAGAAGAAGGGGCTTCACGTACCAATTATAGTTTGGTAAATTTTCCCTACCTGGACTTAGGTCCTGAAGATTATCAATTCAATAGCGGAAAAGCCGGACATAATGCTTATCGCTCTATCTTTGGCCGTATCATGTATTCCTGGGCAGACCGCTATATGTTGCAAGCCAACATCCGTTCTGATGGCTCTTCCCGTTTTGCCAGTGGCCATCGTTGGGGCACATTTCCTTCAGTCAGTGCAGGTTGGGTCATCTCTGAAGAACCCTGGTTCAATAAGAGTGTTGTCGATTTTCTGAAGCTACGTGGTTCTATCGGACAGTTAGGTAACGAGCGTATCGGTTCGGAATTCCCATACCAGGCCAAGTTGTCTTTCGGTACAGGTTTTATTCCCAATGCTTCTACCGGTGTTGCTGACATTGTGCAGACGGCTTATCAGACAGACTACGCTTTCCAAAACCTAACGTGGGAAACAACAACGACTTATGGTATTGGCGCAGACATTTCCTTGTTAAAAAACAGGATACGCGCTTCGGTAGATTACTATTATAAAAAGACAACGGATATGTTAATGGAGGTAGGATTTCCCTCCTATTTCGGATATAACGCACCGCAAAACAATGCTGCCGACATGAACACGACAGGTTGGGATTTCGAACTTTCCTGGAACGACCAGATCAGAGACTTCCACTACGGCGTAAGTTTCAACTTATCTGATTATCGTTCGAGAATGGGATATATGGCAGACAGGCAAAAGATTGATGATAACAAAATCACCGAAAAGGGTTCTTATTATAATGAATGGTATGGCTACAAGAGTTTGGGGATTATCTTAAACGAAAAGGCCATGCTGGACGAAAATGGCAACACTATTCCCGTTCTGACCAATAACGACAAGGCCGGCAATATCCGCTACCAGGATATTGATGGCGATGGTAAAATCACCGCTTCCAATGACCGTGTACGTTTGGGCAACTCCTTGCCGGAAATGCAATACGGCGGATCTCTATGGGCTGAATGGAAGGGGTTCGATTTCAACTTATCATTCCAAGGCATCGGACACCAACTTTCTTATTGGTCATGGCCAGGCACACCATTCAATTTTCAAGCCTATGCCAGCCCGTTGAATCTGATCGAAAGCCATTGGAGTCCAACGGCCACGGATGAGGAAAATGCGAAGGTAAAATATCCGAAGCTGACAACCAACAGTGCCAATATTTACGCCAAAAGCGACTTTTACCTTTTCAACGGGGCTTATATGCGTATCAAAAACATCACTTTGGGCTATACCCTTCCGTCCGAAATCACAAAGAAATTATCTGTCAACAAGTTGAGAGTTTATTTCAGTGCTAACGACCTGCCCGCTTTCTCAAAATATCCCAAAGGATATGATCCGGAATGGAATCGTAGCGGCGACCTCCTCTTGTCTTCTTATATTTTTGGTCTGAATGTTTCATTTTAATTAGAGAATCGAGTTATGAAACGAGCATGAAAATGATTTCACCCAAGTTCTCATGATTATCGCGAGTTCCATACACCGAAATATAAAAAATAAAATAATCGTATGAATACAATAAGCAAATATTTGCTCTCCGGAATAGTGGCAATTGGCATGACTGCTTGTGCCGACCTTGATCTGAACCCGTTATCGGAAGGATCGAGTGAGAATTGGTATCATGATGAAACCGAAATAGAGATGTCTCTCAACGATTTGTGGAGACCGGATTTTTTCCCAATTGATGCAATCTTCTGGGATGACGATTTATTAAACCGTAATGGTTCTAACGAAATCACATTAGGAACGGTAACCTCTCAATGGGGAACTGCTTCAACCAATTGGACCTCATTATATAAATCCATCGCCCGTGCAACAAAAGTTATCGATGCGTTGGATAATGGGGTAGCAGAAGGAATAAGCGAAAGTAAAATTAATCAATACAAGGGTGAAGCCTATTTCATGTTAGGATTCGCTTATTGCGAGTTGACGGCCTATTATGGAGATTGTGTATTAAATAAAGGTATGACCCTGGAAGAAGCCTATGTGGCAACCCGTTCACCCAAAAGTGAAGTGTTGGCCTATGCCTATGAGTGTTTGGATAAGGCAGCCGAATATTTGCCAGACTCCTACAAAGCCCAACAACGGCCGACCAAAGGGGCTGCCCTTGGTTTTAAAGCCCGTTTCGCGCTCTTCCACGGAGATTGGCAAACGGCAGCGGATGCCGCGGATAAGTGTATGAAGTTGGATGTTTACAAATTACACGACAACTATCGCGAAATGTTCAAAGCAAACAGTTCTCCCGAATTCATGTTCTATTTCAAAGGTGATTTGACGCTAAAGAAAGGATATGGTTTCATGTCGAATGTCCGGGATTTTGTCATCCGTCAAATAGGTGGCCACTGTAACCAAAGTCCGTCGTTGGAGTTGCTTTGCTCTTACACCTGTACGGATGGTTTGCCTATCGATCAATCACCACTCTACAATCCGAAAGATCCGTTTGCCAACCGCGACCCGCGTTTAGCGATGACAATCCAGCCGTTCAAGACGAAGTACTCTTCTGATTACGCAGCGTATGAAGCATCTAAAAAAGATGGTACGTTCCCTGAAAAATATCCGGACTACATCACGCTGGGTTATGAATTCAACCCCAGTCCTTATGCCAATAAAGTATATGAAGTGGCTACCGGCAACATGGTGGTTAATACTGATTCAAAAGCTTCGAACCAACACTCGGCGTACAACGGATTAATCATTCGTAAATTCGTGAAAGATGAATGGATAGATTTCAATAATCACGGTTTAGTGGCAGACAACTGCTATCCTTACTTGCGTTATGCTGAAGTCCTGATGACCTATATCGAAGCAAAGAATGAGATGGGACAATGTACACAAGAAGATCTGGACAAAACCATCAACCTGCTGCGTGAACGTGCTTACCGGGGGATCGATATCGCTTACCCACGTGTAGAAGTAGCTTCGCAGGCTGCTTTACGCAAGATCATCCGCATGGACCGCCGTTCGGAATTTGCATTCGAAGGGGTGCGCTATCGGGACCTGTTGCGTTGGCGTATCGCTGAAAAATCGCATAACAAATCAATGTACTACCTGCCACGTGCCTGGTCCAATTCCGCCAACTGGAATGGTTTGACCGGCAGTGAGTCAAACATTGAACTATCTCAGGATTTCATGGCCTTACTGAAGAACTGGGACGAAGGTAACTACCCCATCGGTGGCGTACCGGCAATCGACGAAAACGGCCTGCCTGACCTTTCCCCGATGGAAACAGCCGGATATATCACCACGTTCTATAAAATGTCGTTCGATGCAAAGAAAAACTATCTATGGCCCATCCCAGCCAACGATATTTTGGTCAATAGCAATTTAACGCAGAATGAAGGTTATTAATATTTTCTGATACTTACCCCAGTTGTAGAATCTGTTTATCCGAAGGATTTTCAGATTACAACTGGGGTTACAAGGCCATTACGCACGTTATGCAAAAGAAACATTAAAAAAAAGCAACTAAAAACAAATTTACAACTATTAATTAAAAAGATATTCCTATTTTTACGGTTCAACATGAAATAAAAATAACAACAGTGAAAACAATTCATTTAATACCGATCAGGGATATCTTTCTGAAATTACTTTTTCCACATTAAAGAAAGAAGATTATGGTTCCAAAAAAAATTATTCAAATCCTAAGTCTGAGTCTTATCTTTTTGATGATAAACCATTCAGGAATATTCGCACAAAACAAAAAATACGATGTGGTGATTTACGGCGGCACCTCTGCCGGAATTGCATCGGCCATCCAGACAGCGAGAATGGGAAAATCAGTCGTGATCATCGAGCCGACCCATCGCCTGGGAGGGTTGACAACCGGTGGATTAGGCCAAACAGACATAGGGAATAAACACGTAATAGGGGGAATATCCCGTGAATTCTATCAAAACATCCGGAAACATTACGATGATCCAAAGAACTGGAAGTGGCAGGATAGAAGCACCTATATGGATGACGGACAAACAAGGACAGCAAAAGGAGAAGATGCCATGTGGACATTTGAACCTTCTGCCGCCTTGAAAGTATATCATCAGATGCTTTCCGGGGAAAAGATTGACATAGTATATGGCGAAAGATTGAACAGGGAGAACGGTGTTATTAAAAAAGATAACAGGATTGAATCGATCGAAATGGAAAACGGCTCAAAATATACCGGGAAAATGTTTATAGACGCTACCTACGAAGGAGACCTGATGGCCGCAGCGGGAATCAGTTACCGGGTAGGGAGGGAGTCCAACCGCGAGTACGGGGAAACATTGAACGGGGTACAGGCCAATAAGATCAGCGCAACCCTGAAGTGGACACTTTCCCGAAACGCATATAACCATAATTTCATCGATAGGGTCGATCCCTATATCGTCAAAGGTGACCCCACAAGTGGCCTCCTGCCCTACATTACCGAAGGCCCTCCGGGGGTGGATGGCGAAGGCGACGATAAAATACAGGCCTACTGTTTCCGGATGACACTGACCGATCATCCCGACAACCGCATTCCTTTCAAAAAACCTGAAAACTATGACGAGTTGAATTATGAACTGCTTTTCAGAAACTATGAGGCTGACAACGGGTCGGAGGTGGATCGGATGCCCTGGATCAATTCGCCGATGCCAAACAGGAAAACTGATACCAATAACAGGAGAGGATTCTCCACCGATTTTATCGGACAAAATTATGATTATCCGGAAGCATCCTATGAAGAACGTGAAAAGATTGTACAGGCCCACAGGGAGTACCAACAGGGGTTGATGTGGACGCTGGCCTATCATCCCAGAATTCCTGAAAAAGTGAGAAATACCGTATCAAAATGGGGAACATGCAGGGATGAGTACGAGGAAGGAAGCGACGGATGGCAACAACAGCTTTATATCAGGGAAGCAAGACGCATGCTGAGCGATTATGTGATGACCCAGAAAAACTGCGAAGGGATAGACAGGGTAGAAGACCCGGTCGGGATGGGAGCTTACGGAATGGATTCGCATCATATACAGAGATATGTAGATGTGAATGGATTCGTGCAGAATGAAGGGAATGTGGAAGCACACGGTTTTTCTCCTTATTCCATTAGCTACCGTGCTATCGTTCCTAAAAAAGAAGAATGCAACAACCTGCTGGTTCCCGTGTGCGTAAGTGCCACCCATATTGCATTCGGGTCCATCCGTATGGAGCCGGTATTTATGGTGTTAGGACAATCCGCAGCCACAGCCGCATGTCAGGCTCTTGAGGAGGGCATGGCAGTGCAAGACATCCATTATCCGGCTTTGCAAAACACTTTATTAAAAGACAAACAAATCCTGGAAATTCAAATCAATAAATAGGCTATATGCCGAAATGAAAAATAAAATCTTATGAAACGGTTAACTGAATTATTTATACTCTTATTCGCTGTTTCTTTCTCATTTTTGTCCTGTAACAAGGATCCATTGAGCGCGGATGTGATCATCTACGGTGGCACTTCAGCTGCCATAATATCAGCGGTTGAGACCATACAGTCAGGGAAAAGCGTAATTATTGTCTGCCCCGATAAGCATCTGGGTGGATTAACTTCCGGCGGGTTGGGATTTACTGATTCGGGTAACACCAACTCCATCGGAGGATTGTCCCGTGAGTTTTACCACCGGGTGTGGCTTCATTACAACGATTCGGCAGCGTGGAAATGGCAAAAGCACTCCGAATACGGTAATAAAGGACAAGGCACCGTGGCAATGGACGGGGAAAGCAGGACCATGTGGATATTTGAACCCCACGTGGCCGAAAAAATATTCGAAGACCTTATCGGTGAAAATAATATCCCGGTTTACAGGGATGAGTGGCTCGACAGGGAAACAGGCGTAGAAGTCGTCAAAAACCGGATTGTCTCCCTGACCACGCTCTCAGGTAAAAAATTCAAAGGTAAAATGTTTATCGACGCGACCTACGAGGGAGACCTGATGGCCGCAGCCGGTGTGTCCTATACGGTGGGAAGGGAGCCCTGCTCTCAATATAATGAGGAGTGGAACGGAGTACAGGCCGGGGTATATCATCATGGTCACTATTTCAAGACCCCTATCGATCCGTATGTAATCCCCGGGGATCCTTCCAGCGGTTTATTACCCTATATCTCCGACGGGCCGGTACAACCCAATTGTACAGGCGACGATAAAATTCAGGCCTATTGTTTCAGGTTATGCATGAGCAACCATCCTGAAAACAGGGTACCTTTTGAAGAACCTGAAGGGTATGATCCTGCCGATTATGAACTCCTTGCCAGGATTTTTGAATCGGGCTGGAACGAATGGTTTGCAAAGTATGACATCATCCCCAACAGGAAGACCGATACCAACAACCACGGCCCTTTCAGTTCCGACCATATAGGGATGAACTACGATTATCCCGAAGCATCCTACGAGCGTCGTAAAGAAATTATTCAAGACCATACCAATTATCAAAAGGGGCTTCTCTATTTTGTGTCGACCGATGAACGTGTACCCCGGGAGGTGAGGGACAGGATGCAGAACTGGGGACTGGCCAAGGATGAGTTTACCGATAATGGCAACTGGCCGCATCAACTTTATATCCGTGAAGCACGCAGGATGGTCGGGGCCTATGTTACCACTGAAAACGAAGTACTCGGCAAGGTGGATGTGCCCAATCCCATCGGAATGGGATCCTACACCATGGACTCCCACAACATACAGCGTTATGTGACCGCAGAAGGAGACGTACAGAATGAAGGAGACGTGGGAGTGCATCCTAAAAAACCTTATCAAATAGCCTATGGCTCGATCGTACCTCAAAAAGGTGAATGTGAGAACCTCCTTGTGCCGGTTTGTCTTTCATCCAGCCATATCGCCTTTGGCTCCATCCGGATGGAACCGGTCTTTATGATCCTTGGACAATCGGCAGCCGCGGCAGCGGTAATAGCTATTGACAATAAAATCAATGTGCAGGATGTCCCCTATGGGCAACTGGAACAGGTATTGCTTTCTAAAAACCAGATTTTAAATAATTAATCGCTGAATGATCACCTTTATTATTTCGATAATAGCCCTCGTAGCCGGGTATGCCTTCTACTCTAAATACCTGGAAAGGGTAATGAATGCCGATCCCGGGCGGGTTACACCTGCCACCACCATGAACGATGGTATAGATTACGTGCCCATGCCCTGGTGGCGTGTATTCCTGATCCAATTCCTGAATATTGCAGGACTGGGTCCCATTTTTGGCGCCATTGCAGGGGCAATGTGGGGACCGGTCGCATTCCTTTGGATTGTGTTGGGGACTATTTTTGCCGGAGGAGTACATGACTATTTCTCCGGGATGCTTTCGGTCAGGCACGATGGCAAGAGCATCACTGAGATAATAGGGATTTATTTGGGAAAACAGGCTAAACAGGTCATGCGGGTTTTCGCCATTGTACTGTTGATACTGGTGGGTGTTGTCTTTATTTCAGGGCCGGCCGGATTGCTGGCCGGGCTCACCCCGACATCACTCGATTTTACTTTTTGGGTGTGGGTGATATTTATCTACTATATATTGGCCACCCTCCTGCCCATTGATAAGATTATCGGGAAAATATATCCCGTCTTCGGCTTTGCATTGCTTTTCATGGCGATCAGTTTGATCACCGCGCTAATCGTAAAAGGATATCATATCCCTGAGCTGAGCGCGGACAATTTCAAAAATTTCCATTACAATAAGGAAAACCTCCCGATCTTCCCCATGATGTTCATCACCATCGCCTGTGGGGCGATATCAGGCTTCCATGCCACCCAATCTCCCCTGATGGCGCGTTGCCTGAAAAATGAGAAAGAGGGGCGGAAGGTCTTTTACGGCGCCATGGTAACCGAAGGTGTGGTCGCATTAGTATGGGCTGCCATCAGCATGAGTTTTTTCAATGGATTGAAAGGGCTCAACGATGTGATGATAGCACAAAACGGTAATGCAGCATGGGTGGTGAATGAAGTTTCCTATTCGTTACTGGGAACTTTTGGCGCGGTATTGGCCATCTTAGGTGTTGTGGCCGCACCGATCACATCTGGGGATACAGCTTTTAGAAGTGCACGGTTAACTATCGCCGACCTCCTTAAAACCTCCCAAAAGCCTATCAAAAATCGTTTGATCATTGTTATTCCCCTTTTTGCTATCGGGTTCTTGTTGACCAGAATCAATTTCGATGTGATATGGCGCTACTTTGCATGGGCAAACCAGACACTGGCAGCGGTAGTCTTATGGACCATCACCGTATATTTGTGGCAAAGCAAGAAAAAGAAATATTATCTGATCACATTGATTCCTGCCCTGTTTATGACGGCGGTAGTGACGACCTACATCATGCTGGCTCCTGAGGGATTTTCATTACCCAAGCCCATCTCTTACGGTATAGGATTATTTTTTGTTATTCTGACGCTCACCCTATTTTTGATCTATCAGAAGAAATCAAAATAAATTAAATGAGAAAGGCCAAAAATTTATAATTTACAAGAATATGCAAGACAAAAAAAACTCATCCAGTCAATTATCCAGAAGGAAATTTCTTGGAACCGCAGCCATAGCTGCCACGGGAGCACTGGTCCCTTCCGTTTTCTCTTACGGGGGTAACTCCAAATCGTTAAATGGAATGACCAATTTATCAAACCCAATTCCAAACTCAAAGTTTGCCGGAGTACAGATCGGCGCGATCACTTATAGCTTCCGGGATCTGAAAGGAGGATTGGAAGCAACCCTTAATGCATGTATCGAAGCCGGATTAAGTTCCGTAGAACTAATGGGCACCGGAGTAGAAGATTATCTCGGCGCACCGAAAAATCCGGTACAACGTCGCCCCACCCCGGACAACCCGTTTACCGATGAAGAAAATCGGGCCATTTCTCAATACAACAATGAATTGAAAGAATGGAGAAAAACAAATGGAACCATTGGCGCTTATACCCAGCTTCGAAAAAAATTCAACGATGCCGGTGTAAATATCCACATATATAAATGGACGGCAGGTGAGACCGAAGAGGAACTCGACTATTCATTCAAGGTGGCCAAGGCACTCGGAGCTATTGGTATAACCGCTGAACTGAACGAAAAAAACGCCCGCATATTAGGTCCGGCAGCAAAAAATAACGGGATGGTGGCCATACTTCATAATCATTATCAATATGCAGAACCGGGGTTTGATGTGGACAAACTGCTCTCCTATTCCTCCGCGAACAGATTGAACTTCGATGCGGGTCATTATTTCGGTTCTACCGGTTTGAACCCGGTTGATTTCATCCGCAAATATCATGACCGCATTTCGAGTATCCATCTCAAAGACAAAACCCGGCCTGACAACGCCACACAAAAGAATACCAATCAGGTATGGGGGCAGGGGGAAACACCCATCGCTGAAGTCCTTCACCTTATAAGGGACCAGAAACTACCCATCTACTGTGATATTGAACTTGAATATCCAGTGGCTCAATGGTCAACGTCGGTAAAAGAAGTAAAGACATGTAAAGAATTCTGCCGCCAGATATTGATATAGTGAGCTTTTTTGCTTACCTTGCAGGGAAATAACAATAATTAAAACAATTATCTACAATGAAAAATCGTCTGTTGTTACTCTGTTTCTTTATTTTATCTACTTGTCTACAGGCATTTTCTCAACCCGCCAGACAATTGGTGCAGGTGGTCGTGACACCCGATAAATCCGATTGGACCTATGAAAAGGGTGAACAAGCCCAATTTCAGATCATGGTGCTGAAAAACAATGTTCCGCTGGAAAGCATTGATGTGAAATACAGTATCGGTCCCGAATTGATGAACGCGTGGGAAGAAAAAACCGTCACACTCAAAAAAGGTGTAGCCACTGTAAAAGCCAGGAAGTTTAATGAACCCGGTTTTTTGCGTTGCCACGCATCAGTAGAGGTAGACGGAAAAACATATTCTTCCTACGCTACTGCCGGATTCTCCCCGGAACAGATTAAGCCGACCACTACATTGCCATCCGACTTCGAACAATTCTGGGACGGAGCTAAAGCAGAATTGGCCAAAATACCCGTGAAGCCTGTATTGACACTAATACCTGAACGATGCACCGAAAAAGTAGATGTATATCATGTAAGCATCGACAACATCAAAGGCAAAATTTACGGCATCTTATGTAAACCCAAAGCCGAAGGGAAATATCCGGCCATACTGCACGTTCCCGGAGCAGGGGTCCGTCCCTATTATGGCGATGTATGGAGTGCTGAAAACGGAATCATCACCTTCCAGATCGGCATTCATGGTATTCCGGTGAATCTCGACCAAAGCGTATACGATGATTTGCGTGCCGGCGCTCTCAACGGTTATCAAACTGCCAATCTGGACGACAGGGATAATTATTACTATAAACGTGTTTATCTCGGTTGCGTAAGGGCTGTGGACTTTATCGAGTCACTCGAATGTTTTAACGGCAGTGACATCGCGGTCACAGGCGGAAGCCAGGGTGGGGCACTCTCCATTATCACGGCTGCACTGGACAACCGTATCGATTACCTGGCGGCCTTCTATCCTGCCCTCTCAGACTTGACCGGTTACTTACACGACCGCGCCGGAGGGTGGCCCCATATGTTCAAAGACAATTTCACCAACAAACCCGAGAAAACAGAAACCTCAAAATATTACGACGTGGCGAATTTCGCCCGTTTTATCAAGGTTCCCGGATGGTATAGTTGGGGGTACAACGACAATGTTTGTCCGCCCACATCCATGTATTCGGCCTATAATGTGATTACTGCACCTAAAGAATTACATATTTTCCAGGAAACCCAGCACTGGACTTTCCCCGAACAGCAAGAGCTTAAAAATAACTGGTTACTCAAGAATCTTTTGAAATGAAACGATATAATCTGGTTATTCCGGCTAAATGGGCAGGTATCAGTTCCCTGGCATTACTGGGCGCTTGCCAGAACCAGGGAAAAGAGCCTCAGCGACCGAATATCATTTTCATCATGAGTGACGACCATGCCTTCCAGGCTATCAGCGCTTATGGTCACGGGCTGAACGAAACATTCAATATTGACAGGCTGGCCGAGGAAGGGGCCCTATTTTCACGGTCGACAGTGACCAACTCCATCAGTGCCCCCAGCCGCGCAGTACTGCTCACCGGAAAGCATAGTTTCGTGAATGGGAAGGTGGATAACTATCATCCTTTCGACTGGAATCAGCCCAACTTCCCGAAACTGATGCAGGCGAATGGCTACCAGACCGCCATGATCGGAAAAATACACCTTGACGGCATCCCTCAGGGATTCGATTTTTCGATGGTACTTCCTGACCAGGGACATTACTACAACCCCGATTTTCTTATCAATGGAGAGAAAGTGCGCAAAGAAGGATATTGCACTGAGATTATTACAGAAACCACACTCGACTGGTTGAAGAACAAACGCGATCCCGACAAACCGTTCTGCGTGCTCTATCACCAGAAAGCACCCCACCGCAACTGGCAACCGGCTCCGAAATACCTCACCCTCTATGACGACATCACCTTTGACCCACCAGCCAATTACTTCGACAATTATGAAGGCCGTGGAAGAGCGGCCAAGGAACAGGAGATGCGAATTCATGGTCATGCCCAGTGGGGACACGATTTTAAAATGATTGTAGACCCTTATGGCGACAGCACCGGGTTTCACAATGAACTCAAACGTTTCAATGACAAACAGCGCGAAGATTGGCTGGCCGCCTATACACCCAAAATTGAAGAATTCAAAGCCAAATACAACGACCTCACAGACAAAGAGATCGCATTATGGAAATACAATAGCTATATAAAGGACTACCTGAGAACCATCAAGTCGGTCGACGATGGCGTGGGAGAACTCCTTGACTATCTCGAGGAAGCAGGCCTGGCAGAAAATACCATCGTGATTTATACTTCCGACCAGGGTTTCTACCTTGGTGAACATGGGTGGTTCGACAAGCGGTTCATGTATGAGGAATCATTCAGAACTCCCTTGTTAATGCGTTATCCCAAAGAGATCAAACCCGGCACTGTTATAGACGCATTAGTGCAGAATCTCGATTTTGCGCCTACTTTCCTCGATTATGCAGGTATTGAAATACCAAAAGAGATGCAGGGTGAATCGTTCCGCCAACTGGTAGCCGGTAAAACCGATGAATGGCGAGATGCTGTTTATTATACTTATTACGAATTCCCTTCAGTTCACATGGTAAAACGGCATTATGGTGTTGCCACCGACCGCTATAAGCTGATGCATTTTTATTATGATATCGACGAATGGGAAATGTATGACCTGGAAACAGACCCCATGGAGATGAGGAATATCTACGACGATCCTGATTATGCCGAAGTACGTGGTATGCTCCATAAGAGATTGGAGGAATTACGGGTGTACTATGGGGATAGTGATGAACTCAACGAAAAATTCCTGAAGGAATATCTCAAAAGCCAGAATTGATTTGATGATTTAGAATTTGAAACTGAGAACTTAGAACTGAAAAATCTGAAGTTAAGAATTTTCACTTTTAGTTTTTAGTTTTTAGTTTGAATAATATATAATGAAGAAAACAATCTTATTAACGATCTTCTGCCTTGCGCTATTCAACACCGAGGCACAAACTTATCCGCAGCGGGAAAATACCCACCGCCTGATGAGTTATAATATCCATCACGGCGAAGGAATGGATGGAAAAATAGATATTGAAAGGATTGGCAAACTGATTATTGACATCAATCCCGAAGTAGTGGGATTACAGGAGGTGGACAGTATAGTGGCCAGAAGCGGCAATATCGATATCATGCAAATGCTTTCGGCGCAGACCGGTATGCACGCGACCTTCGGTTATTCTATCCTGCACGATGGAGGGAAGTACGGTAATGGTATCCTGACACGGGAAAAGCCAGTCGCGGTAAGGAAGATCGCCCTCCCCGGAGCCAGGGAAGCACGTACTGCACTTATAGTAGAATTTGAGAAATTTGTAATTGTCAATACACACCTGTCGCTTACCAACGAAGAACGGCTCGAGTCGGTCAAAATCATTACCGACGCAATAAAGGTATATGACAAACCGATATTCCTGATGGGTGACCTTAATGCTCCCCCTGATTCCGATCCTATTACATTCCTGCTGGATAAGTGGGATATACTTTCCAATCCCAAACAGTTCACTTTTCCCTCAGAAAAACCGACAGGAACAATCGATTATATATTCGGATACACGGGCAAAAGGCAACCCTATGCAAAATACAGGGCTCAGGTAATTGATGAACAGGTGGCTTCAGATCACAGGCCCCTGTTTGTGGATATCCGCCTGAAAACGCCCACTTCGGAGGTGATGCGCACCATACCTTACCTGCAAAGCCCCGGAACAGATGAGATGACCGTGATGTGGCTGACCAATGTGCCGGCACGCAGTTGGGTGGAATACGGCACCGACCCCGACAACCTGAAACGGGTGCGGACATTCCTCGAAGGAGTGATGGTGGCGAACAACAAAATCAATCAGGTACGTCTTACCGGCCTACAGCCGGGCACAAAATATTATTACCGGGTCGTATCACAGGAGATTACCCGATACTCCAGCTATTATAAGGAGTTTGGAGACACCGTCAGGTCCGATATCAAGTCATTCACTACCTGGAGCGATGACATGAAAGATTTCCGTGTGATCGTGTATAACGATATCCACAGCAATATGGAGATGTTCAACAAACTGCATTCTCTGGTAGAGGATAAGCCTTATGACCTGGTTATCTTTAACGGCGACTGTTTTGATGATGTGGAGGTTGAAAGTGATATTGTAGACAGGTTGATCACCTACACCCCCCGCATCAAAAGCGACGAGATACCCTCTATCTTTATCAGGGGAAACCACGAAACGCGGGGAGAATATTCTCTCCATCTGTGGAATTACCTGGGTAGAATGGGCGGACGCTCCTACAGCGCCTTTTCATTGGGCGACACACGTTTTGTACTGCTCGACTGCGGGGAAGACAAGCCGGACGACCACTGGGTCTATTATGACATGAACGACTATACGCAACACAGGATCGACCAGGCTGCATTCCTGAAAGAAGAAGTACACTCAGCGGCATTTAAGGAGGCGAATAGACGGATCCTGATCCACCATATCCCTATTTTTGGAGTCAGACCCGGCAGCTTCTCTCCTTGTTCCGACCTCTGGATACCGGTATTGGAGAATGTGCCTTTCGACATCTCCCTTAACGGCCACACACACCGTTACCGGGTAATAGAAAAGGGTGAAACAGGAAATAATTTTCCCGTCATTATCGGTGGAGGGAATAGTGAACCCGACGGCACGGTGATGGTACTTGAGAAGAAAGGAGACAAACTTACCCTCGAAGTGATCAATGCGGCAGGCAATAAGTTATTAGAAAGAGCACTATAAATAATTCAAAATGAAGATGAAGAGATACTTTTTTATGATGGCGGCAGCCATGTTATTATCAGCGTGTGTCAATCACAAGGAGAAGAATGACACGATACAATATTCCGGAAATCCGATTTTCGAGGGATGGTATGCCGATCCGGAAGCAATCATATATGACGGTCAGTACTGGATATTCCCTACTTATTCCGACCTGTATGAGAATCAGGTATTTTTCGATTGCTTCTCCTCACCCGATCTGGTGAACTGGACGAAACATGAGAGTATCCTCGACACAACAGAGGTAAAATGGGCCAAGAGAGCCATGTGGGCACCGGGAGTGATCGAGAAAGAGGGAAAATATTATTTCTTCTTCGCGGCCAATGATGTCCATGAAGGTGAAATAGGAGGGATTGGCGTAGCGGTAAGCGACAGGCCGGAAGGCCCTTATAAGGACTTGCTTGGTAAGCCGCTCATCAACGAGATCGTACATGGTGCGCAACCGATCGACCAGTTCGTTTTTAAAGAGAACGACAGTACCTACTATATGTTTTACGGCGGTTGGAGGCATTGCAATGTGGTCCTGCTGAACAACGATTTCACCGGAATCAGGCCGTTCCCTGACGGGGAGCTTTACCAAGAGGTCACTCCCGAGGATTATGTAGAAGGGCCCTTTATGTTCAAGAAAGATGGAAAATATTACTTCATGTGGTCCGAAGGTGGTTGGGGCGGTCCCGATTACAAAGTGGCCTATGCCATTGCCGATCATCCGTTAGGACCCTTTGAACGGATCGGCACCATCCTGGAGCAGGATCCTGAGATAGCTACAGGTGCAGGGCATCACTCCATAATCCATAACCAGAGAAGTGACGACTGGTATATCGTGTATCACCGCCGACCAGAGCCTAATATTCATCGCGACCACCGGGTGACCTGCATCGACCGGATGGAGTTTGATGAAAACGGATATATCAAACCGATAGAGATGACCTTCGAAGGAGTTGCAGCCAACCCGCTCTAAATAATATCTTTATATATTATTCAAACACTGAATAATCCGGGGGTGTGAATATAATTTCACACCCCATTTTTTTTAAAATCTTTTAAACCTTTTATGCTTTTGTTTGTTCTAATGGCAAATAAAAGCGATAAACCAAATTATAATTATGAAGATTAATTTTGTAACAAAACAGTTACCTGTTTTATTATTCATTATCCTCTTTTCCATGGCATGTGGGAGCCAAAAAACAGGATCTATGAGCAATGTAGCACCGGCACAGACATTAGACGGATATCAAGCCCACGCTTTGTCGGTTACCGCCCTCAAACAGGGATCCGACAGTCCGGTAAAAATCGAGATCGTTCCCGGAAAAATCATGGAAGTAGATTGTAATCATCACTCTTTGATGGGTGAATTCGCAGAAAAAGTATTGAGCGATGGCAATCAGTATTATGTCTTTGAATCAAACGGACAGGCAATATCCACATTGATGGCTTGCCCGGATAATACCAGACGCAAGGAATTCGTACGTGGACAGAGTATCTTTATTGACAACAATAGTGCCGTTCCACCTGTGGTATTTGCGTCGGAAGGAATAGAGATAAAACAACGGAATTGGAGTTCCTCAAAGCCTTATCCAATTGAAAAGGAGGTCAACCACACCATCGAAACGGAAGCCACCAAAGCGCTGGAAGCTTATCCCGAATCATTGGAAGGATACGATCGCTATGTATTGTTCCTGCCCGAAATAAAAAATTCGGTGAAAGAGCGCAAAGTGGAAATTATTCCCGGCGTAACAACAGAGGTCGACTGCAACATACATGGATTGCTCGGAACTTTTGTTGAAAAAAATATCGAAGGATGGGGATATAGCTACCTGGTCTTCGAATCGGACGGAGGAGTCCGCTCCACCATGATGGCTTGTCCCGATAATACCCGTCGTACCGAATTAGTTACCGGAGCTACCCACCTGATGGATTACAACAGCCGCCTGCCGGTAGTAGTATTCATTCCTGAAAAAGACAATTTCTCCGTACAATACAGAGTTTGGGAAGCAGGAGATTTGAAGTAATCAGGTTTGTTCCTTTGTAAAGAAATTTCCCCGGGGATTTGCTCAAAACGATAAGCAATTCTCCGGGGAATATTATTTGGTGAGAACCAATCCCTCAATCGGAATAATTACATGGCTGGTTTTTAGTTCAGTAATTTCTTGGCCTCATTCAATTTGTCCTGCCAGTCGGAAGAAGGTTCCCGCGTATTGAAATACCCGATTGCTTCTTCCAGTTGATTCAGTTTTGCCAACGACTCCGGTGTATTCTCTTCGCTGTATTTTTTGCGTAACATGCGGATCTTTTCCACATCCTGGATTCCCTCTACCAGGCGTTCAAAGCGGATGGAACTGCGGGCGTCGGGATAGACCATGTAAGTATCCCCGGCGGGCCATGTCCTGAAACGCGAGTCGGTCAGCGGGTTTTCAACCCACGAGTTGTAAGCCCAACGCAGGAATCCGTCGAGGTCGGCAGCCACGGCATACCATGCCGCATACACCGACTCTGCCGGAGCGGAGAAGGTAAACATATTGGGAAATTTATCGGAACAGCAGACGTAATAAGTAGTGGTAAGCCCTTTTTCCCTGCGGGCAGCGATATCTTCCCGGGCTACCGGATTACCGGCTCCCACACAAATATCCTTTATCCATGGATAATCCTGATAGCTTTTATGGTTGTCCGCCAGGGAGACACCCAGTTCGGGGGCAGCACTCTGCAGCACCTTCAATGCGGCCTGCATATCGGCAGGAGCACGCTCATCCATGGCGATATTGGTAATCTCCAGCCATCCTTTGTTTGTAAGGTGTTGCGTGAAATCTTTCAGGAATACACTCCATAGTTCCGTATATTCTTTCGATTGGGCTTTCAGTTCCACGGTAACCAGTTCACCTTTCTCCATATCGTTATAATGTAGTTGGTTGTTCCAGGTAAGCAACGAATAGCAGTTGATCATCTTGTCGATACCCAGATCCATCATGAACTGCACCCACTTGTCGAAGATGGTATAGTCGAAAGTCCAATTCTGGTCTTTGTTTTTCGTCCATATGATCATATCGGCATACGCATCGTAACATTGATTATTCCAGGGGTCTTTGTTCAGGGTAGTGGTAATCACTTTTTGTCCCGCATCAGCCAGCATTTGCATCAACGGTTTCATTTTTTCAAAATGGGCATCACTCCACACCTCCAGATTATGTACCCGTGCCACAGCCGAAGGATGTTGCCACAAATCGAGGTGATAGAGCCATTCCGACGGTTCAGGCAGTACCTGGTCCACCACATTCAGTGCTATTTCAAAGTCCCCTACGGCACTTCCCGCAGCATACAGCTTCAGTTTGCCTTTATAATCTCCCGCAACAGCATCGGAAGGGATATGGATAGTCAGCCAGACCGGCCTTACACTTTTTGCTTCCATATTGAAACATGCCAGGTTATCCAGCATATCGGCAGCCAGCGATGCCGGGAAATCTTCCGGTTTACGGTAACCGCAACCAGGGCCGAATTCATCGGTCATCACATAACGGACAAACCTTGCCTGTGCGACAGAAGCCGGCAGCTTGCTTCCCTCCGAATCAAAATCGGCAAATTCCAATTCTACCTGATCGATATCTTCAGCCGACCATAACAGTAGTTGGGCTGACACCTTCTCGCCTTTCCAACCGGAGACCGATACACTCCTATTGATGGATACCTCCGGTGCCACCGATTTAGGCAACTTGTCGTCAATCGAAATAAACGAGGCCTGTAATCCTGCAGGTACATTCGACCAGTCGGATAACGTATCGTTTGTAGGATCCTGCATCTCTTCAAAAGTGGGACACTCTTTTTTTGGCCGCTTGCTTTCGCAGGAGACAAGGGTCAAAACCTGCAAACCTATCAGCATGCATACGGTTAATCGCAAAATAGTTGATAAAATGTTCATAGAAATAGATAATAAATATGTTATACTTTTTCATTATGACGATTTTTTTGCCGGTAGCTTGAACAAGATGGGTATAAATTACAGTAGACAAAAATAAGCATTATTTCTGTAGTAAAAAATGAAAGACAAAAAACATCTCCCTTTTGGCTTTTTATTGCATTTTATCAATTATTCCGCTATCTTTGCAACAAATTTATATGTTCTCAATGCAGAGATTGTATTCAACATACCTCCATACTACCCCTACTATGACCATGACCCCTTAGGGGGTTATGTAAATTTTCACAGCCCGACTCGTCTGTTATTGACGAGAAACAACGTTCGACGACCGAATGAGAGTCAAATTATTTTATTTGATCGAATGAGAGTCAAATTATTTTATTTGATCGAATGGGAGTCAAATTATTTTATTTGACCGAATGGGAGTCAAATAATCATCAATATTTCCCGAAAATCGAGGGTCGTCAAATCATACAATCCATAAATTGGTTCAATCACGTTAGATAAAAAAATATAGTCGTTATGAAGGTGATGAAATTCGGGGGAACATCCGTAGGTGATCCCGATAGTTTACAACGAGTCAAGAAAATCATAGAAAGAGAGAGGGAGCCCGTCATTGTGATAGTTTCGGCGCTGGGTGGTGTAACAGACCGCCTGTTACTGGCTGCCGATTTTGCATTGAACGGCAATGCTGGCTACAAACCGCTGATCGACGAAATAATCCTGCGTCATGAAGATTTGATCGAAAAGATGATCTCCTCTCCGGAAGACAAGTCAGCATTAAGAAAAAAGACAGGCCAGTTGTTCGAAGAGTTACGCAACATTTTACAAGGGGTATTCCTTATTGGCGACCTCTCACAAAAGACTTCCGACAAGATCGTCAGTTACGGTGAACGCCTGTCTTCGCTGATCATCAGCAAAGTGATCCATATGGCGCAACTATACGATGCCACGAAGTTCATCAAGACAGACAAACAATTCCGCAACCATATTCCCGACCTGACACGATCAAATGAGTTGATCCGTAAAACATTCTCAGAGATGCCCCCTCCTCATGTAGCGTTGGTACCGGGTTTTATCTCATCAAGTAACGACAATAATGATATCACCAACCTGGGACGGGGAGGGTCGGATTATACGGCCGCCATCATCGCAGCGGCAATGGATGCTTCCGTGTTGGAAATATGGACCGATGTAGACGGGTTTATGACAGCCGATCCCAGAATTATCAACTCAGCCTATGTCATCGACGAGCTTTCGTTTACCGAAGCGATCGAGCTATCCAATTTCGGGGCAAAGGTGATCTATCCTCCCACCATCTTCCCTGTTTATCATAAGAATATCCCCATCCGGGTCAAAAACACGTTTCATCCTGAGGCGGAAGGTACGTTAATCCGGAATATTCAACCCACACGGAATGGAAAGATCATAAAAGGTATCTCATCGATCAACGATACTGCCTTGATTACTATCCAGGGATTAGGGATGGTAGGTGTCATCGGTGTAAACAAACGTATCTTCTCTGCGCTGGCAGACAATGGCATCAGCGTATTTATCGTTTCACAGGCATCATCGGAAAACAGTTCCTCCATTGGTGTGAGATCACAGGATGCAGTCCTTTCACAACAAGTGCTCAGAAAAGAGTTTGCGCATGAAATAGGGATGGGAAGTATCAATGATATCATAGTGGAATATGACCTGGCGACGATTGCTATTGTCGGACAGAATATGAAGCATGTACCCGGTATTGCCGGGAAATTTTTCGGTGCTTTGGGACGGAATGGCATCAGTATTGTGGCTTTGGCGCAAGGGGGAGGGGAAACCAACATCTCCTGCGTGATCGCCAAATCCGACCTGAAGAAGTCGCTTAACGTGATCCACGACTCTTTCTTCCTCTCACCTTATCAGGAGTTGAATCTCTTTGTTGTCGGTACCGGCACGGTGGGTGGCAACCTGTTGGAGCAGATCAAGCAACAGCAAAACACGCTCAAGGAACAAAATAAACTAAGAATCAATATAGTAGGCATTGCCAACGGACGCAAAGCGTTATTCACCCGAGAGGGGATTTCCCTGGACGGATACTTCGACATGCTGATGACAAACGGTATGCAGAGTTCTCCGGGACGCATCCGTGATGAAATCATTAAAATGAATATCTTTAACTCCGTATTTGTCGATTGTACGGCAAGTCCCGAAATTGCGAAACTATACGGTGAACTGATGGCGAAAAATATTTCGGTGGTCACCGCCAACAAGATTGCCGCCTCATCCGACTATGAGAGCTACCACTCCCTGAAAGAAACAGCCCGCAAGACAGGCGTGAAATTTCTGTTCGAGACCAATGTAGGAGCAGGGCTTCCCATTATCAACACGATGAACTCCCTGACCAACTCAGGCGACAAGATAGTGAAATTGGAAGCAGTACTCTCGGGCACCTTAAACTTCATCTTTAATACACTGAGTGAAGATATCCCATTCAGCAAGGCCGTTCGGATGGCGGTCGACGCACAGTTTGCCGAACCCGATCCCCGCATTGACCTGAGTGGATTAGATGTGACACGGAAGCTAGTGATACTCTCCCGCGAAGCAGGTGCCCACGTAAACCAGTCGGACGTAAAGAAAAACCTCTTTATTCCCCAGAAATATTTTGACGGCTCACTCTCAGCATTCTGGCAAACCATCCCTGAGATGGATGCACTGTTCGAGGCCCGACGACAAGAGCTGGCGAAAGAGGGAAAACGATTGAGATTTGTGGCTTCGTACAACGATGGCAACTGTGAAGTGGGACTGCGTGAAGTGGAACAGGGACACCCTTTCTACGATCTGGAGGGTAGCAATAACATCATTATGATCACCACCGAGCGGTATAACGAATATCCTATGGTGATCAAAGGGTATGGAGCCGGCGCGGGGGTGACCGCCGCGGGCGTATTTTCAGATATCATCTCAATTGCGAATATTCGATAGTTATTCAATTCTATTGTTATTCGGCTTCGCCGTTATTCGCTTTGCTGTTATTTCCCGCCTTACGGGATAACTCAAGTGCAATAGAATACCTACCGAATTACAATCGAATAACAACCGAATTACAATTGAATAACAACTGAATTACATTCGAATAACAATCGAACAATTATGAAATATATAATAATCCTTGGCGACGGGATGGCAGATGAACCCATTGCCTCATTGGGAAACAAGACAACGATACAGGCGGCTGCCACACCCTATATGGATCTATTGGCACAAAAAGGCAGGAACGGATTGTTACATACTGTTCCCGAAGGGTTTGCCCCGGGGAGTGAAATCGCCAACCTCTCAGTCATGGGATATGATGTCCCCACCGTATATGAGGGACGCGGTGTGTTGGAAGCGGCCAGCATGGGAGTAGATATCCTGCCGGGAGAGATGGGAATGCGCTGCAACCTGGTCTGTCTCGACGGCGAACTGTTGAAAAATCATTCGGCGGGACATATCTCTACCACCGAAGCCGCAGAATTGATCCAATTCCTTAACAGCAAATTGGGGAACGACATATTTAGTTTCTACCCCGGGGTTTCCTATCGTCACCTGCTGAAAATGAAAGGTGGTGACAAACGACTCCGCTGCACCCCTCCTCACGATATTCCGGAACAACCGTTCCGACCGCATCTGATCCAACCCGACAACGAAGAAGCAAGGCCGACTGCCGAGGCTTTGAACAAATTGATCTTTGCCTCTCAGGAAATACTGGCTGATCATCCTATTAACAAAAAAAGAGTAGAAGAAGGAAAAGCTCCGGCCAACAGCATCTGGCCCTGGTCGCCCGGATTCCGTCCTAAAATGAGGCCGCTCAGCGAAATGTTCCCGATCAGAAGCGGAGCTGTGATCTCTGCTGTGGATTTGATCAGGGGAATTGGTGTGTATGCAGGATTGGAAGTGATTATGGTGGAAGGGGCCACAGGCCTTTACGACACGAATTATGAAGGTAAAGCTCAAGCTGCCCTTAAAGCACTGAAAGAAAAAGATTTCGTATATCTCCATATCGAAGCCAGTGATGAAGCGGGGCATGAAGGGGATGCACCGTTGAAAATGAAAACCATTGAATACTTGGATACCCGTATTGTAAAAACCATCTATGAGGAGACTTTACAATGGGACGAACCGGTTACTATCGCCATCCTGCCCGACCATCCTACTCCCTGCGCCATACGGACGCATACCCGCGAGCCTATTCCGTTTCTGATCTATCACCGGGATATTGAACCCGACAGCGTGCAGGTATATGATGAGTTTGCCGCAAAAGAGGGAAGTTACGGGTTGCTCTACGCCGACCAGTTTATGAAGGCGTTTATTCGATAGTTATTCAATTCTATTGTTATTCGGCTTCGCCGTTATTCGCTTCGCTGTTATTCGTGCTTCGCACGTAATTTCAAATTACAATCGAATTACAACTGAATAACAACCGAATTACAACCGAATTACAATCGAATAACAACTGAATAACAACCGAATAACAATCGAACAACAACTGAATTACAATGAAATATTACAGTACAAATAAAGAAGCATTCGTCGTTTCCCTGCAGGAAGCAGTGGTAAAAGGGCTGGCTCCGGACAGAGGACTTTATATGCCTGAAAGGATTGCGCGTCTTCCTAAAAACTTTTTTGATGAAATAGAGAATTCCGGATTGCAGGATATCTCCAAAACTATTGCAGAGGCCTTTTTCGGAGAGGATATCCCGAAAGAAGAGCTGGATGCCATTGTCGATGACACATTGAATTTTGAGATACCACTCAAGAATGTGGAAGACGGAATTTATGCGCTGGAATTGTTTCATGGCCCTACTTTCGCCTTTAAAGATGTAGGTGCCCGTTTTATGGCGCGAATGCTCTCCTACTTTGTAAAAGAGGAGCAGCAGGAGATAAATGTACTGGTAGCTACATCGGGCGATACGGGCAGTGCGGTAGCCAATGGATTTCTGGGCGTGGAAGGGATCAAGGTATTCGTACTGTATCCTTCCGGAAAGGTGAGCGACATGCAGGAAGCCCAGTTCACCACCCTGGGGCAAAATATAACAGCCCTGGAAGTAGACGGCACGTTCGACGATTGCCAGGCCCTGGTGAAATCAGCATTTATGGATGAGGGGCTGAATACCCGGCTAAAACTCACCTCCGCCAATTCAATCAACGTGGCCAGGTTCCTTCCCCAATCATTCTACTACTTTTGGGCCTATGCCCAATTAATACAGCAAACACAATTCTTAAAGACGGTATTCTCAGTGCCAAGCGGGAACCTGGGGAATCTTACCGCGGGACTTTTCGCCAAACGAACGGGGCTACCCGTGGATAGGTTTATTGCCGCCAACAATCGAAATGATGTTTTCCGGGAATACCTCCAGACTGGACGATATAATCCGAGGGCATCGGTACAGACCATTGCCAACGCCATGGATGTAGGTGCTCCCAGCAATTTCGACCGTATTCTCGACCTTTACAGCCATTCGCACAAAGCAATCACTAACGACATCTCATCCTACCGATATAACGATACGGAGATCAGTAAGGCCATCAAGAATGTTTATCAGGGATCAGGCTACCTGCTCGACCCTCATGGCGCATGTGCTTACCTGGCATTGAAAGAGGGGAAAAAACCAGACGAAACGGGTATTTTCCTGGCTACCGCACATCCGGCTAAATTCAAAGAAACGGTCGAGGCATGCACCGGCATTCCGATACAGATACCCAGTGCCCTGGCTGCTTTTATGCAACACAAAAAGCAATCGATCACTTTACCCAATGACTTCGGCTTGCTTAAAAAAAAGCTAATCGGCCAGTCTTAAGTTTCTTTTTATTATTTTTGCTGCGAATTAATCCATTAATGTGTAGTTTTGCGTTCAAAACCATACGCTAACTGCTGATTCCGCATGAGGCAACTATTACGATATATACTTTTATACTTTTTGCTGGTCATCTTTTTGCAAGGCTTCTTTGTTCGCAAAACAGCTGCAGCAACAGGTACTGCATATCGAATCGTCGCAATTCCAGATTCTCTTTCGGGACCTCCTGACTCTCTTTCAATACCCCCAGACTCTTTCACCCCTCCCCCTGACTCCCTCTCTCCGGGTCCCGACTCTATATTGATAAAACCCGACTCAGTGCCTGCGAGCCCCGACTCAATATCCACTAAAGAGGTGCTGGAGGCTCCCGTATTTTATACAGCCCAGGATTCTATGGTTTTTACCGGCAATAACATGGGTTATCTTTACGGGGAATCCGATGTGAAATACGGAGATCTGGCCATTAAAGGAGAATTCATTACTATGGACCTGGACAGCAATATTGTTTCGTCCACTTTCGGCCTTGATTCGGCAGGAAAAGAATTCGGATATCCCGTCTTCTCAGAAGGAGGAATGGAGTATGAAATGAAGAATGTTCGCTATAACTTCGATACCCGCAAAGCCTTTATCAACAATGTGATTACCCAGCAGGGAGAAGGGCATATCGTAGCCAATGAGGCGAAAATGAATCCCGACAACTCTTTCTATATGCGGAATGCGAAATATACCACCTGCGACCAGCATGACCATCCGCACTTCTACCTGAACCTCTCTAAAGCAAAAGTGCGCCCGGATAAGGATGTGGTTACCGGCCCCGCATGGCTGGTAGTTGCCGATGTGCCGCTATTTCCCATTGTGCTGCCTTTCGCCTTCTTCCCTTTTACAAAAACCTATTCGTCGGGGATTATCATGCCGAGCTATGGAGATGAGATGACCCGCGGCTTTTACCTCCAAAACGGTGGTTATTATTTTGCGTTAAGTGATTATATAGATCTCGCCGTGACGGGAGAGTGGTACACAAAGGGTTCATGGGGGATCGGAGCACGTTCCAATTACCGCAAGCGGTATAAATATTCCGGCAACTTCAATGTGTACTCCCTCACTACGGTCACCGGTGAGAAAGAACTCAAGGATGTAGTACCCGAAGCCTATTCCGTAGCAAAAGACCTCCGTATCAACTGGACTCATTCGCAGGATCCGAAGGCCAATATGTATCGCACGCTCTCTGCCAGCGTAAACTTTTCCACCAGCAGGAATAACCACAGGGACCTCAGCCGTCTCTATTCACGGGAAGCCTCCAACAATACCAAGAGTTCCAGTGTGAATATCACCCAGCGTTTCCCCGACTCTCCCTGGAGCCTCTCGGCTACCATGAGCGTCAACCAGGTGTCACGTGATTCCACCATCGCCGCCACATTACCCAACCTCTCCATGAATATGAGCCGTATATACCCCTTTAAGCGAAAGAATGCGGTGGGCGATGAACGATGGTACGAAAAAATATCGATGAGTTATTCCGGTGAATTCCGTAATTCCATTACCACCAGGGAAGACCTGTTCTTAAAATCGAGTCTGGTACGCGACTGGACAAACGGGATGAAACATAATATTCCTGTAAGTGCCACCTTTACCCTTTTCGACTTTATCCAGATATCACCTTCATTCAATTATACCGAACGTTGGTACACCGGCGCACAAAAGCAAGCCTGGGACCCCGTTGCCAAGAGGCATGTCCCCGTAGACACCATCCAGGGGTTTAAGCGTGTCTATAATTATAGCACCTCCATCAGTGCCCAGACAAAGTTCTACGGTATGTATACCCCCTGGAAAATGTTCGGCGATAAAGTACAAGCTATACGCCACGTCTTCACGCCCAGCATCAGCGTGAGTTATACACCTGATTTCGGTGACCCGAAATATAACTTCTACGAAACCTATACCTACAGGAACGAGTATGGCGAAGATGTGGAATACACCTATTCGCCTTACTCCGCCATGATATTCGGTACCGCTCCCCGAGGTGAAAGCGGAAGCATCGGTTTCGATTTCAAGAACAACCTTGAGATGAAAGTGCGAAGCGACAAAGATTCCACGGGGATAAAAAAGATCAGCCTGATCGATGATCTGGGAATCAATTTCAGCTATAATATGATGGCCGATTCTATGAAATGGAGCATGATCAATTCCAATCTCCGTTTGAAACTATCGAAATCATACACCCTCAGCCTTAATGCCACATGGGATCCCTATCTCTATGAACTGGATCAAAACGGTAACCCCCGGGCGGTAGACAAATTAAGGATTCTCAACGGCAAAGGATTCGGAAAACTGATGAATACGGGAACCTCTTTCTCTTATTCACTCAACCAGGATACTTTTAAAAAATGGTTCGGACGGGGAGATGAAGGTGCCGGCAAGGATGAAAATGAGCCGGATCCAAATTTGCCGGACGACGGCACAATGGGGGCAAACCCTTATGAAGAAGCCCCGCAAAGGAGCGCTTTCGACCAATCCGACAACTCGATGGGGGAATTCGACAGTGACGGTTATCTGAAGAATTCGGTGAATTGGAATCTTTCATTTAATTATAGTATGCGGTATGGATATGGGACTTTCAACAAAGAGCGTATGGAGTATAACGGGAAACTCACCCATAATTTCGGGCTGAGTGGCTCCATCCAGCCTACCAAGAACTGGAATTTCACATTCAATACCGATTACAATTTCGAACTGAAAAAATTCACCAGCATCAACTGTACACTCACCCGTAACCTGCACTGCTGGAGTATGTCGGCCAGCTTTATCCCCATAGGGCCTTATAAATCTTATAATTTCACTATCCGGGCCAACGCCTCGCTATTGCAGGATTTGAAATGGGACGAACGCAGTTCTCCGTATGACAGGGGAGTAACTTGGTACTAGGTTAAGTGCCTAAGTGATTAGGTGATTGAGTGGTTAGGTGAAAAGTGGGAAGGTTGGTTGATTATTTTTTGTTTCCCCAGAGTTTTCGCATAAGATCGTTCATCTTTGATTCGGCAGGATTGGACTGAGGTTCCCAAAAACGACTGTTTTTCAATCCTTTGGGAAGATATTCCTGCTTGATGAAATTATTTTCATAATCGTGTGCATACTTGTATTCCTTGCCGTAGTTGAGTTCTTTCATCAAAGAGGTGGGGGCGTTGCGCAGATGTAACGGTACGGGCAGGTTACCCGTCTGCTCCACTTTCGCCATAGCGTTTTCAATCGCCATATAAGAGGAATTACTTTTAGGGGATGCGGCCAGGTAAATAGTGGTCTCTGCCAATACGATACGCCCTTCCGGCCAACCGATCTTCTGTAATGTATCGAAACAGGCGTTGGCCAACAACAACGCATTGGGATTTGCCAGACCGATATCCTCGGCAGCTGAAATAACCAGTCTGCGTGCGATAAATTTGGGGTCTTCCCCACCCGCTACCATCCGGGCCAACCAGTAAACCGCCGCGTCGGGATCACTTCCCCTTATCGACTTGATAAAAGCGGAGATAATGTCATAGTGCATCTCACCTCCCTTGTCATAAGCCGCCGGATTCTCCTGCAACCGCTCGGTCACCATCTTATCGGTGATCACGATTGCTTCATCACCAACACTGTCGGAAGAGATGGTGAGATCCAGGATATTGAGCAGTTTCCGGGCATCTCCACCTGAGAAACGGAACAACGCATCCGTTTCTTTAATTTCTATTTTCCTCTCTTTTAGAATAATATCCTCGGTAAGTGCACGATTCAATAACTGTTCCAGTTCTTTCTTCTCTAACGGTTTCAACACATATACCTGGCAACGGGATAGCAATGGACGGATTACCTCAAACGAAGGATTTTCGGTGGTAGCACCGATTAATGTAACAATACCGGTCTCCACGGCATTCAACAGGGAATCTTGCTGGGATTTGCTGAAACGGTGGATTTCATCGATAAAAAGAATAGGAGCGGCAGATTCAAAAAAACGGTTATTCTTTGCTTTGTCAATCACTTCGCGCACGTCCTTTACCCCCGAATTGATAGCGCTCAGCTTGTAAAAAGGGGCATTCAAGGTATTGGCAATGATATTGGCAAGCGTGGTCTTGCCCACGCCGGGAGGGCCCCAGAGGATGATGGAAGGTATCCTTCCCGAGTCGATCATCCGGCGTAGCACAGCTCCCTTACCGATCAGGTGCGATTGTCCGATCAGTTCATCAAGGTGTTGCGGCCGGAGCCGTTCGGCAAGAGGTGTACCCATAGGAGTTTTGTTTAGATGTTTTACAAAGTTAGTATTTCTTACAGGAAATGCTAACTTTGCAGCTAAAATCATTCAGTCGTCCAATGCAATTCACTCCGTTACTTTCCCTTTTCGGGAATCTGGAACAGCTCGACACTATCCGGTTGCATTTTAACCAGGAGAGTATCAACCTGATGAATATCGCCATTGCCTTTATTATGTTCGGTGTGGCGTTAAACATCAAGCCTCAACACTTTAAGACATTGTTTTTCAACCCCAAGCCGGTATTATTGGGGGTTATCACACAATATATATTGCTGCCGGCGCTCACTTTTGTGTTGGTGATCGTCCTGCGTCCCAGTACGGCCGTTGCCATGGGAATGATCCTGGTGGCAGCCTGTCCCGGTGGCAACGTCTCGAATCTGATTTCCTCCATATCGAAATCGAATGTCACCCTGTCGGTGAGCCTTACCGCTATCACCACCGTCATGAGCCTCTTCATGACTCCATTCAATTTTGCATTCTGGGGCGGGCTCTATGCCAAACACTCCCCTTTATTGGTCCCTATTTCGATTGATCCTGTGGAGATGTTCCGCACCGTCTTCCTGATCCTGGGTATCCCCGTAATCTTGGGCATGTTTGTAGGGATGAAATTCCCGAAATTTACCAGAAAGGTCGACAAATCGGTCCAAGCCGCTTCTGTCATCTTTTTCGCCGGTTTCATCGTGGCGGCGCTGGCAGGAAATTTCAACCTGTTCCTCCGGTATATCCATCTGATATTCTTTCTGGTGCTTATTCATAACGGACTGGCATTTTTAAGCGGATATTTTTTGCCAAAATCGCTGGGGGTAAACGAGATCAATTGCAGGACCATTTCCATCGAGACCGGTATCCAGAACTCCGGATTAGGGCTTGCGCTGATCTTCAACCCAAGGATATTTCCACCTGAACTAAATCTGGGAGGGATGGCTTTTATTGCTGCCTGGTGGGGTATATGGCATATCGTGGCCGGTCTCATACTGGCGTTTTACTGGAGAAGACGCGCGGTCACCCCTGAAATAATGTAATAAATTTGCCCGACGAAAATGTGTATTAAACCAATTCATTTCCTGAGAATATTGTTTAAAACTTCCAATATATGATTTACCGTTACGATTTTCGATATACGTTGGCCCAGATAACGGTGAGCATCCCCCTGAGACTGAATTTCAGAAAGATGGTGTTCACCGGAAAAAAGGAAAATGTATCGAAGGACAGACCCATTATCTATGCACCCAACCACCGTAACGCACTGATAGATGCATTAATGGTGGTATTCTCCAGCCATTACCGTAAACAGATCGTTTTTCTGGCCCGTGCCGATATCTTCAAAAAGAAGTTTGTGGCATGGTTGCTGAAAGGAATGCGCATCATGCCGGTCTTCCGGATTCGTGACGGCAAGGATAACCTCGATAAGAACAGTGAGATCTTCGACAATGCTGCCCGCATCCTGCGCAAGAATAATCCTATCGCGCTCTTTCCCGAAGCGAGACATAATCCGAAACAGTCATTGCTTCCTATACAAAAAGCGGTCCCCCGCATTATATTACCCACCGAGGCTTCGGCCGACTTTCAACTCCGGAGCCAGATCATTCCCGTATCCATTTACTACAGGGATATGTTTGCTTTCTTGTCGGATGCTTATGTCACTTTCGGTACTCCTATCGAAGTCGCCGACTACAAGGATATCTATAATGAGAATCCCGTTTTAGCGATCAACCAATTGAGACAAGAACTGGAAAACCGGCTCAAGTCGATGGTCGTAAATATATGGAATGATGATTTTTATGACGAGTATTGCCACGCCATTGACTGGAATGGCGACCGGATAGCACGGGAAAAATTCCCTGAGAGAAAAGACGGTTTTCTCCAGGCAGCACTTTATATCGTCAGGAAATTGGATGAGCTGTATGAAAATGACCGGGGCGAATTCGATCAAAAGACAGCCGGTTTCCGCCAGGCCTATGCTCTGCTGAAAGAAAACGGGCTCAATTCAAAAGACCGGATAGGAAAAATATCCTCTGTACGCCACCTTTTTGCCCGTTATGGGGCACTTATCCTTTCCGCCCCCGTAGCGTTTTTCGGTTTCCTGAACGGCATATTTCCCATCCTGCTCAATAAGAAGCTGACAGGCCTTTTCAAGGACAAACAGTTTATCCCATCGGCAAGATACGCGTCGGGACTCCTTTTTATTCCTATATTCGATCTGATCCAGTCACTTCTCGTTGGGGCTGTTACAAAAGACTGGCTTATGGCGCTCGGCTACTTTATACTGATGCCGCTCACCTTCTATTTTGCCCTCTACTGGCGCAAATGGCTCAAAACAGCCCGGAGGGACAGCAAAGTACGCAGGTTTAAAAAACAACACCCTGATACGTGGAAAAGGGTACTGAGACTCACTCGGCTGTGACTCGATTGGGATTCGATTGTTATTCAGTTGTTATTCAGTTGTTATTCAGTTGTTATTCTATTGCAATTGAGTTATCCCGTAAAGCGGGAAATAACATGCGAAGCATGAATAACTATCGAATAACGCACGAAGTGCGAATAACTATTGAAGTGCTAATATTCATCCAACTTTTGTACAATCAGTTCTACCGCCGCAATTACTCCATCAGGGTTCTTACCTCCCGCGGTAGCGAAATGAGGCTGTCCGCCCCCCCCGCCTTGTATTAGTTTGGCAGCTTCACGTATCATATTGCTTGCATGTAATCCTCCGGCTACCAGATCATCAGTCAGCATCACCGTCAGGCTGGGTTTCCCTTCTGCGGCAATTCCGGCTACAAACATCATCTTCTCCGGGAACTGACCCTTCAGTTGATAAGCGATATCTTTCACCACATCCACCGATCCCATCGGCATAATCACCTTAAAGAGGGTTATACCATGGATATCCTGTTTCTTGTCGATAATCCGCTGTTTCAACTGTTCTGTCTTCTCTTTCACATATTCCCTTAACTCTCTTTCCTTCTCCTCATTTTCCGCAAGTAACCGGCGAACCCCTTGCATCACATCAGGCACGTTATGCAACAGATTTTTTATCTCAACTATCGCATCCTCTTTCGCGTAAAGATATTCTTCACACACCTTAGCCGTTACCGCCTCTATACGGCGTACACCCGCAGAAATAGCACTCTCGGTGATAATACGGAAGGTGCCGATCCTTCCGGTAGAAGAGATATGGGTTCCTCCACACAGTTCGATAGAAGATCCGAAACGGACGGTACGCACATCGTCACCATACTTCTCACCAAACAACGCCATCGCTCCCTGGGCTTTCGCTTCTTCGATGGGCACATGACGATGTTCTTCAATAGGAAAATTGCCACGGATCTTAGCCGTTACCCGTTGCTCCACTTCACGGATTTCTTCCGGTGTCATCTTGGCAAAGTGGGAGAAGTCGAACCGCAACAACTCGGGCGACACATACGATCCCTTTTGTTCCACATGTGTTCCCAACACCTCGCGTAGCGCTTCATGCATCAGGTGGGTGGCGGTATGATTACACTCCGTAGCAGTTCTCTTTTCCGTATTGATCCGGGCAGTAAAGGAACCTTCCATATCCGCCGGCAGTTTGTGCGTAAAATGGACTGCAAGATTATTCTCCCGCTTGGTATCAAAAATATCGACCTTCTCCCCTTCTTCGGGAATCAGCCAGCCGGTATCCCCTATCTGGCCTCCCATTTCGGCGTAAAAAGGAGAACGAGAAAGCACAATCTGATAGAATTCCCTGTTCTTTTGTTTTACCGCACGATAACGGAGAATCCGGGTCTCGGTTTCCGTTTCGTCATATCCTGTAAACTCCGGCTCGCCATCACGTACTTTCGTCCAGTCGCCAGTCTCCACCGCAGCGGCATTCCGGGCGCGCTGTTTCTGCTTCTCCATCTCGGTATTAAAACCGGCCACATCCACCGTCATGCCATGTTCGCGCAGGATCAGTTCCGTCAAATCCAGCGGAAAACCGAAAGTATCATACAACTGGAAAGCTACTTCACCACTCAACACCCCACCCTCCTGTTCGGAAAGATTTTTCTCCAGGAGCCGGATACCGGTCTCGAGCGTTCGCAGGAATGACTCCTCTTCTTCCTTCAGTACTTTCTCAATCAGCCCTTGCTGTGAGATCAACTCAGGATAAGCATCACCCATCACCTCGATAAGCGTAGGGATCAGCCTGTACATAAATGATTCATGCATCCCCAGGAAAGTGTATCCATACCGTACTGCACGACGCAGAATACGACGGATCACATAACCCGCTTTGGCATTCGACGGAAGCTGACCATCGGTAATAGAGAAAGCGATGGTGCGCAGATGGTCGGCAACGACACGCATCGCCACATCTTTGGCCGGATCTTCGCCGTATAATGCATTACAGATCTCCCCTATTTTACGGATTATCGGCTGAAAAAGGTCGGTATCATAGTTCGATAATTTACCTTGTACGGCCATACAGAGCCGCTCAAACCCCATCCCGGTATCGATTACTTTTGCAGGAAGTGGCTCCAGCGAGCCGTCTGCTTTACGGTTATACTGCATAAAAACCAGGTTCCATATTTCAATCACCTGGGGGTGACCCTGGTTCACCAGCGACAATCCGTCTATCTTTTCCCGTTCTTCTTCAGGGCGTATATCAATATGAATTTCGGAACAAGGCCCACAAGGTCCCGTATCACCCATCTCCCAGAAATTATCATGTTTATTGCCATTGATGATCCGTTCCTTGGGCAGGTATTCCTCCCAGTAAGTGGCCGCTTCATGGTCCCGTTCGAGGTTTTCCTCAGCAGCCCCTTCAAATACGGTGACGTACAACCGTTCTTTATCCAATTGAAGCACTCCCGTCAGATATTCCCACGCCCATGCTATGGCCTCTTTCTTGAAATAATCACCAAACGACCAGTTCCCTAACATTTCGAACATGGTATGGTGGTAGGTATCATGCCCCACCTCCTCCAAATCGTTATGTTTACCACTCACACGCAGACATTTCTGAGAATCAGCCACGCGGGGATATTTCACCGGCACATTTCCCAGGATGATATCCTTAAACTGGTTCATACCCGCATTAGTAAACATCAGCGTAGGATCATCCTTTATCACCATCGGAGCAGAAGGTACGATCCGGTGCTCCTTCGACTGGAAAAAATCTTTAAACGATTGTCTAATCTCTCTGGAAGTGATCATATAAATTTTCTGTTATGCATTCGTTGTACGGCGTTAAGAGGAAGCAGCATTGTCAACTTTCTATACCGTCACCTTTCCCTTTGGCCTGAACAAGGTACAAAATTACATGAAAAACTCCGTATCCCCAAGCAGGTGAGTGAAAACCACCCGAATCATTTAGTTTGGATTTGAATTTCCGGCTATAAAACTTTTCGCTATATTTGTATCATAAACAAGCAAAATGTTAACGCAAAGCCAGATAGATATAATCATCAATGCGATGCTACCGTACAACCCCGTACGGATAGGTATCTTCGGTTCTGTTGCCCGGGGTGAAGATTCGGAAAACAGCGACGTGGATATTTTATATCAACTGAAAGACACTATCGGATTATTCAAACTGATACGGTTGAAAGACGAATTAGAACAAAAGTTGGGCAAAGAAGTAGACCTAGTTTCGGAAAAATATGCCCATCCGAAGTTAAAGCCATACATTATGAAGGACTTAAAAATAATCTACTGCGATGAAAAATAAAGATTTATTCCGATTGGGACATATTCTTGAGAGCATCACCAAAGTTGAATATATTGCAGCTATACTCCACAACTGTGATAATTTCGAAAAGCAATGGATAGAACAGGATGCCATTATCGGGATGTTGACTGGTACGAAATGAAAGGCTTTAGAAATATTATAGTCCATCACTATTTTGGAATCGAAGCAGATATTGTATGGAATATAGTTATAAATGACATTCCTGTTCTTAAAACACAAATTCAAAATATTATTAACTCTTTGGAACAAGGCAAATAGGGGTTACATAATATTTTATATAACCCCTATTTGTCCTTATTAATTAACCACATAAATAAGAAAAAGAAGTAATCCTTTTATTCTACATCGCCATATCCTGGATTTTGAACCAAGTTCGGATTGGCCGCCAACTGGGTATGTGGAATCGGGTAAATTTCAAGATTCTTATTGTTAGTTGGTTCATGATCCCACCACCGGGCTGTTGTGAATTTACCGAAACGAATTAGATCTGCACGTCGTTTACCTTCGAAAATAAATTCCCGTCCCCGTTCAGCCAACAATTCATCCATTGTTAAAGAACTAATGGTATATTTCGCATCTTCCCAATCTTCGGTCGTAAAAGCACGTTTTCTGGAAGCATTGATTAAATCAACGGCTTCCTGGGTGGCCACACCCCCATTCTTTCGCATAATAGCTTCCGCTTTATTAAAGTAAATCTCTGTCAGTCGATAAAGCATATAGTGATTTTCCTGATAATTAGGATCACTTGTCCGACCACTCTTATACTTATGAAAACGGGCGCCACTATTTTCCTCTCCTTTATCCATAGCTCCTTCACTTGTGAAGTCCCCTTCACTTTCACGACGAATAGAATTCACAAAGACTAAAGGTTTTCCATTGTATTCTTCCGTTCCTAAAATCGGGTTAGTTGTACCGTATTCATATTGGGGGCCAAATAAAAACCATTCCTTCTTACGTAGATCATTTTCAGCATAAGCATCAAAGGCAGTTGGTATTACTACAAAAGCATTCCAACCGGAATAACTGACATCCAGCGCTTTACTAACATTAGAATATCCCATAAAGAAACCACCCCAGCCAAATGTAAATCCGCCCAAGCGACTAAATGCAAACTGGAACAATGCTTCTTTCGCATCTTTATTGGCATTGGAGAATGTTTGCAATAAATCCGGAGCTAATTCCGGATTTCCTCCGATACCTCCCGCTTGTCCACTGATAATTTTATCACATGCCGCAATACATTCATCATACATCGGTTCTCCAATAAAATACTCTGCGTTGAGATATAATTCTGAAAGCATCGCATAACCGGCTGTTTGCGAAACACGTCCTACCAATTCTCTTGAATAGGATAGTAATTTAGGAACATATGCTTCCAGCTCCGTCTTTACAAAATCAAAAATTTCGGCTTTTGATTGAGTGGGAGGATTTAAGGGTTCTCCCACTGTTGTAATAATCGGAGCATTTCCCCATAATTCCATTATTTTCATATAATGAAAAGCTCTTAATACATACAGTTCACCTAAAATAGCAGCCATTTCCGAATCAGAAATACCGAGCGACTCATTATTAACACCTTGCAAATCCATAATTGCTGCGTTTACATATCCTAATCCTGTCCATATCAACGTCCATGCGGTACGCATACGTCCTTCATTAGCGGTCCAAGTATGATAATGCTGGCGAAAATGGTCGCCGCTGTCATAACCATGTTTTCCCTTTTGAGGCCATGCCAACTGATCAGCGGATAATTCTGCATGATAGAAATATCCGTTCTGTCCTGTCGGAGCCATCCACGCCTGCATGTGAGTGAAAGGTCTCAAAGCTGCCTGTAAGACTTCTGTCTTATTGTTATAAAAATTCGATTTATTCAATTCGCTGTAAACACTCTCACTGAGATCGGTACATCCATTTCCTGCTATGATAACCGCCATTATAAGGATAAAAGCGAAGGCTTTATATATTCTTTGTTTCATATCTTCTTTCTATTTAAAATCCTACATTCAAACCAATTGACCAGGATCGTGTACGAGGATAATAATCTCTTTTATCAACCCCCGCTTCAAATCCGGTATCCTGTACTTCCGGATCCGTTCCGTCATACCCTGTAATTGTAAACAGATTCCTTCCTGTAAGATAAATTCTTAAATTACGAACATAAGGTGTATTTAATTTAAAATTATAACCCAATGTCAGGTTGTCAAGTTTTACAAAATCACCTTTCTCAAGATAATAGTCGGAATACTGAGGGTCATCATTTAATTGGTTATGCTTGGTAACAGCACTTTCAAACAAATTATTAGGCAACCATTTCTTATTCCCGAAATATAATTCTTTCAGGTTGAGAATATCAAAACCGAATTTTCCCCGGAACATAAATGTCAAGTCGAAATTCTTGTACACAAAACTATTCGTAAACGATGCCTGAAATTTAGGCACACCATTACCGATAATAGTAAGATCATCGTCGCTCAATTCAGTGGCCGAACCTGTTGATCCGTCTTTTTTATAGAACAACCATTTTCCTTCATCGGTGAAACCGGCAAAGCGTTTACCATAGAAATTACCTACCGACCCGCCTTCTTCCAGCCTGAAAGCATTTCCCAGATTTCCAGGGGAAGGAAGTCCGTAGAATGACAGCCAGTTCGCTTTGAATACATCACTGGATAGTTTTTTTAATTTATTGCTTTGGGTATTCGCTGTAAAATCAATATTCCACTTGAAATCCTGCTTTTGGATAGCGATTGCCGAAATCTGAAACTCGATCCCGGAATTTTTCAATGTTCCTACATTTGTGTAAATCTGATCACGTACATATGGCGGCTGTTGTGCATTATATCGATACAACAGATCTTTGGTATTCCTATTATACACATCAATTGATCCGCTAAGCCTTCTTCCGAGAACTGAAAAATCCACTCCGAAATTCAATTCAGATTTCTGTTCCCATTTAAGATTCGGATTCGGATTTCTGGCTGCGCCATACGTTTGATAATACACTCCGTCTTGCGGATAAACACCTCCGGTTCCCAGTGTTACCAACGACTGGTAATTATCAATCCCCTGGTTACCGGTAACTCCGTAACCTACACGTACTTTTAAATCATTCACTACCGAAACCTGACTCATGAATTCTTCCTCGCTAATGCTCCAACCGGCAGATATAGCGGGAAAATTCCCCCATTTATGATTATCTCCGAAACGGGAAGAACCCTCGCGGCGCAGGATTCCTTGAAGGTGGTATTTGTCGGCATAAGAATAATTGACTCTTCCAAAGAAAGCTACCAGCGTATTATCCTGTTTTTCACTTCCCATTCCCGGACGAGGCAATGTGGTATTGTTAATAGCACTCCCCGCACCTAAATTCCAATCCAAAAAAGCATCTGTAGTAAAACCACTGTTGTTTACATTGAAAGTCTCAAACGTATGATACTGATAACTGTATCCGGCTAACGCAGTTATAGTATGTACACTATTCAATGTTTTACGGTAATCGGTCGTCGCTTCAAATGTTTTTGTCCATTCCAAGCGGTTGGATTTAGAAGCATATCCCATCCCTTGATATTCTGTACCAACCCGATTATCCCAATCTTTTGACGAACGATAGTAACGGTCATTGTATGAATTTCGCAGATATGATCCGAAAGCTGAAACTGACCAATTTTCAATGATCTGCAATTGCAAGCGGAGATCGGCAGATGTTGTTTGCTGGTTTCTCTTGGAAATACGATTAGCCAATCGGGAGAGCGGATTATAATTGTTATAAGCCAACGTTTCGTAAAATGTACCATCTTCATTATATAGAGGCGCCGTCGGATTTCGCTGAATTGCTTGCTCGAAGTCTCCGGTACCACCTCCTAATAAATTGGCTTTATTCATATTAGTTGCGAGATTTAACGACATGGCCAAACGGTCTTGTAGACCTCTTTGGTTAATATTTATACGCCCTCCGAATTGTTCCCGTGAGTTCTCTTTCGCGATTCCCTGCAAGTCACTATAAAATACAGAAGCCCGGTAGTTTGCGTTAGCAGAACCGCCCGACGCCGAAAAATTATGGTAATGACTCAGGTTATCCTTATTGATCAATTCATCGAATAAATCGGTAGATGCACCAAAATCCTGATCTTGATTAATAACACCCTCGCTAATAAGTTGTCTGAATTGCGATGCATTTAAAATATCCGGTTTATTACTAACTCTTTCGTGCTGCAAGTAAGTAGAATAATTAAATTCTGGTGCCCCGGCTTTTCCTTTTTTTGTCGTTATCAAAATTACCCCGGCATTACCCCGGGTTCCGTAAATAGCCGCGGCAGAACCATCTTTTAGCACGTTGAAAGATTCGATATCATCTTGTTGAAGCAAGTCTAAATTCCCTCCGGGAATTCCGTCAATTACAACTAAAGGAGTTCTTGTTCCCGTGAGCGAGGTAATTCCCCGTAATTGTATATCCATACTGGCATTAGGATTGCTTCCTTGCGTACGGGTCATATTCAATCCGGCTACTTTTCCCTGAATCAGATCAAGAGCATTACGGGATCCCCCCGGATTAAACCGGTCAGCACGAATAGTTTCTACAGCAGAGGTCACTTCTCTACGTTTCAGCGTACCATATCCTATTACCACGACCTCCTCCAATAATTCAGCATCCTCTTGCAACACTATGTCTACGATTGTTCTACCATCGAGAGCAATCGTTTGAGTATGCATCCCAACATATGATACTTCCAGTATGGCACCTGAAGGAACATTAGATAAAACAAAATTACCCTCCAGGTCGGTAATTGTACCTATTGCTGTACCCTGTACCCGTACAGATACACCGATCAGAGCGTCTCCTTTTGCATCGGCAACCGTGCCTCTTACTGCAACGGTCTGTGCAAACATACATAGGGAAAATATCCACATCAGAGTGAACATAACTCCTTTCACAAACATTCTTTTTTGTTTCTTTTCCATTCTCGCATTTGTTTTAGATTGATTAATTATTTTTCCGGCATTATCGACGTACATTACAAGATCACTGAAACTCATTGTCTTCTTTTACAGGAAAAACATGTAGCCCATATCCCCATTTTATTCTTTTTCATATTGTTTTCTCTAAGCAGTAAAACTCTCCTTTTCTTTGTTATTATTTGGGGTACGGTAATTATACCGGATTTAAAAACCTCATTATTTCCAAGTAACATCTCAAATCAGGTAGCCTCGGTCATAAACCTCTTTCGATATCCCTTTATTCATGGGTATTTATTTTTACTTCTATTTAAATTTTATTCCATCCACCTCAATTCCTCCTCTCTGGACGGCAAGCCTTCTTATTCGCTCCGACAATTCACTTTGTGTACGGCCTTTCAAAGCATTACGAACAGTTACATCACTAACATTTAGCATCTTAGCAATCTCTCTCCGCTCTCCGTGTTTCATTAGTATCTCTCCCATATAGTTTTTCTTAGAATTTTCGTATCTTTAGGGTCGCTTTCTAAATCGAAAGCTACAAAGATATATCATTTCGATATATTAAACAAGAAAAACATATCTTTTTGATTCATTATTATGTTAAATATTGCAAACATACGAAAGGAGTGGTTCATAGAACAGTTGGAAATCTTGAAGAGAAAGGGTATTCCCTATACCGAAATTGCTGCCTCTATGGGTATTAAACCTCAATATCTAAACTTGATAAAAAATACAGAAAGAGGTGCGTCGGAAAATCTGACGATGAAACTTTGCAAAACATTCAATATAAACTATAATGATTTATTGGAAAGTATTCGTAACTATGAAAAGCAAACCACAGGAATACCCGAGATAAACGAACCATCCACCAAAATATCTTCTCAAAGAAGAATACCGTTACAGGATAATAACCCGAATGCGGGTAGCATGGAAAATGAATGGATTGATACCGGCGAATTATTCCCGAAAGCCACGTCGGCAATCCGCCATTATGGCGACAGCATGGAGGAATACCCTTCCGGTGCCATACTGATACTCAAACGAATTATTAACCCTGAACTTATTATATGGGGACGGAATTATTACGTGGAAACAAAAGAGATCGCGGTCACAAAGAGATTGCAGGACGGAGGAAAAAATTACATCATCGGTTACAGTTCTAATCTGAAAACCTATCCGGACGGACGGCTCGTACACGAGCCGGTAAAAATTCCAAAGAAAAATATCCTCCAAATCCATCTTATTCTGGGATGTGTCAGCAAAGAATTTGGTGAAGGCGTCACTCCTACTTCTATACACACTGTTTGAAACAATAACTGCGATTCGTTTACCATACTATAAAAAAATTTGCCTTTCCCCGTGAATAGTCGTATTTTTGGGGTGATTTAATCCCGATATATGCCAATTATCACCATTACCAACTGTCCGGTTTGCGGCAGCGACAATCTGAAAAAAGTTTTTGATGCCGTTGATCATTTTTCAAGCGGGGAGGTCTTTCCTGTTTATGATTGTGCTCACTGCGGATTCCGATTCACCAATCATTTTCCCTCGGAAGACACCATTGGCAGATATTACGACTCACCCGACTATATCTCTCACTCCGATTCCAACGAAGGATTAGTCAACCGCCTGTACCATCTCTTCCGAAAACGAATGCTAAGAAAGAAAATCGAATTAGTTGCGGATTATACTCCCGCAAAGGATAGCCCTGTGAGGTTACTGGATATCGGCTGTGGAACGGGTTACTTCCTACAGGCAGCAAAGGAGCAGGGATGGATTGTTTCGGGTATTGAGAAAGATGATAAAGCCCGGGAGAGCGCAACCCTCCGTTCGGAACTGGAGGTAAAAGATGAAAATGGATTCTGGGAAACAGAAAACTCATCATTCGACGTGGTAACACTTTGGCATGTATTGGAACATCTGGAAAAACTGAATGAAACTATCCACAAGATAAAGGAGATCATCACTCCGGAAGGAATTGTGGTCCTCGCACTCCCTAACTGCCGTTCCTACGATGCAGGATTTTACAAAGGATGGTGGGCGGCTTATGATATCCCGCGGCATCTCTGGCATTTCTCGCCCGAATCCCTTGAAAAGTTGCTCGGCAAGCATGGCCTGAAAGTCATACAGAAAACACGAATGCCGTTGGATGCTTTTTATATCTCCCTGCTGAGTGAAAAGTACAAGAAAAGTAACCTGCTCACACGATACGCCAGGGCGTTCCTAAACGGTACAATAGGTTTTTTACGCTCACTCAGCAACATTGAGCAATCGAGTTCTATCATTTATATCGCGAAAAAAACGGAAGATAAGCTGGAAACAGACGAATGATAGCGAAAAAACTTGTTCTTACTGACGGAAAATATTATTTTTGAAACGGATAACATTTATCCGGCCAATTATGCCGAACCCGTTTACAAAGAGATTATCATGGGAAAAAGAAAGAAACCAATCCAATTTGCCGACAAGCGTCTCTTCTATTCCATTCAGGAAGTGGCTGATCATTTTGCAGTCAACGTGTCACTTTTACGTTTCTGGGAAAAAGAATTCGAAAACATCAATCCAAAAAAAACGGCCGGAGGTACCCGCCAGTACACCCGGGAAGATATACAACAGGTGGAAATTGTGTATCACCTGGTAAAAGAGAAAGGATTGACGCTGGAAGGAGCCCGGCAGACACTGAAATCTAAAAAAGATGAGGAGGAAAAACGGGTGGAAGTTCTTTCCAGGCTTACAGAAATCAAAAAAGAACTGCTATCTCTGGAGATGGAATTCGACCAGCTCCACGAACAACAGAAATACTCTAAAACAAAAACGGAATAATGATTTATGTGCCTAAGTGGTTAAGTGATTAGGTGATTTTAATTTACAATAATATGAGAAAATATACATTCCTACTGATTTTACTGTTTTCTGCTTCTGCTTTCGCTCAAAATGAAATACCTCTAAAAGTGGGGGCAGAGCGAACCGATCTTTATTTTCCCCTGTTGACCGACAAGCGGGTTGCAGTAATGACCAACCAGACGGGAATAGCCGGAAATGAACATCTGGTGGATATGCTGGTAAGACACCGGTTCAATGTCGTGGGAATCTTTTCTCCCGAACATGGCTTTCGTGGCACGGCCGACGCGGGTGAACATGTAGCCAGTTCAACTGACGAAAAAACAAGTATTCCTATTTGGTCGCTTTACGGAAGTGGAAGCGGTAAACCATCTCCGGAAAAGATGAAACAATTCGATGTGCTGCTGTTCGACCTGCAGGATGTGGGTCTCCGCTTCTATACCTACTATGCCAGCATGGCTCGTCTGATGGATGCCTGTGCGGAACATGGAAAAAAGATGATCGTGCTGGACCGCCCCAACCCCAACGGCTTTTATGTGGACGGCCCGATCCTCGACATGAAACACAAATCGGGCGTAGGATGGTTGCCTATTCCGGTAGTACATGGCATGACATTGGGGGAACTGGCGCTAATGATCAACGGCGAAAAATGGCTCCCGGGCGGCCGGATATGTGACGTGACAGTGGTTCCCTGTGATAATTACACTCACCAAACCCGTTATGAATTACCCATTGCACCATCCCCCAATTTACCCAATATCCACTCTATCTATCTCTATCCTTCCACCTGCCTCTTTGAAGGAACGGTGATGAGCCTGGGGCGAGGCACCTCATTCCCTTTTGAGGTATATGGACATCCCCAATACAAAGGCTCCGGTTTCTCATTCACCCCACGAAGTGTGACAGGCGCCAAAAACCCACCGTTGCTCAATAAAAAATGCTATGGTACAGACTTGCGGGAAGTTCCCAATGAATTGATCTGGAAAAACAAATTCGATCTCTCCTATGTGATTGATGCTTATAATAACCTGAATATGGGAGAGAAATTCTTTACCTCTTTCTTCGAAAAACTGGTCGGCGTGGAGTATATCCGCAAAGATATTACCGCAGGAAAACCTGCGGAAGAGATCAGGAAAAAATGGGCGTGTGATGTGGAAACTTTTAAACGGCAACGGAAACCCTATCTCCTCTACCCCGAGTAATGGGGGAATAGGATACCGGAAACGGAAAGTGCCGCTCCCACTGATAGAAAAGAGATTAAAATTTTGTCATTATTTTTTGAATATTTATTCTATACTCTGAGGGTGTTTGTCCTTTTTTCTTTTTAAACAGCCGGTTAAAATTGGAAATATTATTGAAACCCGAGGCGAAGCAGACTTCGGCAATCGTATGCGACGTCTCATAAAGGAGTTTGGCTGCATATCCTATGCGTATGTCATTCAGATAGTCTATGAAATTCCTGTTGGTTCTTTTCTTAAAAAAATGGCTGAATGCCGATTCGGACATACCCACGCTTTCGGAGACAGAGGATAATGTGATATTTTCCTGAAAGTGCTCCTGTATATAGGTTATTACTTTATTTATCCTTCTGCTTTTTGACTCTCTGATGGCGGAATCCAGCCTGTTATTGCTATCCAGCAGAAACCTCTGACCGGGTGAAATCGAGAGAAGGTAGAGTATCCTGAAAAACTCAAGTGCCGATTCCACGCCCTGTTTATGGGAAAGATTGAGCAACAGATCTTTCATATTCATCTTCGTCTCCGTTGAGAAATCGATCCCATAGGCCGAATTTTTGAAAAGTTCCCGGATGGGATGGAAGATTTTCTTGTTGAAAATAGGATATTCAAGTGCCTCTTTATGGAATTGTATGGTCACGACATGGGCATCGCCGTTATCGTTGTCGGATATCCAACGATGGGCTATATTGGGGCCTATCATAACCAGGTCAAGGTCATTATATCCATCCACACAATCGCCTACAATGCGCGTCCCTTTGCTGTTTATAACGAGGTTTATTTCGTAATCGGAATGGAAATGTGCGGCATAATCGAATCGTGCCTGAGGATGATCCAGCACGATAAACAGATCTTCATTATTTATCGGGGTGATTTCTCTTTGTATATACTCCATGATTTCTACAAATATTGTTGATAGAGGATGAAATTTTATCTATTTATTTTCATGATTCTCTCACCGAAATGCATAATTGTCTCGCAAACATACACAAAACATTCAAAAAAATACAATAATCCATGAAAATAATACATAGACACATGACCCTGATAATAAGACATATATATGTTTTGTACTTCCTAGTATTCAAAATAATATCATATATTAGTGATATTGTATTACAATTAGTATAAATCCTGTCTTAAGTTTGCAACCTGAAAACAACGAATCTATTAACGTATTTTCGTTTTTCTGGTATAAGACATTTAATGTATCTAAACCGACTATTTCGTTAAGGAATACAGAGGCAAAACAAATTTTGCCTCTGTTAAGCGTAGAATTGAAAATCGAGGAGCACAGGCGACTCAAATAGCCTAATGAAATTGAACATTTGATTATTGACGACACTGATCTGCAATACTTACATTTTGAAAGCCTATCGCAAGCAGGCTGATGGAGCTTGCGAAAGTTGAATTATTTGATATGTCATGAATTTAAAAAAACTTTTAATTCTAATTTTACTCGTCCTTCCTGCGATTCTGGTCGCTCAGGAAATAGAAGTCAAAGGGCGGGTCACCTCTTCTGATGGTATGCCACTGGCTGGTACAACCGTCTTGATCAAAGGTGGAAACGTGGGAACCGTCACAGATATAGAGGGGAATTTCTCGCTTAACGCGTCCCGAAACGACATTATTCTATTCTCATTTCTGGGTTTTAAAACAATTGAACGCCAGGCGGGTTTGTCTTTTATGGAGATAGTTCTCGAAGAGGATTATGTTTTAACGGAAGAGATAGTTGTTGTTGGTTATGGAACTCAACGTAAAATTGACATGACAGGTTCGGTATCTTCACTTAGTGGGGATGCCTTGCTAACTGCTCCATCACCCAATCTCACGAATACGCTTACAGGTAAAATGACCGGAGTTATCACCTCTCAACAGTCGGGAAAGCCGGGAGATGACGCTCCTCTGTTCTATATCCGGGGGAAAAGCACTTGGGGAGATAATGCTACACTAACCATTGTTGACGGGGTTGAACGACCTATAAATCAGGTCGACCCGAATGACATTGAAAGTATAAGCATATTGAAAGATGCGGCATCCGCGGCAATTTATGGAGCACGTGCCGCCAATGGCGTAATTCTGATTACAACAAAACGGGGGACGGGAAAAGAAACCCGCCTAAATTATTCGGGGTCGTTCGGAGTACAGACTCCGACAATCATTCCGAAAATGATGAATTCCTATCAATATGCCAAGTATCTGAATCTTGCCAGATACAATATTGGTAGCCAGTTATTGTTTACCCAGGATCAAATAGACGGATACCAAAATGGCACATTGCCGGATACAGACTGGTGGGATGCCTCATTGCACAAATATGCTCCGATGCATCAACATAGTGTCACGATAGATGGAGGTGTTGACAAGACCAAATACTTCATTTCCGGAGGATTTCTTGATCAGAAGGGTTTATATGATTTAGCCTCATTCCAACGTTATAATGTCCGCTCTAATATTGATACAAAGATTGGCAATTACTTCACCTTAGGGTTTGATTTGTCAGGCCGGTTAGAAGATATCAGCGATGCAGCTTCAGGTGATGGCGTTTTCAGTACTGTACTCAACTCTGCCCCTACTGAAGCGCCTTATGTTCCGAATCATATTGCCGAGAGAGGTTTACAGGCAAACGGACAAAATGTTTCACCCATAGGTGTTGCCGACCACTCCGGATATGCTGAACGTAAAATTTCATCCTTCAACAGCAATTTTAAGGCAACGTACGATGTTCCCTGGATTGACGGATTGGAAGCAAATTTTTCCTATTCTTATGACCGGGCTTATGCCAGGAACAAGACATTTACAGATGTGTACGATTATTATATCCACGACCGCCTGACAGACACCTATGACAAAAAAACATCAGGAGGAGGTAAAAATCTATATGAAATAGCCGGGGATGAAACCCGCACAACATTACAGGCTTCCTTAAATTACCAGACTGCCTTAGCAGAAAAACACAACATATCTGCCGTACTTGTCTATGAAGAATCGGCATACACAGGAACGAACCTATCGGCAAGCCGCTATAGCTACTATTCCTCTTCTATTCCCGAAATATTTGCCGGTCCCGAAAAAGATCAGAAAATGGGTGGATATAGATGGAACAATGCCCGCAGAGGTTATGCAGGGCGCGTAAACTATGGCTACATGGGTAAATATCTACTCCAGGCCAATTTCCGTGTCGATGGCTCATACAACTTTCACCCGGATAATCGCTGGGGCTTCTTTCCTGCCGTATCTGCAGGTTGGAGAGCCAGTGAAGAAAATTTTATCAAAGACCTCAATATATTCGACAATCTTAAATTCCGTGTTTCATACGGAGAGTTTGGGAACGATCGCATAGGTCAATTCCAATATCTATCAGCATTCGTCGTGGGGCCAAGTTCTGTTATAGGAGACTCATACATACCAGGACTCCAGGAGAGCGTGCTGCCGAATCCGAATGTGACCTGGGAAACCGCACGCAATACAGATATAGGCCTTGACTGGGGAATCCTGAAAGGCAAATTATCAGGAGAATTCACTTACTTCAGGAAAAATACACGGGATATACTTATGGTTCGTGATGCTGTTGTTCCTGAATCGGCCGGAGTTTCAGGTTTGTTGCCACAGGAAAATCATGGCGAAGTAGATAATTATGGTTTTGAAGCACTGCTGCGCTATACCGACAAGTGGGGAGACTTTGGAGTAACTGTTGAGGCTAATACCACTTTTGCGCGCAGCAAAATCGTTTATATCGGCGAAGCTGACGGTATAAATGATCTCCAACGCCGCACGGGACGTCCATTCGACCAGTTCTTTGGTTATAAGGCTGTCGGCATCTTTAAAACTCAGGAAGAGGTTGATGCATGGGCCGATCAATCAGGGTTCGGAGCTTATGGAGTCGGTGATATTAAATATGCAAACATTGATGATCGTGATGGTAAGAATGTAATTGACGGCAACGACATTACAGCCATTGGACGAAGCCAGGTACCTGAGCTTGTGTATGGTTTGAATTTAAACCTTAGTTACAAGCGTTTCAGCCTTACTACTAACTGGCAGGGTGCAGCCATGTTTGACCAAATGTTGCGCTGGGATCCCTTTAACCTGGATGCAAATGCATTGGCTATCTTCATGGATTCATGGAGCACAGACAATCCGGATGCGAAATATCCAAAGCTATATGCCGGTATGAGACCTAACAATCGTGTAAATTCTTCACTCTGGCTATATGATGGAACCTATGTACGCCTTCGTAATCTTGAATTGGCATATTCATTCGATTGCAGTCAGGAATGGCTGAAAAGGGCAAATATAAACGGGTTGCGCCTTTTTGTTTCGGGGAACAACCTCCTGACCTTCTCTGCGATGAAAGATTTTGACCCTGAATCACCACAGATCGAACCAGGGCACAGAAGCTATTTCTATCCTCAAATGAGGACATACAATTTTGGGGTAAATATTCAATTCTAAAAATTTAAAGACAATGAAATCATTCACAATATATATTTATGCAGCATTTCTTGCCCTGCTGACATTTAGTTGCGTTGATCTGGATGAGGCACCGAAGGACAGAATTGTAAGTTCAGCCATATTCCAGGACCAGGAATTAGTGCTTCAATATCTTTATCATATCTATTCTTCCATGCCATGTGGTTATGGGGCCATGGCCGTAGGAACGGCTCCCCTCAGTGCAATAAACACAGGAATGGGTATTACAGACCTGCTCGATGGGAGTACCGATCTGCTTCGATCCAGGGCCGGCTGGAATGAGAGCAACAGTGTGATAATACCCGGAGGAATGTCTGCCCAGTGGAATCCGCACGACGTATGGGGACAACGCTATGCTGCCATTCGCAAATGCAACCATATGCTGGTCAATCTGGCGACATCCGGTTTTACCGACGATTTTAAAAACAGGGTTGCGGCTGAAGTCCGATTCCTGAGAGCCTATATGTATTCAGACCTGGTTCGACGTTATGGAGACGTACCGCTGATCGTGGAATTACAGGATGTCAACAATCTGGAAGAGATGCAGGTTCCCCGTGATCCGGTATCTGATATATATGACTTTATTGAAACGGAATTGGAAGCCATAGGTGCAGAGGATGGAGGCTTGCCTTCGGCAGAAAACCTACCCCCGTCACAACTGGGCCGCGTTACAAGGGAAGCAGCATTGGCTCTTGGCGGACGTGCAATGTTATATGCAGAACGTTACGAAAAATCGGCATGGTTCTCAAAACAGGTCATTGATAGAGGAATTTTCTCTCTTGTCGATAATTACAATGCCTTATTTCAATCTAAAGGAGGGGAGACAAGCGAGGTTTTGTTTGAAGTCCTCTACGATGGTGTGAATAAGGGACATTCGGCTGATTTTTTATTTATGCCTTTCAGCCTCGACAATGGTTGGGGAAACCAAACCTGCCCGACACAGGAACTGGTCGATTCTTACGAGATGCTGGACGGCACTCCTTTCGACTGGAGTAATCCACAGCATGCAGCCAACCCGTATGAGAACAGGGATAAGAGATTACAGTGGAGTATTATTGTGGATGGCTCGGTATTTAAAAATACAGTTATCCGCACTGCATACAGAACTACATCCGATGGATTGGGAATGAATGAAGGAACAAATACAGGCTATATCCTGCGTAAGTTTCTGGATGAGACAATACCCTTCGAAAAACTGGCTATCAACTATTTAGGAAGCTCCACAAGCTGGAAGGAAATCCGCTATGCCGAAGTGTTGCTTAACTATGCTGAGGCCCAAAATGAAGCAGTAGGAGCAGACCAATCGGTTTACAGCGCTATGGAAGTTGTTCGTCGCCGTGCCGGATTGGGGGACACATTACCTGCAGGACTTGACCAGGCAGGAATGCGTGAAAGAATACGCCACGAACGCAAAGTAGAGCTCGCATTTGAAGGACATCGTTTCTGGGATATACGTCGTTGGCGTATTGCCGAAGAACTTTTACACGGGAAACGTTTTCATGGAATAAAAATTACAGAGAATGATAATGTGAAAAACTATGAGGTTTTTGAGATTACAACCTCTCCTGTACAGGTATTTCTTCCCAAACATTATCTGATGCCTATAAATTTTAACGAACTGGCAAAGAATCCCAAATTGGGGCCAAACAATGAAGGTTATTAACGATGAAACGTATAAGATTTGAATTTATAGCCATAGGTCTGTTCCTGTTATCAGGGACAACAGGCTGTTTTGCAGATTCAAGAACGAAGGAATTGAAGTTGCATGATATTACCTATGGGAAAGATTCTCTCCACAAAATGGATGTGGATCTTATTGCCAGCAGAACACCAGAAACCCCTGTTGTGATACTTATTCATGGAGGAGGATGGATGGCAGGCGATAAAAAAGACGCCTATTTTATGCGTGACGGTTTGCTGGCGGCAGGTATTAACGTAATCAATATCAATTATAGGTTAGCTTCCCCCGGGAATAGCATTCATTATAAAGAGATGATGGCAGATATTGATGAGGCATTAAGCTTTGTGATAGCCAACGCAAAAAGATGGAATATCAGAGACTCTCAGTTCATCTTTTGGGGAGGTAGTGCCGGCGCACATTTAGCGCTGCTCTATGCTTACAGATATGACAAGCAAGATATTATTTCATCTGTTATTACCCTTGGCGCACCTACCGTATTAGATACATTCTTTTCGATGGAAGGAGCAAAACCCCAGGACGTAGAAGGACTATTACCCTTGATCACAGGTAAGCCCTGGAGTTACGACTCAACAAAACTTGCCAGAGAATACAAGGAAGCAAGTCCGTATTATAGTCCAACTTACAAACCTACCATGTTGATCCATGGAGAAGCGGATGACATCGTACCGCTAGAACAATCATTAGTGATGCGACAAAAACTCAAAGAAGAGAATATTGCCGACACGCTGATTATTATTCCCGGAGGCGGACATGGGGGTGAAGGTGCCTCACAGGAGTTTTATCATCGCCTCAATACCGCCATGTTTGAGTGGATTATCAAATACAGTAAGAAACAATAAAACCATATTATCATGATAAAAAAAATAGTACATTTAGCAACTATCGCATCCATATGCTGTATCATTTTTTCATGTAGTGATGTGCAAGATCTGCTTAAGAATTATCCAACCTTAGCTGAGAGTGATGCCACCTATTACATTGACTCAGAATCGGGGGACGACACAAATAAGGGAACCTCCCCCGGAGCCCCCTGGAAAACTCTTGAAAAAATCAATCAACAGACTTTTGTAGAGGGTAATACAATTGCCCTTAAAGCCGGAAGCAGTTTTGAAGGCATGTTAACTCCCGGTGGATCGGGAACGGCTTCAAAGCCTATCATCATCACTTCATATGGAGAAGGAGCAAAACCAATCATCAATGCCAACGGAGCTGAAGCGGGAGTAAAACTCGTCAACCAATCCAATTGGGTAGTCGATGGACTGGAAATTACCAACACGGCTGCACAACGCGATGCTTACCGCAGTGGAATTCTTGTCCTTAACGAAAACGGAGGAGTGGTCAGCAATATTACAATCAAAAATAACAAAATTCATGATGTTGTCGGCTCATTTGGTTATGCCGGTATTTATCATCCTCATTCATTCGGAGGCATTGCCGTAGCAACTTATAGCACAGCTGCTACCGATAAATTCGATAAAGTATTGATCGAAAACAACGAAGTGGAAAAAGTGGGTCGAAGCGGCATTGTTGTATGGGATTACATATGGGGTAGTAATGCTGAATCGTCTACGAATGTCGTCATTCGCCAAAACTCGGTAAAACAGAGTGACTCGGATGGCATCCTTACCTATGGCTGTAATGGAGCACTGATAGAGTACAATGTCTGTGAGGCGGCAGGCTCATACAGGGAAGATAACCAGTTCAATGGGTCGGCCGGTATATGGTGTACCCGCGGGTACGGTTGTATCATTCAACACAACGAAGCATTCAACACCCGTGCCCTGGAAGGCAATACAGATGGCACAGGTTTCGATATAGATATCGACTCATACGATTGTATAGTGCAGTACAATTACAGCCATGACAACGATGGAGGGTTTATGTTATTTGTGGATGGACATAAAGACGTAGGAGGTGAAGGTTCGAAAAATAATATCGTTCGCTATAATATCTCCCAAAACGATAAAGAACGGATTTTTTTGTTTGGAGGAGGAGTCTCTGCTTCCACTCAAATCTATGGCAATACAATCTATCTCAGCGAAGGATTGAGCACAAAAATTTTTGACTATAGCTGGGATACGGGTGGAAACATAAATGCTAAATGGAGTTTTCAAAACAATATAATTGTCAATTATGGAAGTGGCGGATACAATATCCCCGGCACAGGAGGAAGTTTTGCCGGCAACATTTACTATGGCAACCATCCGGCAAGCGAACCCGAAGAAGAAAACAAACGGACATATGATCCCAGATTCGTATCTCCCGGCAACGGGGCATTAGGAATTGCAAGCCTTGACGGATATAAACTACAGGAAGACTCTCCTGCAATAAACAATGGCGTGGAAGTTCGTAAAAACGGGCGTAAAGACTTTTGGGGCAATCCTGTATCAAGCAAAGGTGCATTAACCATAGGTGCCCACGAACCAAACGGAAATGACGATCCCGACACTGTGCTGTTTGATCCGCTTGAAGACTGGAGTATTGCAGATTCGCATTCTTCTCATTTCGGATTCGATTCATCCAACCCTCAATATTTCAATGGCGATGACTCCCGTATAGTCAGATCAGCAAACAATGATGCCAATGTAGTATATAAATATGAAGGATTTAAGTCTGCAACAGTAATATTCTCAATAGGTAAATATACTTCGCTCGGTATAACCGACGTGAGCGATTTGCAACTATTCGAAGCTGAATCAGCAGAAGGCCCATGGAGTCCCATATCGGTTCAATATTCGAAAGTTGGCAAAGAAGTAGATGGCTGGCAAACCTATGAAGCTAAAATCAATTCAGTGGTATCTACCCAAGCTAAATACCTGAAAATAGAAGTAAAGGAAAAAGGAGATGACATATGGGGACTTCAGATAGGATCAGTAGAAATTGACAATGAAGAGCCAATAATTGCTCCGGTGAACAAATTCCTGTTCGATGATTTTGAAGATGGATCGAAAATTGCAGGTGCCTCTTCCAATATGACAATTATCTATGAATCTCCTGCTGATGCATTCAATGGAGATGCTACCCGCGCCACAAGGACGAATATTGCCGAAGGATATGTTGTATATAACCTCCCGGAAGATATTACCGGCTTTGCAGTTACCTCATTTGTAAGCATGTGGGCTCCGGTAGACGAGTACGTAGAGATTCTCTGCGGAACAACCGGTGATCCTGCACAAATGACCTCAATCCCATTCACACGGCAGGATATGGGAGGAACAGAATGGTTGGGTTACAGATACATTCCAGCAAATCCATTGGCTCCGGGCTATAGGTACTTTGCCATCAGGCTGAAAAAGCTTGACGTTCCCGAAGGAAATGGCTGGTTAGTACAACTTGGAAGCGTAAAAATAGAATTTGAATAATAATCTCAGTGAATCAGACATTGCCTGTACGATAATCTGTATTGTATGGGCAATGTTTACACAACAACAATCAAAAATGAAACGACATCTTTTAACAACTCTCTTTATTTGTTTTTACATTATCGCAAATGCAACAGACTATTACATCGACTCCCAAAATGGGAATGATAACAATGCCGGAACATCGGAAAGTGCAGCATGGAAAACATTTGTCAATGTCAATGATAAATTATTTAATCCGGGAGATAAAATATTATTACGAAAAAATGGGGTATGGGAAGGCTCATTAGCACCCAAAGGCTCCGGAATAAAAGAAAACCCCATCACAATAGGAGTCTGGGGCGAAGGTGGGCGTCCAAGAATCAATGGTAATGGCCAGGTAAATGCCACAATATATATCCGGAATGCTTCATACTGGATTGTCCAGGGCCTGGAAATCACTAACACAGCCGCCGAGAGGGGCAATACATACCGCAATGGCATACTTTTCGAAAACGACGGTGCAGGCGAATTGTACGGCATTGTTATCCGGGATAATCATGTACATCATGTAACATGTTCATTTCGTTATTTAAATGGTGTGGATCCACATCAATATGGAGGTATCTCGGTTAGCGTGAGTCATACATCAAAAGGGACGGACAAATACCGGGATGTTTTGATTGAAGGCAATACTGTTGAATATTCAGGACGTACAGGTATTGTTGTCTGGGACTATACCTGGGCTGAACCTAATCAATCTACAACAGGGGTTGTAATCCGGGGAAATACAGTGCGTGAAATAGATTCGGATGGCATTTTAACCTTTGGATGTGACGGAGCACTCATAGAATACAATTATGCCGAGGGTTGTGGTGCCTACCGGGAGGATGATGGCTTCAACGGGGCGGCAGCCATATGGGCTACCCGTGGGCGTAACTGCATTATTCAGTACAATGAGGCATGCCATACCTATAAGCTTGAAGGAAATGCCGATGGAATGGGATTTGATCACGATCTGGACTGTTATGATTGTGTGATTCAATATAACTACAGTCACGATAACGAAGGTGGGTTTGTGTTGATCATAGATGCGTCAAACTCCACCAATAATATCGTGAGATATAATATATCGCAAAATGACAAGGAACGTGTAATAATGATTGCAGGAGGAGTGACTCCCCACACTCAGATTTACAACAATGTGTTCTATATTGGCGAAGGGTTAGACACCAAAATAATAGACCACTTGTGGGACGAAGGGGGTGATGTAAACGCTCCATGGATATTTAAAAATAACATTATAATAAATCATGGTACAGGTGGGTATTCTATTCCGGGTACAGGCGGTATATTTCTCAACAACCTCTATTGGGGGAATCATCACCCAACCGAACCTGATGAGATAAATAAAATAACAAGAGATCCGATGTTGATGGCTCCGGGGACAGGAAAGAAGGGACTTGAATCACTTGAAGGGTACAAACTTCATAAAAAATCTCCAGCGCGTAAAGCAGGTACCCTTATAGACCATAATGGAGGAAAGGATTTCTGGGGTAACAAACTTCCTGTATATGGAGCCCCTTCCATAGGAGTTCATCAGGTAGACAAATAGCAGAAGATAATAAAATCAGATTATGAAGCTTACAAGACATAGTGCAAACCCAATACTCTCCCCTAACCCGAAAAACGAATGGGAAAGCCTGGTAACGTGCAACCCGGGAGTGTGGTACGAAGATGGAAAATTCCACATGCTTTACAGAGCTGCCGGAGCAGATACAGAACACGTTATCAGATTGGGACTGGCAATTAGTGACGATGGGGTGAACTTTGAGAGAGTCTCCTCCGAACCCGTATTTTCACCTGTGCCGGGATATCCCGACGGAGGTTGCGTGGAAGACCCCCGCATCGTAAAATTTGATGATGATTTTTATATCACGTATGCTTTTCGACCATTTCCTCCGGGACAATACTGGAATTTTGCACATGATGTAGTGAACCGACCCTCTCAGGGAGCACATGCTCCTATCTTTATGAAAGAAAATATGGGGAATTCGGGGTTGATGCGTACAAAAGATTTTCGTACATTTGAGCGTTTAGGACGGATTACCGATTCGTACCTCGACGATAGAGATGTGATACTTTTCCCTGAAAAAATAAATGGAAAATATGTGCTTATGCACCGGCCCAAACAATATGTGGGTGAAAATTATGGCGTGAAACATCCCTCCATCTGGCTAAAATTTTCGGATGATCTGCTTGATTGGCAAGGCAAAGAGAGTCACCTGCTGATCACAGGAATCGACGGAACCTGGGAAGAGAAAATCGGAGGAGCCACTCCTCCGCTAAGGACCAAAGAGGGTTGGCTGACATTGTATCATGGGGTTGATAAGGGTGGAAGCGGCTATTATCGTGTAGGAGCACTCCTGCTGGACCTTGAAGATCCCCTGAAAATTATAGGACGTACAAGAGATTTTATTCTGGAGCCTGAGACTGACTGGGAGACCAAGGGATATTATAATGGCTGTGTATTCCCCACGGGAAATATCATAGTAGATGAAACGCTATATGTGTATTATGGAGCTGCGGACAAATATGTATGCCTTGCAACATGCCCCGTACAGGAATTGGTAGATTTTATAAAGAATAATAATAAATAAACTCTTTCATGCTCAGACACAATAATACCGAATAGAGAAAAACCAATATGCATATGAGAAAATTAATTACACTGATAGGTTATTTATTTTTCATAGGGTATAGCTTTGGGCAAACGGTTCAAAACTTTACTCACTGTGAGAATGTAGAAAATATTGGATTCGCTGGTAATCGTATAAACAGAATTGATTCTCTACTATCACAATATGTAAAAGATAAAAAACTACCTAATGCAATAGCCCTGGTGATCAAAGACGGCCAGATAGTTTATAGCGGGGCTTATGGATACAAAGATGTGGAAAATAAGATAATTGTAAAGTCAGATGATATTTTCAGGAATGCGTCACAGACCAAAGCAATCACTTCAGCCGTTTTACTTTCTTTATTCGAAGAAGGTAAGTTCAAACTGGATGATCCCATAGAAAAATACCTTCCTATGTTTGCTAATCCGCAGGTTTATGAATCGGGAGATGCAAAGGAGGGAACTCTGAAAACAAGACCCGCAAAGAGAAGTATCACGATCCGTCATTTACTTACCCATACCGCGGGATATGATTACAATCCTTATGGCCAGGAAGTGGAAGGTTTTTTCTACAGATATCCGATTACATCACAGGAAGTTTTGGAAAGAATGGCCAAAATACCTTTACAACATGATCCGGGCGAGAAATTTACGTATGGATTCAGCACCGATATTGCCGGTTATCTGGCAGAGGCAATCGGTGGAAAAACATTGGATGTACTGATGAGGGAACGGATACTTGACCCTTTGGGTATGAAGGATACATACTTTGTACAGCCTCAAAGGAATTATGATAGATTGGTGAAATTATATACACAAGACGCCGGAACCAATAGCTATCAACTTACGGATGATCAATTTGCTCAGGATGCCCCGAAAATCACCTACAAAACAGCGCTTTGCGGTGGAGCCGGGCTTTCGGGCACAATAGAAGACTATGCCAGGTTCTGCCAGATGATACTGAACGGGGGAGAATTCAATAACCAAAGAGTTTTAGGTAGGCAAACTGTCGAACTGATGACGAGCAGTCAGATGGAAGGAGTAGAAACCTATCATGATTTCAGTATGGCTTTTGAACTAACCAACAAGTACAGGTATAACAAATGTATGGTACCTCCCAATTCTTTGAAATGGGGAGGAGCCTTTGGCACAGACTATATCATTGACAGAAAAAACAATATGATACTGTTGTTCTATACCAATATAAACCAGACATACAATGACAATGTCAGTATGCACGAAGCATTTCATATATCGGTATATCAAAGTATGAAATGAGAAAATTTTACAAATTATAAGTCCCTGAAGATATGAAAAATAATATTTTAATGCTGACCGTCAGTCTGGTATTAATAACTGTGGGATGTACTCCCTCTGAAACTATTATAATAGACACTCAACCCGTGTCAGAGAATTTTATTGGTCATGGTGTTGAGTGGTCGGCCTATCCACACGGTGATTCCCCGGATGCCGAATGGGGTTATCTTATGACCGACGAAAAGCTGGAAATGGTATACAAACGTCTCGACTACATGAAACCACGTATCGCCCGTGTGATGGATGTAGCAGGATGGAGGTACTTTAAAGGGGTAGACTCAAAAGGAGACCCGATACTTGATTTCAATTGTCCTGAAGTTCAGATGGTATGTAAGATTTTAGACTATTGCCAACGCAACGGCATCGTTGTTTTACTGGGTGACTATGGTGTGCCCGGCTTTTGGGGTTATCCGGGAAATATAGACCGGGTGGACGATCCCCGTTTTATTGAGATGACTACCCAATATATCTCTTTTCTGGTGAAAGAAAAAGGTTTTAGTTGTATTAAATATTATATCATAACGAATGAGCCCAACGGTGATTGGGCCTGTACCAGAGGCGACTGGGATCAGTGGAAAAAAGGAGTAGAGATGATGGCCGAGGCTTTTGCCAACGAAAAACTTGATATTACAATGGCTGCACCGGATGTGGTAGAACTAAGCAATAATCATAAATCGAAATATACCGGGTGGCAATGGGTTGAACAATCAGTGAAACAATTAGATCATTTAACAGGAGTTTATAACGTGCATTGCTATGCCGACTACCAATTTATCCGTAGCGGAGCATTCATGAAACATTATGCTGCTGTGGGAGAAACTATCCGACCCACAGGAAAACCAATGATTTTCGGCGAGATTGGAGGTTGGTACCACACGCTGGAATTGGGTGGAGAATACAAAAAACGGATGCAATCGACCGAATTTGCCAGCGAAGACTCACAACTCTTTGTGTATGATTATCTGTATGGTGTGGATATGGCCGATATGCTCATTCAGACAATGAAAGCCGGTTGGCATGGAGCCAGTGCATGGATGCTGGACGATGCCATGCATACAATCGGTGATCTTGGTGATAAAAACCAGTTAAAAGTATGGGGCTTCTGGAATTCACTTGGTACAGAGCTGATCGGTGATCCCAGGCACGAGGAAATACGTCCCTGGTTTTTCACCTGGTCGCTCATGTCGCGCTATTTTACACCCGGGATGAAGATATACAATCCTACGCAGGCAGAACCATTAAACAGATTGAGAGTTGTTGCCGGAAGTTCCGAGACAGGGTCTACCATAGCCATTGTAAATGCTGATGAGGTCGATCATACATTTAATTTGAAGATGAATGTACATGGAGAAAGCGATCTGGATATGTATGACTACGTAGAGTCGGGTTACAAAACCGATGAAAACTCTTTTCCCGTACCAATTGATAAAGTAACCGCCAAAAAAGTCAAACAAGGATTTACTATTACAATTCCAGCCAGAAGCTTCAAACTTTTAACCAACACCTCAATAAATTAAGAGTGCATGACAACCTCTGTTTCAATAATTGATCTTGCCGTCATAGTATTATCTATGGCGGTAATTGTATGGTGGGCCTTAAAAAACGGAAAGAGCAGAGATTCCAAATCTTATTTTCTTGCCGGGCGCAGCATGTCCTGGGGTGTAGTAGGATTATCTCTCTTTGCCGCGAGTATATCCAGTACTACCCTTATAGGACAAACAGGTGACGCCTATTCTACAGGAATAGCTGTCTTCAATTACAATCTGATGGGAGTTGTAGTGATGGTGTTCTTTGCTACTTTTCTACTTCCAATCTATATTAAAAGTGGAATATTTACTATTCCCGAATTTTTGGAGCGCAGGTTCGATGCCCGCTCCCGATACTATTTTTCTGCTATCTGCATATTGGGAAATGTATTTTTGGACGCAGCAACAGCCTTGTATGCGGGCGCTTTGATTGTCAAACTACTTATGCCATCGCTCGAAATACAAGCAATTGTCGTTGTCTTCGCTTTGCTGGCCGCCTCCTATACAATTCCGGGCGGACTATCGTCGGCCATCAACGCCGAGATTATCCAGGCTGTAATCTTAATAGTGGGATCAATCCTTCTTGCCGTAATTGTAACTATGAGCGGTGGGTTTGAATATTTCAAAGAACTTCTTATTTCCGGTGATTATATGACCAAACTGATCCGCCCTATAGACGATGCATCCACGCCATGGTTAGCCCTGCTGGTGGGAATGCCCATAACAGGTTTATACTTCTGGGCAAATAACCAAACTCTGGTGCAAAGGGTACTGAGTGCCAGGAGTCTGAATGCTGGTCGCAACGGAGTAATGCTGAATGGAGGAATCACCCTGACCACTTTGTTTCTCTTTGCTATTCCGGGGGTTATGTCCCAAAAACTGTTCCCTGGATTGGAAAGTCCCGATATGGTATATCCGGCAATGATCATAAATCTGATGCCTGTGGGTCTGCTCGGAGTCATGATTGCTGTCCTTTTTGCAGCACTCACATCTTCCCTCAGTGCCATAATGAATTCTACATCAACACTATTTACGATGGATTTTTACAGTAAGTTGAATAAAAAGGCGAGTGACAAACAATTGGTCAGAGTCGGGAAGATTGTATCACTAGTCGTAATAATTATAGCTGCATTGTGGGCTCCGCAGATAGGACGTTTCGGATCAATATTAAAATACTATCAGGAAATGTTAGCTTACTTATCACCTCCTATCGTAGCTTCATTCATTGTAGGCATCTTCTCGAAACGGGTGAACGCCCAGGGCGTATTTATCGGCTTAATCAGTGGGTTAATCGTTGCCGTACTATTACTTATCTTCAAAAGCGCTATTTTCGGCGATATGCATTTCCTTTTTATTGTCCCTATCTTATTTGTAATTAGCTTATTAATAATGTATGTATGCAGTCTGTTCTCGCCGGCCCCCGACAAAAGCAAACTGGAAGGAAACATTTTCACCATAGCCCAATTTAAAGAGGAAACCCTGGAGTTGAAGAAAGCTAAATGGTATACTAATTATAGGGTATGGGGATTGGTACTGCTTTGTATCTCATCACTAATGCTATTTGTTTTTTCATAAATCCTATCTACTTTTTATCGTTTAAAAGTTAGTTTGGTTCAGATTTTCAAAATGAAATTCCTCTCTTTGGTCTATATTTTAAAGTGAAATATCTATATTCGGTTATGAAAAATAAATATCTATTCCGGCTGGAACATATTCAAAAGGACTTAGCGCGTAAGCCTCACATCGTTATAATCCGGAGTTTTGTCGAAAACAGCACGGGCAAACGGACATAACGGCAGAATCTTAATACCGCGTCCTCGTGCGAATTCCACTGCTCCGGCTACCAATTGCTTTCCCAGACCTTGTCTCTCATACAGGGGGCTCACCTCCGTATGGTCGATGATAAAAGCATTGTCGTTCATCCAGACATACGTCATTTCTGCGGCGAGGAGTCCTTCATCCCGGAAGAGAAACGCACCTTTCTCGCCATTGTCTTTATGTTTCAATTCCATTTTTTTCCTCCTTATTATAGAAATAACTCAACGCCCCTGACGGGCATTTTTCTACCTGCCCGACAATCTGTCCCGTAGAGGCCCCGTAAGGATCAATCCAAGGACGCGCTTTCGGGTTAAATACCCCAGGAAGCCCCTTCCAACAAAAAGTGGCATGCTGACACAGGTCTGGTTTCCAGACAACGGTTACCTCACCATTGGAATATTTTTTGATAATATTTTCCATGCTTCTGCCCAATTAGGTTGCCAATAATCGATGAATTTTCCGAGTACAAATATATAAAATTTCTTTTGCCTCTGACCAATAGCTACCGAAATTTCGAAACAAAACCACTAACTTATCAAGAATTCAGGATTGAGTTATTTTTTGTACTTTTGCACTTCCTATTCGAATGAATAACAGGAATGTGGAATTGTGGAATAAAAATCAAATGATCAGATGGAGATTGCAAGCAAATACAACCCTGCAGAAGTAGAGGAGAAGTGGTACAAATACTGGATGGAAAACAAATTGTTCCACTCCGAACCGGATGAGCGTGAACCTTTCACTATCGTCATTCCCCCGCCCAATGTGACCGGCGTATTGCATATGGGCCACATGCTCAACAACACGATCCAGGATGTACTGGTCCGCAGGGCACGGATGCAGGGAAAGAACGCCTGCTGGGTGCCCGGCACAGACCATGCCTCCATCGCTACCGAAGCGAAGGTGGTGAACAGACTGGCCGCACAGGGTATCAAAAAGAATGACCTCAGTCGGGAAGAATTCCTGAAACATGCATGGGACTGGACGCACGAGCACGGAGGAATTATCCTGGAACAGCTGAAAAAACTGGGGGCTTCATGCGACTGGGACAGGACCGCTTTCACCATGGATAAAACCCGCTCCGAAAGCGTGCTGAAAGTATTTTGTGACCTGCACGACAAAGGACTGATCTACCGTGGTGTCAGGATGGTCAACTGGGATCCAAAAGCCCTTACGGCACTTTCCGACGAAGAGGTGATCCATAAGGAAGTGAACGGCAAACTCTATTATCTCAGATATAAAATCGAAGGTGATCCCGAAGGAGCTTATGCGGTGGTCGCCACCACCCGCCCTGAAACCATCATGGGTGATACAGCCATGTGCATCCATCCCGATGATCCAAAAAATACCCACCTGAAAGGGAAGAAAGTGATCGTCCCGCTGGTCGGCCGTGCTATCCCTGTGATCGAAGATGACTATGTGGATATCGAATTCGGTACCGGTTGCCTGAAAGTGACACCGGCGCATGATGTGAACGATTATATGCTGGGAGAGAAATACAACCTGCCTTCTATTGACATCTTCAATCAGGACGGCACACTCAACGAGAATGGCGACCGGTATGTGGGGATGGATCGTTTCGAGGTACGCAAGCAGATTGAAAAAGACCTGGAAGCGGCCGGGCTGCTGGAAAAAGTAGAGCCTTACACCAACAAAGTGGGCTTTTCGGAACGTACCGATGCCATCATCGAACCGAAACTGTCGATGCAGTGGTTCCTGAAGATGGACGACCTGGCACGTCCCGCCCTCGAAGCGGTAGAGGATAGTACTATCCGCTTCTATCCCGAGAAATATAAAAACACCTACCGCCACTGGATGGAAAATATCAAGGACTGGTGCATCAGCCGACAGTTGTGGTGGGGACACCGGATACCGGCCTACTTCCTGCCGCAGGGTGGATATGTGGTGGCAATGACCCGTGAAGAAGCTTTGGAGAAAGCGTTGGCGAAAGTGAATTACCCGCTGACCATCGACGACCTGAAACAGGATGAGGATGTGCTTGATACATGGTTCTCCTCGTGGTTATGGCCGATCTCGGTATTCGATGGCATCCATCATCCCGATAACAAAGAAATTACCTACTACTATCCCACAAGCGACCTGGTGACTGCCCCCGAGATTATTTTTTTCTGGGTGGCACGCATGATCATGGCCGGATATGAGTACCGAAAAGAACCCTGCTTCCGGAATGTATATTTCACGGGTATCGTACGCGATAAATTGGGCCGGAAGATGTCCAAATCGCTGGGCAATTCACCGGATCCCATCGAACTGATGGAGAAATACGGAGCTGACGGCGTGCGTATGGGGATGTTGCTCACCTCACCGGCCGGAAACGACCTGCCTTTCGATGAGTCGATGTGTGAACAGGGACGTAATTTCAATAATAAAATATGGAACGCTTTCCGCCTTATCAAAGGATGGAAAACCGATGACAACATCCCCCAACCGGAGACGGCGAAGGTTGCCGCGGAGTGGTTCCAAAGCAAACTTTCCGATACCATTATCGAATTAGACGACCTCTTCTCCAAATACCGCCTTTCCGAGGCATTGATGCTGCTCTACAAACTCTTTTGGGATGAGTTCTCGGCATGGTACCTCGAAATGATCAAACCCGCCTATCAGCAACCTATCGATGCGGAAACATACAAGGTAACACTGCAATATTTCGATGCACTGATGCGTCTGCTGCACCCCTTTATGCCGTTTATCACCGAAGAGCTGTGGCAGGCTTTGTACGACAGGGAAGCAGGCGAAAGCATCATGACCGCTCTTCAACCAAAGCAAACTGTTGTGGACAAGACTTTATTGGCAGATTTCGAAACATTGAAAGAGGTTGTTGCCGGCATACGCACCATCCGTCTGGAAAAAAATATCCCTAACAAGGATGAACTGGAACTGCAGGTAATTGGCCAACACAATCCTCAATACGACAGTGCGATTGTCAAGATGTGTCACCTCTCATCCGTCTCGTTGGTTTCGGAAAAGCAGCCCGGGGCTCCAGGTTTCCTGATTGGAACTACCGAATACAGCATTCCCCTGGCAGAAAAAATAGATGTGGAGGCCGAACTCCAAAAGTTGAAAGCCGAGCTCATCTATACCGAAGGATTTTTACAGTCGGTCATGAAGAAACTAAGCAATGAACGGTTTGTGCAGAACGCCAAGCCGGAAATCGTGGAAGGTGAACGCAAGAAACAGGCCGATGCGGAGAGCAAAATTGCTTTACTAAAAGAAAATATTGCAGTATTGTCTTCGGGGAAATAGGATGATGTACCTATCAATCACTCAAGGGTCAGTATTGTAAAATTGAGCGTTAATAAAATATGGTCAATCACATACCTTATATTGCCGATAAAATTTCTGAAGAAATCATCTCCGTCAGGCCAGTTTCCGGTGGAGATATCTCTTCTGCATATAGGGTTGTTACTGTAAAGAGAGAATATTTTCTAAAGGTAAATAACGCTTCTTTCGCCTTGAAGATGTTCCACGCTGAGCAGAAGGGTCTTCAAACTATTGAAGAAACCAAAACCATTGCAGTACCCCATGTACATCTGGTAGATACAATGGAAGGCCGCTCCTTCCTCCTGATGGATTTTGTGGAAAGCAAACGACCAGACACTTCAGATTATCAACGGCTGGGAAGCCAACTGGCCCGACTGCATCAATGCTCACAAGCGGGGTTCGGATTCTCCTCTGATAATTTTATCGGCAGCCTGCCCCAACACAATAACCTTCATCCCGACTGGCCGGAATTCTATTGGTCTGAACGTATTCTCCCCCAACTTCAAATGGCACTTAAAGGAGGATTGATACAACCACAGATAATCCCCAACGAAAACAAGGCCATCTCACTGTTCCGGGAAATTTCAGGCGACGTAAAACCATCATTACTCCATGGCGACCTCTGGGGCGGCAATTACCTGATCGCGGCAGACGGCACACCTTACCTGATCGATCCGGCGGTATATTGGGGGCATTCAATGATCGATATCGCCATGAGCCGCCTTTTCGGTGGCTTCGGAAACACATTTTACGACGCGTATCACGAAATTATACCCAAATCCTCTCACTACGATACCCAAATCGAGCTATATCAACTCTATTACCTGATTGTGCATCTGAATCTTTTTGGTAGAGGATATTATTCTTCCGTCGCATCCATCCTGAAACGATACTTTTGAACTAAACAGCGTGTATTAATTCCAAATATATATGGTAAAGACGGGAAGAGTATCTGCATCATATAATTTTACCAAGCCATTGGAATACTTCTGTAACCTGTATGCCCCATTATTAATACAACAAGCCAAACATCCAGAGGGGAATTTTATTGCCAAAACCGGTTTCAATATCATCGGCGGCAATAAAAGCGTTTTCTGTGTCTTTTATCTGCCCGCCTGATTTGTTTTTCCCGCCGATCTCAAACACAAATTTCCCGTCAATCAGGAAATCACCCTGCTTTGCAGTATTCACCCTATGCTTTGCCCTCAACTGATTAGCAAAAAAAGTTTCACGTATGTTGCCGATGTTTTCGTTGCGGATGGCTAGCGAATAGATTATATTTGTGTTTTCGAGATAAATCTTATCAGGTTTCGCCAATTTTTCGAGTGACTGTTTGTCTTCCGAAATACAGTTAATCACCCCTGCTTTATCCAACAGATATAGATATTTCACCAAAATATTACGGTTGATCTCCACAATGCCGCTTAGGCTTGCAATGTTGGGCTGAAAAGGCACCATTCCCGCAATTGTCGCCAGCAGTTTTTTGATTTTAATAATCGTCGCATATTCAATCGGTTCAATGGCAGGCAAGTCCTCGTCCAATGTCTTGTGGATTGTCTCCTCAATTCTCATCTGATATGTCGGCATATTTTCCTTATAATAAGGATAATATCCATATTCCAAATAGCGCTTAAATTCAGGCAACACCTTTATTTTGGCGCAAATTTCCGATGCGAATTTCCGATGATCTTTCAGAATTTCACCTAACGGAAGAACAGGTAAATCCAACTTGTTTTCGTACTTCAAAAACTCTCTGAACGACAACCCTCTGAGCTCATACACTATTGTCCGACGCGACAAATCGACACTTGCTTTATAAATTTCGAGCATCGACGAGCCGGTAAATACAATGTGCATACCGGGAAAACTGTCGTAAATATTTTTGATTTCCCTTGCCCAGGTCGGATAGCGATGTACTTCGTCGAGAAACAGATGCGTTCCACCCATGGTGTAAAACGATTCTGCAAGTTCCCAGAGCGAATGTTTGGCAAACCAGATATTGTCGAGGCTGACATATAATGCCTCGTCCTGTTCGGGAAACTTTTGTTTGATATGTTGCAGCAAAAGCGTAGTCTTACCTGTTCCTTTTGCCCCAATAAGTCCTATCAGTCGGTTTTTCCAAGGAATTTCCCGTACAGGTAGCGAACAAATCCGCAATCTGTAACTTGCACAATTCTACTTGAAGTGGATAATAGAGATTGCATAATTGTTACTATTTTGATATTTCAAACTTGCATAAAGATAGTGCATTTTTTTTGAATACGTAAATTTAAGAGAATTTAGATACGTACCTTAAAAGAACTACTTGCTTTATATGTAAGAAAATATCGATAGAAATTTGTTTTTATTCTAAAAAAATAACTCCTTTGTAATTACAAACGTAAACTTATATGGAAATTCCAGTAATTAATATCGGTAACTCAAAAGGGATTAGATTACCAAAAGCCCTTTTGGAGGAATATAACATTCACGGCACCATAGAATTGGTCTTGGAAAAAGGCATTGATGAATCGTTAAATAATTTAATCACATGAAAGTTTCCTATTTATTTGTCCTAACATTAGGATTCTTACTCCTTTCTTTTTCACCGCTTTCAACCACTGAAAGATGTTCTGAAATCTTTATCTATCATGATCAGGACAACGCTGTCAAAGTGCGGGGATACTTTAATAAAGAGAACAAAGACTCCCTCAGCTGCCGATTGGCACACTTATCAGTACTTATTAGGATGACCGTGGCTGATACGGTCTTCCAAACAACCTATATAAAAGACAATGGTAGTTTTGAGTTCCGTAAGCTTGCCCCAAACCAAAATTTCAAACTGCAATACTATTATCTGCTAAATGAATTTACTCCAATCAGTACGATTGATTTTCAAGAAAATAACCTGGCTATTGTTCGTGCTGAATTTGAATTAAAAGAATTCGCAGACTCTGTAAACCTGAACTCCATGAAAGAATTGAAAATTTTTCATGTATTCGGACATGGAGTAATTGACCGCAGAATCAGAATTTTAGCCCGGAAATACGGAATGCGTTTACGAGAAGAGGGATGTGCAGTACCCCCTGAAGGAGAAGAGAACCATAACAAAGAGACACTCGATTATTTAACAAAAATATGGGGCAATAATTGGTATCAAGATGTGTATTGGAGAGAGATACATTCAAAAGTATTTTGCATGCATGAACAATAGACCTCACATCAAGAATAATCTATGATCAATTATTCGACCTCAAACCGTATTGATAATGAGACACCATTTTCATCGACGACGGTGAGGATATATTCTCCGGGATCGGGAGAGAGTTCCATCTGGTGAATATAGGTTGTTTCTCCCAGGTAGTCTGTACCGAGATGCCAGAAAACACGTGTGGAGGGGTTGCGGTGCGCCAGTTCAAAAACGGCTTTGCCTCTCGAACCATCCATTTGCTTGGTGATTTTCATTATCGCCCCCGGATAGGGATAGATAAACTGCATCACCGCATCAGAAAGGTTTCCGGAAGCACATTCGGGAGAGAAAGGGGGCAACGAACGGTAAGCCGGATGTTGCTGCTTGTAATACCATTCCCACGACGGCGGCAACTGGAACCATGAAACGGAACGGATGCCCCTTTCCCCTGCACATTGTTCATATACCCGGTATTGGCCGTCGTCCGATAGATGGATCCGTCTATGATAACCGCAAACCGCCCCCTGTAACCCTTTTGCCGGAACCAGTAGGGTATCAACAGAACTTTCGGGGCAATACAATCCTTTCAACTGGCCGCTTTCACGGCATACAGCCACTTCAGCCAGCTCTCCATAAGGCGTTTCAAACCATCCTGTGGCAGGCAGGATATTGAACAGGTCGAACATCACCCCGGCAGAGGTTCGTGCGCCTGTAAGTCCCGGGCGACCTTCCCCACTCGCGTTTCCGGTCCACACGGCGACCATGTATCCGGGTGTGACGCCGACCGCCCACGCATCCCGGAAACCATAACTTGTGCCCGTTTTCCATGCTACTCTCCGCAGAGAGGGCACAAAATCCCAGTTCAGTTCCTCGGGCCGGTTCACGTTGGTCAAAGCCTGCAACGTAAGCCAAGCGGCGCCTGCATTGAATAACGGTGATTCATCCTCTTTGCGTTCTCCCGATCGCTGATCATCACGCACCAGTCTGAAATTCTCCCATTCATAATATTTTCCATCGCGGTTATAATCCATCACGGCATGTGCCATCCGGGCATAAGCGTTAGCTATGTCCCATAACGTGCCTTCCGTGCCACCGAGGATCAGGGAAAGTCCGTAATGATCGGCAGGGCGGTTAAGCGTGGTCATCCCCGCCTTCTTCAGAAAATCATAGAATTTCGGTACACCATACTTCCGCAAAGAAACCACTGACGGGACGTTCAACGAACGTGCCAATGCCTCATCGGCATGTACCGCGCCATCGTATCCCAGACTGAAATTCTTGGGGGCAAAACCATTTATATTGATAGGCACATCGGGAAGCAACTCCGTGGGGAGCAACACCCCCTCCTGCAACATCGCACAATAGAGAAACGGTTTCAGGATGCTTCCCGTACTGCGAGGGGACTGGATAATATCGACCTGGCTGCCGTAGGCATTGGCACCGAACCCCACATTCCCGTTGTAGGAAATCACTTCATTTGTCCGTAAGTCGACAATCAACGCCGCAAGGTTGAAGATACCGTTTTGCGAAAACTCTTTGTTCCAACGCTCCAATACCTCTTCGGCCCGCATCTGCAGGTGTTTATCGATCGTGGATAGGATATGGTTACCGGGGCTCTGTAAATAGGCTTGTGTAACCAAGTGAGGAGCGATCTGCGGCAAAGGATGCGGGTGATCGGGCAACGGTTCCAATAAAGCCAACTCGTAATCTGTCCGGTCGATGATATTATTGTCGAGCAACTGTTGCAGAAGACGGTTGCGCTTCTTCAACAATCCTTCCCTGTCGCGACCGAAGTGCATCATCGCGGGCGAATTGGGCAATACGGCCAGTACAGCCGCCTCTCCCCATGACAGCGACTCCGCGCTATGCCCGAAATAGCGCCACGACGCGGCATCGATGCCCACCACGTTTCCACCCATCGGCGCATGGGAAGCATACAGTGCCAGGATCTGTTCTTTGGAACATGATAATTCAAGCCGGGTGGCGAGAATGACTTCGATGAATTTTTCAAAATAGGTACGTCTGTTCTGGCGCATCAAACGGATAGTTTGCATGGTGATGGTACTTCCGCCGCTCACTACCCTACCCGCTTTTATGTTCTGCACCATTGCCCTGCCCAATGAGAACGGATTGACGCCCGGATGATGGCGGAAATGCCGGTCCTCAAACCGGATAAGGCATTTCTCATATTTGTCGGGCACACTGTCCGCCGGGGGGAAACGCCATTGTCCGTCGGAAGCGATACGGGCTCCCAACAATTCTCCATTCCGGTCAGAGACCAACGTACTGTAGGGTGAATCGAACAACGTGCGGGGCAATGAAAAAAGATACCAGACCAGCAGGAAAGCGAGCAGCAACAGCGCGATTTTTTTCCCTAAACTCAATGCAACAAACCGCTTCCACAACGATTTCGTGTATAAACCCACACTTCTCCCTATCTCCTTCACCGTATCCTTTTTCATCTATCTAACCACGTACTGGAAGCAACTAAAACATCCGACTGACGATATTTTGTGACCCATTTAAGCTCTTATGAGCTAAAAGAGTAAAAACTCGCTTCGCTCAAACAGTTACTCTTTTTACGCTCATTGCGAGCTATGGGTCCCCACAAAACATCTAAAGGTCTCCGTTTTAGTTGCGATCATACGACCTACTTATTCCACGACTCTCACCCACGCCCCTCTGTTTCTTGCCTCTTCCTGCGGCGCATACATTGCCTGGCACGATACCGCCGGCAGATAATAATTACCCCTGTAAGCCGCCTGCAAGCGCACACGGAATGTCTTCGTCTGTCCTGCACCCAGATTAAAATAAGTCAGTACACGGTCGTCCCGGATATCACGATAGTTATACCCGCCGTCGGGAGCGGACGCATCCGCTTCGAGCATCCGCTCATTGAAAATCTCCCATCCCGACGGGAATACCTGTGTCAGTGCCAGATCGGTAAAGGCCTGTTCAGCACTGTTCTGGACGGTCACCACCGCCGTGAATTCCACTCCCTGCGAAAGCGATTCCACATTCAGCGGGTTACCGTTCAGATCGGCATACCGTACCGTCATCCTAAACTGCCCTTGCGTCGATTCCCGTTCCATACCCACCTGTGGAATTGTCCTGGCCGAAAGGCGTGCGTAGAGCTTGCCCTCTCCCTTATTGGTGATATTTACCGATAGTTTTTTGTCCGGATTGATATCTACCTGATGGATCGCTTTTGGCGTATTCACATTCTCCCTATTCTTACCGTTCAATGTCCAGTCCGCATCGATATTCCCCGAACCGACCTGTCCGGCGAGTTTAGCCATTGCCACCAGTCCGTATGCAGCGGTTTGGGTGGTGATATAATCGGAAGACAATGATTGCGCTACTGATGGGGCCAACAACATCGCTTTCTCCACATTATCGAGCAGGAGATATGTCTCCAGGATCATCGCTCTGTCCCGTGCTGATGATCCATAGGTGTCGTTGTTAAAGCTGTATGCCGACACCTCATCCGGAAGGTTGAATACAAGCGAATTGGCGACATCTTTTCTGCCTGCCAGGACATACGCCGCAGCCAACCGCCATCGTGCCTGCAATGACAAATTGGAGAGTTCCCGCATACGGTTCATGGCACCAAGTTCCGTAGTTCCATTCAGCGCCAGGGTATAGAGCCGGTATGCCTGTTGCAGTTCGATCATTGAAAGCGCGTAATAACTGCGGTTGGGATTAGTGGGCAACCAATTCTGTGCAAGCCTCCTCTGGAATTGTGCCCATCGTGAAAGCACAGTTTCCGGCACTTCATATCCCCTGTTTTTCGCCTCAACCAGAAAATGTCCGGCGTAAGTGGTAACCCATTCCGACGAGTAGCTATCCCCATACCAGTACATAAACCCGCCATCGGCCAACTGCCGGGATGAAAGCATACGGATCACCTCATTCACTTTCGCCGTCATCTGCTTCTTTTCATCTTCTTTCAATACCGTGAATTCCTCGATATAGAGTAACGGAAAAGCCTGTGACGTGATCTGTTCGGTACATCCGTGCGGATACTCAAGCAGATAGTTCATGTTCTGGCTGAAATTGACACTCGGCAGGCGTGAAAGTTCAAGTGTTGCCCAATCATCAGGCTCTACGATATCCGTCTGGATATCGAGTGTGGCTGATTCTCCCGGGTCGATGAGTTTTGCCTGCGTGATTACCGTAGGCGGATTCGGGTTACGGACAGCGATATCTATCGTTTCAGAGAACGACATGCCGTTACCCGTCGCCTTGATTTCCACCTGTTCAGCACCGATTTGCTTTCCGGATGCCAATTTGAAGAAAACGATCTGATCGCCCGGCTTGTCAAATGACACGTTTTTGGTCTTCCCGTCGGTCGGTGTCAGCAGTCCCTTCGTCTGGATAGAAACCTGTACATTTTTCACGTTATTCCCCATCGCAAAAACATTCACCGGAAGCCATACCTCTTCGTCCGGCCCCATGATACGGGGAAGCGTGGAAAGTGTCATCAGTTCGCTCTTCACAGCGACGGTTTTCTCGGCGTTGCCATAGGCTCCGTCCCCTCCGGCCACTACCATCACACGTACTGATCCGATATATTGCGGGAGCCGGATCGAATGCGATTTTGTCTCACCGCCTTTCAATTCAAACGGCCCGATAAATTTCACCACCGGTTTGAAACGGTTCACATTATCGCGCGATGGTCTCAACGCTTCATCACCGCCAATACTTAGCAATGGTCCCATCATACCGGTATTTGCCCCCAATACCCGGTCGAACAGGTCCCAGGTGCGTACGCCAAGTGCTTCACGGGCATAAAACTCACTCCAGGCATTGGGAGTCCTGAAAGCGGTAAGATCGAGCAATCCCTCATCCACGATAGCGAGTGTGTAGGTCATCGGTTTTTTTGATTTTTCCGATACCGAGATGGTGAACGCTGTCTCCGGTTGAAGCGTGTCCGGCATCCGGATTACCGGTTCGAGAATACTGTTTTTGTTCTCCACACCCACGTTCACCACACCATACATCCGGATAGGCAGATCATTCACGGTCTGCGCATGCGGTTGCAGCATGGTGGCGAACACATAGAAGTTGGGCGCCATATCTTCAGTAACCTCTATCACATATTGGGTATCCTCTTCACCGGAAGTCTTCACCCATTCCCGACGGAGGATCCCCGATCCGTTTTCAATACTGATCAGCACACGTCCATCCGAACTTTTCGGGATGATGACCGTCGCTTTTTCACCTGTTTCATACGATGGTTTATCGGTAGAAAATGCCAGCATGGTCAATCCTTCCGGGTCCATCTTGGCTGAACGTCCCCGCCAGTAAGGCCAATCGACATAAAAGATTGTCCCGGTGGCATGGCTGCCCTCCTTATCTTTCACCAAAAGCAGGTAGCGTCCCCATTCGGGATAATCCACCTGAAAATCGATTTTCCCTTTTCCGTTGGTAAGTGTTGCGTCTCCCTTTGACACGATGTTGGCAGCGGTATTGTTCACGTAAGCGCCCAGATCTTCCTGGGTACTGTTCCACCACCAACTCCAACTGAGTTTGTAGACGGTATATTCCACTTTTCCCGAAACCGGTTTACCATAAGCATCCACTGTAACGAGATCGAACGGGATTGGACTGTCGGTCTCCAGAAACTCGCCGGGACGCAAAGCAGGAGCTTTCACCCCTACATATCTTTTATAAGGCGAATAGAAGACCGTCTGGGCGTAGAAACTCATATCCCCACCGGTTTCATACACCCGTGAAAGGATGTTCCCACGCAACATTCCCGGTGCATTTTCGGCCACGGGCACTTTGGCATTTACCTCTGCCACACCGGAAGCATTGAGCACTCCCTCAAATATTTTGGTTTTGCTTGTTTCAAATTTCACTACCGGATTATTGAACGAATAGCCGGCATATCCCCTGAAAGGGTTATCCGACGCATAGAGCGTCAGATCCACATCCGCTTTCAGGTTCGAGGCAGGTGCACCGTGCAGCCATTGGGAGGTGAGCGTACCGGAAATAACGCCACCCGAAGCATCGATGATGGAGTCAGTATCCAGACGTACTCTCAACCGGTTGGGTTTGATGGTTTCTATGCGCAGCGGCTTATGGAAAGTGGTACCTCCCACTTTCACCTGGCCTTGCCACACACCGGTCTCCACACCCGGATCAGTGGGAACAGTAAAAGTATAGAATCCGTTCAGGCCGTCGCTCTTCACTTGCCTATGATAGAATTGTCCCCGGGGCGTATAAACTTCAAGCGTCACAGGATGCCCTTCCGGCAATTTTTTCTCCCTGTCTTCAAGGATAAACGATACGAAAATGGTATCACCCGGGCGCCAGACTCCACGTTCTGTATAGATATACCCTTTCAACCCTTTCTGTATCTCTTTTCCGCTTACATCGAACCGGCTGAGCGATAACGACGCCTGGTCCGCCACTTCCAGATAAGCGATATCATTGCCTTTCGCTGCCGTAACAACAAACGGACGTCCTTTTTTATAATCGATATCCACGAAGCCGTTACGGTCGGTTCTGCCCGAACCCATGACCTGCATCTGATAGTTATATAAGGTCACTTCCGCTCCGGAGAGCGGTTCGGTGGAAAGGATATCAGTCACAGCCACGCTCATAACATGTCCCTGTCCCGCTTTGGCTATGATTCCCACGTTCGATGCCATCACCATTGTCTGTATCCTGCGCTCCTGGAGCATATAATAGGTCGGCTTACAAGGATCATCCCGTTCTTCCCATTTGTATCCACTCCAGTCGACCGGCTCATAGTAATAAGGATACGGTTCATCCCACACCGTTTCGTCGTCTTCGGAGAGCCGGTCATCGGAAAAACGTTTCATGATCGCCTCATCGGGAGCCTGTGGCCTTATCCCCTCGCAGGGGTAGAGTGAATAATCGGGCCGCATGGAGAGCTGTACCATATAGAGCGCGCCGGGATCTTTCCCAATCATTTCAGAAAGATCGATGGTGAAGTTGTTCCATTTCGACAAATCCAACTGTTTATCCCTGTCCAGACGGATACGCTTTTTCATCACCAACCGTCCGAATCGGCGCAACTCGCTGCCCGACTGGTTGTTGTTTAGAGACGTGGATTGCAGGTAATAAAGAAGATTATTCTGGTATATTTTCACCACCTGTACATCCACCGCCCAGAGGTTTACGGCGCTGAACAGCAGCAACAGTTGCTCTGAATTGGGAAGGATATTCCCGCTCTTCTCGAATTTTACCTGCGGTTTATCGTCCTCCACTTGCAGTTGATAGAGATAAGTCTTATCGAGGCTCAGGCCGGAGTTATTTTTAACACCCTCATGGATATGCAGTTCCATCTGTCCTTTTGGCAAAGTTTCAGGATATATTTTGATCACATTCTTATCGATACGGTAAGTGAAGTTCTTCACACCGGAGGGTACGATCAGTCCTTGGAGATCCTGTGTCTGTGAAACCGGATCACTGAACGTCAGCCGGATATGCGGATCAGACACTGACACCATGCGCACATCCGTCACTTCAAAATGATCTTTGGAGAATGCAGGTATATCGATGGTCTGCTCAAGTTTCTTTTTCGAGCCAATCGCTTTCCCGTCAATGGTCAACGTATATTGCTGCGGCTTATCCGTTCGTTGCAGGCTGTCTATCGAAATGTGAAACGAATTGGCGCCGGCAGGCTTTACCTGTACCTTCGCCTGTTTTGCCCCCTTCACATCGAACATTTTGGCTACATCATCCGACGAAACAGGATTGGACATATTCATCGTTATTTCTACACTATTCCATCTCAGATCGGACACGCTCATCGGCGAGAATGGGAGCATATCAGCAGTAAAGCTCTGTTCATTCACACGGATAGAGAAATTGAACTGTCGGAATTTTTCCTCCACATCCAATACTTTCCCCAAATGAAAACTTATATGATATTCCTTTCCCGGTTCCAATTCACCCGCATCAGGCATAAAGCGGATAGTGTTCCCGTTCACCCAGAAAGTTTGCCCTTTCAGCGACGGGGAGAATGAAAATAGTTTTTCCTTTACTTCCGCATTCAATTCCACGGAAGGTATCTCCTGTACGAGTTCAACCTGGATGAAAGCGTCGGAAGAGACATTACCGTATGTAAATGCCGAAATATAGCGGGCAAATTCGGGATCAATCTCTTTGGTGCTTTTCGGGTTACATCCGGTTGACAGTAGAACAATGGTTGTAAGTAGAATAGACAAAAAATAGTGCAATATTCGTTTCATATAATTAAAAATTAGATACGAGACTTTTAGAATCAAGAACCAAGACCTTTAGAGCCAAGAGCCAAGACTTTTATGGCCAAGAACCAAGACTATTGGAGTTACGGGTGATTTGCTGATTATCGGATACTCTCTTCAGAACTCAAGATAAGGTTCAAGCCGGAGAATATCTTCCGAAGTAAACTCATCGAGAATAGAGAGTTCACGGATGGAAGTGAGATCACCTTTTCTTCGGCGGATACTCATAATCGCCTTCACCTGCTTATAATTCAGATAGGGATGGCGCAACAAATCCCCGAAATCCGAGTCATTGATCTTCAATCTGCTGAAATTGCCATCCGGTTCAATATAAACAGCTATACGGGAGAAAAGTTCCTCATCGATCCCATACACTTCCAACAATTGTTCTACGCGCACAAAACCACCCAGTAAGCCGCGGTAGCCCACAATCCGGGAAGCATATACGCTCCCCACACCCGGAACTTTTTTCCACTCAGAGGTATCGGTTTCGTTCAGGGAGATCGTCTCCCCTACGGCAAGCTTTTCGGAGGCAGGATAGGCAGTACGGGAAGATGAGATGTTGTCGCCGGTTGAAGAATACCGCTGGGAGATCCCTTTTTCACTGCGACGGGAATTAGTACCGGAACCGGATTCCTGCGATGAGCGTTCTGCCACACTTTCACGTCCTGTGGATACCCTCCTTTCATCGGAAACAGCGGTGCCAGGCGGCTCTTTCAATGTCAATGTCCGACGGAATTCCTCAAATTCCCGTACAAGCGAATCGTTTTGCTGCAGGATGATATCCGATGAGTGACGGAAACTGAAAACAATATTCAGGATCAGGGTCAACACAATAAGGATTAGCAATAGAATTACCGCCATCTTTGAGCCTCTCTGAAAATATAGAAAATCTTTCCAGTACATGATGATTAGAGTAAAGAATAAAGAATAAAGACTTTAAAAATTAGAGCCAAGAATCGAGAATCAAGAGCCAAGACATTTAGTAAACGAAAAGTGCAAATTTACATCGTGAACAATCTGGGATTTAAGGCTTGTGTCACATTGACCCATTAGTAATTAGTAATTGGTAATTAGTAATTAGTAATTAGTAATTGCTAATTGGCAATTCAAATCCCCTTTCCACTTTTCCACCATTCCACCTAATCAATGCGTAAAGTTAGAAAATATATTGTTTTCTTTTTGATAAATGGTCATAAATTGTACCTTTGGCAAATCTTTGTCCGCACATATATCCGTCTAATCAAAGATTTCTGCAAGGTATGGTATTGAATTACATTTGGATTGCATTTTTTCTGATCGCTTTCTTGGTGGCTCTGGTAAAGCTGATTTTCTTTGGAGATATGAATGTCTTTACCGAGATCATGAATTCCACTTATGAGTCTGCCAGGACCGGTTTCGAGATTTCTCTGGGATTAACGGGAGTGCTTTCGCTCTGGTTGGGTGTAATGAAGATCGGAGAAAAAGGAGGAATGATAGAACTCTTTTCAAGGGCTGTCGCCCCTCTTTTCTCCCGGCTCTTCCCCGATATACCTAAAAATCATCCCGCTTCCGGCTCTATCCTGATGAATTTGTCTGCCAATATGCTGGGACTCGATAATGCGGCGACCCCCTTCGGGTTGAAAGCGATGCAGGAGCTGCAGGATATCAATCCAAAAAAAGAGGAGGCTTCCAATTCCATGATCATGTTTCTGATCCTGAATGCATCGGGACTTACACTGATCCCCGTCACCATCATGGTCTACCGTGCCCAGTTAGGCGCTGTTAATCCAGCCGACGTCTTCATCCCGATCATGATCGCCACTTTTGCTTCTACCGTGGTCGGCATGATCGCCGTCTGCCTGAAACAACGTATCCATATTTTCAACAAGGCAATCATGGGATTTGTATTGAGCATAGCGACACTTATCATCGGTACGATAGTTCTCTTCCGGTCGATGTCGCAGGAACAGATCAATCTTGTCTCCGGACTTGCAGCCAATATCTTCCTTTTCACAATTATCGTACTTTTTATCGTAAAGGCGCTGCGTCGCAGAATCAATATCTTCGATGCTTTTATCGACGGGGCAAAGGAGGGTTTCAAGACCGCTGTCACCATTATCCCTTTCCTTATCGCAATACTGGTCGGTATCGGCGTTTTCCGTGCTTCCGGAGCAATGGATTTCCTGATGGAAGGGTTGCGGGATCTGGTAGCATTGACCGGGTTGGATACACGTTGGGTAGATGGCATGCCCACCGCTTTGATGAAACCGCTGAGCGGTAGTGGTGCCCGGGGAATGATGATCGACACCATGCAGACTTTCGGAGCTGACTCGTTTGCCGGCAGATTGTCCTGCGTACTGCAAGGTGCCACCGACACTACCTTTTATATCGTGGCTGTTTATTACGGTGCCGTAAACATCAAAAATTCACGCTATACGGTTCCCTATGCGCTTTTGGCCGATTTGACAAGTATTTTAGCCGCTATTTTTGTGGCCTACCTCTTTTTCGGGTAAAAAATAAAGGATTCTCCAATCAAATAAATGTTAATAAAATGTCGATCACTTTTGATGTTGAAAATGTCGATTTCCCCAAAATCAAAAAAAGGGAAACTGCCAACTGGATAAAATCCGTAGCAAGGAATTACGGAAAACAGACCGGAGATATCTCCTATCTTTTTTGTAACGACGAAAAAATTCTGGAGGTTAACCGGCAATACCTGCAACATGATTTTTATACCGATATCATCACCTTCGATTATACCGAAGGAGATCGTATTTCGGGCGATATTTTTATCAGTCTCGACACGGTATTGTCGAATTCAATCCAATATAATGCAGATTTCGAGGAAGAGTTGTACCGTGTCATTATCCACGGCATATTACATTTGTGCGGTCTTAATGATAAATCAGAAACAGAACAGCAACAGATGAAAGCGGCCGAGGAAGAGGCTTTAAGAATGCGATGAAATAATCGGCTGACGCAGGGATACGGTTGAATAACAGCAATTTACATTTGTACACACTTTTTGTGTAGATATGGCAATTCCTTTCTCGTATGTTCTATAACTCCTGGAATTTTTATGATATTGAGGATGATCCGCCCGCGATGGACGATCGCACCTATAGAGGGAAGGTACACCGGTGGATATAACGCCCATCTCCCGGTATATCTACGCATTTAATTGAAATAAAGCATATTGAATTATTCTTATCTGTAATTAACATCACAGCAGCGGTTAACTTTTTCTTTTTTAGTATCTTTGCTCTCTCAAAATAAAAAAATGACTTTCAATTATGACATCATAGTGGTGGGGGCGGGCCATGCCGGATGTGAAGCGGCCGTGGCCGCCGCCAATCTGGGCTCCAGGACACTGCTGATCACAATGGATATGAACAAGATTGCCCAGATGAGTTGCAATCCTGCTGTAGGCGGAATTGCAAAAGGGCAGATTGTACGTGAAATTGATGCATTGGGGGGGCAGACAGGGATTGTGAGCGACAAGACCGCTATTCAATTCCGGATGCTGAACCGCTCGAAAGGCCCCGCCATGTGGAGTCCCCGTGTGCAGAGCGACCGGATGAAGTTTATCGGCGCTTGGCGTGACATCATCGAAAACACACCCAATCTTGATATGTGGCAGGATATGGTGACAGGGCTTATTTGTAAGGGTTCAACCATTTCCGGTGTAAAGACCGGGATGGGTGTGGAATTCTTCTCCAAAGCGGTGATTCTCACAAACGGTACTTTCCTGAACGGGCTGATCCATATCGGCAAGGTACAAATTGGCGGAGGACGTGTCTCTGAACCGGCATCATACGGGATGACTGAACAATTGCGTGATATGGGCTTTACCACCGACCGGATGAAGACAGGTACGCCAGTACGTATCGATGCAAGAACCGTCGATTTTTCCCTGCTGGAAGAACAAAAGGGAGATGTGGATTTTCATAAATTTTCCTATCTTCCCGATGTACAACGCACCCTCAAGCAGAAAAGCTGCTGGATAGCTTACACCTCGGAGGATGTGCATGAAGCGCTGCGTGAAGGACTGAATGACTCCCCCCTCTATAATGGACAGATACAAAGCATAGGTCCACGCTACTGCCCCAGCATAGAAACCAAGATCGTCACATTCTCCGATAAAACGAGCCATCAGTTGTTTCTTGAACCCGAAGGAGAAACAACCCACGAATACTATCTCAACGGCTTCTCCTCTTCCCTGCCCTTACAGACACAGTTGAACGCTTTACAACGGATCCCGGCCTTCAGGAATGTACATATTTTCCGTCCGGGATACGCCATAGAATATGATTTTTTCGATCCGCGCCAATTGCATCCTACATTGGAAACCAAACCGGTCAAAAATCTCTTTTTTGCAGGCCAGATCAATGGGACTACCGGCTATGAAGAGGCCGCAGGGCAAGGATTGATAGCAGGGATTAACGCCCATATCAACTGTCAAGGAGGTAATCCTTTCATATTACGCAGAGATGAAGCCTATATCGGAGTTTTAATCGACGACCTGATCACCAAGGGAGTGGATGAACCCTACAGGATGTTCACCTCGCGTGCCGAATACCGCATTCTACTCCGTCAGGACAATGCCGACGAAAGGCTTACCAAAAAGGCTTATGAGTTAGGATTGGCGCCCCGGGAGAGACTCGAATTACTCAATCGAAAAGAAGAAAAAGTAGCACAAATAATCGATTTTACACACCATCTCTCTATCAAAGCCGACCGGATCAATCCTTTCCTGGAACATATCGGAACAGCGCCATTAAAGCACGGCGTTAAGCTGCATGATCTGCTCACAAGACCTCACATCGACCTGTCGCTGATGGCACAAGAGATTACACCTCTTAAAGAACTGTTGGAAACCATCGACGAACGGAAAGAGGAAATCACAGAATCGGCCGATATACAGATAAAATACAACGGATATATCAAACGGGAACGAATGATGGCCGACAAGATCACCCGTCTGGAGGATATCCGCATCAAAGACAAATTCAACTATAACCAAATACAATCGCTCTCGACGGAAGCAAGACAAAAACTGACAAAAATCAATCCCGAAACTATTGCCCAAGCAAGCAGGATTCCGGGCGTTTCACCCAATGATATTTCTGTTTTGCTTGTATTATTAGGTCGCTAAAAAGATAAATGTTTCACGTGGAACATTCCAAAAAAAAATGAATTATATTATAAAAAAATGAGTATCGAAACACTTACATCCTCCGTCAGGAACATCCCTGATTTCCCCATACCGGGGATCCAATTCAAAGACATTACCACCCTGTTCCAATCAGCATCACATCTGAAAGAACTTTCGGATATCCTGTATGAAAGATACAAGGACAAGGGGATTACCAAAGTGGTGGGAATCGAATCCAGGGGTTTTTTTATGGGCCCTGCCGTAGCGATCAGATTAGGAGCAGGGTTTGTCCCTATCCGTAAACCGGGCAAACTACCCTATAAAGTGATTGAGGAGACCTACACGAAAGAATACGGAGAAGATACCATACAAATTCATGAGGACGCATTAACGAAAGACGACGTAGTATTACTCCACGACGACCTCCTTGCTACCGGCGGAACCATGGTGGCTGCATACAACCTTGTGAAAAAATTGGGCGTAAAGAAGATTTATATCAACTTCCTTATCGAGCTGGAAGAATTGAATGGCATGGAGCATTTCCCCAAAGAGGTAGATGTAAATTCGGTGATCAAGTTCTAATATGGTTGCAACCACACCACTCTAAAACTTAATCAACCAATAAACGGAGAGTATCCACTCAACCCTATTATGACTGACGAAATTAAAAATACGCTTGCCGTTATACCTCATCAACCGGGCTGTTACCAGTTCTTTGATGAGAACGGCACCGTTATATACGTCGGTAAAGCCAAGGATCTAAAGAAAAGGGTCTCCTCCTATTTCAACAAACACCACGAACATCCGAAAACCCGTATCCTGGTAAGGAAAATCAGGCAGATAAAATATATTGTCGTCAATTCGGAGGAAGACACTTTCCTGCTGGAAAATAATCTGATCAAGAAGCTAAGGCCGCGTTACAACGTAATGCTGAAAGATGACAAGTCTTATCCTTTTATCGTGGTCAAAAATGAATATTTTCCCCGGGTATACAAAACCCGGAATGTAGTGAAGGATGGTTCCAGGTATTTCGGCCCCTATACATCGGTACAATCAGTGAATGCATTATTGGATATTTTCAGGAGAGTATATAAAATACGCACATGCCGGCTCAATCTGACCCCTGAAAATATTGCCGCGGGAAAATTCAAGGTATGCCTCGAATATCATATCAAACGGTGTGAAGGTCCCTGCGAGGCGCTGCAATCACTGGCCGAATATAATAAAAATGTAGAAGAGATCATTGAGATTCTGAAAGGGAACGTGGCTATTATTGAACGACAGGTCCATGAAAAAATGCAATCCCTTGCGGAACAATTGCGTTTTGAAGAGGCGCACAGATTAAAGGAAAAATTGCTCCTGATTCAAAATTTCAGAGAGAAATCGCAGGTAGTAAGCAATATACACTATAATCTGGACGTATTCTCGATGGATGAAACCGAAAATTCAGCCTATATCAACTACCTGCATGTAGTAAATGGAGCTGTAAATCAAGCATATACCTTTGAATATAAGAAGAAACTCGATGAATCTCCGGAAGAATTGCTCGGTATGGGGATTGTGGAGATGCGCCAACGGTTTGGCAGCGACGTAAAAGAAGTTATTGTCCCCTTTATGCCGGATTTGAAACTTCCGGGGGTAGAGTTTTCCATTCCGCAAAGGGGAGAAAAGCGAAAACTCCTCAACTTATCGGAAAAGAATGTGAAGCAATACAAGATCGACAAACTGAAAAAAGCGGAGATGCTCAATCCCGAACAAAGGACTACCCGAATTTTGAAGGGTGTGCAAACCGATTTGCAATTGAAAGAAATTCCCTGGCATATCGAGTGCTTCGACAACTCCAATATCCAGGGGACAAATCCGGTCGCTGCCTGTGTTGTTTTCAAAAAAGCGAAACCATCCAAAAAAGATTACCGCCATTACAACGTGAAGAGTGTTGTAGGACCCGATGATTTCGCATCGATGCGTGAGATTGTGGAAAGACGCTACTCTCGGCTGCTTAACGAAGGTGCTTCCCTACCCCAACTCATTATCATTGACGGTGGTAAGGGACAATTGCACGCTGCTGTGGAATCGCTTCAGAAAATTGGGCTTTACGGGAAAATCGCGATTATCGGGATAGCCAAGCGTCTGGAGGAAATTTATTTTCCTGAAGACCCCGTTCCGCTCTATATCGACAAGAATTCCGAAACGTTAAAATTGATTCAACAAGCACGGGATGAAGCACACCGATTCGGAATCACCTTCCACCGGCAAAAAAGAAGCAAATCTCAAACAACATCCGAATTGGATCAGGTCAAAGGCATCGGTCCCGAAACAAAAAAGAAATTATTGGTACACTTCAAGAGCATCAAACGGATCAAGGAAGCAACTAAAGAGGAAATAATCTCCGAGATCGGAAAGAACAAAGGCGAGATCATCTGGCAATGGATAGAAAAAGGAGGAGATAAATGAGACTAGTTATTCAACGCGTAAAAGAAGCGGCCGTTCATATCAACGGACAGAAGAGAAGCGGCATCGGTGAGGGTATGCTACTGCTGGTGGGTATAGAGGATACCGATAACGAAGAAGATATTGGTTTCCTATGCAGAAAAACCGTAAATTTGCGTATATTTGACGATGAGAATGGGGTTATGAACCGGTCGATACTCGAAACCGGTGGCGACATTTTAGTGGTTTCTCAGTTCACACTTCATGCCAGTACAAAAAAGGGAAACCGCCCGTCTTATATCCGTGCTGCCAAACCGGACATCTCTATTCCGTTATATGAACAGTTTTGTGCTGTCTTGTCGGAGATGCTCCAAAAACAGGTATTCACCGGAGAGTTTGGTGCCGATATGCAGGTGGAATTGACAAATAACGGCCCTGTTACCATCTGGATCGATTCAAAAAACAAGGAATAATGGCTGGGGGACTGAAGACAGAAACGAAACAACATGACAATACAGGAAGCTCAACAAAAGGTGGATGAATGGATCAAAACCTATGGTGTACGCTATTTCAGCGAGTTGACCAATATGGCCATTTTAACCGAAGAGGTAGGCGAACTGGCGCGGATTATGGCCCGGACCTACGGCGACCAATCCTTCAAAAAATCAGACCTGTCGAAAAATTTGGCGGACGAAATGGCGGATGTGCTTTGGGTATTATTCTGCCTGGCCAACCAAACCGGGGTAGACCTGGAAGACGCTTTACGTAAGAACATAGAGAAAAAGACGCAAAGAGACGCTGACAGACACCATAATAACAAAAAACTGCTATGATGGCCTCAGGCCAACAGAAAATAAAACAACAGAAAATGGAAACCAACAAATATAAAAAAGCAATTGCAAACCATCCGTTTACACTGACGGACGAAGAGGTCACGAAAAAAGTAAACGATCTCCTTGCCGGGAAGTATAGTGAGAACAATAATACGAAGGTCTATAAAAAGCTGTATAGCTGTATAGATCTCACCTCACTCAACAGTACCGATTCGAATGAGAGTATCTGGAAATTCACCGAAAAGGTGAACAGTTTCGATGGTTCTACTCCTGAAATGGATAATGTTGCAGCCATTTGCGTCTATCCCAACTTTGCTCGCACGGTGAAAGAAGCGCTCACAGCCGATATAAAGATTGCTTGTGTGGCTGGAGGATTTCCTTCATCCCAGACCTTCACCGAGATAAAAGTGGCGGAAGCTGCGCTTGCTGTGGCTGATGGTGCCGATGAAATAGATGTGGTCATCAATGTAGGTAAGTTTTTAGACGATGAATACGAAGAAATGTGTGAAGAACTTACTGAAATAAAAGAGGCCTGCCGTCATGCTTCGTTGAAAGTAATTCTGGAGACCGGTGCATTACAGAATGCAAAGAATATCCATCAGGCAGCCATCCTGTCACTCTATTCCGGAGCCGATTTCCTGAAAACATCCACAGGAAAGGGATACCCCGGAGCTACCCCCGAAGCGGCATACGTGATGTGCCAGGCCATCCTTTCCTATCATGCCAAAACCGGGAAGAAAGCCGGACTGAAAGTATCCGGAGGAATTGCCAGCGCAGACGATGCTGTAAAATACTATACCATTGTAAGAGAATTACTCGGGGAAGAATGGTGCAACAATACCCTTTTCCGCATCGGGGCAAGCCGGCTTGCTGATGTACTGCTCGAAAAAGCATCCGTAGTCTGAATATTTTATTAAATTACGGGGTATCCCTACATATCATTTCCATAAAAAAGACTCTACCTATTCACAAAAAGAGTACAATTGTAAAATATATTTTCAAAGAACATACACTTATAAATTTAGTAATGAAGAAAATCAAATTAATTGCAATGGCCACTATTCTGGGCCTGTTACTTTTAGGAGAATTGAGCGCACAGAACAACAACACGAATCCAGGTGGGGAAGCACTCCCCTATTGGAGAGACCTCCGGGTATTAGAAGTGAATAAGGAATATCCCCGGACCTCATTCATGACTTTCGATTCGAAAAGAGATGCCGTTTCAAAAAAATTTGAAGATAGCCCCTACTACAAATCATTAAACGGGACATGGAAGTTTTACTATGTGGACGGATATAAACAACTTCCGGAAGGGGTTACTGATCCCGGCACCTCCACGACCGACTGGGCAGACATCACCGTTCCGGGCAATTGGGAGGTACAAGGATTTGGCACCCCCATCTATGTGAACCATGGTTATGAATTCAAGCCCCGCGATCCTCAACCCCCTACCCTACCCGAAGAGAATCCGGTAGGCATATACAGGCGGGAAATCGATATTCCTGCTGACTGGCTGAACCGAAGTATCTTCCTTCATATTGCCGGCGCAAAATCGGGCGTTTATGTCTATATCAACGGCAAAGAGGTGGGTTACAGCGAAGATTCCAAAAATCCGGCAGAATTTCTAATCAACGATTACGTGCAACCCGGAAAGAACACCCTGGCACTGAAAATTTTCCGCTGGAGTACCGGTTCCTATTTAGAGTGCCAGGATTTCTGGCGTATCAGTGGGATTGAACGGGATGTTTATCTATGGTCACAACCCAAGACATCTGTGAGGGACTTCGCTGTAGTTTCCTCGCTTGACGATGACTACCGCAACGGTATTTTCAAGTTGACAACCATGGTCAAAAACAGGGATAGCCGATCATCCAAAGTAGAAGTTTCCTACGAGCTGACAGACAAAAACAATAACATAGTTTCTTCCGGAAAACAACCGTTGAGCCTCAGCCCCGGTGAAGAAAAAGACCTTCTCTTCGCTGAAACCATCGATAATCCGCTTACATGGACTTCAGAAGCGCCTAACCTTTACAGGCTCACTTTAACCATTACCCAAAACAAGAAAATAACCGAAGTAATCCCCTTCTCCGTAGGATTCCGCCGCATTGAAATTAAACCGGTGAAAGGCAACGGCGGGAGAATCGACAACCTGCTTCTGGTGAACGGACAGCCTATTATCCTCAAGGGAGTGAATATCCACGAAGTGAATCAAAAAACAGGGCATTATGTCACAGAAGAGATTATGAAGCGTGATTTTGAACTGATGAAACAATTCAATGTCAACTCCATCCGGTTGAGCCATTATCCGCAATCACGCCGTTTCTACGAGCTATGTGATGAATATGGTTTTTATGTCTACGATGAAGCCAATATCGAGTCGCATGGCATGTACTACGACCTCAGAAAAGGTGGAACACTCGGAAACAATCCCGAATGGTTGCATTCTCATATAGACCGGGTCACCAATATGTTCGAACGGAATAAGAATTTTCCTTCGGTCACCTTCTGGTCACTCGGGAACGAAGCCGGAAACGGATACAACTTCTATCAGGCTTATCTTTGGGTGAAAGAAGCGGACAGTGAACTGATGCAACGCCCCGTAAATTACGAGCGTGCCCTCTGGGAGTGGAATTCAGATATGTATGTCCCGCAATACCCGAGTGCTGCATGGCTCGAAGAAATAGGGAAAAAAGGAAGTGACCGCCCTATCGTTCCTTCCGAATATTCCCATGCAATGGGTAACTCCAATGGCAACCTCGATATCCAATGGGAAGCCATTTACAAATACCCGAACCTGCAAGGGGGATATATCTGGGAATGGGTAGAACATGCCTTGCTGGAAAAGGATGAAAATGGCGGTGAATACTGGACCTACGGGGGCGACTACGGCACGGATATGCCGAGCGACGGCAATTTTGTTTGTGACGGCCTTATCGACCCGGCAAGAAATCCACATCCTGCCACGGCCGAAGTGAAATATGTACATCAGGAATTCGCTTTTGAGGCTGTGGATGCCTCTCGGAACCGGTATAAAATCACCAACCGTCTCTTCTTTACCAACAGCGATCAATATGAAATAAGGTACAATATCACCTCCAACGGCGAAAAGGTGGCGGAAGAGGCACTCAATATTGTGCTGGGGCCCCGCGAGTCGAGGGAAGTGACTATTACCCCCCCGGCAAGAAACAGTAACGGTGCGGAATATTTCCTGAATTTCGAAGTGGCGCTCAAAGAAGCTACTCCTCTCCTACCCGCCGGATATGTTGTGGCCATCGAACAGTTCAGTCTTCCCACACAGACTGAAAGAAAGACGTACGAGACTGCATCGGGCGAGAAACTCAATATTACTGAAGACAATGAAACAGTCTCTGTCACATCGCCGGCCGTACAGTTTGTATTCAATAAGAAAAGCGGATTAGTCACCTCCTACAGGGTTCACGGCAATGAATATTTCAAAGACGGCTTTGGCATACAGCCCAATTTCTGGAGAGGTCCTAATGATAATGATTATGGAAACGGGATGCCGTATCGCCTTCAGGTATGGAAACAATCGAGTAAAAACTTCCGTGTGACAGAGATAAAAACCCGTAAGGACAATGAAAAAGCAGTAGTTGAAGTCTCCTACCTTCTTGCTGCCGGAAATCCCTATATTATAGAATATACGATAGATACGCAAGGTGTATTGAAAGTCAATGCGGAATTCGTAGGAGCCAATCTCGAAGAGCTCAGGACAGGTGCTTCCGAAGCTACCCGACTGGCCACCTTTTCACCTGAAGCCGCTGCGGCCCGTAAAACATCATCAGAACTGACGGTACCCAGGATCGGCATTCGTTTCCGCCTGCCTGTGTCGATGAATAACGTGGAGTATTTTGGCAGAGGTCCCGGTGAAAATTACATCGACCGTGCGTCGGGATCGAAGATAGGCCGTTACAAGACTACCGCCGAAGATATGTATGTATTGTATGCCCGTCCACAGGAAAACGGGCACAGGACTGACACCCGTTGGGTCGCCCTTACGGGCGGAAACAGCGGACTGTTAGTGGTTGCCGACAGTACGATAGGGTTCAATGCACTGCGTAACAGTGTAGAAGATTTTGACTCCGAAGAAAACAATGACAAGCCCTACCAGTGGAATAATTTCTATCCCGGGGAAGCAGCCGATAAATCAAATGAACTCAGAAGAAAAGGATGGGACAGCCCGGAGAACAGGATGCCACGACATACCCATATCAATGATATCGTGCCACAGGATTTTGTGGAGGTGTGTATCGACATGAAACAACAGGGTGTAGCCGGCTACAACAGCTGGGGGGCGCGCGCCCTACCCGAATACAGTATTCCTGCCAATCAGGATTACAAATGGGGATTTACCCTGATCCCGGTCAAGAACGAAGCCGAGATCAGTGAAAAATCACTTTTGAAATACGAATGAAGGTGAGAAAAAATTCACTAATCGAAAAAGTTCACCGTTTTGTAACAACTTGACAGGAGGAAAAATCTATCTTTGTAATTCGATATAGTTCAATCATAAAACACTCCGCAATGCAAAGAAATTTACTCGTTTTTATCCTGCTATTCAGCAGTATCCTTGTCTATTCCCAATAGACAGTCAAAGGATATGTATATGAAGATGCCAATAGAAACGGCAAAAAAGACAGAAGTGAAGCCGGCATTCCCAATGTGTCTGTTTCAAACGGAATGGATGTGGTCCTTACGGATAGTAAAGGATTTTACACTCTCCCTGTGAGCGACGGCGGCAATACGATCTTTGTGATCAAGCCCGGCGGATACCAAACTCCTGTGGACGAAAATTCTATTCCCCGGTTTTATTACCACCACAAACCGGAGGGTTCACCCGACTCTTTTACCTATAAAGGGATATCACCAACGGGAAATCTTCCCAAGTCGGTTGATTTTGCCCTCTACAAGCAGGATGAACCGGAGGACTTCACCGTTATTGTCTTTGGGGACCCACAGCCCTACTCCATCCAGGATATGGACTATTTCACGGAAAAAATCGTGAACGATGTGAAGAAGACCGATAAAACCCTTTTCGGAATCAGCTTAGGGGATATAGCGGGGGATAATCTCGACCTGCATCCGGTCTACAAAGAACGAATGCGCCGTCTACAACTGCCGTGGTACAACGTAATGGGTAACCACGACATGAATTACGACGCACCTTCGGATGAACTTTCGGACGAAACCTTCAAAAAGAATTTCGGCAGTGCCAATTACGCTTTTAACTACGGCAACGCACATTTTATCATCCTCGACAATATCCTCTATCCCGATCCGCGCGACGGAAAAGGTTATTGGGGCGGTTACCGGCAAGATCAGCTTATTTTCCTGGAAAACAACCTGAAGCATGTCCCCAAAGACAAGCTGGTAGTCTTATCACAACATATCCACATGAAAGACAACTCGGGCGGTTCGTACCGGCTGGAGGATCGCCAGCGCCTGTTCGACCTGTTGAAAGATTATGAGAACGTATTGATCATGTCGGCGCACACCCATTTGCAGGACCAGATAGAGTATACAGAAGCCGAAGGATGGAAAGGGAAAAAGCCTTTGCATGAATATAACGTGGGGACGACTTCAGGGGATTGGTATTCAGGGAAACTCGACGAGAAGGGATTGCCGGATGCGACTATGCGCGACGGTACGCCACAGGGATACGCTTTTCTGAATATCAAAGGGAATCAATATGATGTGGATTATAAAGTAGCCGGCAGAGAAAGCGATTACCAAATGAATATCTTTGCGCCGAAAGTAGTACCATATAAAGGAAGAACTACTTCACAAGTCATGGTGAACTTCTTTATGGGTAGTAAGGATGACTTGGTAGAGTACAGGATCGGTGAGGGTGAATGGCGGAAAATGCACTATGTATCCGCTCCCGACCTCAGCTACCTTACAAAATTACTGGAGTGGGATTTCACCGAAGAACTACTCCCGGGAAGGCGTCCGTCGAATCCGGTGAACAGTACGCATGTATGGATTGGCCCTGTTCCCACAGATCTGCCAGGAGGCAAGCACATCATCGAGATAAGGGCTACAGACAGATATGGTAAAACCCATTCAGGCAAGAGAACCTATTCGGTCCTAGAATAATCCTCGGTCAGGCTAAACACCCTTCGAGAAGATGTACCACCGAACCTTCTTACTGTCACTTTGTCTTTATTTTCTGTGATTTTATACTGTTTCTAGGCTTTTTCAGGTCATTTTGTCATTAAAATTCCTATAAATGGGGTAAATCCCCTCCGGCATATATTTTGCCCTTTCAATGATGTAAGAACAAATTGAAAATAAAAGAAAGGAATAATATTATGGCAATTATCAGACGTACAAACAACTGGTTACCGAGTGTATTCAATGATTTCTTCGGTAATGAATGGATGGAAAACAGCAGCAAATCAGTACCTGCCATCAACATTCAACAGAATGAAAATGGTTTTACAGTGGAAGTAGCTGCTCCGGGAATGACCAAGGAAGATTGTGTAGTGAGAATAGATGACGACAATAATCTGGTAATCTCTTTTGAGAAGAAAAATGAAAAGGAAGATAAAGATAAAAAGGGAGCCTATTTAAGACGTGAATTTTCTTACACGCAATTCCAAAGAAGAATGGTATTGCCCGATGATGTGGAAAAGGAGAAGATAACGGCTAAAGTGGAAAACGGAGTTCTGACCGTTGAAATCCCCACCCGGGAAGAAGAAGAAAAGGCATCTGCCTCCAAACTGATTGAAATCCAATAACTAACAGAGATGAATGAAGGGGAGTGAATCAATAGGTTCACTCTCTTTTTTTATTTTAATATTCGCGATTGTTCAAATAGATAAGAAGAATGCGCAAAAGATCTTTGAGATGGTCCTCGATGGAAAGTTCCGAAATAATGCCTTCCGCTTCATCCAATAACTCCCGTATCTTTTTATAGGCATACTCTACCCCTTGATACTCTTTGGCAAAATCAAGCACAAGCTCAATATTCTCCTCCGAATAATCACGCGAATGAATAACTCTCAATACCTCATCCGACAGGGACTTAGGTGCATTTTTCAGGGCGTATATTAACGGAAGTGTCACCTTCCCTTCCCTGATGTCATTCCCGGTAGGCTTACCCACATCAATTTTATAGTAATCAAAGATATCATCCCTTATCTGGAAGCAAATACCCAGAATTCCTCCCAAGCGGCCGAACTTGGAGATGGTTTGCGGGGGAGCACCTCCTGTAATGGCCCCGATAGTAACACTGGCACGCAACAAAGAGGCGGTTTTCTTATCAATCACCTCAAAATAAGATGCTTCATTGATGAGTATCTCTTCAGCAAGAGAGTATTGTACCAGCTCGCCCTCCGCAAGGCTTCTTCCCAACTCCGACATGATCCGTACAATGTTGAAGTCTTTTGTCTTTACACTCTCAGCCAAGGCGGTTGACAAAAGATAATCTCCGACCAATACCGCCCGTGTATTGTCAAACACGGCATTCACCGAACTTTTCCCCCTACGCATATCGGATTTATCAATCACATCATCATGCACAAGCGTGGCTGTATGCAACAGTTCAACAGTCACGGCACCATGGTATGTTTCCGGGATGATCTGCCCGCAAGCCTTTGCGGTCAACAACACCAACATGGGTCTTAGCCGTTTACCGTTTGCCTTAAAAACATAATCGATAATTCCTGAAATGCGGGGATTGTCATTCTTGATCGATTCTCGCAAATAAATATCAAAAAGTTCCAGCTCCTCCTGTAGAAAGTCTCTTATAATCTGACTTTGATCCATCGCATCCTGAATTTTATGTCACAAATTTATAAATTATTCTCCTCCCAGCAACAAATATTCGTAACTTTACATTTCTTAATCAGATTTTTTCTAATGTTTTCGATGAACGAACATATAGTCAAAACAAGTTTTGCCTATGTTAAGTGTAGAAAACATCTAATACAATTGATATTTATGAGCAAAAACAAACTTTTCCTTCTGGACGCATACGCACTCATTTACCGTTCTTATTACGCGTTTATCAGAAACCCGAGGGTAAACTCAAAGGGCGAGAACACATCCGCCATCTTCGGATTTGTCAATACGCTGGAGGAAGTACTCCATAAGGAAAACCCGTCGCATATCGCTGTCGCCTTCGATCCCGACGGCCCCACTTTCCGGCATCAGGAATACGAAGCCTATAAGGCGCAGCGTGAAGCAACCCCGGAGGATATCAAGCGGTCGGTGCCCATCATCAAACAGATTATCACTGCTTACAATATTCCCATATTGGAAGTACCCGGTTATGAGGCCGACGATGTGATCGGTACCATTGCCAAACGGGCAGACAAAGACCGTTTTGATGTGTATATGATGACACCGGATAAAGACTACGGGCAGCTCGCCGAACCTCATATCTTTATATACAAACCCAAATACGGCAGCAACGATTTTGATATTCTGGACGACAAAAAGGTAATGGAGAGATATGGACTTTCCAGCCCTGCCCAGATGATCGACCTGCTGGGGCTGATGGGGGATGCTTCCGATAATATTCCGGGCTGCCCGGGAGTGGGAGAAAAGACGGCCGTAAAACTGCTCAACGAGTTCGGTTCCATTGAAAACCTCCTGGCGCAAAGCCGTCAATTGAAAGGGGCATTGCAAAAGAAGGTAGAAGAGAACCGGGAACAGATACTTTTCTCAAAATTCCTCGCCACCATCAAAACCGATGTTCCCATTGAAGTAAAAGAGGACGATCTTGCCCGGAAAGAGATGGACGAAGAGGCGATGAAAATACTTTTCGAGGCGTTGGAATTTCGCACATTCCTGAACCGCATGTTCAGCCGGACAACGGTGGTCGCTACCCCTAAAGGGCCTATACAGGGCAATCTCTTCGCTACCATCGAAGAAGAAATTATACAAGAAGTTGTACCTGCGGAGACCCTCTTTGCCGGATATACCGACATCCGCACAACCTCTCATCAATACACAATGATACGGTCGGAAAAGGAAATGACTGAATTGTGTGAAAAGTTGTCACGGGAAAAAGAGGTCTGCTTCGATACCGAGACTACCGGCATGGATCCCCTGTTGAGCGACCTGGTAGGACTTTCCTTTGCCTTTAAAGAGGGAGAAGCTTACTATGTGCCCATTTCTGCAGACCGCGAAGAAGCCTGTCGTCAGACTGCAATCTTCAAGCCTTTTTTCGAAAATGAGTCTATCGGCAAAATCGGTCAGAACCTCAAATACGATATCCTCTCGCTCCGCAATTACGATATCCGGGTGAAAGGAAAACTCTTCGACACCATGATCGCCCATTATCTCCTCAACCCGGAGATCAGGCACGGGATGGACTATATGGCGGAGACTTACCTCAAATACCGGACAATCCATATCGAAGAATTGATCGGGCCGAGGGGTAAAAATCAAAAGTGTATGCGTGATGTGGATCCGGAAATCGTATCCGATTATGCGGCAGAAGATGCCGACATCACGTTGAAGCTGAAGAATATACTGGAGCGGGAAATCCACGAAAACAAGCTGGAGAAACTGTTCTACGAGATTGAATGCCCCCTTGTCTATGTGCTGGCCGATATGGAATGGACCGGAGTGCGGCTCGACCTGAAAGCGTTGGAAGAGCTCTCCACCCAATACACGGCCGAACTGCAACGGATTGAAAAAGAAATCACCGATATGGCCGGTATCGAGTTCAATGTCAACTCTCCCAAACAGATAGGGGAAATCCTTTTTGACCGATTGATGATCGTAGACAAACCGAAAAAAACCAAGACAGGACAGTATAAGACCAGTGAAGAGGAGTTGGAGAAGATCCGGTCGAGGCATCCTATCATAGAAAAGATACTGGAACAGAGGGGCCTGAAAAAACTCCTCGGTACTTATATCGATGCGTTCCCCCTCCTTATCAATCCCCGTACCGGAAAGATACATACTTCGTTCAACCAGACGGTAGCCGCCACAGGACGCCTGAGCAGCACCAACCCCAACCTGCAGAATATCCCCATCCGCGATGAACGGGGCAAGGAGATGCGTAAAGTATTTATTCCCGACGAAGGATGCCTGTTTGTTTCATCGGACTATTCACAGATCGAATTGCGTATCATGGCGCACCTGAGTGGCGATAAGAATATGACGGAAGCATTTAACAAAGGGCAGGATATCCATGCCGCCACTGCCGCCAAAATTTACAAGGTACCCCTCGAAGAGGTGACCGGTGATATGCGGCGCAAAGCAAAAACGGCCAATTTCGGGATTATCTACGGCATCACCCCCTTCGGCCTGTCGGAGCGGCTTACCATCTCCCGTACCGAAGCCAAAGAACTGATAGACGGTTATTTTGATACTTTCCCGCAGGTGAAACAATATATGGATGAAAGCATTTCCCGGGCACGTGATAAAGGCTTTGTGGAAACACTTCTGGGACGTAAACGGTATCTTGTCGATATCAACTCGCGCAATGCGGTCGTACGTGGATATGCAGAACGGAATGCCATCAACGCACCTATCCAGGGAAGCGCGGCGGATATCATCAAAATAGCGATGATCCGCATTTTCAATAGGTTGCAGGAAGAGAAACTACAATCCAAAATGATCCTCCAGGTACATGATGAATTGAATTTCAATGTGTTTCCTGATGAATTGGGAAAAGTAAAAGCCATCGTGACGGAGGAGATGGAAAATGCCTGCCGGTTGTCGATTCCGCTGAAGACCGATATTGGTGTGGGTGAGAATTGGCTGGCAGCACATTAGTCGATGTGGTGATGTGATGATTAGCAGATTATCTTATGCTTGACGGATTAGCGGAATACGGTTATTGGGGACTTCTACTGGCATCTTTCTTGGCAGCTACTATCCTGCCGTTCAGTTCAGAAGTGGTATTCGCGGCATTGATCGCGACCGGATCGGATATTGGTACGAGCATCGCCTATGCTACCATAGGTAACTCGATCGGCGGTGCCACCTGTTATTATCTGGGCCGGTTAGGTAAAATAGAGTGGCTCGAAAGATGGTTCAAGATCGACCGGGAGAAGATCGACCGGATGATTGCCCTCCTGCAAACCAGGGGAGCGGCCATGGGTTTTTTCGGTTTCCTTCCCGCCGTAGGAGACCTGATGCTGGTCGCATTAGGTTTTATGCGGGCCAGCGCACCTATCGTAATGATATCGATGACTGTCGGGAAATTTCTGCGGTATTTTGTGATCGCTTTCGGTACCGACCGGATCCTGTCATGGTTTTAATGGCTGTATTTCTCATTCTTAATTTTTAGTTTTTCACTTTTAGTTCTTAGTTATCAATCATATGTCCACTATACTTTTTCATGAAATTGTTTTTGGCCCCATCCACAGCAGGCGGTTGGGGATATCGCTCGGAATGAACCTGTTGCCATATGACGGCAAACTCTGTTCATTCGACTGTATTTACTGCGAATGTGGTTTTAATAAAGATTTCCGGACCAAAACGAAGTTGCCCGACCGGGAAAATGTACGGGCGGCGCTGGAAGATAAATTGCTATCCCTCCGCGGGGAGGGAGTCACACCCGATGTCATCACTTTTGCCGGTAATGGCGAACCAACGATGCACCCCGAATTCAAAGGTATTATTGAAGATACGATTGAATTACGCGACCAATATTTCCCCAATGCCAAAATAAGCGTGCTCACCAACGGCATGCACCTCAATAAACCGGAAGTATTTGAAGCACTTCAGAAAATAGAAAACCCCATCGTGAAACTCGATTCGGCAATCGATGAGACCGTCCGGCTGATCGACCGTCCCAATGCGCCCGGTTATTCAGTAGCGAGACAGGTAGCCCTCTATCAACGTTTTCAGGGTAATTTCATCCTGCAGACCCTGTTCTTAAGAGGCCGGTTTGAAGGACACGAAATCGACAACACCACCGAAGAGGAGGTTTCAGCATGGTTAGAGGTCGTCAGGGCGCTTAATCCCCGCGAGGTGATGATCTACACCATCGACCGGGAAACGCCCGCCTCAGCGCTTGAAAAAGCGCCTCTCGCCGATTTGCAGAAAATAGCTGCCAGGGTGGAAGGGTTAGGGATACAAACAAACGTGGCGGGATAAGGCTCTTTCATCTTACTTCAAACATTTATGCATCAGGTCATTGCACTGGACAACGTTATACCAAGGATGCCCGATTCACCTTTCACACAACCTATCAACTGGCAAATTAACAGTGATGAGGTTTGGGGCATTACAGGGCGTAACGGAAGTGGTAAATCATTACTATCGGAACTGATATGTGGAAAGATAGCAATACAATCAGGTAATATCCGGTATCATTTTTCAGATGATCCGGATAAAAAAGGCGGTTTCCGGTTACCTTCCCAACAGATCAGGAAGATCGAGTTCAACGCCGCCTATTCCCTACTCGATTACCGTAAGCTATTCTATCAACAGCGATTCAATAACTCCGAAAATGAAGAAATACCGTTGGTAAGTGATCTATTACCATTAGACAACCTCTCCGAAGAGAATCGTCTTATTTTCAAAACTTTCCATCTTTTCGAGCTAATGGATCGGAAGTTTATCCACCTGTCAAGTGGGGAATTACGGAAATTTCTTATAGCTAAGGTATTGCTCGACAACCCGAAAATGCTGATATTCGATAATCCCTTTATCGGTCTGGATGAAGAATCGCGTAAGTCTCTCAATGCAATGTTTGTGTTTCTTCTTAACCGCTGTAATATCCGGCTATTGTTTATTTCTCCGTCATTCGACGACCTGCCGGCCTGCACGACGCATATTCTGGAGATGAAACACTGCTCGGTCAACTTCCATGGAGAAAAATCTGGTTTCATCCTGGAAAGCCTGCCTATGACAGCTTCTCTTCCCGGAATCAACTGGGATGATTTCACACCCGAAGACCGTAACCCCGAAAGCAATGAACTTGTATCGATGACCCATGTGGATATTGCTTACGGGAAAAGAATCATTCAGAAGGATGTCAACTGGACAATCTTAAAGGACGAAAAATGGGCGCTATTGGGGCCTAATGGTTCCGGGAAGTCGACCTTACTCAGTTATATCTTTGCCGACAATCCGCAGGCATATGCTAAGAATATACGCCTCTTTGGGAGAAAAAGAGGAACCGGGGAAAGCATTTGGGATATCAAACGGCGTATTGGCTTCAGCTCTTCAGAATTACACCTTTATTACAGGGAAAATGTAAGTTGTTCGGCGGTGGTTGCTTCCGGATTTTTTGACAGTATCGGATTATACCGCAAGTGCAATGCACAACAGGCTCTTCTCTCGGAGAAATTAATGGAAATATTACAAATAGCACACTTGAAAGAAAGGCCGTTCCTGAAAGTCTCTTCGGGCGAACAGCGGTTACTCTTTTTTGCCAGGGCGCTGATCAAAAATCCTGAATTATTGATCCTTGATGAGCCTTTCCACGGATTAGACCGGCATAACAAAATACGGTGTACATCCATCGTAGAGTCTTTTGCACACCAAAACGGGAAGTCCCTCATCTATGTCACACACAGAAAAGAAGAGATCCCCGATTGTATAAATCACTTTATGGTCTTGCAACAATACGAAGAGATCTCTTCCGAAGAATAAAACAGAAAAATTTCCTGTTATTTCATTTTTTCCAGCAATTCATCCGTCATGTCTATCGTTCTGGGCCTGAGGACAGTCAACTGCAGGATAATGGCAATGACAACCGCTCCGATCATCGCAATAAAAACAGTATTCATATGACCGGCATCCAACGCTTTACCTAGCTCATTGGTAATCACTGCCCCGGCAGAAATACCTGCCAGATTCATAAACCCGTAACCGGTGGCACGATAACGTGACGGCACAAACTGGCAGAGGATCGGCATATTATTCACATCGAAGATCCCGAATCCAAGACCGAACATAAGTGCTCCGGTAACAATCAAGGCCAAACCACTACCGTAACCGATCAACACCAATGCCGGAATAGTGAGTCCCAATCCGATCACACCAGTATAGATCCGTCCTTTTAACCGCTTCGCTACCCAACGGTCGGACATATATCCTCCGACCAACACACCGACTAACGACGCCATTGCCAATGTCATAGTCGACAAAGGCCCTGCTTTTTCCATTCCCATATTGAGTGATTCCGAGAACAGTGTCGGCAGCCAGTTTTTAGTCGCCCATCCCGGCAGACTCGGTGCAGAAAAGTAAAAGAGGATTACCCAGAATGCAATATTGGAGAAAAGCATGGACAGCCCCTTTCCCATTGCACTGAATTCCTGCCTGACAGACCTCTTCCTGGTTGTATCGATCGAATAGGTTTTTCTTTCACGCAAAAAGGCAATCAACAACAAACTATACATCATTCCGATAAGGCCAAATGTATGAAACGTAAACTGCCAGGAGGTACCTGCGGCCAGAGTCGCTCCGAATCCACCGAATGCCTGCCCGAGATAGATCCCTGAAGTGTGAAATCCAATGGCTAATGACCGGGTTTTTCCCTGATGATAATCCGCAATCAGGGAGAGGGCGGCAGGTACATAAAAAGCCTCACTGACACCCATAGCGGCCCTCAGAATATATAACTGGTCTATATTCCGGGCATACCCCATGGTAAGGGTTACTCCCGACCAGACAAAGAGGCTGACCACGATCAGCCATTTGCGGTTCAGCCGGTCGGCAATAATACCCGATAATGGACTCATAAAGGCGTATATCCAGAGAAATACCGCCATCAGCCGTCCAAAATTGGTTGCGGTAACCAGTTCTGCTATATCCACTTCCATAAATGGTTTCATGGTGGCAAGCATCTGCCGGTCGAGATAGTTCAACAGCGCTACAAACCACAGCATAGCCACCACTAACCATGGATAGGATTTTTTTGAAGTTAAATTCGACATAAGCCTCATCAATTTAGAACTTCAATTGCACGTATTTGATCTTTTCGCGATTATAGGTATAAGTCACATGGATAATCCCGTCCTTATCCTGTATAATGGCAGGGTAGCTGAATTCACCGGAGGGTTGGTCTTCCAGATCGATCAGCTTCTCCCATATTTTACCGTCATATGAACCGGCTATCGCCAATTTATTCCTACCTGAGGTAACCGGATTGTAGATAATCAACTGCAAGCCACCGGATAGGGTCACAGCATCCGTACCGGAGTTATTATTGGGCAGCTCGGTCGGTGCCAGGGGCGACCATGTTTTACCGTTGTCATACGACCAGGACTCCACCACTCTTTCGTTTTTCGAGCGGCAGAGAATTTGAAGGGCTCCATCCTTATGGAATAATACTGAAGGCTGGATAGCGTCAAAACCATTATTGTCGACCTCTATCTTTTCCCAATCCGTCAGATCCTGGTTCGACATCTCCATATAGACATTCCATTTGCCTACGATCTCTATGCTGGTAGGGTAGAGTATTTTGCCTCCGGGGATGATGACCGGTTTGTTTTTGATCGGCCCGAGGCATCCGCGCGGAATAGCCTCCATGGCAGACCAACTCTTACCTTCATCGGTCGATATCTTGTATTCACCCCACCAGGTACTGGGACTTGGCCCTACTTTGTAATAAAGGATCAAGTCCCCATTGTCACGTTTGAATAAGACCGGATTCCAGCTGGGAAATCTCTGTGACTCATTCTGTACGCCATCGGCCACTTTAACAGGTTCGCTCCATTGGCCATTTTTGAATCTGGAAGTATAAATACTCACATCGGGATGCCTCTCGTAGGTACCCCCGAACCATGCTGCCAGTAAGCCGTCATCGGTATCCACAATGGTCGAAGCATGTGCTGACGGTACTGAAGCCGGCTCCGGGATTATTTCCGAATGAAGGATCACCGGTTTAATTGCAAGTAACCGACTCCTGTCTGTTTGCTCAGAAAAAGAGTCGTTGCCAGACACTCGTCCTGCCGATAGTAAAAGCAGGCATAACAGCAGTGCAATATTATTATTTTTCAATACCATATAACTTTAATACTTTGGTAAGAATATCGGTATTCTCGTATATCCCGGCAAATTCGGCGGCACCTGCGCCATAGGCAAACACGGGAACCATCACGGCGGAATGCCCTTTTGTACCATAATTGGCTTCTACTTCCCCGGTCGACAGGTCACCTCCTGTAAGCGACATGCCTCCTGTCTCATGGTCTGCGGTAATGATGACAAGCGTATTGGGATCCTGGTCCGCATAATCGAAAGCCACTTTAATAGCCCGGTCGAAATCCAGCATTTCACTGATAGTGGCATCCTTATCATTCGCATGGCAAGCCCAATCGATTTGGGAACCTTCCACCATCAGACAAAAACCTTTGTCATTGTTTTTCAGAAGATTGATAGCCGCCTGTACACTTTCGGGAAGGAATTCCCCCCTTTCAGGATAGAGAGCCGGATGTTCGTCTGCTACCAGACCTGCCAGTTTACCCGAGCCGACTTTCTTGATATCGTCCAGGTTGAAAGCAATCTGGAAACCTTTTGCAGACAGTTTATCAAGCAGATTCTCGTTATCAGAGCGACCATCGAAGTATTTCTTCCCTCCTCCAATAAAGACCGAAAGATCAGAATTCACAAAATCGACTGCGATCTCCTCTTCCATTTTACGACTAGGCTGGTGGGCAACAAATGATGCCGGCGTAGCATGGGTAACGGCACAACTCACTACAACCCCAGTAGACAAACCGTTTTCAGCTGCATACTCCAGCATCGATTTAACCGGATTCCCGTCCGCATCAACTCCAATAGCACCGTTCTTTGTTTTGGTTCCGCATGCGATGGCTGTACCGCCTGCGGCAGAATCGGTTATATAGCTGCTTGCAGAATAGGTCTTTGAGAAACCTACGAATTGACACTGTTCCAGAAAAAGTGTCCCCTTATTTGCCGTCAATCCCGCATACACCTGGCTGACACCCATTCCGTCTCCAATCATCACAATCACGTTCTTTATCTGCGGGGCAGCCTTTTCTTCGGTCTTATTACCTGTAGATGCACATTGTACAAAGAATATCGATAAAACAATAAGAAGCAATAAATGAATTTTTTTCATACGATTATTTTATTTTTTATATTTCGGTGTATGGAACCTTTGATATTTAAAATAATCATTCCCTTCGGATGTCTAATGATTATTTTAAACATGTCGGTTTCATACGATAATATTTAATTTTTCTTTATTAATGATTCAAGTTTCGTAAATAAATTCGGTCAAAAACTTATAACGATCGGAACTGCTCCTGCATATAGGAGAGCGCCGGCTGGATCTCCTGCGGCAGGTCTTTCCACCTGCACTCAATAGAGACACATCCTTTATAACCAATCTCTTTCAATGCCTTGAAATAGGGCCTGAAGTCATCCCCTTTGGTCCCTGGAGAAGTGCGTTCTTCTCTTTCGGCAATATGGCAATGGCGGATATATTTGCCATACTTCACTATTTCCGAAGTCGGCTCATCTTCCCGCATCATGTGATATATATCACATAGTAACTTCAAATTGGGATGATTGACCGCTTCCACGATACGGGCGCCTTCCTCCAGGGAATTGACCAGATTGGTTTCTGCCCTGTTCAAAGGCTCGATAACCACGGTCACATTGTATTTCTTGGCTAATGGAGCAATCTTTCTACAAAAAGCGATAAACTGCTCCGTAGCTTGTCCCTTACTGACATTCTCCGGTACATTACGGGCTTTTCCGCTTCCGAAAACGATATAGGGAATATTTGCCATCCCGGCCCTACGCAGAGCGGAGTCGGCCCATACCACCGCCTCATCCTGTTTGGCTTCAGGGCCGATAAGTGGCAAACTGCCCGGAATAAAACTGGTACAGGAAATAACTCTGGCATTTAATCTCTTTATTTCATCCAGATGTTCCTGAAACTCAGCATCACTTTTATCAGGCATCAGGTATGCCACATTTGATTCGACATACTGATACCCTGTCGCTTTAAGCAACGGATAATTGGATACACTTGTACACACAGCAAATTCCGGCTCATAAGTGTTGGAAAAAGAGGTCATTCCAAGCATAAGGCATATCAGTACCATACTGTAATAAAAAAGCTTCATAAGGCAATATTATTTAGTACTTAAACATCTTACCTCCAGCCATGATCTGTTGTGTTGCCGGATCGTACACCGCACGCATACCTGTCCGGTAGGCGGCGTTAGCCATGGCACAGGCAATAGTGTGGCTATGCCCTGCTTCCACCGGGCAGTTGGTGGCCACATTCTTCGCCCTGACACACTCCATCCAGTTACGCATATGGGCGGATGTGAGGGGATCGCCTCCCGTATTGGCTTCCGCTTCCACGGTAACGCTCGGCAATGTGAACTTGTCGAGCAGGTTGGCCTTTAATCCCATGGCTGATGCCTCACGCTCACGCAGCCCGCCCTCGGGAGTAATTTCGTTGGTATCCAGGTTCAACATCCCGCCGTTCGAATAGTAAAGTTCCTTTGTACCCCCGGCAGAATTACTGAAACGGGACGAATAAACCACCTGGAAACCCTTCTCCTGATCATCCAGCGGCCCGTAATCGAATACCGAGGTCAGCGTATCGGCGTTGGTACGGCCGTCTTTCCACTGGTAAATCCCTCCGTTGGATACCACGCTGCGCGGGTAGGGGAAGCCGGTGAACCAGTGTACCGTGTCGATCTGGTGACACATCCATTGTCCCGGTATGCCCGACGAATAGGGCCAGAAGAGGCGATATTCAAGATATTTGCGTGGGTCCCACGCCACTTTGGGACGGTTCATCAGATAGCGGTTCCAGTCCACATCGCTCTCCCGGATAGAAGCACATAAGTCCGGCCTTCTCCAACGGCCCGGTTGGTTCACGTTCCAGCACATCTCGGCAATCACGATATCACCGAATTTTCCGGATTGGATATAATCATGGGCAGCATGGTAATTTGCCCCACTACGGCGCTGTGATCCTATCTGCACCACGATACCGCTTTCCTTACAGGCTTTTAATGCGGCATTGGCATCATCCATGGTTTCCGCAAACGGTTTTTCGCAATAGGCATCCTTGCGCGCTTTTGCTGCCTCCACCAGATGCAGGGCGTGCTGGAAATCTGCGGTGCTGATAATGACCGCATCAATGTCGTTCCGGTCATACAGTTCTTCGTTATTGCGGCACAGGGCGACATCCCATCCGGTTTTTTCCTTGATATAGGCTCTTCCCTCCTCACGACGGCGGTTCCAGATATCCGACAGTGCTACCAGCTCGAAATTCAATTCCCGGGCATGGTTCATAAAGCTGGGTAAAAGCGAACTCCTGAACCTGTCGGAAAAACCGACAACACCTACCCGGATCTTATCATTAGCCCCGGGGATATGGGCATAACTCCTGGCACCCAGATCAAAACCCTTACTACCTATGGCCACAGCAGCTACCCCGGCCGATACTTTTTTAATAAACTCCCTTCTATTTTCCATGACGCATATAATTTATGTTGTTAATTGATTATAGTTTACTGCTAATAAGATTTTAATCAATATATCTTTATAAGCCAGATATCACAAACCTTAGAATATTGACGCCAGTTCAGGTGAGACTCTTCCGGTTCATCAAAGGATACTTCCAGCTTACCGTCCTGAAAAAATCGCCTATCTATGGGAAATTCTTTGAATTCCTCCAGCTCCTTATTGTAGAGGGTAGGGGATATACGCTCCCCATCCACCCTGAGCAATGCATCGCCATATCCGGCTATACGGATCAGGTAACGTGCTTTCGGATCAAGATCCTCATACAGGAGTTGCGGGAAGTTCTGGAATAACTGGGTAGATAGCCTTTTACGGCTCTTTCCACGATCCCACCAGGCCACATCGGTAGCATCATAGACCGTTGTCTTTACCCGCGGACTCTGGCTGATATTCGATATGTTATCGTAATAGCTCCCCTTCCCGGGATTTTCCCATCCGGCGATCACTTCTAAAGCCGAAAGTTTTTCGGCTTCGGTTTCCATTTGTCCGATCTTTTCAAACTGGTCGGACAACCACCAGCGGTTGTTCAGCGGATAGTCCATGAAATCGAGGACACAGCCTCGTTCAGCCCCGCTGGCCTGATATTTTTCCACACTTGTCTGCAAACCTATCGAGTGATACAACGCATCACAATAATCATCGATCTTCTTTCTCAACGAAGGGGCAATATTTACCAGGTCGGCTTCATTCACTTTCTCCAAAGCCAGTTTCATCGCTTTGGCAGCACCCATTTCCGGGGCCTGCCCGAGCAATTTATTGGCTTCCTGTTCCAACCCTTGTTCGTATAACTTCCGCCTCTTGGTATAAGTGTCATAATAAGCGCGGAGAAGCAGCATCTGCCAGCGCCAGTCGTTTTGTAAGCGGGGATAGGCCTCCTCAAATTGCTGCCAGCGCAGGAAAGTCATCTCTATCCCCCCGTTTGCCTCTATCGGGCCGTCCCAGTTGCGTTCCAATCCCAGTATGGCGTCTGCTACACGATCATCGGGTTTGGTGCCAAAGAAGAACCGTACGTATTGTTCCGTAATGCCAGTGGCATCTTCCTCCATACTCCATCCTTTCCGGCTCCAGATAAACTTGTTCAGATCATCATGTGCCCCGTCGGAGTAGGTGAGGAAGCCATCGGTGAAAGGGGCATACCGGTCATGTAATCCGGCATAGTAAAACGGCTGTGGGTTGACCGGCTCACGACCCAACGTAAGGGCAAACGCCTGATCCCATCGGAGGGTGGGGTAGAGGCAACGGACAGTATGGGTAATATCGGCATAATGGCGATGCATATATTTCTTTGGCAGACGATAGCGCGTGTCGGACAGGGGAGGGCTACCCGGACCGCTTACTACTCCCCGCAACCAATCAGGATTTTCTGTCTCCAGGTAATGGTAAAAATAATCGATCTGCTCATCGCTGAAACCCTGCAATGAAACCCAGACACCTGCCCGGGGGTGGTACTTCTCCAGCTCAGCGGCAATCGCTTTTAGGAAAGGCATCACATACCGCGGATGATTATCTCCCGGATCACCGCCCGGCACAAAGACATGGCTCAGATGCGGACACTCCCTGTAATAATCACTGTGTTTTTTCACTTCCGTACGGAACAGGCTTTCATCCGACAGATCCACATTAGCCGGTGTCCAGACCCAATAATCAATGCCATAATTTTTGCATATGGTACTTATATGCCGGTTCATCTCTTCCTTGGATAGTTTCATATGGGGACTGGGCGTATTGTCAAAAGGAATGGTCTCAATACAGTTTGTCCCGAAAATGACCAACTCCCGGATATATTGCTCATACTGCTCCTTTGTCCATGCATCGTAAGAATTGGCGGTATTGCGATAGCCCAATTGATGTCCCCTGACAGGATACTCCGGTGCGCTTTGTATGGCGTTTGAAGAATCGAACAATATCTGCTTGTCGGCAAGCAATGATGTACGCAGCAGATGTCCTGTAGCGAACAAAACCCCACGCTCATCCGCCCCGATAAGCCAGACAATCGGATGGGAGTTATCTTCTTCTACCACGACACTGAATGATTCGGCCTGTAAGGATAATCGAGTCTTTTCAGGAAGTGGTTTACCGTTCAATACCCCATCCGAGGAGAGCGCCAAGGCAATAACGGGTGAGCCACTCCAGCCATCGGTTATGCCTAAATGGATGTCCGTACGCTTGCGGACCTCTTCCTGCAGAACCCGGATGATAGTTTCCTTGACTGGGGATTTGATAGAAGGCGACACAAATAATCTGCTGCCGGAGAGATCGATCTCACCGGCATAAAGAGTTGAGGGTATACACAGTAAAGCAATACAGATTTTTAATACTGCATCCCATTTATTCATGATCTTAGGTCTATACATGGCAGCCAATCTGTTATTTTTTTATCCGTTCTACATTTATTCCCTGTATAATTACCGAAGGTTCAGATATTGCATCAGCCAGACTACAGCGAGCCGTAACCGTTTTTGTGTCATCATTCACCAAAGATACATAATTATCACTCCAATACACCGGAAGTATCGGATTTTCTGTCTGATTATCTACTAATAACAGTTCTATGCTGAATGCGATATTCTTGCTGGTATTGCTCAATTCTACCTCTACAACCCATTCGTCGCCCTCTTTGTACACTTTCTTTGTAGCGCCCACCTGCGGCTGAGGTAGGTTATTCAACTCGTGGAAATCGGCATATCGCTTTTGGGGAGTATAGAACCAATAGTATTGATCCCAATCCATCTGGTCTTCCTGACCCGACAACCAATAAAAATTGTCGGCAACCAGCTTGTGCTGACTGTCATGCAAGGTTAAGTTCAGGAAATAGGTTCCTTTTTTACCGGGTAGTTCCGGTAATTCGGCAAAAACGACGGATGTATTCTCTTTTACAGATAACTTTTTCCCCTGTTCGAATATTATTTTGGACTGACTGTCGTACAATGTTGCCCTGACCGTATGTTCGGTAATATCACCCAATATATCGTTGGAAACATATATTTTCCTATCATGGTAGTTGTAAATGATATTGATGGGTTGACATGCTTTCTTTGTGCCGAAATAGGCGCCGGTAGGCATTAAATACCAATCGTAAAGTTGCCAGTAAAATTCCGGCCAGGCTGAATTCAACTGCCATTGCACCACTCCCGTTGCTACCGGACGGTTTACGACGAATGCCTCGAACATCGGCCGGATGGCTTCATAATTCGCCCATTGTGCCTTCATGGCCAGTTCTTCCAGATTCTCCGGTGTGCCGTATCTTTTGTTTAACGCATTCAGGTAGACTTTCACACTGTTGAAGTCCTTCCGTCCCGAGTGATAATCCCACATCTCGTTCAATGGCGGCCAAAGATATTCTTCGGGGATCATTTTCCTGATACTGCTTATCGGGGGTATTTGCGGTCCGGGACCTGTTTCTGTATTGAACCCGAAAGCGCCCCCCAGTTTTTTATCTTCGAACCAATAGACGGGAGGGACGTATTCATAAGGCCCGTTCATCTTCATCCCCGTTACCCCGGAGAGCTCGCTGGTAAAATCACCGGCAGAGACCAGTAACGAACGGCTTTTGTCATACCTCTCCATTGTCTCGGCGTATTTCTTTTCCAATGAGGGCTTAGGCATGGCATCGCTACCCACCGCCCAGACAAAAATAGAGGGGTGGTTACGCAGCCACAACAGCTGATCCCTGAACATATCCGATAACAATTGTTCTTCTTCAGGAGTGATTTTCACGCCATATTTATCGACCCCTTCATTGATGGGAATATTCTCATCCTCTTCCGGAACCTCCATCTCCAGGCCGAGGTAATCGGGCCATTCCCATTGGCAGCTCCATCCGACCATCAGCAGGATACCGTTTTCGTCGCAGAGGTCATATATCTCCCGGCTCGTCCCCCAGAAGCCTTCAAACCGGAGAGAATTAAGGTTCATTTCCTTTACGTAGCGTATCTGCGCCCTGTTACTACGGGTGTTATCACGAAGAAAGAGGTCATCTACCCAACCGGCACTCTTGATCAGCACTTCCCTTCCGTTTACTTTATATCCCCGTACGTTTTGTTCATTGAGATAGGTATCTATGGTACGGATACCGAAGCGGACCGTCGCCGTGTCGCAGAGCGTATTCCCCTCTTTCAGCGACAGATGCATGGTGTACATTTCCGGATTTCCCAGTCCGTTTGGCCACCAGAGACGGGGATTCTTTATGGTCAACTCTTTGAATTTTTCAGGGCCGAGTTCGGCCAGAAAGATCTTACCCGGTTCCACAGTAAAAGTCTCACTGACCACACTGTTTTCTATCCTGGCTTCCAGGGTCATTTTTTTTGGTTCGGAATGATGATTGGTCAGTTCTGCCGAAATGGACAGGGTGGCTTCATCCAATGTTTCGGTGTTCACATCGGTTATCACAAAAGGACGGTCGATTGAAGCCTTTCCACTCCGCTTGATCCTTACCGGCCGGTACACACCCATGTTATGGTCGGGTGGGACAGGTGCCCAGTCGACAAACCCCATATAGAAATCACCCGGCTGCGGAGGCAATATCTCGATAGCCAGATTATTTCCCGATTCCAAAGCGATAGGGGTGACATCACAGGCAAACTGTCGGAAGGCTCCGAAAGCACTGTCTGCCGAAAGGATCAGGTGGCCGTTGAGCCATACATTGGCGCTGTAATTAATGCCGTCCAGCAGCAACTTAGTCTGTTCTTTCTCCGGATCGAACCCTGTCAGGTCGAAAGAGGTCCGGTACCACCACGGTTTTTTGAACTGCTCAACCGGTATCTCTTCCAGATTCATACCAAAAAAGGGATCTTCGTATACGCCTGCATTGCATAATGCCCCTAACACCGTGGCGGGTAAAGATGTTTGTATCCAGTTATCCGTCACCGGAGAGACAGATAATGTCTCTCCATCCTGATCCAATCCCTCAGCAGAATGGATATACCAGTTATCGGTCAAAACCAGTTCTTCAATCGTGCTTTTCTGCGTACAGGACCACAAAAAGAAAAGGCCTGCCAACGTAATGATAATATGACTTAACTTCATAGGATTATATCTCCCTCTATTTATTTTGACATAATTGTATCTGTTATCTCCTCCATCAGGTTATTTTTTCCACCTTCCTGCTTTTTGAGCGTGAACTTGTCATATAACCTCCCCGTAGCGGTATACGCCTCATAGGTCAGCTCGCCGGAGTCTATCCGGATAATCTGGTATAACTGTATTTTCTCGGCGGATCGATGCATCCATTCCTGCTTGTCGAGATGGTATAGTTTCGGTCCACTGACGGAGACAATATATGCAGTCCCTTCGGAATGGGTGCGGGCATAGGTATGATCATGCCCCGTCAAGACCAGGTCGACTTTAAACTCATCCAATACCGGTTTCCACAAACTGCGTAATTCCGGGTTGTCACGACCTAATGTCGGAGAAAAGACCGGATGATGAAAGGTAATGATTGTCCATTTATGCGGATTGTTGGAAAGTACCTCCCGCAACCACTCGAGCTGCTCTTCTTCTTTTTCATTCGAATTGAGTGAAACGATCCGTACTCCCTGGTAATCGATATAATAACAACTCTCTTTTACTCCCTCGGGTCCATTCTGGGGGAAAGTGAACTGAGGCTGCCAGAAGCTACTTAAACGTGGTGAACCGGGTTCGGCATAGCGGTCTTGCAGCGGACTCTGGTTCGCTTTGACCCCTGCCAACTCTTTTTCCCGGTATCCGGTCATCGCACGGATACCCTTATCAGTACCAATAATCCGGCTCTTGGCATCAAGCTGTATAACGCCTGTTTTGCCATCCGCACTATGTGCCCTGATTGTTGAACCGGTTTCTACTCCTTCAGCATCTCTTTTTATCTCTTCCTCAATACGTACCCGTATGGTATCCCCTTCTTTAGTGGTCCACTTTCTGTCATTCTTCTCTCCCCTTCCTTCATAAAAATACTCATGATTTCCGGGAGTGGCAATTACCGGCACAGAAGCATTCACCCATCCCGGGGCATTGAACCATTCACCCCATTGATCATCATTTTCGGCCCTGTTAATGAGGTCTCCGGCATGAAGCGTGAATGCCGCATAGGGAGCATGTCGAAAGGCCTGATGGAAAACGCGTGACCAATAAGTTTTAATATCTGCCTGCGCATCGCCGAAGTAAATAAATGAAAAGGGTTCCGGGTTGGGGGAAGCAGTCCTGAAATGAAACCATTCAGTCCATACATCCCCATCCCCTACCCGATATGTATAAGTGGTTCCGGGAAGCAGTCCCGTGAAGTTCACACTATGGTAACAGACCTCTCCACCCAATTCACTGCTAAATGTTGTGGTTGTCGCTTCTATCTCAGTAGGCCTGATATCATGTCCATTCTCTTCTGCCACGGCAATCTGTGCCAGCGCGCGTTGCACGGAGCGATCCGTCCTCCAGGTGACAGCCTGGGAGTTGGATGGATTCCCCGCCCAGGTTAATACCACTCTGTCAGGATAAGGAGAAGCTGCAATGAAAGAAAATGCAACGAAGCAAAAGAATAGTCTGACAGAGATAGCCTGTATTGTAGAATAAAGTCTGTTGTAGCGCATCTCTTTATTGTTTGATTATTTATTTCCTGAGTGAAAACTGATCTATGATCGTGCCGTCAAATCGTTTGGATATAAAATTGAGGGTATTGGTATCGACACGGATAACCTGAAACAATCCTCCCTTATTGGCATACACTTCATTGTACTTTTCGGATGGCGGTTCAGGTTTGCGAGGTTCGACCACTACCGAAGAGAGATAGATCGTTCCGTTCTTCGGGTCAGTTACAACCTGCTCATTATAAATGGGGTAGGAGCGGAAATACTGATGGATATGTCCCGACAATACCAGATCGACCCGATATTGGTCGAACAGTGAACACCATGATTTGCGTATGTCGGGGTAGGAGTTATCCTCCACATAAGGAGGAAAGTGGGTGACAGCTATTTTCCACTTCTCTTTGGTCTGTCTGAGTTCTTTTTCCAGCCAGCAGGCGATCTTCTCTACATCACCTGTAGCATCGATCATAAAAAAACGTGCATCCCCGTAGGAGAAAGTATAATTGCGTCCAGGAGAGAGGCCGCAGGCTTTGTCTTGAGGCAACATAAACAGTTGCGTATAAAGCGTAGGCGGCAAGCCATCCTGGCTGTCGTGGTTGCCCAGAGTGGGAACAAAAGAGAATCGGGGAAAAACATCCCTTCCGGAATGTAGATATTTATCCCATAGGTCCCTGAACAACCCGGTATTTACATGGTCTCCCGAATGTACCAGGAATGCGGCATCCGGCACTTCTTTCACTGCCTGTTTCAGCACCGTTTCCACGATATCGTCGTTATGGGTATCACCCAGATGGATAAAGGTGAATGACGATTTTTCCCCGGGTGCTGTACGGAATGTATAAACCGGACTCTCTTTCCCGCTATCCGCATTATATATCTGATAACTATACTCAGTATCAGGCTGTAACCCTGTAATATTTACTTCCCAATGTTTTACAACGGGGTTGTTGTGGATATACTTATCGCTAAGCAGTTGTTGTGAAGCCGGTGCCTCCGAGAATTCCTGCTTATCACTCTCTTTACTCCTATAACGAATCGTCATTTTATCGACCGAAGTATCGGTTCTCCACTGGACCGCCTGTGTAGCAGCCGGATCATCACACCAGGTCAGTACAATCTGATCCGCTTCAGGTGATGCAGGATAGGCTGTCTCCCGAAAAGAATTCAATATAGCAGCTTCACGTGCACGTCCCCGTATAGTGGTAAAGAGAATATGCCCTTCAAGCTCTTCGGGCAGTTGTTCTATCACCAATTCATCCCAGTCGTTATAGGTATAAGCTCCTTTTTCCATCGGGATCACTTTCCATCTGTCGGGGGAATGATGCAAAATTTTTGGCATCTGATTTCCGGCAACCGGACCGATCGTCACAAAATAGACCACCCGGTGCAGGTCAAATCCGTTGATCCCGAGGTTAATCTCTCCGGCAGGAAACTCCTTTTGCCATACTTCATAGTCGTAATTTTCGTTGGATACCGACATATCGGTCTTGTGGAATCCCTTTTCCTCCAGCCAGAAAGGAACGATTTCCTGTCCCTTATGACGCATCACCGATACCAGGGCGGGAGCATCGACTGTAAAACGCCAATGATCGTTGGAGAAGATCTCTTTCTCCTCTTCAGTGATCATTCGCGACAGTTGCCGGTGGGTCAACTCATTCAGTTTCCCTGCCGGAACTTCGGAAATAATCCGTTCCAACAGTGCATCCCTCGCCTGTTCGATCACAGAAGAGAGTGGGGGAGTAACAGGTAACTCCTCCAGAAGTTGGCGCAATTCTCTATATAAAAGTGGCGCAGTCTCGGGACCGAGCGAATTCTGTTCACCGTAGTAGGGCTTGTCCCGGTATACGTACGGCTCCTTCACATCCCACTGGCTTTTGGGAATTATATACCCGATCTCGTCATTGGCAAGACCAATGCCAAAACGGAACTCTCCCTGCATCAGGTCACGTAGAGGTGGCGTTTCCTGAGGACCAACCGGAAAATCCCGGCCGGGTAAGGCCACTACTCCCCCGTTCAATATCTCGGGATAGAGTTCTCCCGGGAAAGTGATAAAACCGGCCGGCCCGATGCTCCATACAGCAGCTTCGGTACGCTTTTTCATCCATCCGGTCATATCCGCATCCATTATCCCGATAGCGGCAGCAAGGCGGAACAGCTTATTTTTCAGGGGAAGTTCGAACGTCTTCGCGCGTAGGTTGATCCCGGTTTCTCTCACTTCAACAGCTTTTTCCTCCATCGTACGGAGTATGATCAATCCAAGGGTATCTCCCTGGGCACGTATCTTATCGAACGACGGATCTACATACACCGTATCGCGGAACGGATCATGTACCTCCATGCTGGCATGGGTAGTCATTAATCCACCCAATGCCCCGTTTACATAAAGGGCAACGCCGCCGACCCCCTCTCTGACAAGGCTGTCTCCGTAATAGACCCCTTTCTCGACGGCTTCCCTCAGATAGTGGGGAAAATCTGAGGAGATAAGCAGGTTTTTACTCCACAATGTTTCGGGATGGTTGGCCCATTGGATCAGTGTCCCAAGCGTTTGTGAGGTTTCGGCATCGGTGACCTGCATCATTCTGAGGCCTTCGTCAAAGACATAAGGTTCACGCGTGTCTTTCAGCGTCACCATCCCCTCCGTGAGGTTTTGGGAAAAACGGAAATGGGCAGGACGCAATGCATCCACGGCCTCCACGACAGATTGGACTACCCGTTTCTTTATATACTCTTTCCACTCTTTGTCCACACCGCTCTTGAAGGGTGACTTACCCCAAAGTCCCAGCAGATCCGGGGCTTCGTGGGTGTGGGTGGATGTAATCACCAGATAGGTGATGCCTGCTTCTTCCGGCAGCATTTTCCGGATATCGATTACCATCGGGTGAAACATACCGATCACATCCACTGCTACCACTGCAAGGCGGGTATTGCCATCATCCAGCACCATCGTACGCGCCCATAGATCGTCATGCACACCCTGTGCAGCAACCCTGTTTCCGAAACCGGCGATCCAGTAGGTATCGAATTTCCCGTTTCCGTTCAGATCCTCATAGGTATCTCCTTTCTTCGGCTCATAACGTGCATTGCTGTCCACATCGTTCCACGGTTCCATATACTCAGGCGTGATCGTAACCGCGGCAAAGCCGGCACGCATGACTCCCGGTTCCTTACTTTCGATTTTCAGGTCGATACTATATCCCGGATGACGGTCGCGCATATTGGTGTAACTGTAAATACAGACCAGGAGAAGTAACACCAGCAACAAGATCCCTATGATTTTTATTATTTTCATTTTTTTCTTTGCAATTCAAACAAGGGATGGTAACTGATAACAATGATACCCTCTTTTTCAATCAATTGACTGAACCGGTCACTGGTAAAAAATTCCAATTCCTTTATGCGTTTGGGAGCGGAACCGGTGATCGCCCGTATCTCGTCTCCTTCCGTGGCCGCATGAATATAAATTTCCGTCACTCCGGGCTGTATATGCTTAATATACTCTGTCCAGAACTCCTCCAGATTTTCTGTTTTGTAGTTTTGCAGCTCCTCGTGAATAAAGTAATCGGGATGAATAATTCCTTTCTCCTTACAGATATCCCTGAAAGAAGGTGCTCCCATATTGTCCAGTGTGGATTGCGACGGCATACGCACCGGCAGGTTAAACTCTTCTGCCAATTGCAGGTAGACGTACATATAGTCCGGTGAATACTGATAGGTTCCCATATGGGAGTCGATATGGGTGACCGGTACCCCTGCATCCAACGCCTTACGGATCTGTGCCTTGCCTTCAATCAAGGCTTCTTCGGTATTGGAGGATTTATATACTTCCATTACACCTTTCCACATATATCCCTGCTCGTCATATAACCCCGGGACTTCATTGCGCGGCGCTACCGTACCCCATCTGTAGTTCTTCCATTCCGAGGTCAATGTGAGATGTACACCAAATCCTTTATCCGGATTTTCTTTCGCATACTTTACGATCTCATTCGACCAGGAACAGGGCATCATGATGGTAGCCGAGCTGATAAACCCATTCTCCATTCCTTCAATCGTAGCGGTATTGGCAGCATGGCACATACCGGCATCGTCATTGTTGATAATTAGCAGTTTATCCGTTTTTTTATATCCCAGACGTTCTGCCAACGTCTGGGCGGGTAGGCTTCCTATAAAAAACAATAAACCCAGTATAAGAATTCCTCTCATCACTTTTGATTTATATATTAATTAAGAAACTGTTTTGAATTTTACGAGTAATTATTTTACACTTATTTTTTCACTCTTTCATCTTGTTTTTTGCCCTTTTTTGCGCCTTCGAATTTTCATTTCTTTCAAGTAGCCCGCTACATTTCAATAAATGAAAATCCAAATCCATCAGAAAATTACTAAAAAACAATTGATGAAAAAATTCAAAACAGTTTCTAAAAATCAGCAATTACTCTACAAATACTTTTTTATTATCCGAGACAAAGGTCCGTGTACTGACCGTATACTCGTCACCATAGGGATCTTTATAGACCAGATCCACATAAAAGGCTTGGAATCCTTTTTTCGGATATTGGATCCTTATGTCGACAGCCGACCTGTTCTTGGCATTAAGCTGTATATCACTTTTAGTCCAGGTAGCTTTACGGAAATCCCTGCTGTCTGAAACCGATTCCCATAGGGTAGCCCCTACCAAGTTATCAGGAGAGGCTTTTACTTTCAGGTCAATATTTTTACCTTTCCCCGTCAGGTTCCACTCACAGGTAGGATAATCCGTCTTGTTCAACATATGCGCGAAAAATGAACTGAGCGCTCCAAAAGCCTGTACCTTATCTCCCAAACCATGACCGGCATTAGGAACGTAATGCAACAGGTTATGCCCGGGGATACCGTTGATATAATGCTTAATGGCGTCAACGGTCCAATAGGGATCGTTTGTCCCCATAAAAATCATTTTGGGCATTGTCAGTTTATCCCGATAGGAATAAGGATCTATCATCTGCACGACGGCATTCCCAAATTCACTATGCATTGCCTGCGGAATTTCCAGCTTGACATAATCATTGATCTCTTCACTGTATTCTCCATAGATCTGCTTCTGGTAGTCGAGACTGGCCGGCATATTGAGCATTTCGATTACCATGGGTGCAATTGCCACCACACGGGGATCCTGGAGCGCTCCTGTGAGCCAGGTGGTCCATCCACGTTTCGATGCCCCAGAGACAAGAAAACGGTTTATCTTTTGATCCAACAGCTGAGTGGCAAATTCCTGTACCGCATCCATGGCTTTGTAGGCAGTTTTCGTCATCGGGAACAACAACGGCCAGGAGTAATCGTTGTCTTTCCTGAACTCATTGAGCGTATAGGAGATCAATGCATCTTCTTTCAAGTCACCGTAAAGGGGCTGATTAGGTACTTGTTTCAACACACACACAAGGGCGTTGTTGCGGTTAGCCAGGGCAGACAGGAACATAAACAAAGCATTGTCCTCCTTTGCATATCTCGGAATGCCATCGCTTACCGAGCCTCCGTCAACAAACAAGAGTGCGCCATCCTGTTTTACAGACTCCGGGACAAAGATAATCAATTCATGCTTCCACAGCATGCCATGCCATTTCTGAGAAATAAACAACAAGGAATAAACCTTTGTATCATCCATTTGGTATGTGTTCCGCACTTCCCATCCCCAGGTAGGGTCATCATTATGCACATAGGCATTGAGTGCCGTTTCAGGTGTAACAGCTTGTTGCGCATAACTTACAACAAAGCAAAAAATAGCAATTAAAAAAACAAATAAATTCCGTTTCATCTTATAATCAATTATTTGGTTGTTGAGTTGTTGAATCATCATAACTTCCCGGCTTGTCGGGACAAGTTATCTCGATTTATCGGGATCAGTAAATCAATAAATCACATTCAGGAAACGCGCCATCCAGTAGGGCAACAGATATTCATCGCCGGTAAGTTGCTGGTGCGCTCCCCGCCCCCCGTCAATAATAAACTCATTATTATTATGCCGGTTCATGGGGCGTTCCCTTTTAGGAATAAGTTCGGTCGTTGTCTGCTCCCTGAAATTGGTGTGGATATCTTTCGGCAGGAATTCCAGGTCTTTCCGGTGCGAGTTTTTTATCACGTAACGGTTACGGTCTTTGGGAAAGCCTTGCAAATACCAGATGGTGGATTCCAAGTCCATATCACCTGAAGTACCATAGGTCAAAAGGTTCCAGAGGGCATTGCGTTCAGGCTTTTCAATTTCCCAATGGTCGCGTATCATCTCCGCATATTCCTGTTTTAGATCATCATTGAAAGCATAATGATATAACACCCAGTAGGTGAGGAATGCCATCTCATCATCGGAATGGTTCCAGTCCTCTCCCATGGTGATTCCATCGTGTTGGAATCCGGAAGTAAACCGGATATTAGCCATGGATATTTTCATATTATCGAGATATCCATGCTTTTCCATCAAACGAAAAGCCTCTGTCTTATAGATCTCTTTCCCTGTCAGCTTATAGGCCAGTTGGAGCCCCGTAATGGTCAGCGTGCTGTTCAGCCTGCGGTCGAACTGCGTGGTAGCGAATGAGTTCACATAATCGGGATTCCATCTTCCCCAGAGCGTGGGTTGACCATCATAATCTATAAAATAATAATCATTGGTGATGATATGGGTCATAATGGCGTCGATGTAGTCGGCTACCCGTTTTTTCTCTTCCGGCGTTTGTGCCACGTACTGGTCTATCACCGACGTAACAAACAGATAGCCGACAAACTCATCGGTACTGGTAGTTCCTTTCCACCACCAGTTCTTATCGGGTGCAGGCCTCCAGGGAACCGTATCTCCGGCAATATAGCCCGTCCGTTCGAATGTCCTTGCCGAAAATCCCGTAATGGGATGGATAACCAACAGCCTCTCAAAAGCCTCGAACGACTCCCATACATATTCTTTGGCCTTTTCTTCTTTGGTGACGGCATAACGGAACGCCTGGCTTCCCAGATAGAATGAAGTCCATAAGCCATCATTATCATCATCATCGAGGCGCATGGTGGTGGGATCGTCGGGGTCGACCAACCGTGAAGCAGATGAAAAACCATAGCGGAGATGATATTTGCGCAGGTTATCCTGCAGGAACTCCGCTTTTTCAGCCAGGGTTTCCTGTACGAACTGCACCTTATTCAATCCGGTCGGGGTTAAAAAGTATAGGTTCCCCTTGTTATCGGCAGCCATATCCACGATTTTGTCCTGATCGAGCCAACGTTCAGAGGCGAAATAGTCGAACCGTTCCGGTTGTTTTACAAAAGCACCTCCCTCGGTGGCGAACCAATATTTACCATCCACCGTCAACATATTGGTAATAACGGGAACAGGAAGCCTATTATTGTGAGGTTCAATGATTTTTCCGCTCCGGTCGATCACAAAATAGCCATCCGTTGTGCCCACCGCGATCTTGTCGCCATTGAACGCTATCGCGGTCATACTATTACCAGAATGGATTTTTATCCATTTATCGTCCTTGAGCCAATAGATACCCGTAGCAGATAAATACCAAAATTGATTGTCCGATACATACAACCTGACAAATCCACCCTGTGGCACATCCAGCTCTCTTATTTTCCTGCCCCGGTTATACAAGACGCCTCCTTGCTTTCCTATCAATAGCACATCATCATCACCATTTACTGCAATGTGGCTATATTGGTTTTCAGGCAACAGGCCACATATTGTACCGGCGTGTTTATTGGTAAGAAAACGGTCGGGATAAAGATAATAGAGGTAACCAGTCCCTTCCTGGATACAAATATCCACAGGATGCTTGTCTGCCAGCGAAGCATACCGGAGATCCTTGGAAATGACTTCCCCCGGAAAATCGCGGAACAGGCCGGCATCGGTCAATATAAAAATGCTGTTATCCCCGTCTGCTACAACTTTCTTGAAGTGGAGATCTTTCCATTTCGGGGATAATGTATACTTGACTGATACCGGAACCGTGTAAGGATCGTCTTTCACCGGCTGGTCGGCTTTTCCTGCAAAAACCGGTTCTATCAATAAGAGGCATAATAAAACACTTATCTGGCTTAATTTCATATAATTACATTTTTGAGAACTAAGAACTAAGAGTGAATAACTAAGAATTAATAGTGAAAAATGAAAAGTTTTCAATTTCCCAGTCTTTACTCTTTATTCTTTACTCTAAATCATCACCACGGTTTACCTGTTCCCTGCAAAAGCCACATTTTAGACCAGGCACTGTTCTTGGATTGGTCTGTACCCTGATAGGGTGTCGCTTCCAGTCTTTCGATGGCTGCTTCTGCATTTGCCCTGTTTTTATTGATCTCATCAGTGGTATGGTAATACCAGCGGACAGGCAACACTGTTCGTACTGCCGCCGGACCCGTCTCCAGCGCCGGCAATCCTGTCCTGCGCCAGTCAAACCAGGCTTCCTGCGCCGTAGTCCAATGGGCAATCCACTTTTGCTCAATAATACTTTCCAACCCGTCATAAGGTGCGTTCTCTATATAGTCGCTGAATTGGGCGTCTACTCCCCAGGCTCTGAACGACTCCCTCACACCTTCAGCATAATAATCGGCCGGTTCGCCGGCAATCCATCCCCTGTACGCCGCTTCGGCAAGGATCAAATTGACCTCTGCTGCTGATATCAATCTCATCAGTACAAGAGGATCAGCAGTCTTCGTATACCGGTCGTTCAGATGGGAGGCATACGGATTCACGGTACCCTGAGACGCATTGGCATTGTTCATATTGAATATCTGCACATACGGATGAGAAATGGTCACTCCGGCGTATTCGGGATCAAAATCCACTTTCATCCCAAAATCGTTTTCAAACTTGGTTACCACATCCTGGGATACTTCACGTTCACCGTTACTATTCACTTGGTCAATATTTGTTCCCGAAACCAATTTCAGCGGGACCGCAATCTTATTGGCCCATACCCCAAGGCGCGGGTCATCATAATCCTTCATTATATCGACCATTGTTTTTCCCATCTTCACCCTCATATAAGCGCCTGCCGGATCCACATCATACACCGTATTTAACGGATTGGATGTCGCTTTTGAAGTACCGGGGTAACTGATATTGGCATCATCACCGGCTACCCTGATCAACGGATATCTGGCCGGATCTCCCGCAATCCTCTTGATCCCTTCTTCCGCGAATGCAGGCTCTTTGGCCTGTAACCTCATATAATAGCGCAATGCAAGTGAATTCGCAAATTTCTGCCATTTGGCGACATCACCTTTGTAAACCACATCCTGTTTGGCTACAATATTACGGTATTCTCCGGCTGTTTTCGACAAAAGTGTATTGGCCGTATCGAGATCGGCAAGGATTCCATGGTAGATATCCTGTTGCGGATCGAAAGCCGGCATAAAATGATCGGATCCCTGCTCGGCTTTAAGCGCATCCTTATAGGGTGCATCACCCCATATATCAGTGATCAGGCCAAAGACATAAGCCCTCATGATACGGGCAACGCCTTCGTGGAATTCGTTATTTTGCTCCACTGACTTTGTGAAATACTCATCGTTATTCATCAGGATACTGTAATAACTGTTCCAGCTATGCGAAAGGGTAGTCCAATCGTAATTATTATAACCGCTAAACCAACCGGTTTGCTGGGTATGCTGCATAATTCCGGAGAAGGTCCCAAACCCAATATTATAAACGGTTTGTCCTACATTTGTCTGGATTGTGGGCAGCAGGAAATTCAGATCAGCGATTGCCGGATCAACACCATTCGGATTGATATTCAGTTCATCCAAATCCTTGCATGAAACTACAAACCCGAGCATCAGTGTTAAAAATATGATAAAACTGTTCTTTAACTTATGCATGACATTATTTCAATCAAAAAGTAAAACTTAATTTAAACCCAACCGGAACAACCCAAGGCTCTGCGTTAAAACGTTCGACACCTTGTTTAAATCCTCCATTACTACCCGATTGATAAGCTCTTTCAGGATCTATCCCCATACCGGAACTTTTGGCCCAAAGCATGATGTTTCTGCTATATACCGAAATATTCAGGTCTCTCATCCGCAGTTTCTGGGCTGCCTTGTCGGGAACCCTGTAATTCAACGAAATCTCCCTCAGTTTTATGTAGTCTGCATCGAAAATATTCGCTTCCCCGATATCCCATGGATAACTCATCACATAGGGCCTGAATTCAGTGCCTTCATTTCCAAGGTTTTCCTTGGTAAGGATAAAATTACCGCTGTCGTCATACCGGCCATACACACCGGGTGCAAAAACTCCATCGTATGCTCCGATACCTGTATAAAAATCGTTGTAAAATCCGCCGAAATCAGGGGTGGGCCCACCGACAGGCCTTGGATTGTTGGTATAAATCAATCTATCGGCATTGGCTACAACCCAGTCACGAAGTGCCTGGCTGGGTGCACCACCCATTCCATCGGGAGGCGTAACCAATTGGTTGAGCCATGTGTTTGAGACAACACCCTCAGTGAGGTACCGCCAGGTCTGCGACACATATTGTCCGCCCGATCTCCAGTCGAAGGTCATACTCAACGTGAAATTTTTGTAGGTAATAGAGGTTTGGAGCCCCATGATAAACTTGGGGTTATAATTGCCCACCTTGGAATAGTCGTCTTCTGATTGCCATTCGGCATCTTCACTGTTCTCCGGCAACAGGGGATACCCGTAATAAGGAGAATTCTTATCAGTCACCCTCAATATTTTTCGGGTATAAAGGTTACCGATCAACCCATCCCTGCCTTGGGATTTATCTTTTGCGTAGGCAATATTCCTCACCCTGGCTTCATTCCAGAACTCCACAAAATCGGTTCCTTCCGACAGTTCGAGCAGCCAGGTCTTATTCTTCGTGAAATTCACATTCAGATCCCAGGTCCAATCTTTGGTCTGAATAGGCGTGATGCCAAGCATCAATTCCACGCCCTTGCTCTGCAACAGGCCGGCATTGACCTTTATACTGTTGAATCCGGCCGAGCCTGCCAACGGTACGCTAAGGATCTGATTACGGTTATCTGCCCGGTACCAGGTTCCTTCGAACCGCAACCGGTTATGGAACATTTTCAGGTCCATCCCCAGTTCGTAGGATTTCGACTTTTCGGGGAGCAGTACCGGATTTAAGAGATCCCCCGGTTTTCCGAGGCGGATCGCATCACCCCATTGTCCTGCATCATAATAGGTGGCATAAAGGCTGTAAGGAGAAGTGTCATTCCCTACCTGGGCAATACCCCCTCTTATTTTGAAAAGATTTACATGCTGCCCCATATCGATCATATTATTCAGCAAAAGGCTCAATGAAGCGGAGGGATAAGAATAGGATCTGTTTTCTTTTGGAAGTGTGCTGGACCAGTCATTTCTTATTGTAAGGTCAAGATAGGCCATATCTTTCCATCCCAGGTTGGCCATTGCATATATACTGTTGATCGCTCTTTCGTAGCGGGCATTTGAATAATTCAACGAAGTGTTTTCAATATTCTGGATCGTATATAAATAGGGGATAATTAAGCCCGATCCCGGCTTCGAAGAATTGCTCACATTTGCCCAGCGGGAATAGAGGAGGTTACCACCGACAGAAGCCGTAAGGGAGAAATCACTCCAACGGTCCTTATAGGTAGCCAGCATATCGGCGTTGGTTTCAGTGCTTTCACTGGTTACAATTCCGTACGCTCCATTATTGGGCTCACCGGAATATCCCGGATCTATTTTCGTTTCCCTTGTTTCGTCCGATCTGTTCAATGCGTATCTTCCCATAAGGCTCAACTTGGGAGTTATGTCCCATGTAGCGGAGACATTGCCGATAAGCCTGTTCCTCTTAAAACTGTTATTGATGCCATAAGCAAGAAAGTACGGATTCTCCCAGCCGTCACCTATGGTAAGCACTTCGCCTCCCCCGAGATTATAATCTTTGAGCTTACGGATATCCACGTTGGGCGGCGTCCATGCGGCCCATTGTAGGGGATTGGCACCCCTTTCCTGCGTGGACGGCCTGTTATCGGCCCAGTTCTGGGTGTAGTTGATATCGGTACTTACAGTAAGCCCTTTCATGACCTCAGATGCGGCTGCAAGTGTCAGGTTATTCCTGTGGAGATCCGAATTGGGAACCAACCCTTTGTTAGTCATATTGGATACCCCAAGCCGGTAATTCACCCTGTCACTACTACTTGAAATCGCCACGCTGTTGGTTGTGGTGATAGCGCTACCTCTAATAAAATTCTTATAGTTATCGGGATAAGAAACCAATTCCGTAGGGATTGGAACTCCATTGGCGTCGAGCGGCGCAAACGGCTGCACCTGCCAGTACCCTTTATTCAGTTCAGGGCCTGCTCCGGCCTGTTCTGAGGGACTGAAAGGAGGAATGATACCATCGGGAAAGGTAGTACCGGTATACCCCCTGGCACCAAATGCAAAGCGGTTTTGCACATCCAGGTATTTTGATGGGATATCAAAAACGGTGTTTGAAGCCACTTCCACTTTCATCCCGCCTTTCCGGTCCGATTTTTTCGTGGTGATAAGCACCACCCCGTTGCCAGCACGGGTTCCGTACAGTGCTGCCGCGCTGGGCCCTTTCAGGATGGAAACACTTTCAATACTCTCCGGATCGATATCCGAAATCGCATTCCCGTAGTCGACCAGATTACCACTACCGAAACCGCCGACATTATTCACCGAACTGGTCATGGGCACACCGTCAATCACGAACAATGGTTGGTTATCGGTACTCATGGAAGTCGCTCCCCTGATCACCATGCTGACGGTAGATCCTGCACTACCAGTGGAGTTGATGGTCACCCCCGTCACCTTACCGGCCATTGAAGTGAGCACATTCTCATGCACTACTTTGGCTAATTCTTCAGAGCCCAGTTTTCCGACGGAATAACCCAGTGATTTCTCCTCACGTCCGATACCCAATGCTGTCACCACGACCTCACTCAGTGTTTCAGCACTCTCGTCCATGACAATGCTGATATTTCTACGGTTTTCAACCGCTATCTCCTGAATTACATATCCTATATAGGAAAAAACAAGCGTGGCGTTTGACGGCACATTTATTGTATAATTTCCTTCCAAATCGGTGACGGTTCCTTCCGCAGTTCCCTTTAAAACGATACTGACTCCGATAAGCGGCATCCCGTCGCTGGCTGATGTAACCCTACCGGCAACAGTTATTGTATTTTGTTTTGTATCCGTTGTCTCTGCGAAACCATTTCCTATAGATAACAGGAGAAAGGCCAAAGAGAGCATCACTTTACACCAAGTTTGATATGTATTCATTGGCAAATTTTTTGCTTCCATTTTACAGTTTTTTGAAAGTTTTAATTAACTACTTCGAATGTGAGTATTGCTGCAGAAGTGCTTATAGCACTCAGGGGATTCATACTGATAATTGCATTGGGATCATCAGTCAAAGTCATAAACATCACCACCCTCATGGAACTGCTTGTGATCTCCTGCACAATCACTTTCCGATGAAAATCCCGTATACCGATAAATGCATTCGAATTGGGAAAATCGAGCGTCATCACATTCGAATAGGTCACTACCGGTATGCCGGGAGGCTGTATACCGGTGGCGAAATCAGGAGCGGTTGGTATGGTGAAATTTTCATTCTCATTCAACACAAAGGTGGCGTTCTCATCGGGAGTATAGGTTGTCAATGCAAACAGATCCTGTCCCAACGCCGCTTTTCCGCCTACTTTGGTAATCTGGGATAATCCCATCTGTTGCAACACCGTAGCATATACAATACCTCCGAATGAGGTACCGTCGGTAGTATTGTGCCTGTAACGGCCATCATGGTAAAAGGTGAACTCATCATTATACGCCTCCGGAATTCCGACATATACGCTGAAAGCCCCGGCCGGTAACGACGGAATATTGGGGGCAAGCAATGAGAAATTCGCATCGGAGTTCACCAGCTTGTCGTTGACAGTATGTGACATGGTCAGTTTCCATGTTTTGCCGTTGTAACCTTCGGCTGTATGATCCCCTGTCAACAAAGCATAAGGGGTAAGGGAAATTGCCAGACTAACCTTTGTAGAGACCGAGTTGCCGGTATTGTCTTTTGCTGTCAATGTGGCCATATAATAACCCCCTTCGTCATAGACATGCACAGGATCTTTTTCCGTACTGACGTTTCCGTCTCCAAAATTCCATTCCCAGTTCACAGCACTATGGGTAAGCGCTGTGAAAGCAACCTGTTTTCCGTCTATACTGTGAAAAATCACGGCAGAAAGCGGAAAATCTGTTTTTGATCCGTCATCTGAACATGCCGGCAAAAAGAAAACCAGCAGACACAAAAAAACGGATGAAAGATAATAGATGTTTCTTCTCATACAATTGTTGCATTTTTTGGATTAATAACGTGGATAATATTCACTGTAACTATTTAAATAAGTATTTTACAAAAATATATTAATGATGTTACGATATGATGAAGTTTTGAGGGCACTTTATTACATAAAAGTTAAATCTATAAACATACTTTTTATTTCTACCATCTCTTTTTCAATCATTTTTCTATACTCCTCACCGAAATGAGTAAAAGGCATTGCCGAAAAATCAGGACATATACCTGCTACGGACAAGGCGCATTTGAGTCCAAGCAGGTAACTGGACCCGTACTTGCCTTTGCTGTAAATGCCGGTGGATATCCGCATTACTTTTTCCTGCAGGTCCCTCACTTTTTCAATATCGTGGGATTTGGCGGCATTATAGAGTTCAACATATAATTCAGGGAATAAATTGGCACCTCCGTTGACCCCTCCGTGGGCACCCATCAGTACCATTTCGGCAGTCATTTCTTCGGGGCCGACAAAAATGATGAATTTAGGATCATCTTTCATGGTGTACATTACCGTCTGAAGATAGGTACCGTTGGCAGAGCTGTCTTTAAAGCCGATTACTTTCTCATTCTGTGCAATCCGCTTAATCGTTTTAGGATCGAATGACACTTTTGTATGAACCGGCATATTATACAAAAACAGGGGCAGTGGCAGCAGTGAAACCAGATTATCGAAGTAATCGATCAATTCCGACTGGGCTGTCGCAAAATAATAGGGAGGAGTAGCCACCACCGCATACGCCTCGGCTTCGTACGCCTTTTGGGCTAATGCGACACTATCACTGAGAGATGTGTCGGAAATACCGACCAATAAAGGTAACCGGTTCCCCAGAATCCGGCTTGTCTCTTTTATCATCTCTTCACGTTGGCTCATACTTAAGCTTTGCGCTTCCCCGGTAGTGCCCAGGATAAAAATCCCATGTACTCCCCCCTTTATCACATGCTCAACCAGATTATTCAACCCATCTATATCAATCCGGTTATTACCGGATAAGGGTGTGACAAGCGGGACAACAATCCCTTCAAGTGGCTTTAATTCCCTGTTTACCATACGATTATTTTATTAATATAATTCTTACTCCATCTACAAACGGAAATACTGCCCCGTCCCACTTTTCATTCTATTACGGCTAAATCGTTTTAGCTATTCATTATAAAAACAAGCAGGAGCTGTAGATATAACTTTGCTTTACTTTTACGTTTGTCTCAGCGACGACTTCTGGATCACCAACTCAGGTTCTAAAAACAGTTTCGATTTATAATTACTTTTCTTAATGCGTTTAATCAATATATCAATTGATCCTTTTGCTATTTGCTCGATCGGTTGTCTGACATAGGTTATGGGCGAATAAAAGAGATTAAAAGCATCATTCCCATTAAACCCCACTACCGCAACCTCCCCCGGTATTTTTACATTCATTTCATTTAAGCAGTACAATCCATTGGTGGCAAGCATATTGGTCAGGAAAATCACCGCATCTACATGTTGTTTACGGACTAATTCCTCCAATGCTTCCCTGATACCCGGTCTCGGATTCAGGATATTCACCTTCCTGACATGTACATAAGCACTTAGTCCCGCATTTTTCATCGTGTCTTCATATCCCGAAATACGATCCAGAATATGATGCATTTCTGTATTATAAGCGATCAACGCGATGTTTTTATATCCTTGTCCGAGCAAATGCTCCGTGGCCAGTTCCGTTGCCCTGTAATTATCCAAACAGGACGAACTCAAATCTATATCCGGAAAATATCTGTCAAGCAACACTGTAGGGAAATGGCTCTCATAAAGTCTTTGGACAAGCTTCATCGAACCATCGCATGGCACCAGTATCAATCCTTCTACTCCTTTGTTGAGCAACACATCCACCAACCTTTCGGTATTTTTCAGATTTTCATCCGTACTACTGATTAATACTGTGTAATTCAATTCACTGGCCCTGTCTTCTACAATTCTTGCGATTGCCGAATAAAAGGGGTTGGAAATATCGGTAACGATCAATCCTATCAATTGTGTTTTTCCGGAACGAAGGGTTTTGGCGTAAACATTCGGAACATAGTGCATCTCTTTTGCCGTCTCCTCAACCCGCCTTGCAACTTCCTCCCCGATCCTGTATTGCTCAGCTTTCCCATTCAACACCATTGATACAAGGGAAGGTGAAACACCCACCATTTTCGCAATATCCTTGATCGATACCTTTTTCTCCATTCCAGGTGAAAATTATTGAATAGACTGCAAATCTATATCATTAAATCGTTTTAGCAAAATAAAAATATATGTTTTATAACATATGGATCAAATTTTATGAAAAAAGGAATGACTTCATTTTATCCCGGCCAAGATTTTCTCTTCTAAAAGTCACTACAAAATTTTCCCAACTTTCGGTATTTATCATACAAAATATCGTATATCCCACGGTTTTCGGCACGGGGAGTGTAGGCTGTGCTGTAGTCCTGTCCCAAGAATTCCGAAGCGCTTTCCATTGCAGGGAAGACACCGGAAGCGACAGCAGCACACATGGCGGCACCCAAAGCTCCGGCCTGTTGCGTTGCCGCCACTTTGATAGGTACGCCCATGATATCGGAAAGCGTCTGCATCACATAGGGCGATTTCAATGAAATACCTCCCACGCCAATCACCTCATTCACCCGTACACCTTCCTTCGCAAGATGCTCCATGATGGCACGGGACCCGAAAGCAGTGGCTTCTACCAGGCTCTTAAAAATTTGTGCCGGGGTAGTGGCCAGAGTGATACCGGTGATGGCGCCTTTCAACGTAAGATCAACAAAGGGAGTACGCCGTCCGTTCAGCCAGTCGACCGCCACCGGATCCGACTCCGTTACCGGTAGCCTTTCCACCTCTTCGTTCAATTGCGGTAATATCCGTGCTTCCGCCTCCGCCCTCTCACCTTCCGGCAAGAGGTTCAACGACCAGGAAAGTACCTCTTTCCACCAGGCATATACATCACCAAAAGCGGATTGCCCGGCCTCCAACCCTATCAGGCCGGGGATAACCGATCCGTCTACCTGTCCGCTGATCCCGGGGATCAGTTTCCCCGCTATATCTTCCTTCGGGGTAACCACAATATCACATGTGGATGTCCCGACGATCTTTACCATCGTATGGGCAGTAATACCGGCACCGATGGCCCCGGCATGTGCATCGATAATCCCGACGGCCACATCCACGTCTTGAGGCAATCCCAGCCGTTCTGCCCACTCCGGTGTCAATTTCCCGGCAGAGTTATCACTTGTGTATGTTTCGTTTTTTAAACGGGCTCCAAATCCTTCCAATAAAGGATCGAGTGCAGATAGGAACTCCTGCGATGGATAACCGCCCCATTCTGCCGCCCACATTCCTTTGTGCCCGGCAGCGCAACGGCTGCGCTTTACCTTTTCAGGCTTCAGGTTTCCGGTCAATAATGCCGGCATCCAGTCGCAATGTTCTATGATGGAACAGGCCTGCTCCCTTATTTTTCTATTTACCCGGAGCGCATGCAGTGCTTTTGCCCAGAACCATTCGGAAGAGTAGATCCCCCCCGAACGCGATGTATAATCGATCTCCCATTTATGGGCAAGGGCATTGATCTCATCCGCTTCACGGATCGACGTATGATCCTTCCAGAGGATAAACATGGCATCGGGATCATCGCCATATTCCGGCAACAGTGCCAGCGGCGTACCATCACGGTCTGTAAGGCAAGGCGTGCTCCCTGTCGTGTCGATACCCAGGGCAACAATATTTTCCACTTTATCGGGCGGTAATTGTGCCAATAAGCCATGGATCACCTCCACCAGGGAGTCGATATAATCCTGCGGATGTTGCCGGTAGCGGTTGGAAGAAGGATCGCAATACAATCCTTTCTTCCAGCGGGGATAGACCGAGGTGTGTGATGCCAGCTCCTTCCCTGATACGGTATCTAATGATATGGCCCGACACGAATCGGTGCCATAATCAATTCCTATGACTAATTTTTCCATTTCATTTATTTTCCGTTACCCAGCTTTTTGCTGCGTGCTATTGTAAAACTGTAAAAAGTGATAATAATAAACGCAATGGCAGGTACCCAGTAGGCAAATTTAATGCTTCCTGCCTGATCGGACAGGATACCTTGTATTTGCGTCAACAACGCCGCACCGGCGATGGCCATCACCATGCCTGAACCGGCGATCTTGGTATCATCCCCCAGACCTCTCATGCCAAGACCGTAAATAGTGGGGAACATAGCCGACATACAACCCGAAATGCCCATCAGGGCATATACGCCGATAAATCCTTCTCCATAAATAGCCAACAGGGAACAGACTACCGCCAGAATACCCAATCCCGACAATATGTTCACCGGCCGGGTATATTTCATCAGCCAGGTACAGATAAATCGTCCCACGACGAATAATACCAACGACAAGATATAGTAGGTAGCTCCGGCCTGCTCCGCCGTACGGGGCAGCAGTGCATCCAAACCGAGGAATTCACTGAGGGAGTAAAAGCCTCCGGCTACCGGTTCCACACTTCGCAATGCACCAATAATTGTTTCCTGTGAAGGGTTCACTCCCAGACCGGCGATCACCGCATCCAGATCAAGCTGCTGCATGGCATAACGGATAATGAATGACCAGACAGCAATCTGTGCACCCACATAAAAGAACTGTGCCACTACACCCCAGACATAGTTCTTATTTCTTTTCAACCTTCCCCAGGTCGCTTTCAGGTCTAAACTCTTGTCATCATCCTGCGCTTTGGGCATTTTGGTAAAAATGATCAACAGTAACAGTACCAGCATCACCGCCCCCAGAATCAAATAGGCCATTGTAACGGCATTGAGTTCTCCCCTTTGAATAGAGACCAGCTCGGCTCCGCTAAGGGCATTCCTTTCGCCGGCTGTCATAGTATTTAACTGTGACAATACAAATATCTGGCTGGCCAACACGCCTGTCAATGCACCGAATGGATTGAATGACTGTGAGAAATTCAGCCTGCGGGTAGCTGTCCTGGGGTCTCCAAGTGCATATACATACGCATTGGTAGAGGTTTCAAGCACCGATAAACCGGCAAACAGCACGAAAATACCGAAGAGATAAGTGGCAAAACTCAACGGTGAACTGATCTCATTGACCAGCATTGCTGGATAAAAGAGCATCGATCCAGTGATACAGAGCAACAGTCCCAACTGCACGCCCGACTTGAAAGTACGCTTCTTGATGTAAATGGCGCCCGGAAGGGCAAAACAACCATACCCAAGAAGATAGCAAACCACCTGGATCCATGCTGTCTGTGTATCGGTCAGGCTCATAATACGCTTGAACGCCGCCAGCATGGTGTCGGTCATATTATTAGGTACCGCCCAGATAAAAAAGAGGGAAGTAAGAAGAATAAAAGGGAACAGGATTCCTTCAGGAATCAATCGGTGCTTTTCTACATTTTTTGTGTTCATATTTATTGAGAATAAAGAGTAAAGAGTAAAGAATAAAGATATGTTGTATTCACTCTCGCAAAATAGATATTTATTCTTATCTCCTGTTTCTTATTGGTTTACATAATTTTTAAAGAAGTCTGAAGTTAAGAAGTTGAGAAGTTGAGAAGTTAAGAAGTTAAGAGGAAAAACTCGCTTAAAAGATGCTCCTGACTTTCTCAAGATTTACTCCCAGCAATTTTTCCGCGATCGGGGAGAGGTCCGCCTCTTCGCCTGTGAAATGGAAGACGTTGTGTCTGTGCGACAATGACTCTCCCGGTTTCAGGAATGCAGCAGGTGAACAGCTTTCCAACTCCAGAAAGGGTCCCATGATACTTCCATCTTCCAGCGGGCCGTCGTTATAAGCATTGAGTGCATCTCCTACCAGCGGATCGCGGTCGGGATTCCATTCCTGGTTCAGGTAGGTGGCATCCGGATTCGTATCGAATGTGATAATGGTCAATCGTTTCGCAAGCGGATCATAATTCCCTGCGATCGCCTTGGTACGTTTGGCATTCATTCCCAGTTTGCCTCTCGATTTTCCATCGGTTTTAAAATAGAGGACGCCATTCTCGTCGACCAATCGGTCGGCTGGAATTTCACCGAAATAATCGGATGTCGCCACTTTTCCCAACTCTTTCCCGTCACCGGTATTATATGGGATAATGGTCACAGCTCCCTCGGAAGGGTTAAACATATCGAGCATCCAGATACAGACTGTTCCGGTTTCGGGAGTCCACTCGAAATCGTTGACATTGGTAATCCTGTTGGATGTCTCATAAGCCACCCCGCTCACTCCTTCAGGGATCTCCACCTGTAATTTATCGGCTACTTCGTTGCCGGAGAGTAGTGATATCTTCCGTTCTATGCCGATATTCAAAAGATTTCCAAGGTAATTTTCCTGTTCCATCTCTTTGGTGAAGACGACCTCTCTGGCAGTAGCATGGCCCACTTTCCATTCCTCAATATCGATAGCTTTCGGAGTATGCCAGTTATCATACACCTGCTCTTTTCCGGGCTCAAAGTAGATTGAATACTTTCCGCCTTCCGGCCCAAGCCAGAAACGATCCTCACCACCGAATCCGTTCATATGCTCATCCACAATACCCGCATCAAAGAAATTGTAGTTCACGAACCCGTGACTGTTCCCCTCAAGGCCGTTGGCCGTGGAAGTAAATACTTTACCCTGATACTTTGCCGACAGGATTACCTGTGCTTTTTCATCTTCCGACTTTAACACGATTAACCCTTCATCTTTTTCAGACAGATAATCCAGATCATATCCGAAAGTTCCTTTTTCATAATCCCTATTCATATTTTCTGCTGTTTTCCTGTTGCCTGTGCAGGAGAGTAGAATTGCTCCTCCCATCATGACAGGCATTACAATGCGAAAGATTTGTTTTAGTTGCATACGATAAAAATTAGACACAAGAACCAAGATGCAAGAACCAAGACATTTTATAGATAATATCGGTTACTTCGTAATTGGTCGCGTCGATTATTGATAATTTTACTTGATTTTTCCGAATTTGTCGAGGATACGGTTATAGGCCTCTGCTGCCGCACCATTTCCCCAATCGTATATGGTAAATTCCCCCATTCCTTCACCTTCGGCGTTGGTACGTCCTCCATGGCCATAATTTTCCATCATAAATCCGTAGTCCTCCTTACCGAAGAAAGGATATACTTTCTCCCATTGTGCCTTGGTGACGGGATTCAAAGGACTGTACATCATTACAAACGATGCTTTCAGCGCTGCCCATCCTCTTTCATTGTACTCATCACTATCTAAAAGTTTCCCGTATTGCAGGATCAACTCGGAGAAGAGGCTCTGGCGTGAGTCATTCCATTCGCCATCGGCATTCAGCACGCCGAAACCGCCAAGTACATTCACATACATGTAGGGCGGCTGCCAGGAAGCCTGCGTCATCAACATTTCATCGAGCGTACGCTGTCCCCATTCCAGATATCGCCGGTCGCCAGTCAGCCGATAACTCTCAAGAAGTGCTTCCGCCGTCCAGAACATGGAAAAGTTGTTCTGCTTGTACATGTCGTTGCGGGCTACCTTCTTACCGACCAGATAGTCCGAACCATATCGCGAGCAGGACCAGTAGGTCTCGAAATCTTCCCATCGTCCCGACGGAATGACATCCCGAATTATCGCATCAATAGCTTTGAGTCCTACCTCTTTGTATTCCTGTTTTCCGGTCAACTCATAGAGTTTCAAAAGAAAAGTAGCCGACATAGAGGTCTCAGGCGATTCATTCAGGTGAGCCATTGGTTGCAGCGTATGCAGGTCGAGCCATCCGGGGAAAAAACCGCTTTCCGACTGGATACCGAGCAATGATCCGGCATATTGCTCCGCATAACGAAGTAATCGTTCGTCCTTTTCCAGTTCATCATACCATCGAAGCATCAACAATGCCGTCCAACTCATATCGAGGATGTGGAAAGGTGATTCGGCCGCGTTCCAGGTATAGGGATTCCTGTTTGAGTTCCCCCAATAATGGGTATCCCATCCCTTACTGCGGTTATATTTTTTTCCGTCTATTTCCACTTCATGCATCTCAGTACCGATCAAACCATAAAAGAAGCCTTCAACTTGAGGAAAGGAGAGCGCCAGTTCTTTAGTGAGCAGCGCCTTTTCCATCAGGTCTGTATTGCCGGTCCTTTTGGCATACCGGTACAACCCTCCTGCAGAGCGCAGGGAGCTGAACCATGCCTGGTTCCATACCGAACGGAATTCCCGTTCATTGACTTCCCCCGGATAGTTGGGGCTTTGGGTATAATTCACGATAAAGACCGGCGCTCCGACCTTGTTGCCATTCAACTCAAACTCCTGCCATACGTTCTCCGCCCAACTGTTGAAAGCCCAATTATAGGTGTGCTCCACATACCTTTCCAGATCGGCATCTACCGGATTTCCGTCCTGATAAAGACCGTGTCCCCAACGCTTCCACAGGAATTCAAGCGGTCTGCGGAAAGGATTTTTTAGTGATGGTTCATCTCTGTTTACCATCAGGTAAAAACCGATCTCCACTTCTCCGGCAGGGTATTCGGCCCCTGGCTCACGTACAAACAGCACATGATCGTCGACCCTGCTATTGCTCATCCCCAATACGAGTCGATTACCTTCCGCATCGAGATCAAGATACCACCTTACCGGGGTTCCCTTTTTCATGATATCGAGATCGGGGATAAGGGTAATTACCTGCCGGCCATCGGCCATAATCAGTGCCGGAGAGCGAAATACATGCTGGTCGATGATATGACGATCAGTAGGAGTAAGGTGTGGAGCCCAATGGAATGACGGAGAAAAGGCCGGAGTAACCGACACCTGCCAGTCATCCTGCTTCACCGCTTTATCAGTAGAGAAAATAAATTGTATATGCAGGCAATTCTCATCCACTACCTCGATCCGGCTTTCCCCATTTTCATTCTCCAACAGGTCGTATTGAATTTTTTCAACTGCGGTTTCGAATGAAGCGGGCAGCTTCAGTTCTTTCTGCAAAGGCAGAGCCGTTATTCTCGCACTCTGAGCATGTAACACAGAAGTAAAAGCCATAACCATGCCTAAGATTGGATATATAATCCTCATCATCATATCTTCATTATCAAACCAATAAATCATCACTACTCGTCCCGACTTGTCGGAATCAATTCAATTCACTTCCAGTTCTTGCCAGGAAGGCAATTTGGGGAATGAAGCATGGGGTTCTTTCTGATACCAGAAAGTAGTGGATGCGATATCCGATTGCTGTGGCAGATAACGGCCTCCATGCCGCCATCCCAGATCCTGGATCGTGATCCTCAGGTCTTTCTTAAACCGTATCGGATCCATCACATGCCAGCGATACAGGCCAAATCTTTGTCCGGACCTATAGATAATATCGGGCGGCAATACCTGTATCAACCCGGCGTAAGGTGTTGTAAAGGGCACATATTTTCCATTCCGGTCGAAATTATACGATCCACAGAAATAATCTTCGGTTCCTGTACCGATGATAGTGGGGAATTGCTTGTCACCATCCATGAAGAATTTGATTTCTCCTTCGCCCCACCAGCCGTTGTTATTCACTTGCCACGCCATATATATACCCACATAGTGCCCTTCTCCCTTTATCCCGTCGATAATGGTATAATCGGAGGTTTTGTTGACTTTTGTACGGCGGAATTGTGCATGGAAATAGGCGGCATCATCAGGCACATCGGTTAGCGTATAATCGATCTGGTAATAAAGGTTCATCGGCTGTGCATCATTGATATTGGTCATGGTGATCCTGCATTTTTTGCGGAACGGCATCACCCAATAGCAGTTGAACGCACTTCCCGGATTGACGGTCACCGGTAAGGAATTGAGATGGGTATATTCGTTCCATCCCATGCCAAAGAAATCGCCCACCGGTACTTCCACCGACGGTTCCTTCTCATCATCCCAATAGATACGGATAATGGAGAACCGCCAGTTACCGGTCGGCGTCATCCATATATGCTGGATGGCACCCGGCCCATCAATTTCGGCCATAGTGAAAGTTTCTCCAGAATTGATCGTCACAAACGGATTCACTTTCCAACCCTGTCCCAGATCACGTGAAGCATGTGTGGCATTTGCAGTATTGCGGGGTGCATTGGGATCGGGAGTAGCCATTCCTCCTTTCCCTTTCTCTCCGGTAAAATTTTCCGGACTAATAGAACGTGTCTCCGCGTTGGATAGTCGATATAAATTACCCATGTTCATATCCAGACCATTGAAATCACGGTTTTGGGAAAAAATGCTTGCCGTAAATGCAATACAAAAAAGAAAAATGAAAGTTGATTTTAAACGCATAATACACAAATTAAAAATTATAGATATTCTTATTTTTATAGATTAATTTCTTTCCCAAAGATATTATATTTTTTCACATCAACTGATCATATTTGATCGATCGTCAACACGCTAAATAAAAGCAAATTAATGTTGTATCTTCCCGATAAACTGTTGCGGTGACAATGGAGTAATCCCAAAGATAAACTTTTCTCCATTCTTAAATATGGAATCGTCATAAATATTTGTCGTTATCTCCAATTCATAAGGGCGGGATTCGAAGAAACGAAGGCGGGCGTATACTTTGGCACCATTGTCAAAAGGTTCGGAAAAGACATACAATGTCAGCGTCTCCTCTCCATTTACCTTCTCCACTACCCCTCTTGCCGGGTATTGCTCATTTAAAGGTAAAACAGCCGTAGCATCGTCAGAACTCCAAAAACGTTTCCCCCATTTTTCCTTATCCAGGCTACTCTTTTCAAGTTCAGAATACCCACGTTCTTCAGCTCCTCTTGGAATTGGCTCAAAAGCAATGAAATTCATCACCTCCGGAAATTCATAATCCAGATACGGCGTGTAAATTCTGATCAATCCTCTGGGACCTGGTAACGGAGCTAACCCCACAATTATACCATCGGCATGGCCCCATACCGGCATAGCCGGTTTTCCCTGTACCGGTTGTATCCATGTGCCAACCGTATCGGGAGGCGCCAATTGCTTCCAATCCGAAAAACTCTGCTGAGCACCCGACGGGGTGATTATCAGTAAAAATAAAGAAAGTAGTAACTGTCGCATATCTTTAATCCATAAAGCTACCCATATCTGCCATATCTGCTTTCATCAGAAAGACATTGTACGGCATCCACATCGACATCAGAAAATAGAGATTGTCGCCGTTTACCGACAGAGGATGGAAATAGGAACCATATAACTGTGCATAATCTTTTCCCGCAGCGAGTTCATACGGTTCACTCCAGGGCCCGGTAATCTGTTCCGCAGTACGCATGGTGATATTATAGCGGTCACCATTGAAATAGGCAATGAACCACTTCTTAAAGGTCTCACTATAGATAAATGATAACTCACCCACTTTATCGTCAATAATGACAGTTGCAAGATTTTCATCTCCCTTGATCCATTGAAGGGAAGAGCCGTTCCAATATTCATATTGATCCCTGTTCTCAATATCCGTTTCATGAAAACGGGCAAGAGCCGCTTTGCTGTCTCTACCGGTCTGTGTACCGATCATATAGACATATCCGTCTTTCTTAAAATATCCACCTTGCCCGAAAGGACTGTTGGAGGAGAATGTGATACCTTCACATTTTTCCCATGTTTGCCCGTTATCGGTTGATTTATATATCCCGGAATAATTGGTGATCCAGCCGGTCCAATTTCTCATATTGAAATAATGGACATAATCGACCCCGTTGGCACGAATGGCCGCCGTGGGAATAGAGGTCCAGTCACCATTGCCCGAACCGTCCTTTCCACCATATATAATTTCACGGGCATCCCCCCTGGCATCGGTCGCCATGCTGCTGAAGGTCAACCCATCGTCAAGGTTTTTATCTTCTGAGAAAGCCAGTACATTACTTCTCCAACTACCTCCGTTGGGTCCTGGGTTGGTGGGGTTCGGCTTAAAATCCCTACCAAAAGTGTCTCCAAAGAACAATCCATATTTACCCGGTTCCATTTCCCAGACAATGCCCAAATCAGTCCCGCCCACATTCCAGTTCAATGTATTGTTGGGGCCTGGAAAAGTCTCCCCGGATATCGGGGCACCGGTCACACGTGCTATCCGACTTACATTACGGATAAAAAAGCCCCACCGGTTGTCTATATTAAGTGAAATTTCTTTCGAGATATTTCCATCCTGATAAACAGCTTTCAGCAATAGTTTGAAGAAATCAGGGTCGGAAGCTCTTACTTTGTATGTAAAAAGATAAGAGGAAGAGAGGTCGCCCCGGCTGATCTTTTCCGAATAACTTTCTCCTCCACTCTTAGTAATAATCAGATAATCGATATTATTAAGATTTTTGAACCGGAGATATGTGGAAACACTTTTTGTTATTTTGTCGGGTATGAGATCGGTTGCGTCCGACGTGATCTCATCCACCGGAATATAAGGCTCATCATTGCCTTCTTCTTTGCTACAGGACGATATAATGATCGTAATGATGGCAAAGGCTATACATATACAATAATTTTTAGTTTTTTCCGGACTCATATACTTTCTACGACTAAATACAACTCTCATTACTTTCAAGAGAAAAGGGTGTACCATCCAGCGGTATTATCAAGGATATGTACCTCTTTTGCGGTACACCCTCACCAGTTAATTACATTGTAACAGTTGTCATTTAATTTCAATAATCACACCTTCAGAAAAAACTCTGTCCGTAAATCCTTCCTCTTCCGCTTCCGGAGTCAGGAACCCCAGCAATTTGACGATAAACCTGTATTGCTTATTCGGGTCTATTGTAACTGTCTGGGATTTATTTTCATTAAATACCGAGATTTTCTGTCTGTAAATATCATTCTCCACCACTTGAATACTTACTTCCAGCGGTCGATTGAAATCTCCCGGGATATTGTCCGGTATTTCCCATGACAGTGTAATCACATTTCCTTCCTGTGTGTAGGATAAATTTTCCACTTTAGGCAAAGAATGATTGAAGTCTTTCCTGTCAACAATATCTCTGTCGTAGCACCCTGTAAAAAGGATCAAGGTGAGTGCTATAATAATCAGTTTTTCTATTTTTCTCATAACCATCGGTTTTATATCCGGCATCAATATCCGGGGTTTTGTGTATAGTTACCTTTGGCCCATTTCATCTGATTTTGATGAATAGGAAAATACTCATCCCGTCCGGCAGTGAAGCGTGCATTTGACATCCAAGAGAAACGGGTTTTCTCTACAGTAAAATAGTTGTTCATCACCTCTTCCAGGATACCCCAACGTTGCAGGTCGAAGAAACGGCGGCCTTCACCGGCCATTTCCAGGCGGTTCTCCCACTGCATCGCCTTCCATGCAAAATCTTTATCCCATACGCAATTTTCTCCCGGTTTATAGACTTCTATATGGTAGTTCATTACCGGTGTTCCGTCTGCCTTGATCAACCAACCGGCACTATGGGCAGCCCGTTCACGTACTTTATTGATAGGAATTAATGCTTCATTCCATCTATCCAGCTGAATCAATACTTCTGCCTGCCAAAGTAATACTTCATCGTAACGAATCATCCGTTTGTTCATTGAATTGAACTGCCAGCCGTCATACAGGAGGCAACCGCAACCGGGATGGGGTAATTCTTTCACCGATTTCAGCCAACCATATTCGGCTCCATTCCTTATTCCCCTGCTTTCAAAAATCAGATCCGGGTCGTACTTCCATGGATGTCCCGGAACTCCAGCGGTATGGCTGAAACGGGGATCCCAACTGTACTTATTAAAATAGTCAGGATTTCCTGCTTCCACAAGCGCCATATTATTACCTCCTTCAGCATTTTTGATATAATCGCCATAACTGTCTTTATTATAATCATCAAACAGAGGTAATCCGTCAGTTCCGGTCTTAAAAGCATTTCCCATAGTATAACTGATATGATGGAACCCGCAACATTGAAAACCTGCCCAGTTCCAGGGGTGGTTCAATCCTTCGCTACGATTGATTTTTCCACCGGTAGAACTCCCGTCATCAATAGAATATTGAATTTCCCAGATCGACTCTTTGGTATTGTTATCGGAAGTATGAATAAAGTTCTCTCCGAAATCTTGACAAAGACCCACTTTACCGCCTTCCTGGCCGGTCAGCTTATTCAGGTAGACCAACGCTTCCGAGAGCCGGTCTTTATTGATATTGACTACCTGATGCCTGTCGTCTTGTTCGTATGCCATGAACATGAGGGTCCTGGCCACCATGGCCGTGGCAGCATTCTTATCTACTCTTCCTTTCTCCGGTTGTATATCGGGCAACGCCTCTTCGGCATCTTTAAAATCACTCAGTATCCGTTCCCAGAGATACTGGTCGTTAGGGTAGTTGGAATCCCTGTTAGGTATTGCCTCAAACGCAGCAGAACTCCCCACCACATTTTCATCGATATAAGGTATATATTTGAAAAATTCTTTCAACCTGAAATGAACGAAACCCCTGATAAACTTCATTTCCCCCATCCTCACACTCTTCAAAGGAAAATCTTCTTCAGAGATATTATTCATTTTCTGTATGGCAGTATTACACCGTTGAATAATCTGATAGGAAACATACCATGGATAATCGATCGGCCAACCATTTGGCGTCAGATTCACAAAGGTTTCCATAAAACCCCATCCATCACCGCCGTCCCAGGTTCCACCGCCCCCTTTATAGGAGTCGTCAGCCCGCATAGAGCCAGACCACCAGGGCGAAAAAGGAGAATCCCAGGAAGGTATATCGGTAATTCTTGCATATGCTGCCGTCACAAATCCTTCCATGTCTTCGGGAGAATTCAGCAACCCATCATCCAATACCTGCTTGGGATTCACGTCCAGCAGATCGGAACAGTTATTTGCCGTAAAGAGGAAAATGGCGAGCAAAAAGATATATGTATACTTTTTCATACGATTTTTTATTTTTATATTTCGGTGTATGGAACTCGCAATAATCATGTTCTTGTGTGTAATGATTTAAATGCTCGTTTCATAATCTGTAAAATTTAGAATGTTACATTAACTCCAAAAGCCATGGTGAACGGCGTCAAATAACCATATCCCGGCATTTCAGGATCAAAACTGGTATATTTATCTTTTCCCCAGCCTTTTTTCAGCGTAAACAGATTACGAGCCGAAGCATAGATCCGGAGATGTTGCATCATCATCGCATTGGTAAGATGTTTAGGGAAAGTGTATCCTAACTCAACATTTCTCAGTTTGAGATAGGAGCCATCTTCTACAAAATAGGAGGAGAAGCGTTGCTCACTATTTGGATTTGAGTTTGAAACGGCAGGAATATCGGAATCGGGATTATCGAAATACCATGCATTCAATATTCTTTTTTCATGATTTTTTCCTGAGGGTACGGAAATGTTCCAGAGATCACTCTCTTGTTTCCAGATATTATTCACCTTATTACCATATACTCCCTGGAAAAAAATATTCATGTCAAAATTTTTGTAACCAAGGTCAAAAGTGATACCTCCGAAAAAATCCGGATCGGTAATCCCTATAAATGTACGGTCATACAATTCGTCAACCACTCCATTCCCATCCAGGTCTTTATACCGGATTCTTCCGACCGCCTTCCCTGCCTGTTCGGCATGGGCATCCACCTCTTCCTGAGTTTTAAAGATTCCATCGGCCACCAGCCCGTAGAGTATATTGGGTGTTTTTCCCAAAACAAAATCACGCATACCATCACCGGGGTACCTGTTGACCACGTTTTCTGGAAGTTCTACCAGTTTAGTCCTGTAAGAACCGATATTGGCACTTACGGCATACTGGAAATCAGCAGTAGGATCGTTTCGGTAAGTAATTTCAAACTCAATACCCTGGTTATTCATATTGGCACCATTGATCCAGGGTTCACCTCCTTCACCCATGGCGGCAATATAAGGAACCTGCACCAACACGTCGTTCGTCTTTTTAAAATAGTAGCTTAGTGAACCGAACAGGCGTTGGTTCAGAAAACCAAAATCGACTGCTATGTCGGTTTGTTTTGTGGTTTCCCATTTCAGATCGGGATTTCCAAGCCAGGTTCTCCGATAACCCGACCAAAGCGCCCCTGTTTCATTCCCTTCTATCGGATAGGATGTACCAAAATAGTCGGTGGTAAAAGGTGTGGAGGTATATCCACGGGGTAATCCCTGCACACTTCCATTGGCACCCCAGCTCGCACGGAGTTTCAGGTCGGATACCGCTTCCACATCAGCCATAAAAGGTTCGTTATTGATCCTCCAGCCGGCCGAGACAGCAGGAAAAGTACCGTACCTGTTATTTGCTCCAAAAAGTGATGATCCGTCACGCCGCAGCGTGAACGAAAGGAGATATTTAGAGTCCAGGGCATAATTTACTTTTCCAAAAAGTGAGAAATAGGTATATTCATCTGCCGAGCTGCCCAATGAATATTTCGTACCGGTAGTCACGCCAATATGGGCAAAATCCCTATCCTCAAGATAAATTCCCTCTCTTCGCGCGTTAAATCCCTCCTGTACAAATCGGGTAAATTCAGTACCCGCCACCGCATCCAATGAATGTCTTCCGGTACTCAGCGTATAGGAAAGGGTATTGGTCCATACATAACTCAGCGGATGTGATTGCCAGCTTCCTACATAATTTTCTCCGTTGCTGTTCCTTCCACCGGTTTCGGACCATACACCATCGACCGCTCTGTTATAAGCATTTCCGTAATCCACCCCGAACTGGGTACGTGCCGATATTCCTTTCCAGATATCAAGGTCGAGGAAAATATTACCGATTATTTTGACATAATTGTTGATATTATCCTTATTCATGGTCAACAAACGCACCGGATTAGTAAAGTCATCGAAGCCGGGAGCCCCCGCCCAGTTGCCGTTGATATCATACACGGGGCCGGCAGGGGGATTGATCATTGCCCAACGAGTTTCATTCGCATCCTTGTATTGCAGGTAGGTCAACGCAAGATTCTCACCCATTTTCAACCGGTTATCCAACAAGTTATATTCCGTATTGGCACGCACTGAATATTGGCGAAAGAAAGTATGGATTTGCGTCCCTTCATTATTGAAATATCCGAGTGAAAACAAACTTTTTGACCGGTCTGTCCCTTGTGAAACAGTCACCTGATGGTTTGTCATGATCGCGGTACGGAAAATCTCGTCCATCCAGTCGGTATCAGAACTCCTGACAGTCTGTTCCGGATTAAGCCATTCCGCCGGCTTCACTCCGTCGAGTATTGCCAATCCGTTCTCGTTTCTGTGCCAGGTAAAATCATAAGTTGTAGGTAATGAAATTGCGGTCCCATATACTTTTTCATCATACGCCTGGGCTCTGAAAGCTGCAATTCCGTACTCCTCAGCATTCATCAACCGGGGCTTATTCACCACGGAACTGAATGAGACACTTCCGTTGTATTCAACGGATATCGCACCTTCTTTTCCTTTTTTGGTCTGGATTAAAATTACACCCCCCGACGCGCGGGCACCGTATATACTGGCTGAAGCAGCATCTTTCAACACCTGGATCGATTCTATATCCCCGGAATTAATATCCCTGAGGTTAAGGTTTTCGGTAGGCATTCCGTCCAACACGATCAATGGCTTCACCCCTCCCGAAAGGGAAGATAGCCCCCTGACCTGGATAGTGACCCCTTCCGCGGGATTTCCCCCGTTGGTCGTAATATGCACCCCGGATAATTTTCCCTGTAATGATTTCATTGCATTGGCCGAAGGATTTTTGATGATATCACTACTTGTTGCCATAGAAACAGATCCGGTAAGATCGGCTTTCCGCTGTGTCATATAACCTGTATACACCACTTCGTCGAGCATGGTAGCATCCTCTTCCATCAGCACATCAATTACCATCATTCCCCTCACCGATAGTTCCATTGTCTTCTTCCCGATAAAGGAAAAGACCAGTACCACATCTTCTGATGGCACGTTTAGCTGGTATTTACCGTCCATATCGGTAGTAGTCCCTATAGTCGTGCCTTTTACATATACACTTGCCCCGGGTAAAGGCTCACCGCTAACCTGTTCCGTAATCACTCCCCTGACAGTCCTGGCTTGTTGTACCTCGTTGGGGATCCGGGCCGCAAAGGTATAGACAGTGAATCCCAAAAACAAACAAACCAAAGCGAGTTTGCAGATAAAATTTTTCATACAATTAAATTTATTGATTGATCACTCATTTCCCCACAACTGCGGGTCATTTCCTTTTGCTTTCCGCCATGCATCCCTCCAGCGGTGTATGTCCATATGGTTAATGAACGGCTTGAGTTTACGCACTTCTTTAGAAGGTGCGGGAGGCAGTTTCACTGCGCTTTCCTGATACCAGTAAGCTACTGTAGCCAGATCAAGGGTAAGGTTGTTATCATGCCCTGTTTCAATGGTTCCCTTCAATTCAGTCTCAAAGAAGATGGGGTCATTGATAAAAAACCGGTACACATGCGTCCTTCCCAGCCAGCCTATGTCATTATTCACCCTGGGATAACCGAAATGGGGGTGTGAGAACGGCTCTTTGGGACACCAGGAGGTATTGAAAAAATCCTCCGTACCGGTGCCTATCAGAGAAGGAGTCTTCTCCCCGTCGATAAACCACATGTCATCTCCCTCGCCATACCACATAGGGGTAGGGGAGTGTACATAATAATTGATCCCTACAAAATGCCCTTTCCCCTGGGTCTCAATAAATACATAATTACGTTCGCCTTTGAGATTGGGTTGCTGGGGAGCAATAAGCGCCCATTCAGTTTCCCCTTCGGGTAACGCTTTGGTCAGGCTGTGATTATACCAGGCATGAAAACGTCCCATTCCTTCGGGAAGTTCCGTCATCTCCAGATAATCCACATAGAAATAGAAAGCATTGATCGTTTTATCGGTCTGGTTCTCAATCTCTATCCTTGCTCCTTTCTCAAAGGGCATTGCAAAATAACTGCTCAGGCCTGTTCCTTCCTCGGGTCCTGCCGACAAGGGAAGCGAGGCATAATTATACCGCTCATCCCATCCCTGGCCAAAGAAAGGCCCGATCGGCGATTCCACCGAAGGATAATCATTCCCGTCCCAATACATCCTGATAATGATATCGTTCCTGCTTAATTCACCGGGCGGAGGAGCAATGGTGATCCAGATATGGTTGATCACACCGGTGCCTTTTATCTCCGCAATGGTTCGCTTCTCGCCGGGTTGAAACGGTTCGAGATGATCCCGGTTCCCTCCCGTAGGATCGGTACTCGAAATCCTCCTGTTTTTCATGCCCGATTTCATTTTTGCCAGTTCAAACATATCCCCCATCGACTCCGTCTGTGAAAAGAGGGAAAATGAAAGCATAATCCCCAGAATAAGGGCGCTTAATCTCAGTATTTTAAAATCAATTTTCTTCATTGTATTTGCTTATTTGGCTCACTATTATTCCGATAGAACGGAACCTCCGTTCCGATTTACACGTTCATCACGCTTATTTCATCCTCTAAATCAAATGTCCTGAAGCCAAACATTTTCATTCTTCCGATAAATCGGGAGTTTCACTCCGTTACAATTGATCATAGATCATAGATTCCACCAAGTCTTTACTCTTTATTCCTTGCTCTTTACTCTATTTATACAACGGCCCATAAGCGGCACAGGCACGGTAATCCGCCCCTTCGTTATCGGAACCGAACGCCGACCATGCATCAGGGCGGAAGATCTTTCCTTCATCCACATTGTGCATATTCACGGGGATAGAGAGTGCCGATGCCAGGGTGATCAGATCGGCGCCTATGTGTCCGTAACTGATGGCTCCATGGTTGGCGCCCCAGTAATTCATTACCGAGTAGATATCCGTAAAACGGCCTTTACCGGTAATACGCGGTACGAAGAAGGTTGACGGCCACGTCTTGTCGGTCCGCTTGTTGATGATGTCGAAGACTTCATCCGGGAAGGTGGCTGTCCATCCCTCGGCAATCTGCAATACAGGCCCCAATCCCTTGACCAGGTTCAGGCGGCACATGGTCACCGGCATGCCTGCCCGGGTCAGGAATTGCGAAGAATAGCCTCCCCCACGCATATATTCGAGCGAGGCGGGGTACCAGGTGGTAGCGCCGAGCATCTTTTCCACCTCTTCCTCACTGACTTCCCAGAAGGGTTTCATGATGGGATTACCGTTTTCATCCGATTGTTGGCCGGTACCGTCGAGGGTGCATGAGCCGGAATTGATCAGGTGGATGGCACCATCCTTCAGGATACCTTCCGGGCTCCATCCGCTTACCCGTTCTATCGCTTCGGGACTCCAGTAGGTGCGCACGTCGGCAAAGATCTGGGCGGTGTTGGTCAGCAGCTGGTTGAACAGCATGCTGATACCGTTCAGGTGGTCGTCTTCGGTAGCGAAGGTGTAGGGTTTGCGGATACCGTTCCAGTCGAACGACGAATTCAGGATCGCTTCGGAGAAATCACCGTCGGGCAGGAAATCCGTCCACTGGCGCTGTCCCTGGAAACCGCCCGCGATGGCATTATGGCCAAGCGCTTCCTCGCCACGGCCCATTTTGTCCAGTACGGGATTACCCTCCATCAGGTCGCGCATGATGAGCGTCATCTTCACCACGAACTCCCAGTCCTGGTCTTTCTGTTCACGGGTATGTTTCAGGTGTGCGGGGTTGAAATCCTCCCCTTCCCGGGGCATGCAATGCTTTTTGGTCCATTCCATCGCCTTGGTGAATTCATCATGGTCATAGATACCCAGCTGGATGCGACGAAGTATCTCGCTGGTATCCACAAATTCGGTACGCATGCCGAGGTATTCCTGCAGGAAATCGGGGTTGGTCATCGACCCGCCGATACCCATCGATACGGAACCGATGGAGAGGTAGGATTTCCCGCGCATGATGGCCACGGCCAATCCAGCCCGAGCAAACCGGAGCAGTTTTTCCCGCACGTCGTCCGGTATGGCCGGGTCGTTCATGTCCTGCACTTCCTTTCCATAAATACCGAAGGCGGGCAGGCCCTTCTGGTTATGGACCGCCAACGCGGCGGCAAGATACACCGCGCCGGGCCGTTCAGTGCCGTTGAACCCCCAGATCGCCTTGGGGATGTTCGGGTTCATGTCGATGGTCTCCGACCCGTAGCACCAACAGGGGGTGACGGACAGGGAAAGACCCACGTTATCTTTTTCAAATTTTTCCGCACACATTGCGGCCTCCCTCACACCCCCGATACAGGTGTCGGCAATTACACATTCCACCGGGGAACCGTCGGGATAACGGAGGTTCTCGCGGTACAGTTTCTCCACGCTTTTCGCTAAATTCATGGTGGTATCTTCCAGGGATTCCCTGATACCTCCGCGCCGCCCATCAATTATTGGGCGGATTCCGATTTTAGGATAATTTTGTTGCATACGATTTAGTTTACTTTTTTATACTATATTATTTATAAAATTAGATTAAACGTTTAATTTACTCACCTATTTATATATACAATTAATTACAGAATAAAATAATTAAACGTTTAACTATCGGCTACTTTTTCATCTTTTTACTCACATAATCAATCATAAATAATAATTAAACGTTTAACTTACCATAGAAAAAACTTCAGGAAATCAATTCAGCCTCCAGAAAGAGTTTCCGGTTTTTTATATCTTTCTTTTCTATTTGTCCTATCAGCAACTCTAACGCACTTTTTGCCATTTCTTCAATGGGTTGTTTAATAAACGGCACCCTGAATGGGAATAGATTAATGGCATCTGTTTCATCGAAACACATTACCTGGATATCCTTTTGAATGAGCAACCCATGTTTAAGCAATGATTTTACTCCCGCCATAGAAATAGTATTGGTGGCAAAGAAAATGGCATCCACCTTTTTTTCACATTCCAATAATTGCAAAATAGCCTTATCCATATCTTCCTCCAAAGATTGATAAGAGACTTCCTTCACATGATCCGGAGTGAACAGCCCGGCATCTTTCATTGCTTCTATAAATCCTCTCTTACGTTCATTGGTATGAAACTGATCCTGTTTATAAGTGATAAATGCCGAATTTTTATATCCCTGATCTATCAATTGTTTTGTGGACTGATAACATACTTCATAATTATTGATCAGCACGGATGGAACATCCAAATCCAGAAATCCCCTGTCAACCAAAACCAATGGTTTCTTGGCATTCAAAAGAGATTCGATCAAAACCTCACTTCCTTCAGCCGGAGTGATAATCAGTCCGTCTACCTGCCGTGAGTTAAGGAAAGCAATCATCTTTTCCATTTCTTCCAATTTTTCATTGGTATTTCCTATAATCACAGTATATCCCTCTTTTTCGGCATAATTCTGAAGATGCAGCGCCAGCGTACCAAAAAACACGTTCGAAATATCAGCCACTATCAATCCGATCGACTTTGAATGACCCATTTTCAGGCCTTTGGCCAGACTATTGGGTATATAATGTAATTCCGCCGCCTTATCTATGATTCTTTTGGACATTTCCTCACTCACCCTGCCATTCTTGTTCTTTCCATTTAACACCAGCGACACGGTTGCAGCAGAGACTCCCAATTCTCTTGCTATTACTTTTAAGGAAACTTTTTCCACTCTCAATAGATATTTATAACGTAACTTAACGCAAAAGTAATGGGTTAATCGATTAATTAAAAATTATTCTATATGTTCTATAACATATTTAAGGCCTTTATCCTTTATTTATACTGATTCTAAATAAATAAGATGGGTTTATACATTAAACCTGAAATGCATAATATCGCCATCCTGCACGACATATTCTTTTCCTTCCACATTCATTTTCCCGGCTTCCTTCACGGCATTTTCAGAACCATAGGCAATATAATCATCGTATTTGATCACTTCGGCACGGATAAATCCCTTTTCAAAATCAGTATGGATAACTCCCGCACACTGGGGAGCCTTCCATCCTCTATGGAAAGTCCATGCCCGTACTTCCTGCACACCTGCAGTAAGGAACGTCTGTAGATCCAATAAGCTATAAGCGGCTTTAATCAGGCGACTTACCCCGGATTCTTCCAACCCGATCTCATTGAGAAACATTTCCCTTTCTTCATAGGTATCAAATTCAGCTATTTCAGATTCAATTTTTGCAGCAACAACCAGTATCTGCGCCTTTTCATTCCTGACGACTTCACGTATCGTCTCTACATGTTGATTACCGGTTACCGCACTTGCTTCATCTACATTGCATACATATAATACGGGTTTTGCCGTCAACAAAAAAAGTTCACGGGCAATTTTATTTTCATCCTTGGTATCAAAAGTTACCGTACGTGCTGACTGACCCTGTACTAAAGCTTCACGAATTTTAGAATAGACTTCAAAAGCAAGCCTGGCATCTTTATCTCCTCCGGTTTTAGCCTGCTTTTCAACCTTATTGATACGGGCCTCAATCGTTTCCAGATCTTTCAGTTGTAATTCAGCATCAATAATCTCCTTATCACGTACAGGATCCACGCTACCATCGACATGTGTTACGTTTTCATCCTCAAAACAACGCAACACATGTAATATAGCATCCGTTTCCCGTATATTTGCCAGAAATTTATTTCCTAACCCTTCTCCTTTACTGGCTCCTTTTACCAATCCTGCAATATCGACGATCTCTACAGTAGTGGGTACAATCTTTTGTGGATGGACCAATTCTGCCAATTTATTCAGACGTTCATCCGGAACAGTAATAACCCCTACATTGGGTTCTATAGTACAGAATGGAAAATTCGCCGCTTGCGCTTTCGCATTCGACAAACAATTAAAAAGGGTGGATTTCCCCACATTGGGAAGTCCTACAATACCACATTGTAGAGCCATTTGATTAATACTTTAAGACCGCTTCGCTGCAAGAATCAAGAATTTTCTTAGAAACGAGGGCAGAAACAAACTTGTTTGACAATGTTTTCGATAAGTGAACACAGATGAAAAACAAGTTTTTCTCTGTTGAGCGAAGAAAACATCTGAGTTTGCTCGAATATGCCGAGTGACGACAGAAAATGGACGAAATCAACCAAGATTAGCAGCAAAGCTAAAATTTGTATTTATGGCTGCAAAGGTACAAAAAAGAGCGTAGTTATTCATATAACTATAAACCATAACGTGCCGATATTTCCAGCATCCGTTCAATAGGTTTCACGGCCTTCACCCTTATCTCTTCATCCACTATGATCTCCGGATTTTCATTTTTCAGACAGAGATATAATTTCTCCAGGGTGTTCATCTTCATATAAAAGCACTCATTACAGGCACAAGTGGAATCTTCCGGGGGAGCGGGTATAAACTCTTTATTGGGGTTCTCTTTTTGCATTTGATGTAATATTCCCGCTTCGGTAGCCACAATAAACTGCTTGTTGTGGGAATTAGTGGCAAATTGTATAATAGCAGAAGTGGACCCCACATGATCGGCTATTTCCAACAGATATTTAGGACATTCGGGATGAGCTAATAATAAAGCATTCGGGTATTCCCTTTTCAATTCCAGAATTCTTTCAAGGGAAAACTGCGCATGTACATGACATACGCCATCCCATAAAAGCATATTTCTACCTGTCAACTTATTGATATAGTCACCTAAATTCTTATCTGGCCCAAAAATTATTTTTTCATCTTCCGGAAGCGACTCTACAATCTGTTTGGCATTGGTGGAAGTAACTACAATATCCGTAAGCGCTTTTACAGCTGCTGTTGTATTTACATAAGAAATAACAGTATGACCGGGATGTGCATTTACAAACTGTTCGAATGGTTCGGCAGGACAACTCTCAGCCAAAGAACACCCGGCATTCAGATCGGGAATAAAAACCCGTTTTTCCGGGCTTAGTATTTTGGCTGTCTCACCCATAAAATGCACGCCGCACAACACAATGATATCAGCGGAAGTCTTAGCAGCCCATTGTGCCAATGCAAGACTGTCTCCTACAAAATCAGCAATATCTTGTATTTCAGCCTCCTGATAGTAGTGAGCCAATATAATAGCATTCTTCTCCTTTTTCAGTGATGTTATATTTTTGACAAGTTCTTCTTTAGTCATACAGCTATTTATTTTTTCTTATTTTCGTGTTTATATATCCAACCTATTTTTTCAACCGGATTTATATTTATTATATATATTTATACATTTAAAAAAATGTATGATAATGATAAATGCCTGTTGAAACAGTTGATGATTTTTACATAGAAAAGCAAGAAATTATGTTATTAAACTTAGAAACCATGTTATCATAATTTATCAACAATAAAATATTTAATTTATATCTGTCAATGTGATCATTACAAATGTTATCATAAACTGTTCAGAAGGGCAAAGTTAATAATTTATTTCTTTTTTGTTTCATTTCTCCTGTTGAAAAGTGGCGGAAATCTTTCCAATAAAAAAAGTATCTTTTTTAGCAAAAGTCGAAATTTTTTACAAAGGATTATTTTTTTCTCTCCTGCAAATTTTTTTATCAATTTCTATCTACACTCATTTCACAAGTTATCAACAGTCGTTTAACCTTCGCTGTTATTTTACTGTTGTAATTGTGTTGTTTATAGTTCATCAACTATAGACTAACTATCGGACTAAATGTTTAAAAATTAAGTATTAAAAAGAAAAACGAATAATTATATATTGTTAATCGATATCTCTTGTTTTTAGTTTGGAATAAAGTTTTTTGTACATTTGTTTGTTTATAGTATTTGTAAAAGAAGAGGTGAGAATACTAATTTCGTATGATGAAGATTTTCATATTCAGGGAAATAGTATGTAACTATCTTTTAATCATTTACTTGTATGAAAATTGATTATATATTTCGTTTTATATCGTATCTGATTTTATTGTTGATTCCCGGATATTCTTGTATGTCGACAGTAAAAATAACTTCTGTCGTAGAAAAAGACAAGGAGGGGGATTTCCTGTTGAAATGGGAAGTGAGCCCTGACCAGGAGGGCACTATAGATATTTATTCTTCTCTCACCGACAGTTCCATGACCAGTTTCACCCCCCTTACCTCTAAGAAAGTTACTGATCAGGTATTAAGGATAAGTCCTGCCGGTTCGGGACTGAGGGAATATTTTTTACTTCGTACTGCCGGTGTCTATTCGGGTGTTGTGGCGAATAGGATCATAGAGATGAATAACGTCAAAAATTTCAGGGATATAGGAGGGTATTCCACTACTGATAATCGTCAAATTAAATGGGGAGAGATATACAGGTCGGCTAATTTAAGTGATGCCACTTTATATGATCAGGAAAGAATACGCAGGTTGAATATTAAAACGATTATTGATTTCAGATCCGAAAGGACAGCAAAAAAGTATCCGCTGCTCCTTCATCCTTCTATCCGGAAAATAGCGCTGCCTCTGAGTCCTATGGACGCTGAAAAACTGGATGAACAATTGAAAGATGCAGGGTTCGACAGAAGTGATGCTATCCGTTACGTACAAGAAGCCTATGTAGATATCGTTGAGAATCACAAGGAACAATTCGGTGAAATGTTTGATATACTGACTAATGACAGTAATTATCCTGTCCTTCTGACGGAATCGTTGGGTAAAGATGGTGTAGGACTGGCTTCTTACTTTATTCTGTATGCTTTGGGTGTTCCTCATGGTACCCTGGAAGAAGATTATATGCTTTCGAACCAGGAGATTGATCCTGCAAAAGCGAAAATGGATGCACAGAATCTTTCAGAACCCTTACAGGAAGCTGTTACTGCTATGCTTTCAGTCAATAGGGCCTATCTGAACTATGCGATTGATTATATAAAACAAAAATACGGGTCTGTAGATAACTATCTTGAAAAAGAACTTCGGGTTACTTCAGGAAAGAAAAATTTATTGCGAAAATACCTGCTTTACCAGTACTGATACTACCGACATAGTCGTAAGCAGATTCCTCTAATATACCTTTAGTGTATCATCGGGATTGATCTCCTTAACCGGGTATTCGGGAACTTGTACATCCCGATCAAGTGAACCACCGGGTCCTTCACACTACGGACTGCCTGTAACCAGCGCATCACAGATGAACCAGCTGTCCACAAGCACGTAATTGACCCTGATCTTGCGGTAGATGGATAATAATACAGATAAAATCTTAAAGAAAATGTATCTTTAATTATTCAATAACTGCCACCCATCCACCATTTTTTGTCATTTTAATGTGGATGATATCGCTTTGTTTTATATTTGATTCTTTTTTACGGTAATCCATTGCTTGTCGACCGGCGTTGATCCCATCTTCAAATGATGTTATATGGTATTTTTTGTCCTTCGATAGGAAAGAGAGGTCTATGTCAAAAGTCCTTTCATTTTCTTTTCCGTTTGTCATGCTACCGATATACCATTTATCCTTTTTGCGTTTAGCCACAATGAGATATTCCCCTACTTTAGCTTCCAGTACTTTTGTTTCATCCCACGTCGTGGGTACTTGTGTGATAAATTCGGTACATTCGTGGTGACGGTAATAAAGTGTAGGATTATCAGCCAGCATTTGCAGCCCGCTTTCAAATATGACGAACAAAGCCATTTGGTATGCACGTGTGCCGATACTTGCCGAGTTAGGGCGGTCTCCCGACCCTCCTCCATACCTTTCTGGCTGCATGCTGATCATTGCACCCGGCGTATAATCCATAGGTCCAACAGCATTCCGGATGAATGGATGGTAAATGCTGTTGTCGGGATAACATCTTCCCATCTGTTCCATCCCCCTGACACCCTCATAAGAGATTACATTCGGATATTTATATTCGAGACCGGCAGGCTTGAACGAACCATGGAAATCTACCAGCAGTTCATGCTTTGCCGCTTCTTTTGCTACCCGTTCATAGTAATTCACCATCCATTGATCGCTCCGGTTCATAAAGTCAATTTTCAGACCTTTTACACCCCATCCGGCGACCGTTTTAAATAAATCGAAATGGTTCTCAACCGCCAACCATGTCAACCATAGAAATACCCCTACATTTTTTTCTTTCCCGTAACGGATGATTTCATGTACATCCACTACCGGACTGGGTGTATAGGGATCAGGTGTCGACAGAGCCCATCCTTCGTCCATAACGATATATTCCATACCGTATGTTGCAGCAAAATCGATGAAGTATTTGTAGGTATCCGTATTAAATCCGGATACGAAATTCACATCCGGACCATAAGGAGTCGCTCCGTTCCACCATTCCCAACTTGCCTGGCCGGGAACGATCCAGCTCGGATTTTCGATCTCCCTGGGAGCAGAAAGCCTTAAAGTCATCGTGTTTTCAATCAGTTGCCCGTCATTATTGGTCAGTACAAAATAACGCCAGGGGAAATTTCTTGTACCCGAAGTTTCGGCAATATAATCGGCTTCTTTCAGGATTTTCATGCTCCGGTCGCCATCCTCTCCAAACTCGAGCGGCACTTTCGGGAAAGTCGAAATCATGCCGTTATTGTTGGTTCCCTGTAAAAACATACATGGGTAATCGGACAGATCGGATTCCGAGATCAGAATTTTATAATCTTTCTCAGTATCCAGCAAAACAGGTAACACACATCTGTTATGATTTTCCGAAATAAAATCTTTTGTACGGACGTGCGTGTAAATTTCTTCGTAAGCTGTTTTAAAAGAATGGGGTTGTTGCATATGTGCCAGGTAATCCTCGGGGAATCCGATGGCAAAATCCTCCCCCTTTATTTTCACTTTCCCTTTTTTGTCGGTAATGAAACGGTAGGCTACACCGTCGTCGAAGGCTCTGAATTCCACGGAATAACCGTTTCTGAAATTGAGCAACAATGAGTTGTATTCGTTTTTTACCGTTGAGAATTTTAACGGTATATCCGGCGTGATCGTTTCTGATACCTTTTTTTCCTTTACTCCCTTTAACTTCGGATCTTTTCCAAATACCTCATCCTGTAAGGTGAGCTGCAGATAGCAGTCCTTTAGCAGGAGGTCGTTATTATAGGAGATATTATAATATATCTTGTCCCCAATAATAATAGTCAGTTTGATTTCTTTGTTCGGGGATATTAGTTCTATAGTTTTCGCATAAGAACTACTACTTATAAGAAACGAGACTACAAGGAGTAGTAAGATTATTCTTTTCATTTTATTTTTTTATTGTAAGTTATTAATTCATTGAAGTTTAGTTGTTCATTTCAATTCAGGAATTAAGGTAATCTCTTTTCCGTCTCTAAAAGCTAATATGTTCCTAATCACTGTATGAGCTATATTGTCATTTGCTTCTTTTGTATTCGAACCGCAATGAGGTGTTAATAATACATTTGGAAGTTTTCGAAAATCAACCTTATCTGTCGGATAATAAGGTTCTTTAACAAAAACATCAAGGGCTGCAGCCCCCAAAGTATTATCTAATAAAGCTTCGTACAAATCACTCTCAACAACTAGTTCTCCTCGTGATGTATTAACAAGGATAGCACCTTTTTTACAAAGAGACAAACGTTCTTTGTTGAAAAAACCTTTGGTTTCTGGAGTTGTTGCTAAATGTAAACTAATTATATCTGCTTCTTTTACAACCTGTTTGTAATCCAATGAAAAGAAATCGGCCAAATTGTTCTGTTTAGGGAAATGCCTGGAGTAAGCATTCACTTTCATCCCGAAACCATATTTAGCGATCCTGGCAACAGCTTGTCCAATCTTTCCGAATCCAATGATAGCAATGGTTTTACCTTTTAACTCAATGCCTCCTACTCCTATCCATTCGTTGCTTTTCATAGATTTATCCAAATCCGCAGTATGCCTGCAAAGAGTCAGCAATAACGCGAAAGTGTATTCGGCAACGGAATCCGTCAGTGTATCAGGAGTATAGGCTACTCGAATTCTACGCTCTTTACATAACTCCACTGGTACGGAATTGTAACCCACTCCGTAACGGATAACTAACGAACCGGAACGCAACGCACGATAAAAATTTGATGAATAGGCCTCTGCTCCGATTATAAAGCAATCTGCCCCAGCATGGTGATATTCCAACATAGCAACTTCATCCAAAACTTCTGTAAGCAAGAACCCAATAGAATATTTTTTTGCAGCTTCAGAAAATACAGAAAGACTGCGGTCGTAAAGGTTTTTTTGTACTACAATTTTCATTTGTTCAAAATTATCGTCAAGACTTTTTTTAATCACCCCTTTCCCAACTTATTCCGAAAAAAATTGGGAAACACAAGGATGAGCTGTATCTCAAGGCTGCCTCATAAGTTTACTTTGCAGAATGATTATTATATGCAGGCTTTTCTGTTTTGTTGCAAATATTGGAAGCATTCAACGATGCGAATTCTTTGGATTTTTCCATCAAAAATATCGTATCCATACCGCAAGCAATAAAACGAATTCCTTTTTTCAGCAATTCGAGGATTTTTTCAGATGTAGGATGTACTTCATGTAATCCCATCGTCACACCATATTGTTGCGCTTTGCTCTGGATAGTTTTCATAACTTTCCGAAAATCAATGTTGTCAAATTGACCGGGGATTCCCATTGAACCGGAAAGATCGTAAGGACCGACAAAAACAGCGTTAATAGCTTTGCAGGCAAAGATATCATCCAAATCTTTCAAGGCATCGATATGTTCAATCATAATCGCAATAAAAATTTCCTGATTTGCCTCTATAAAATATTCTTTCGAGAACTCTCCGTATCCAGTACATCGTGGTAGAGCATAGGAGCGGTTTCCTTCGGGGGGAAATTTTATATGGGAAAGAGCATTTAGAACATCCTTCAATGATTTTATCATAGGAACAATAATACCTCGCGCTCCCATATCCAGGTATTTTTTTATTTCCACTTCATTGTTTGAACTTACCCGTACAAAAGGTTCGGCTCCATGTAATTCAATAGCCCTGAACATATCCAGAGCCGTTTCCTTCGATACCTGCGAATGTTCTGCATCGATACAGACCCATGAAAAGCCCGACAGAGCCATAATTTCGGCGGAAACAGGACTATTACCCATTATCCACCCTCCTAATGCGGGCTGATTCTTTCTTAACCGTTCCAGAACTAAATTTTTCTTAACCATCATTTTCTTAATCTTTCTATAAAAAGCTGACAACTAAATTTCTATTTATCTCTCAAATAACTGATTTTTTCGTTCTCCTTTACTTTGAATACCTCCTATAGATATATCAATATTTCAAATTCAAGTATTTACCAAGTAAAAATCTTTTTCTATCAGGGTACCATAGAATAGTTTTTCCGTCATATTCAGTGATACTGCAATATGTACCAACCTCCGTAGACATCTTAGGAGATACTGCTATATCATTCGAGTTTAATATTTCTACAGGCTTTCCAAACCATATAGGTTGGTCTGCATCTTTTTTAAACTCACCAATTACGTAGTAAGTTGGATTGCGAATGACATTCGTATAATTAATTTCCCAATTCTTATTATGCTGATCATAACCGAATCTCTTTCCAGCATTATTATGAAAAAACAGGATGAATCTACCATCAGTTAATCGGTAAATTGGACAGGGTGACATCGGATGTGCAATTCCTTCTCGTGTATCAGAATATCTTAATATTCTGGTAGGGATCCATGTTCTACCGTTATCAGAAGAAACCGAATAATAAATATATCCGGTCATATTGCGCATAACTGTAAACAGCTTCCCATCTGGGAGCAGAACCAACGCCGGTTCCTGGGCCACACTCATATGAGGATATACAGGGTTTTGTACTTCTAAACCTTTGTCGTCCTCCGGATACCATTCAATTTTTATTCCAGGAACCCCAGGATTATCATCAATATTCACGAACCGCATAAAATAGGATCTCGAGTCAGCATTGACCCAATTCTTTTCACTCTTTTTCAAAGTTTTAGAAGTTATCAATGTATAACCAACAATCCATTTCCCTTCTCTATCCTGAATTGGCTTCTGCCAGACAATCCAGTTTTTAGGAAATTTTTTATCTGGATTATCATACCTGGATCTTTTCATTGTAATCTCCTGAGGTTTAGACCATGTATGTCCATTATCGTCGGAATAAATACATCCCATTGATCCACTACCTTGCCGGTCATTATCAAATACCTCAATTTCTTTGGTATAAAAAATATAGATACGTCCACCTTTTGACACTATCGGAAATCCCCAACTTGCCTGCAGGCCACCTTTGCCATACTCTGTTCCAACAAGGTATCTTGGCTGAGACCATTTTAGTGCATCTGAACTTCGTGATAAGACCAAGTGATTATCACCTTTCCCTTCAACAGAACTTTGCGTCCACAAACCCAGAAGTTCTTTGCTTTTGGGAGCTTTAAACACCAGAAAATGCTCATTATCCCCATTATAATGACCTGCCCCTGTTGGTACATATACTTCTATATCAGGTTGAGTTCTTTTCCATTCAATATCCGGATCCCCAAGGGGTATATCCTTCCCATATTTCCCAAAGGGATACCCATACCTGATCAACTCATCACGTGTAAAAAGTTTTTTTACAGACAGTTCTTTATCCGTATTTTGCTGCTCTGTCGCTTTTTTACTATTGCCACAGGAATAGCCGGTGAAAAGCGTACTGAATAATAATAAGGATAGAATTCTATTTATCACTTTGTTCATTTTACGTTTATCTATCATGTCTATTTCTATTTTATTCTGATTATGTCTGTGAAATTATCCGATAGCCATTGCTCGGTATAAATACTCTTCCATTGGAAGTATCATCTCCTCCACATTCAATTATGGTTTTAAATTACTTAATGGTTGACCTCTCAAATCGTTAAGTCCTGTCCGAATCGCCCAATCATCACCCCAATGGTGCAACGATTTAACCAAAATAGTATTTTCACCTGCATTCAGCCGGATCGGAATCTGCGCTTCTTGTGGTAACAATCCTACAGCGAGTTGATCCTCATAAACTTTCTCCCCGTTAACATACACTGCGCCGCGCTGCGTCATAGAAATATGTAGCAGGGCATCGGTCGGAACGGAACAACTCACTCTTGTCTGTGCAAATGCAACAAGCCCTTCGGTTGAAACATTACATAAAACATCCAGTGGCACCCGTGCAACTTCAGAGGAGTCTGCCGTCCACGGCACCCAAGAAACCACTCCGTTTTTGCCTTGCCAGGTTTTGAACAAATCAGTATTTGTTTCAGGGCCAAAATCGATTTCCATCCCCTGGAAATCCTTGTCGGCAAACGGACCGAGGACATGCCAATTGGTGATGGAAGCAGCCTTCATAAACATACCGGATTTAATAGATGTTTGAGCTGCCGCGGTCGGTGTTTGATCCATTGTTTGAATCAACACGCCGTTTACCAGCCATTCAATGCTGTTATGGTAGAGGGGTCCTACATTTTTCCCAAAAAACCTGAGGATAAGCTTTCCATCGGTTACCGTTGTTTCAAACGCTCGATTATCAAACCGGCCTGAACGCAACATTTCACCGAAAAGTTTCAGCTTCCCGTTGGCTTCCACATATGTGGAGGCTGTACGCCCTTCGTTCGCAGTACCTCCTCCCGGATTCATCTCGCTATAATCACCGGAAATGATGGTGACACGATATTTTCCATTTGGCAGATCTATGCGAAACTCACCAGGGCGATGCGGTGGATCAATAAACGGATACATGCGGTTTTTGCTTTTACCTGGCCATGAGCTATTTATGGGATTTATGTTACGGATAAAATCGGAATGCAGGGCATCAGGCTTGCTACGCTCAACAGCCACGATATCCTGATTGACCGTCCATCCGTATCCGAGCATACTTGTGTATATCGTGTTAGGTTCTATTGCTATCCATTCTTTGGCGGCATTTCGTGTTCCAAAATCGAACCTTAAAACCCCTTCGGCATTCAGGGTTTGTTGTCGTGACTGTTCTATTTCGGCCATAACACGGTATGTAACTGTTGTTTGAATGGCGTACAGACTATCAGCCAGTATCTGCATTTCTTCGGACAATGCGCTGCATTCTTCAACCGCCGCGTTGCCTTGAATTTTAGCCAAAGTTTGTCGAACGGCTGTTTCTGCAGCATCATCCATAACCGGTGCACCTTCAAGACAATGTTGCGCAATACGAATTCGGTTAAACGCTTTACGGGCAGCGGCGGCATTAGTGCGCACCGGCAGTTCCTGCTCTGCCGAAAACACCACAACGCCGAACAAATCCAGTTGCGGAATCTGTACATTAATCCAGTTGCCATCTCTCGTGATGGCAAGTTCGATCGGTGGAGGTGGATCGTCACCAAAATAATCAGGTGCAAACCAATATGCTTTAGAAAGCTTATTTACATCAGGCGATTGGAAACGAATGGTGAAATTTCTAACGGGGCGTACAAAATCATCATTGGCTTTGAGATCATAATTTACCAGTGTGACGGTGGTCATCGGTCCGGCGCCATGCTTCCAGACATTTGTCCAGACCGTTGGCAGCAGATCAGTGTCCAAAATATCTTTTTCGAGCTGCATGATGCCGGTAATTTTCTCATTGCCTTCGAAAGAAAGAATACCGACATCCACAATCTGGCCGCTGGCAATATCAGCAGGATTATTTTTACAGTGTAAAGCAATGACATTACATCCAATACGAACTGCAGCCATTGCTTCAGGTGAGAGGTCTAACGTTTGGTAACCTTCAAAGACCCGTCCCCTACCCTTTGCATTCGCTGCAAGAACACCATTGATATACACATCGGTATCCCATAAATGAATTATATCAAAAATCAATGTCTTTAGATTTGCATTTGTTTGAACATCAAACTCCCGGCGCAGCCAAATATCGGAAGACGTCCACTCAGTATTCGGTACTGCACCTCTAATCTCTTTGCTGCCAAACGGAGCGTTACCGCTGGCCCAGCCCGCATCGTTAAAATCGGTATGAAACCAGTCAGGCGACGGCATTGAAAAAGTGTATTTCCATTTTTTAGCCTTCTCTTTTGAGGTCGGCAAAATGTACACCCCCAAGGCATAGAGATCTGCCATTTTTTTGTCAACAATGCGTACTGTCCCGCTACCGGTATTGTTAAGTAAATCTGAAAAGACCGGCTTTTTCCGAGGGTTCATTTCTTCATCACGAACGCCGTTTATTCCCCATAATATTAAATTACCTCCGTTTCGCACCCAATTCGAAATCGCCTCTGCCTGTACATCAGAGATGCAGTCTGCCTCCGGAATGATTATTGAACGGTATCTGTTTAGTCGTGCAAGAGCAGGAGTGTCATCAAAAACGTCAGGATGTCCGAATGGAATAATTTCATACGGCAGGTGTTCTTCTTCAAGAAATCTTGCCACTGCCGTAAAATGGTTGAGGTGAGGACGTGGTACAGTAAATGATTGAAACTGTCTCCAGAAAGTACTGGTTAAAGAGTGCACAAGTCCGATATGCGCAACTTGTGTACGATCAGTAAACAAAACTCGATTTCTACCAGTAAATTTGGCATGTACTCTGTTCACCTCGTAAAAGTTTTTATCCCATCCTTTTTTACCCATTAAATGATTAAATTCAGTAGCAATCCATGTTTGTACCGGAACACCTCCGTTTGCATGCGCTTCTGCTGCCGCCAACGCCGTTGGAAGTTTTTTATTACCTCCATACGGACTATGCTTGCCACCGTGATATTGTACGGTAAAAACAGGACGTTCAAAATTACTCATCGCCCGGCCAACTTTATATACCAATGTTGACCATGCCTGACGTCCCGCATAAAACGGTGGCTGTAATTCTGTTGACACTTCCGACCATGGAACGTCAACGTATGCTGCCATAATTGTCGGGGAAGCGCGTAATCCGCTTATATGCGGTATATTACCATAAAACACAGGTGTTGGGAGTTCAAATTGTCTGGCGACTTTTTTCAAAGCATTGGCTTTATCTACAACCAGTGCTATATTTGTAATATACTGAAATCGAATATACTCTCGTAAAATTGGGTCAATCAGTAATTCCTCTGCCGATGAATTCTTCAGCTCCTGTTCCTGATAAATTTGAGAGCCATCCATGCTAAAATCGGTATTCAAGAGCAGACGCTTTTCTCTGATGTATTTATTGATATTAAAAGTTTCGGGGTCAAAGTGCATTTCCGAAAGTTGCTTTTTCGTAAAACGCTCTTCCATGAAACGAATAAACCGATAATTGCACCACCCGCAGAAGCCCTGATTCCATGTGTAAAGTGGATTGGCGATGTTATCTTGATAGAGCGCGTTGCCGAAAATACCCGGACGAATCACCCCTTGTCGCACTACCTCTTCCCATTTTGGAGCAAGATTACACATACATGTCGCACTTACTGTTTCCGTAAATCCCCGCATTGCCACAGTCCCGTCTTCCTTACGGGCAATTCCGTTCGTTCCGAACAATTTTTCAGCATAGAACATTACTGGATTTATGGATTCCTGGTATTCGCATTCCATAGGGCTGTTCACCGCCACACCGCGCATCCGGTAAAAATCACCGCGATTCATTGCAGCACCGCTCCACATATCGAGAAAATCCGGATCAAAATCATTAAAAAAGGTTTCCCGTTGTTCATCTGTCCAGCTTTGCATATAAATTCTTGTTGGCGCCGCATCAACAACCACCCAATTTAGCCAGTCAGTGCCTACACTATCCCTATAGATGTTTTGCAATGTCTTTATGTAATCCGCATCTCTAATTTTTTCCTGACCAAAACAATTGGTCAGGAAAAAAATTAAACAGAATATTTGAAAAGTTTTCATACTCAATAAACTTTAATAATGCCATCCCGGTGTAAGCTGTAGGTTAGGGTTCATCTCAACTTCGGCTCTGGGAACCGGCCATGTATAATAGTGATCGCCAATCCATTGGAAAACTATATTGGTGGTGTTAGGTCCTCCCCACACAGTATATGTGCCTCCCTGATCGAACTTTGTCTCTTTGAGTGTTCTCCAACGTAATTCGTCGAAGTAGTTGATTCCTTCGGTCATCAGTTCACGTCGGCGTTCATCGCGTACATAATTACGGGCTATTGTTTGATTGGCAAATGATGATGCCATTGTAGGAATTCCGATGCGGTCTCTTATCTGTTTCACCTTTGCCATGGCTCCAGGCAGATCGTTTAATTCTACCAGAGCTTCTGCCCACATCAACAATATGTCAGCATAACGTATAAGTGGCTCATCTACGGGATTGTGATCCATTTGTTCATATTCAATTCCCTCACCAACAAACTTGCGGGCCAAATAACAGAAATCAGAAATAGCGTTGGCGCATCCTGAAGAATAATAATTTGCAGGTAATAACGGATTTAAGTTGCGGTCACTAGTTGGCTCATCATTATGATTTCTGTTATATACGGGAAAACGATATGTATACCAACACGTAGTTATAGTATTTCTTAGTCGCCCTAGAAAATCAGAATAGGGCGTGATGACATTATATGCCAAACGAGGATCCCGATTGGCAAAAGCTGCCTTTATGCGGGCTTCATTACCTTCTTTCAGATACAGCGCCTGAACTGCGGAAGGCAATGAATTTAGCTCTCGATTAATAACATTGGTAATTTGAGGATGAATTTCCATCCCATTCAGCTTGGTATCACGAATGAAAAAAACTTTTCGCTGTGCCGGATCGGTTATAGACTCCCATTCCGGAATATAGTCGCTCCAGGTGAATGGTTTAACTGTATTAGCATCTACAATCGTCTCATATAGCTCCGCCATATTCTTTGAAACCCGAAAATCAGTATTGGGAACGAGGCTCCCTGCTTTGGCTCCTTGTTGATAGGCTGCTAAATATTTTTGGAACTTGCTTCCAAAACCCGTCGGTGTTTCAATATACTGTACACTGAATATCATTTCTTCACAACGTTCCTGCGCCACTTTAAACAACTGTTTGTAATCAGAAGGCTGATTGGTTGGATTATATAGCTTATATCCACAATCGCCCACTTTTGCAAAATCAAGGATCGCTTTGTTATATTCTTTTGCGAGCAGGTAGACGCGTCCTCTGAAAGCGTATGCTGCCCCCTTGCTGATGCGTCCTGTAGCCGGAATATAGTTGTCAGGCAAAGCAGGTTCATTGATGGCATCAGTAAGATCTTTAATAATCACGTTAGCCCATACTTCGGCTTCGGGTGTTTGTCCTCGGTTTGCATCAGTGGGTGATATCGGTTCCAGATATACCGGTACACCCAATCCGTCGCTGCCATACAATTCGTTCAGGCGCATATAGAAAAACGCCCGCAGAACTTTACTTTCGGCAATCAATCGGGCTTTTTTCTGTGCGTTCATGTCGATATCCGGAATATAAGCAATGGCATTATTTGCCCGATGGATTCCGGTATAACACCATTTCCAAATACGTGCAAACATGTCGATGTTTGGACTGGCAGAGGCTTGAAACATAGAACTACTCCCTCGTGCATCCATGGTCATACCGTATAAATCAAAAGCATAATGACCCAGATTAACTGATTCGCTTGCAATCTCACTACTTGATAAAGGATCCTTCAATGCACTATAAATACCAGCAACACCCTGGTCCGCATGCTCCTCAGTCTTCCACATGTTACCGCTGGTAAGACTATTGTGAGGATTTTGATCTAATAAACTTGTACATGCCGCTATATGAATCAGCATAACAGCAATTATAGTTAAAAATATTAGCCTTTTCATTGTATATATATTTAAAAAAATTAAAAAGTAATGGTTACACCTCCAGAAAAGATCTTTGCCATAGGATACAGATTAACATTGCTGCCAAATTCAGGGTCTACACCCGGGTAATCTTTATGCCGGATGGTCAGCATGTTTTCGCCTGAAATAAAAACGCGCAAATTTCTGATATTTAATTCATTTAACCATTTATTTGGCAACGAATAACCTACCTGCATTGTTTTTAATTTCAGATAAGAAGAATTATACAAATAGAAAGAACTGACTGGCATTGCCGCACCTATATTAAACCGAGGGAATTTAGCAGTGAAATTTGCATTGGGATCTAGTGCCGGATCGTAATCGTTCACCCCCCCATTGGTTGCCGCGGCAACTGCGTCGTATGTGTAATAGTCGTTCACATAGCGGGCCGGAACTTGACGAATAGCCAGATTTGAACTGTTAACGCCGCGTTCAAGTATGTAGTGATAAGAACCCAGACGACACGACCAGGTCATGCTCAAGTCGATTCCGTTCCATTGGGCGGACAGGGTTGCGCCAAATATCCACTTTGGGAAAGGTGTTTTTCCCGTAAAAACAATGTCGTCATTGTTACCGTACCGTCCATCGCCATTAACATCAGCCATCAATACTTCGCCATACCAGTAATTGGTAGCTCCTGTAGGGCTTAAAGCCTGATTGTTGAAAGAATATCCAGCAGCTATCATGCTTCTTGCCCAATCCAAGTCTGCTTTGGTGCGGATCATGCCATCTTTTGGCCCACCGTCAGGATCCACGGAGCCATCTGCTTTTGTATAGGTACCAGTTCCCTGATACGGTCGACGCAGGTAATATTCATTGTACGGATGTCCTTCTACAATGCGATTATTGCCGCCAGTAGATACAGCTGCAAGATTGGTATAACGCCATGTAGGATTTCCCCATACATCAAGGACGTTTGGATCGGCCTCGTATTTTAGTTCTCCATAATATTTGGTTATTTCGTTGGCGGCATAGCCAGCGTTAATATCGATGGAGTATTGCATTTTTTTAATTGTATCTTTCCATCCAATACTGATGTCAAAACCCTTATTGGTCAATTCGGCCGCATTGGTTTGAGGCAGGCTAATATTACCCACTGACAGATATACAGAAGGGTTTATCAGCATGTCAGTAGTCTTTTTAATAAAATAATCTACTTCCAGTGATAGTCGTCTTTTGAGGAAGCTTGACTCAAAACCGATATTGGTGGTAGTTGTCTTTTCCCATGACATCTGAAAGTTTGGCAACTGTGTCGCCGCGATAGCAGCTGTCACAGCCTGATCAAGTACTACGTCTTTCTTCCCGTAAATAGACTGCCAGCTATAAAATCCGCTAACCTGATTACCCAATTCGCCATGGGACGCTTTCAACTTCAAATCGTTCACATATTTCTTGATCGGCTCGAAAAATGGTTCTTCTGATATACGCCATCCTCCGGAGAATGCTGTAAAGGTACCCCAACGATGACCGGGCGCAAAGCGGGATGATCCGTCGACACGGATATTGGCTTCAAATAAATATCTGTTTTTGTATGCATAATTTAGCCGACCAAAGTATGACAGTATTGCTAATTCAGTTTTGGCAGAGCCTCCCATTGACACCATTTCGGTTGCACTTTGAAAATCTGTAACCTCAAAATCCATCAAACCTCTTTTTGTGGCACTAAAGGCTGTATTTTTCCAATAGTATTGTTCGTAGCCGGCAAAAGTATTGACCTTATGATCCTTAAAAACACCTTCATACCGTAATATCAGATCGGCTGTATAATTGGACAAAACGCCGGAATAACGACTCGAAGGCGACGTTGCAAGCTGTGATGTATATTGCGGATAATCCGGTCCTTCGCGAAAGCTGTATCGGGGAATATTCTTTGTATAAGATTCCTCTTCGTCGTGATGTTCGCTGTAATTAAACCGGGCCTCAGCAGATATTCCATTCCAAATATCCGCTTCAGCAAACCATGTGGAACTGATGCGGGTATTTTCCAGTTTTCCACCTTTTTGTGCAATCGCTCGCAGGTGATTACCATTCCCCCAACTTACACGGTTGTCCTCAATATGGCCATACATACCATTGTATTTCGGATATATCATCGGGGAAATGTTATATGAGACATTACTATTCCAATCTAAACTCCCCGGATCCTTAAAATCCTTTGATGCATGCGTTTGAGTTCCTATCGTAAGGAAGTTGGCAATTTTAGACTCTAGATTTACACGAACATTAAAGCGCTTTTGTCCGGTATTTTCTATTGTACCGGGGTTATCCTGATATCCTATCGACAGCATATGACTAATATTATCGCTTCTTCCCGAAACGGAAGCATTATAACGATGATACATCGTGGGCTGGAAGAGTACGGAATACCAATCGGTATTCGGGTACGCCAACCAGTTAGGAATTGTGTTTCCTGTAACGGGATGTGTGTACATTCCGTTGGGGTTTCTATTTGCTGCTTCCCACTCGTCAATCATATCTTGGGAGAAGATTGGAATATATGTTAATGGAGAAGAGTTACGATACGCCGTGTTAATAATATTCATGAGTGTAGGTACGTCCGATAAAAACGCTTTTTCCGTTTTCGCCGATTGTTGGGCATACATGGCCGAAACAGTAACCGTTGGCTTTTTCCCTTTTCCCTTTTTGGTGGTAATTAGTATCACCCCGTTTGCCGCCCGCGATCCGTAAATAGCCGCAGAAGCTGCGTCTTTAAGGATACTAATATTTTCCACATCTTCGGAATTAATAGCTGCCATACTACCCTGATCAACTTGTACACCATCTACTATAAACATTGGACTTCCGCCATTGATGGAACCCAATCCGCGAATCCTGATCGCCACATTCTCATCACCCGGATTACCAGAATTCTGAGTAACGTTTAGACCTGGAGCCAAACCCACTAAAGAAGTCTGAAAGTTTGGTGTGGCACGATTCTCTAATTGTTCAGAACTGATGGTAGATACCGATCCTGTCAAATTCACTTTTTTCTGTTCGCTATAACCAACGACCACCACTTCTTCTATTTCGCTGGTGTATTCACTAAGTCTGACATTTATAGATCGTTGATTGCCGACTAAAAACTCTCGACTGGCATAGCCCACAAACGAAAAAACCAACACGGCATTGTTTCCCGGAACTTTGATAGAATACCTGCCACTAGCATCGGTAGCTACACCAGTAGTGGTTCCTTTGACGATTACATTCACGCCAGGTAATGCTTCTCCGAATTCGTCGGTGACGGTACCGGTTATAGTAATCTCCTGGATAACATTATCCTGGTCCTGGTACTCAATTTCAGTGTGGAAATAGTTCACTGTAGCAATGGCCTGAAGCGGTCCTAGTGTCATAAAGAAAAATAAATACTTCATAACGCTCAAACATTTTTTTAACCTTTTTCGGCATCCCCTTAAAGTCTTTTTCTTTTTCATGTTTTAAATCGTTTAAATGAATTGTTTTTGTTTTTAAATGGTTATTAAAATTGAAATATGTCAATCTATCGGCCTCCTTTTAAATATATTCACCAAAGCCGACCCAGTCAGATTCTGCAAGGGTCCGAAAATAGCAGAAGCCAATCCTACTGTTGCTATTTTCCCTATTTCCAATGCAAGTCCGGTAGCTACGCCTCCGTTCTGCATACCAACTTCAAAAGCAATTGTACGGCGATCGGGAATCGGCAATCGGAAAAGGGTTGCGGTCGAATACCCGATAGTATAACCTATTACATTATGGAGCAAACAACTCAGCACCAACAGCCAACCGACCTGTATAAAGTTGTCTCGTCCGGCAGAGGTAATGACTACCGTATTGATGACGATACCCATCATGGCGATAAAGCCCAATGCATTACTGATGTGCTGTTTAGTTATTTTTCTAATATTCCTTAATATCAACGTGATTACCATCGGAAGCAAATAAAACCAGAACATAATATTCCCAAAGGTTTTCAGTGAAGTTTCAACCGGGTTTTTCATTGAAAAATGCAGAACGATGATCGTAATTATAATGATGAGGGCAAAAGCCGAGAGTTGTACTTTCATTGCTTTTGGCGTTGCATTCCGGTGATAGAACATATTGAAAATAAAACCGGCTATGATGGGAAAAATAATCATATTAATAATTTCCATCATCATTTTAAGCACGTTGATTTCGACATATGCTCCACCTAACCATTGCATTAGTAAAGGTGTAAGAAATGGCGCCAACATGGTACCTATGGCGCCGACAGTTACCGATAAGGCTAAATTGGCTTTTGCCAAAAACGACATGACATTGGACGCCATCGCGCTCGGAACGCAACCTATCAATACTACTCCCGCGGCAATTTCAGGCGGAAAATGGAATGTCTTTGAGAGTGTATAACCGATTAGGGGCATGACGGTAAAATGACAAATCAGCCCAATAAGCACTCCTTTTGGCATTTTCACAACACCTTTGAAGTCGTCAAAGCTCATTTGTGCCCCCATTCCCAACATGGTTATCTGCGTAAAAGGTATTATGACCCGTTTTAGCTCAAAATCACCCCATGTGATGAAATGACTTGGAAAGCACATCCCCAACGTAATGGCTACTAATATCCATACAGTATAGGCAAATCCTTTCAGTCTTTCAAACCCGTTGAATGAAATTGCGATACATACTAATCCTATTACGGCAATCAACGCGGCAGAAAACGGCAGCTGAAATGAATAAATGAGAATTGCAAAAAACAAATTTACAATTCCTAAATATAATAATACCTTAAAGATGTTCTTTACGATGTTTGTTGACATTAATTTTATTATTTACTTTTTTATATATTAATAAATATCTTATAATCAACATGTTTTTTTGAAAAAACGTTTTTTCAAACTGGTAAAAATTTAAACACTTCTACGTTCTTCTATTCCTAACATGGGGAGTGTTTTCTTTTCTACATTCGTAGCGCCCTCAATCCATTTTATCAGCGTATCGACACTTTCCAAACCTAAATTTTCCATCGGCTGTCTTAATGCCGTAATACCCGGGCTTATCAATTTATAAAAATCATTATCATGAAAAACAATAACTGACACGTCTTCTGGTATCTTGTAACCGTTAAGTAGCAAAAACTCCAAAGCAGGCAAGGCGGTCTGATTCGTCTGGAAGAAGAATGCATCCGCTTTTTGATTTTCCATCAAATCTTTCACATACTCTTTTATCATCAAACTCTCGTCTTTCATAAAAGGAATGACGGGTGCCAACCTTTTATCAAACCTGATCTGATGTTCTTTCAACGCAGCCCTGTACCCTTCAAAACGATCCAGCATATGAAGCAAATCCGTATTGTAAGAAAAAGTAGCTATCCGTTTGCGTCCTTTCGACAAAAGATATTTGGTCGCACGGTAGGCAGAACCATAATTATCCATCACAACATAATTGACATTCATCCTCTTGAAATAACGGTCTACCAATACAAACGGAATTTTTCGTCTCGAAAGCTGCTGGATTGTCTCTTTTACCCCACTTGTAGGTGCTATAATTAAACCATCAACCTGATAGTTTACAAAAGTTTCTATCGCCTGCTTACATTTCAAATCGTCTTCTTCCGAACCGGCAAAAAATACCCTGTAACCATGTTTTGCAGCCTCCATTTCTACAACACTCGCCAGTTTGACAAAGAAAGGATTGGCTACGTCCGATAGAACAAATCCGATGGTATTTGTATAGCCCTTTCTGAGTCCGCTTGCCAACATATTCGGCTTGTAATTAAGTGCAATCTGAGCCTCTTTTACCCGGTTAATCGTCTCCTGGGTAATTCGGGATTTATTGGCTTTCCCACTAAGAGCTACAGATACAGTCGAAATTGACAGGCCTGTATATTGTGCAATATCTTTAATCGTCGTAGCCATCAATCATAATAATTTTACACTGCAAATATAAAACAACAAAATACACTTTTTATAATTATTTTATATGTTATAAAACATATTTTTATTTATATATTTGTTTATCAATTAATTAATGTAAAAAAACGTTTTTTCTATTTCGATTGATAAATAATGAATATCCATATGATTTAACAAATTCTATTTTTAGGGCACGGATGATGCTAAGCGAACGGATAAACAGGGATTTGATATGTCTTGACAATGCGAATGAGTGTCTACAAACTTGAGGAATTGTAAACGTTTTGAATTTATTGACAGGCACTATTCGGTAAGCTTAGATATTCTATTTTTTCACAATAGCATAATATAACAACATCCAATCCTTTACTTATAGAAAATATTCAATTTATTTTCATACCTTTGCATCCGATTTTAATAACAGGATAATTTTTAACCGGCTTTTTCGGAGTTTCCGGTTGCCGTCCTCAAAAAGTCACAGGTTGTCATTGAATTCTCTCTCTTCTTTCTTGTCGCGGTAATGGGGTAAAGAGAAGCATCGATACCCATCACGCTAAAATATTTATAAAATGAACACATTTGAAGAATTGGGAGTCATTCCGGAGATCCGCCGGGCTATCGAGGAATTGGGATTTGAAAATCCCATGCCGGTACAGGCAGAAGTAATCCCGCAATTACTCTCCGAGACGAGAGACATTATCGCCCTGGCACAGACCGGTACGGGCAAGACAGCTGCATTCGGCATTCCTGTCATCCAGAAAACAGATCTTTCATTATTATCTCCACAGACGGTCATCCTTTGCCCTACAAGGGAATTATGCCTTCAGATAGCAGGTGACCTTACTGACTTCTCCACTTATATAGAAGACCTGAAAATTCTTCCTGTATATGGAGGATCGAGTATAGAAAGCCAGATACGGACTTTGAAAAGAGGAGTGCACATCATCGTGGCTACCCCGGGGCGGCTTATCGACCTGATCAACCGTAAAACGGTTTCGTTGAAACATGTGCATACCATTGTACTGGATGAAGCGGACGAGATGCTGAACATGGGTTTTTCGGAAAGCATTGATGAGATCCTTTCCAGTGTGCCCGAAAACCGCTCCATGCTGTTATTCTCGGCTACCATGCCAAAAGAGATCGAGAAAATCACCCGTAAGTATATGAGTGATCCGGTGGAGATCACTATCGGCAGGAAAAACGAAGGGGCACAGAATGTGCGGCATCTCTATTATATGGTACATGCCAAAGATAAGTACCTCGCACTGAAAAGGATCGTGGATTATTATCCCAATATATACGGTATTGTATTTTGCCGTACCAGAAAAGAAACACAGGAGATTGCCGACAAACTTATGCAGGACGGCTATGACGCCGACTCGTTGCATGGCGACCTGTCGCAGGCGCAGCGCGATTATGTGATGAGTAAGTACAGGAACCATAATCTCCAGATATTGGTGGCTACCGACGTGGCCGCCCGGGGATTGGATGTGGATGATGTAAGCCATATCATTAACTTCGGGTTGCCCGATGATTATGAAGTATACACCCATCGTAGCGGCAGGACAGGCCGCGCCGGAAAGACAGGTACCTCTATCTCCATCATCCATATAAAGGAAAAAGGGAAGATCGCGCAGATCGAGAAGTTGATCAACAAGCAATTTGAGAAACGTTCTGTTCCTAAAGGTGACCTGATCTGTGAAAAACAACTATTCAATTTCGTGGACAAGATTGAGAAGGTAAAAGTCAACGAAGAAGAGATAGACCGGTTATTGCCCTCTATTTTCCGTAAGTTGGAATGGCTAGAAAAAGAAGATATCATCAAAAGGGTGGTATCGCTTGAATTCAATCGTCTGATTGAATATTACCGCCAGGCGGAGGAGATCTACGAACCGGAAGAGAGATCATCGAAGGGCAGGAGAGAGGATGCATGGCCGGATAAGAAAGGAAAGCGCGAGAAAGGTGGAGTAGTGCAGCCGGAAAAAGGATATGCCCGCCTGTTTATCAATATCGGGAAGATGGACGGGGTAAATCCGGCTACCTTGATGGGTTTTATCAATGAACATGTAAAAGGGAAAGTGCCGGTAGGCAGGATTGACCTGATGAAGAATTTTTCTTTTTTTGAAATACCGGAAGAACTTGCCCCGAAAGTAGTGAAATCATTCAAGGGGATGTATATCGAAGACAGGAGACTGGTTGTTGAAATTTCCCGCGATGAAAATAAACCGCAGAAGGAAAAGAAACAATTCTATGAATCTTTCAATGGAAAGAAGAAGAAAAAAAATAAACAGAAAAGGTAAACAGGCTAATGAAGCTTTTTATACAAGGGGTATTTCACAATGTGATTTACCCCTTTTTTAGTGTGCCGTCAGGTGACTGATTTAGTTGCGTTACCACACTATCCTTGAAATCTTAATAACAACGTAACCAAACCGTAATCGATCTGTAACATTTATAAATGACCTTTGTCCCGAAAATCTAACGTAAAGAGAAATTTGTGAGACATAGATGTATTTTGTCAATATTGTCCGGTTTATTATTTTTTCTTGTCTTTCCGGCATACAGTTATAGCCAGACAGGCACTATCAAAGGAAAAATAGAGGACGCCCAGACCAATGAACCCTTGATCGGTGCATCGGTGCTGATTGAAGGAACCAATCATGGCGCCGCTGCCGATTTAGACGGGAATTATATTATCCGGAATGTGGAAACGGGCAGTTACACGCTTATTGCGTCGTATGTTGCTTATCAAAGTAAGACAAAAACCGGGGTTGTAGTTGGAACGAACAATGAAATCACCATCGATTTTTTGTTGAATCCAGATGATATCAGCCTGCAGGAAGTGGAAGTGGTTGCACGGGCAAACCGTGAGAGTGAGAATATCCTGTTGATGGAGCAACGTCAGGCTCTGGTCGCCACGCAGGCGGTCGGTGCACGTGAACTGTCGAGAAAAGGGATCGGTGACGCGCAGGCGGCGGTCGCCCAGATTTCCGGTATTTCCCGTCAGGAAGGGGTGAAAAATGTATTTGTCCGCGGATTGGGAGACCGGTACAATGTGACCTTGCTCAATGGTTTTGCCATTCCTTCGGAAGATCCCCAGTACAAGAACATAGCACTTGAGTTCTTCGGAACCGATATAATTCAAAACATAAGTGTAAGCAAGGCATTCAGTAGCAGCGATTACTCCGATGTGGGGGGTGCGAGTATCAATATTATTTCGAAAGAACTTGTGGGAGATCGTGCGTTGTCGGTTGATTTTTCCGGAGGAGTAAATACAGCCGCAGCAGGAACTGATTTTTTACGTCAGGACGGTTCCGGTTATTTTGGGTTTGCCAATAATAGTCGTCCCTCAGATAACCAGTATAATTTTCCTAACAGCCTCAATCCGAAGGAGATTTCTATGCCGTTGAACCATAGTTACGGCATCTCCGGCGGGAAATCGTTCCGGCTGGGTGAAAATAACAATCCTTTCTCGTTTTTTGTGGTGGCTTCACACAGTACCGATTATTCCTATACCGAAGAGATTGTCCGCAACACCACAACGGACGGAACTATCTGGCAGGACCAGACAGGTGATAAATTTTTGCAGAACACCAACCAGCTTGTTCTCGCGAATGCACTTTTGGGCCTCAACCGCAAACACAATCTACAATATAATTTCATGCTGGTTCATGCCAATGACCAATATGTGGGTGAATACAGCGGATACAATTCGGAACGTCATCAGGGAAGCCCTACCTATATGGGCTTCTCAAGAAGACAACAGACCAATGACAACCTGTTGGTTGTAAATCAACTATTGTCTGACTGGGCACTGACGGGTTCGCTCAAACTTGATGTGGGTGTTTCTTACAACACCATAAAAGGATTGGAACCTGACCGGAGAGAAAATTATTTCTCTTTAAAGGAGGATAATTTGTATGACCTGACCAGAAGCAACAGGAACAAGCGTTTCTTTTCCGATCTGAAGAACAATGACGTGAATACAAGGGCTACGCTTACTCTCAAATTGAAAAACCACTTCGGGACAGATAACTCACATCTGAAGATCGGTTATAACGGGCGTTTTGTAGATGACAAGTTTAAGGCGATCGAGTATAATTTCAGTCCGTTGGGGATGCCTTCTTTATCCCTTGAAAATCTGGATATGGATGAGTTGTTCAGGCAAAACCTGGCTAACGGACTGTTGACTATGGCTGTGGGTGACCCGAATTCATATCATGTGACGAAACAGATCCATTCCGGTTTTGCCGAAGCATCTTATTCTTTGTCAAGAGTGCTTACGGGTAACATAGGTTTTCGTATGGACAGGGTGGATTTAACCATAGAGCATCATGTTACCCATGTTGCTCCCGGTAAAGAGGCCATCAGGAAGAATTATTTCCTGCCAAGCCTCAATTTAAAATATGACCTGAACGACAAAAACAGTGTACGTTTCGGTGCAAGCAAAACATACACCCTGCCGCAATCGAAGGAGATTTCTCCCTACCAGTATGTGAATATCTCGTTTACAGACCAGGGTAATCCCGACCTGAAACCTTCGGACAATTATAATATCGACCTGAAATGGGACTATTATATGAGTCCCGGCGAACTGTTGTCCGTCACCGGTTTTTTTAAATATATCGTCGATCCGATCGGACGTGTGGACCAGGGAAATTCTGCCGGGCTGCTGACCTATGACAATATCAGCGACCATGCTTTGGTGGGAGGTGTGGAACTGGAACTACGGAAAAATATCTTCAGCCGGTTCAATACGGAACGGGAACAAATGAACAGGCTCTCTGCCGGGTTGAATGCTTCTTATATCTACACCAACCTCCGGTTGGATGTACTCAATACAAATCCCCGGGATACCGAATTGGAAGGTGCCTCGCCCTTCCTTGCGAATTTTGATCTTTCTTATAATTACGCGAAAAGAGAGAAGAGTTTCGTGGCCTCCCTTATTTTCAATTATTTCAGTGACCGGATCCACACCATCGGAGCGAGAGGGTTCAATGATATTATTGAAGAGGGAGTTCCCACACTCGATTTTGCCTCGTCCTACAATTTTAATACACACTTTTCCTTGAAAATCGGGGCCGCCAATCTCTTGAATGCCTCTTACAGGTTATCGAGGGAGAGCAGTACTGCGAACGAAAAAGTGGTGCTCAATGAATTCAGGAAGAGCCGGAATATCAGTTTAGGAGTGAGTTATCAATTTTAATTGCAATATACTTTACAACATTATTTATTTACTAATTGATCAACAAGATGAAAAAGATTTTTTTTAGTTTTATGTTATTTGCCGCGATGTTGACGCCCGCTGTGTTGACTTCCTGCGATGATGATGACAATGACAATGGAACCGATCCGGGGGATGATAATAAATTGTCCGGATCAATTCAGGATACAAGAACACTCGATGCTTCTGTAAATTACCTCTTGACCGGTCCGCTGATCGTGGAAGACGGCGCTACTTTGAATATCCCTGCAGGAACGACTATTAAAGCCCAGAAAGGGTTTGGAAGTTATATACTGGTATTGCAGGGAGGCAAGATCAATGTAAACGGTACTGCCGAAAAGCCAGTGACGATGACTGCCGACATAGAGAATGCGGAGCAGGGGCACTGGGGTGGACTGATTATCAACGGAAGGGCGCCTCTCTCGGGTGGTGAGACCGGTAAGACGGAAATCAATAATGCTTATACCTATGGTGGAACCAATGCTGCCGATAATTCGGGGTCTATCGCTTATTTAGTGCTTGCCTACACTGGTGCCCGCTCAAGTGCCGATGTGGAACATAATGGACTTACACTCAACGGTGTGGGTAACGGCACCAAGATCGAAAATATTTACGTTCCCGATGGTGCCGATGACGGTATAGAATTTTTCGGCGGTTCCGTGAATGTAAAAAACCTGCTGGTGGTAAATTCTGATGACGATATGTTCGACGTGACGCAGGGTTATACCGGAACGCTGGAAAATGCCTATGGTATCTGGAAAACCGGATATGTCAGCTCAGAAGAAGATCCCCGCGGAGTAGAAGCCGACGGTAACCTGGACGGAAACAAGCCGGATCAGACAGGACAGTCTGATTTCACGATCAAAAATATGACCATCGACCTGCGTCTGGCTGCCAACACAGCCGAAGGATATTATATGCACGATGTGATCAAAGTGCGCCGTGGTGCAAAAGCAACCATCGAAAATGCTTTGGTAAAAGGCCCGGGACAAGCAAAAGACCTTGTGGATATGACGGATGGAAAAGGTGCGGGGGATGCTACTTCCGTGATCAATATCACCAACTCATTGACAACCACATTGAACGGCGTAGAGAAGAACGGAACAGCCAATATAACTGTGGGACCCGGTAATGCCGGTTGTGCTACTGATATCTTCTCCTGGACGGGATATCAGTTCTAAGGCAGAATATTATTTTATGAAGGGATAAAAAATACCTTGGTGAAAATCAAGGTGTTTTTTGTTATCTACACGCAGATTAAAGTATACCTTATTACCAAATGGATATAACATTACAAAAGAAAATTCGAATGAAAGTTAAAGTATTGCTGATATTGACCGGCCTGCTTATAATTGTAGGAGTGCTGGCGCAGAAACGACAGGATATGCCGCAATTGTACCAGTCGGATGGTATCTACTATCGCGACAGGGCACAGACAGAACTCTATACGGGCGATTACAGGGAGTATTATGACAACAATACGATCAAGCTGGAAATGCAGATAAAAAACGGCCTGCCGGAAGGCTCTTATATCATCTATTTCGAAAACCGGAAACCCAAAGAGGTGCGCTCCTATAAAGACGGGAAGCTACATGGTCTGTGGAGAAATTATGATATATCGGGGCAACTGATTTCTGAAGCTGAGTACAAGAATGGCCAAAAGCACGGTACCTGGCGGATCTGGGATGAACTGGGAAACCAGCGGTATGAAATGAATTATTACAACGGCCAAAAAACCGGTATCTGGAAAATGTGGAATGAGGAGGGCGAGTTGTTGGACGAAAAAAGATACTGAACGTTTTCGTTAAGCAAGAGCAGAACAAATTTATTTGTTTTGCCGAGCGCAGAAAACGCCTAATGCAATTGAACGTTTTCGTTAAGCCAAATGAACAGAGTCAAGCTTGCTTGAGCTATGTCATGGCGAGAAAACGCCTAATGCAATTGAACATTTTATCGTAACAAAAACTTAACGGCATCTTAATCAAATCGTAACGGTTTATTTGTGGTTACTCCCTACTTTTGTATGGGTTTAGATTAAGTATACAAAATAATTTCCATTATGAGAACTCTGATAATGTTTGCTTGTGCTTTATTGATTTCGGTGTCTGCTTTTGCTTCCACCGACAGGAAAAGCGAGAATAAAAATAAAGAGACCACATTGGTCTTACAACTTACCGGCTCAGTAGTAGACGATAAGAACAAGGAAACGCTTGCCGGTGCTGCTATTATCGTGGACGGAAAGAAATATTATTCCGATCTTGACGGGCAATTTACCATCACTGATGTAAATCCCGGTAAACACGAAGTAAAGGTTGAATTGATTTCTTACGAACCTTATGTAATTGAAATCGATCTTACGAAAAACCAAAAATTGAATGTCAGCCTGCTGCAAAAATAAGCAATAGGCATCAAAGATCGAAGAGAAATTTATTTGCCCCGGATCGTATTTCAAATCTTAACAATATTGTAACCGGGATGTAACCGTTTTGTAACATTTATAGGAGACCTTTGTGCCGAATTTTTTTTAGCATAAGATGGATCCTATTTACCTGATTATTGTAATTATCCTGTTAGGCCTGGCGGCATTAGACCTTGTTGTGGGAGTAGCAAACGATGCGGTAAACTTTCTCAATTCCAGTATCGGATCAAAAGTAGCCCCCCTTTGGGTAATCCTTACCGTAGCCTCTGTTGGAGTGATGATCGGTACGATGTTTTCCAGCGGGATGATGGAGATTGCCCGGAGCGGCGTTTTCTATCCGGAGAAATTCACATTCCCGGCCATTATGATGTTGTTCCTGGCGGTGATACTGACAGACATCATTCTCCTTGACCTCTTCAATACATTTGGATTACCTACCTCCACTACCGTCTCCCTGGTATTCGAGTTATTGGGTGCAGCGGTGGCAGTGGCCCTTTTTTCCGTTTGGACTTCCGGGTCGGCTGAGCATATCGGGGAATTTATTAATAGTGGAAAAGCGCTGGCTATCATAGGTGGTATATTCATTTCCATTGCTATTGCATTTCTGGCGGGTAGTATGATCATGTATATCTCCCGTTTGATATTTTCTTTCAATTACAACAAAACATTTAAGTACCTGGGGGCTGTCTGGGGTGGAATCGCTCTTACGGCAATTACGTATTTCGCCATTTTTAAGGGATTGAAGGGTAGTGTGCTGGTGAGCGCCGATATGCTTCACTATCTGGAACGCAACATGGCAATGGCTCTTCTGTATACTTTTGTCAGCTGGACGTTGTTCATGGGTATATTGCAACATCTTTTCCGGGTAAAGATATTAAAGGTGATCGTATTGACCGGAACAGCCGCACTGGCGATGGCCTTTGCAGGGAATGACCTGGTGAATTTTATCGGCGTGTTCATGGCCGGCTACGATTCATTCAATATAGCACAGGAAGTGGCTGCAACGGGCGGTGATATCAGCCAACTCCATATGGGGCGTTTATCAGAACCGGTGGTAGCCAATATCCGGTGGTTGCTGGGTGCAGGTGTAATTATGGTACTGGCGCTTTGGTTTTCCAAAAAATCCCGCTCCGTCACTGAAACGGAAGTGAATCTGGCCCGCAAAGGGGATGGAGTAGAGCGATTTTCCTCGTCACCTCTCTCCCGCAGTATGGTAAGGAGCAGCCTCAATCTCAGCAAATCTATCGACAAGATAATGCCGGTATCGGCAAAAGAATTTATTGACAGGCAATTTGAACCGGTAGAATTGGAAAATAGAGCTTCGTTCGACTTGATACGGGCATCCGTCAACCTTACCATTGCCGCCCTGCTGATCTCACTTGGAACCTCATTGAAATTGCCCTTGTCTACCACCTATGTGACTTTTATGGTGGCGATGGGTAGTTCGCTTGCCGACCGGGCCTGGGGACGTGAGAGTGCCGTGTACCGTATCAATGGTGTCCTTACGGTGGTGGCTGGATGGTTGCTTACCGCCCTCATAGCGTTTTCCGTTTCTATGCTTGTAGGGTTATTCCTGATGTGGGGTGGAAAGATCGCTATTGTCGTGATGGTATTGCTGGTCGGTTTTATCCTGTTTAAATCGGGAAGGTTACATTCCAGGCGGAAATCCAAAGAAGAGCAACATCAGCAAATCCTTTCCAGTGAACAGCAACTGGTCGCCTCCTGTGATAATGAAATCCACCTGATGCTGGATAAAACGCTCTTTATCTATAAAAGCGTCGTGGAAGGAATGAGAGATGAGGATAGGAAGGTTGTAAAGAAAGCGATGGGTGAGGCATATGAACTCTATGAGAAATTCAAGGATAAGCGGGATTATGAAGTGGTTCCCACGCTGGAGACCATACAAATGAATGCGTTGGAACTCGAACAGGAGTATGTGCAGTTAGTGGGTTTTTCCTATGAGATTACCAAATCGCTGAAAGCCATTACAGAGGCTGCTTTCCGGCATATCGACAATAATCACTCAGCCTTCTCAAGAGAACAGATCGAAGACCTGATCATTATCTATAAAATTCTTTCCGACGCATTTGCAGCATATAAAAAGATGGAAAAATCAGGTGACTACAGCCAGTTTGCCCTGATTGTAAATATGCGGGAGACAATCCTCGATTTGAATCCGAAATTGACCAAACGCCAGATAAAACGGGTAAAAGCGGGTGAGTCGACTACCCGTAGCAGTATTCTCTTCCTCAATCTAGTCAATGAATCGAAGATTATCACCCTGCAATCGAGTAATCTGATGAAATCGCACCGTAACTTCAAGGAACAGTATAACAAGTCGGTATCGGAACGGAATGCCGCCTCACTGCTACTCGACCGTTACTGATTTTGCCAGGTTACGGGGCTGATCCACATCGCATCCTTTCACCACTGCAATATGATAGGCGAGTAGCTGAAGGGGAATCACCGAAAGCAAGGGAGCCAGACAGGGTAACGTTTCGGGTACTTCAATCGTATGGGATGATAGGCCTTTTATTATTTCGTCGCCTTCAGTGACTATCGAAACGATCCTCCCTTTGCGGGCTTTTATTTCCTGTATATTGCTTAATACTTTTTCGTAAGTCTCTGATTGGGTTGCAATGGCTATTACCGGCATTTCATTGCTGATAAGCGCTATCGGGCCATGTTTCATCTCTGCCGCAGGATAACCCTCGGCATGTATATAGGAGATCTCTTTCAGTTTCAGGGCACCTTCCAGGGCGATCGGGAAATTATATCCCCTGCCCAGATAAATACAGTTGCTGGCATAGGTGAAAGTCTTCGCCAGTTCTGCGATCTGGTCGTTCTTCTTTAATACTTTACCTATCTTATCAGGTATCAGGCTTAATTCCCTGATCAGTTCCAGATACTTATCCTGTGAAATTGTCCCATTCTCCTTTCCGATAAGGATGGCCAGCATGGTAAGCACTGTGACCTGCGCCGTAAACGCTTTTGTGGAGGCTACACCGATTTCGGGACCCACATGGGTGTAACAACCCGAATGTGTATTCCGGGGTATGGAAGAACCGACAACGTTACAGATACCGAAGATAAATGCCCCATGCTGTTTGGCCAGCTCTACCGCCGCCAGTGTATCGGCAGTTTCACCCGACTGGGAGATGGTGATGACGATATCGTCTTTGTGGATGACCGGCTTCCGGTAACGGAATTCCGATGAATATTCGACCTCCACCGGGATGCGGGCATACTCTTCAATGGCATACATACCGATCTGCGCGGCATGCCAGGAAGTGCCGCAGGCTGTGATGATGATCCGCTTGGCATTCAGGAATTTTTCCTTGTTGTCGATAAAACCGGCCAGGGTGATATTATCCTTGTCCACATTCACCCTTCCACGCATACAATCACTCAATGAGTGAGGTTGCTCGAATATCTCCTTCAACATGAAATGGGGATAACCCCCTTTCTCAAGTTGACTCAACGTCATCTCAAGTTGCTGGATCTGCGGAGTCTTTTCAATGTTTCCTATTGTTTTGATCTTTAGTGGTTCGTTCCGTATGATAGTGACAATCTCTTCCTCACCGATATAAGTGACCTTATTGGTGTATTCGATAATGGGGGTCGCGTCGGAACCGATAAAATATTCATCTTCCCCTATTCCTACTACTAAAGGACTTCCTTTTCTGGCAGCAACGATCAGGTCGGGATTATGTTTGTCGAGAACGGCAATGGCATAGGCACCGACAACCTGTCCCAAGGCCAACTGTACGGCAGTAGGAAGATCCGTGCCGTTCGTTTTTTTCATATATTCTATCAACTGTACCAGTACTTCGGTATCGGTTTCGCTTTGGAATATATATCCCTCTTTCATCAACCCTTCTTTTAGCACGGCATAATTCTCAATAATCCCGTTGTGAATGATGGCAATCTCTTCCGATTGCGAATAATGAGGATGCGCGTTATTATGCGTCGGTTCGCCGTGGGTTGCCCACCGGGTATGTGCGATCCCAATTGTTCCTGTGATATCTTTTTGCCGGGCAAACTGCTCCAGTTCCTCCACTTTCCCTTTCGCCTTGTATACTTTGAGATGTTCATTGTCGATCAACGCAATCCCGGCGCTGTCATATCCACGGTACTCCAGCCGGCGGAGCCCTTTTATTAAAATGGGGTAAGCTTGCCTGTTACCTATATATCCAACTATTCCACACATATAATTCAATTTGAGGTTTGTGTTTATTATTTTGCGCGTATTGCTTGACAAAATATTCCGGTTGCCTTCATAATGGACGTGCAAAAGTGCATTAACTTTTTGAGATTTCAAAGAAAAAATGGGATTTAATATTTGATCCTATGTGTTAATGATATAAAATAACTAATATAACTATCATTTTAATGTTATATTAGATTATTATAGATCAAAATGTTTGTAAAAATGTAAATGATCTATCTTTAAAATTTTGCGTTATATTATTTTGCATGGGATAGAGGAGATCGTATCTTTGTGATATCACAAAGATCTATTTCAAGAAATATGGCAAGAAGGAAACTTTCTCAGACACAAATTGCATTTATCATAATCCTTTGGATTGTATTGGTTGTATATATCCTTTTATATGCAGTAATAACCCCGTTTACCATTATCTCTCTTCTCATGTCGGGAGCAATAGTTTTTATCCCTATTTACAGAAATCTAAAAAAATAGTTCTTTTAGTAACATATTTAATAAAAAAGTATGGAATATTTTTGTTTTAGAAATTTATTCCTACCTTTGCATTTCAAAGTGGTTATTTAATAACAATATTTAAGTTGTGAGGTTTTTCAGGAAGCCGGACTCTGACAGATGAGGGCCGGACTCGTGATTGTTGTGAGGTTTGCCCGGTTTGTCTCACTGTACCGGGGGTTCCTTCCATACGACCTTAGTGTAAAAGATTAATATTGACGTATGAAACGAGCATGAACATCATTATACCCAAGATGATGATTATCGCGAGTTCCATACACCGACAAGAAAAAATAAAATAATCGTATGAAATCTTCAGAAGTTTTAGGTCTTCTAAAAAGGCGTTTTCCCAATGAGCCTGAATATCATCAGGCAGTAGAGGAAGTAGTGGAATCCATTGAGGATGTATATAACGAACATCCCGAGTTCGAAAAAGCAAACCTGATCGAACGGTTGGTCATCCCCGACAAGATCCATACTTTCCGTGTTACATGGGTAGATGATAAGGGAAATGTACAGACTAACATGGGTTACCGCGTACAGCATAACAATTCTATTGGCCCGTATAAGGGCGGGATTCGTTTTCATGCTTCGGTATCGCCTTCTATTTTGAAGTTCCTTGCTTTTGAACAGACTTTTAAAAATGCACTCACTACCTTGCCGATGGGAGGAGCCAAAGGAGGTTCTGATTTCTCACCACGAGGTAAATCCGATGCGGAGGTGATGCGGTTCTGCCAGGCTTTTGTGGAAGGTCTGTGGAAAGTTATCGGGCCCAATACCGACGTGCCTGCCGGCGATATAGGTGTGGGTGGCCGTGAAGTAGGTTATATGTTCGGTAAATACAAGAAGCTGGCTGAGGAATTCACCGGCACCTTTACCGGCAAGGGGCGCGAGTTCGGCGGATCGCTTATCCGTCCCGAAGCCACCGGCTATGGGAATGTTTATTTCCTGTTGGAGATGCTGAAAACCAGAAATATTGATATCAAAGGAAAAAAATGCCTGGTATCCGGATCGGGTAATGTGGCTCAGTATACCTGCGAGAAGTTGCTGGAATTAGGTGCTATTCCCGTCACCCTGTCCGATTCCGACGGTTATATTTATGATCCCGACGGTATCACCAGAGAAAAACTGGAATTTGTGATGGAACTGAAGAATCTTTACCGCGGTCGTATTCGTGAATATGCGGAAGAGTACGGATGTAAATATGTCCCCGGAGCACGTCCGTGGGGAGAGAAAGGCGATATTGCCCTTCCTTCGGCCACCCAGAACGAGATCGACCAGGCAGATGCCGAAGCGCTTGTGAAGAACGGTGTAATCGCTGTGTCGGAAGGTGCCAATATGCCGAGTACCCCCGAAGCTATCGCGGTGTTCCAGGCGGATAAAATACTATATGCACCCGGTAAGGCAGCCAATGCGGGAGGAGTATCGGTTTCCGGACTGGAAATGACCCAAAACTCAGAACGTTACAGTTGGACTGCGGAAGAAGTCGATGAAAAACTGAAATGGATCATGGGCAATATCCACGAAAATTGCGTGAAATACGGCACTGAAAGTGATGGTTATATTAATTACGTGAAAGGCGCAAATATTGCCGGATTCATGAAGGTTGCCAAAGCGATGATGAGCCAGGGGATCTTATAATGGCCAATTCACTAAAAAAACAGGCTGGCCAGTAATGTGAATACCAATCCGCAAAAAGCGATGATAGTCTCCATTACTGTCCAGCTTTGTAATGTCTGCTTTTCATTCATCCCCAGGTATTTTCCGACCAGCCAGAATCCGCTGTCGTTGACATGCGACAGCAAGGTAGCCCCTGAGGCGATAGATATCACCACCAGTGCCCGCTGAGGATCGTTCAACCCGAATTCACTGATAATAGGGGCGATGATACTTGCTGCGGTGATCATCGCTACCGTAGCGGAACCCTGCGTTACCCTTACCACGGCGGCAATGATCCATGCCAGCAGGATAGGGGGTAGAGGTGAATTGGCCATTGATTCTGCCATGATCTGACCGATTCCGCTATCGACCAGCACCTGTTTCAACACTCCCCCTGCACCGGTGATCAGGATAATAATCCCGGCGGGAGCCAGCGCCTTTGTACTCAGGTCGAGAACTTTTTGCTTATCCATTCCTCTTTTTATGCACAAGAAATAGGTGGCAACAAGGGTCGCGATGATCAGTGCGGAAAAAGGATGCCCAAGAAACTCCAGTACGTCGGTGAGGACCGATTTCCTTACAATTTCTTTTGAGACCGCTACGGTAGTGAATGTGTTGAGAAGGATCAGAAGCAATGGTATCGAGATGATAACCGCGATCATCCTGAATGATGGAAATGCCTTTTCATCGAACGCTGTAGGGGTCTCCTCATCACTATAAGGAGCTTCCAGATATATCTTTTGTGAAATATATTTACCGAAAACAGGTCCTGCAATAATGGCGGTCGGAATACCCAGTATAAATCCCATCAGGATAACCCATCCCAACTGCGCATTGATAATGTCTGCCACCGCAACCGGCCCCGGGGTAGGCGGAATAAAACTGTGGGTAACTGCCAGTCCGGCCAGCAGGGGTATGGCATAATAGAGCAGCGACCGTTTGGTATCTCGCGATAGTGCGTACACGATGGGAACCAGAATGATAAACCCTACGTCGAAAAAGACAGGGATCGCGACAATAAACCCCGTTAATACCATTGCCCAGGGCGCCCGTTCTTTGCCAAACTTGTTCACTAAATAATGAGCAAGCGACTCTGCACCTCCCGAACTCTCCAGCATCTGCCCGAAAATCGCTCCCAATCCTACGACTGTGGCGACAAACCCGAGTGTACCTGCCATCCCTTCCTGAATGGAGTGGGTAATGGCGTTCAGCGGCATCCCGGAGATGATACCTACATAAATGGAGGTGATCAGCAATGCAATAAATGCACTGATCTTGAGTTTCAGGACCATAAACAGCAGAATGGCCACTGCCGATAAGATGATAAAGATTAAAAAGAGTGTTGACATGTTTGTCCTGTTGTGTTAAAGATATCTGTATGACAGTTTATATATCAATAAATAGGCCTTATATACCCCTGGCGGTATGGACGTGCCGATAGTTTTCCGGCTTCTTCATTTCCTGAGATTCTGTTCCCGACAGTATCCCATTCCACTTCACTACCGGTTTCATAGGCGATCATGGCTAACTGAACTGTGGCAGTCGATTGGAAAGCATCTTCCACATCGCAACTTACCAGACTTTTATCTTTTGTCCTGACTGCATTGATAAATTCAGCCAGATGTTTCTCCTGCATATCGGGTGTATCGATATCCATCACCTGTTGTTCCATCTCCCTTCCAGAGGGCGTCAGTATCAATTTATTGTCGGAAGCAAACAAGGTGCCTTTCTCTCCGTAGAAGAATATACCGTTGTTGAATTGAGGATTCAGATCCCCTGTACCCCAAAGCCTGTGTTGCCAGATAACCGGGCAATCTTTGAAATGCATGGCTGCCAGAAGTGTATCGGGTGTGGTTATCCTTCCTTCCAACACGTCAAGGCTTCCGGTAGCCAGGATTGATTCCGGCATTCCGAAATCCATAATAGTGCGGATGATGTCTATATGGTGGATACCCCAGTCGACCAGGTGGCCGTTGCCGTATTCTTTCTCGAGCCTCCAGCTACCATGTCCGATGGATGGGCTGTAGGGTAGCTTTGGGGCGGGGCCGCACCATGCGCCCCAATCCAGAGAGGAGGGGGGATCCTGTACAGTGGTATCTGCATTTCCCGGATTATAATGTATCTGTGCACCTATCTGACGGATTTTGCCTAAATCTCCGTTTTGAATCAATTCCCTCGCCTTTTGGAACGCTTTGTTCTGGCGTCGTTGAAAACCTATCTGCACAATGTTTCCTGCTTTCCGTGCCGCTTCCATCATCGTTTTCCCTTCATCCACATCATAAGCCAACGGCTTTTCACAATAAACAGGCAGCCCTTTCTTGCAGGCAGCTATAAATTGCAGGGCATGCCAGTGGGGAGGCGTTCCTATTAGTATCGAGTCCAATCCCGGCAGATTCAACAGTTCCCGGTAATCCTTAAACTCTCCGGGTTTTGATCCCTGTAATGTTTCCAGTTCAGTGGCACTGTTTCTCAGGTGGGCAGTGTCCACATCGCAGATAGCTGTAATCTCCACTCCGCCGGCTTGCAGTGCCGCTTTGGCGATCACCATGCCATACCATCCACTCCCGATCAATCCGATCTTTAAATTGGAGGTATGTTGTGCGAACAGCGGAGAATGAAATCCCGTTGCCACTGTGGCTGTTGCCAGGGATGATCTCTTGATGAATGTTCTTCTGTCCATATTGTTGAATCAAAAACGGTTTAAGGAATATAATATCCGAATCCCACAAAGATATATAAATTAGCGATTCATATATTTTTTTTATTCTGAGAATTGTGTTATTTTTGCAGCCTGATTCAAAAGGATGGTCCGGTAGCTCAGCTGGATAGAGCAACAGCCTTCTAAGCTGTGGGTCGTGGGTTCGAATCCCGCTCGGATCACTTCTCGGGACAAGTCTGAAAAAAAGAGATTTGTCCCATTTTTTTTGCCCTTTAATTTGTTGGTATTCTGATATATGAGGCTTATGGCGGAATTTATTCTTTGAGTTCGATATCTTGTCCCGTCATAAACAAGATTTTCAGGGAAGATCGAACTTATAATAGTTCTTTTCTCTTCTATATTTCCATACTCATACCGTTTGTCAATATTAGCAACCTTTTTTAATGAAGAAGCCATTAGATCTCTTATTTCTGTACTTGCGACTGCCAAATTATTTAGTTCTTTTTCCAATGCCTCAATCCTTGATTTAGTCAATTTCTTTAGTTCTTGAAAATCATCGTAATCCAACTCTCCATCTGCATTCTTTATAAGAGCATTTTGATAACGTTTGTTTAAAGTATCAATCTGGGCTATGATATTAGCCCGTTCAGCATTTTGGGTTTTAGTCTGCATATTGAAATCTTTTAGGAATGCTTCAATAAAAACATCAACAATACCAGATTTTGGGGATAAATAACGTAACTGTTTCACGAAAGCCTCATTAACTTCTTCAGCCCTGAATCTTGTTCCACATGATGAAGTACAATGATAATAATAATAGTATACGCCCATTTTGCCTTTGGAAGCACTTCCCGTCAACATTCGATTACAATTAGGGCATTTAAGAAACCCTCTTAACGGTAAATTGTCCATTGACATTATTTTCGGTTTTACAACTCGTGTTCTCCCATCAAGGACAGCTTGAACATCATAAAACATCTTTTCACTAATGAGTGGTTCATGTTGTCCTATAACAAAATATCCTTCTTCTTCTTTAAACGGGGGAACGAAAATTTTACCGCAATACAATGGGTTTCGTACAGCTAGCCAAAAATTGTTCTTACTAAACCGTCCTTTTCCATTTGCTTTTTCCCGAACCTTTTTCCAAATCTGTTCGGTACTGAAATTATTAGAGACAATCTGTTCAAATGCCCACCTTAAAATTGGAGCCTCAAACTCATGTAAACCAATATATTTCTTTTTATCTTCGGTTATTTTATTGATATATCCCAGCGGAGCTGGTCCCATATACCTACCTTCTTTCCTCGCCCTTCGCATTCCATGAAAGACGTTAAGTGCTCTCCTGTCATTCTCAACTTCTGGCGCCGCAAGATAGAATGCCAACATGATTTTATTTTCAGGAACGGTTAAATCTAATGGCTGTTCAATAGCCCCTGGCTCGACTCCAAATGTCCTCAATAGATTAATCATTTGATAAGCATCACCTGCGTTTCTACTGAATCTGTCCCACTTGGTAAAAAGTAACAATATACCTGATTTGTTGTTTTTTAATTTACGTAAGTTAGATAAATATTTTTGCCATTCGGGACGTTTGAATGATTTGGCAGAGTGATCTTCTATATAAATATTTCTTATAGGAATGCTCTTTATTTCACAATACTTCCTTAAACGATCTTCCTGGTCGCGCTGAGAATAGCCCTTGTCTGCCTGTTCCTCAGTTGATACTCGTATATACAAATCTGCTGGTTTCATAACAGTTTCTTTAATTATCCATATAAATTCAAATGCAACCTCTAAGATATTGATTAACTGCGATGTGAGCAATTTTATTAACAAAATCTAAGATTATTTTTGCTTCTTCCAAATTTACATAGGTTCCTTTTTTTTTCAAGATTTGGATAACTCTTTCAGGAGTTAATCCATGCTTGTTTTCTTTTTCCATCATCAACTTTATTTTAACTATTTTACCATGACGGATTATTCCGCATTGGTAAACTTAAATAGTTGATTTAAGATCTTTTACTATTGTCTCTCCGTGGCATTATTTGGCTTTAATTGGCCACTAGACTAAAAAAAAGTTTAGAAATTCAGCGAACTGAACGATTGTGGCACACCGTCTGATTTTGTTGAAGCCATCATTCCACTTCCGTTCCATTCAGTTACAAAATTATCCGGTAAGCCTCACCGAATTCTACTATCTGTAAACGAAAAAATACAAAAAAGGAAAAAACCCGAACACGTTCGGACAATTCCCTTTTTTGCATACTTTCTTTTAAATATGTTGGTTCTTTCCTCACTCTCGGCATATTGCCTCACAACACAGGTTTTTGTCAGTCAATAAGTCGAAGGGAGGATTCATTTTAAAGTGTCAAAAACCGGCGGGTAGAAATGCGGGCAAGTCCGGCCAATTTCTATCCGCCCGTTTTTGTTTAGCATTGATTAACCGGACTAACCGATTTTTCGGCACGAATTGGAAAGCCGAAAGCCGAAAATTTGAAAAAGATACGCAGGGTAATATCCCCAAACAGGCAAGCGCTACGATTACCATTTCGTGTGTGGACAACGTAAAGACTCGTTTCGAGATCGCTGAGATACTGACGGAGCTAAAAGAGAACAGACGTTATTACAGTTGTACACCTGCTTACTGGCTCGACTTCGGCAACAGCCAACACGCAGGGCAGGTTATTCTCTCCACCGTTGGCGAATTGCACCAACCAAAATCCGAAAAGTTTATGCTTGTCGACAATCTACCTTTTGTGACGGATGAATTTGGCGAACTGTTGAAGCAGTCCGAATTATCGGACGACACGCCGAGTTGCTCTCTTGCTGAAGCACTCGAAAAGCAGGATTTGTTTATCAATGCAACGTTGGCGCAAATGGGTTGTTCGCTCCTTTGGAACTTGTTCCGGAACGGATTGACTGATATACGCGGATTCTTTCTAAACCTGAAAGATTTTCGTACTCAACCGCTCAAAATCAGTTGATATTTCTATTTTTTTTATTATGTTTGTTGTTCCCTAAATGAGAAAATTTCCGGAACTTCTTTTCTTTGGAAAAAAGGCAAACAAAGAAAAGAAGCAAAAGAAATTTGCCTTTTACGGAGAGTATTTTTTGACTTTGTACAGAATATAGTAATCCTTAATAGAATGGTAAAAGAAGAAGTAATCTGCCCAGCAGTTTCCGTTAATGAAGCTGTTATCGGAGGAATTACCCACTCCGACTGTATTTTGCAAATTAATAAATTATTAAACAGGCCCTTGAGTGATGATGAAAAAGTCATCTATGGTTTCCTGACTTCATGTGATCGATTTGTTGCTATGGATAGCCTTCCTTCGCTTCTTTTTAATCATCTTATTTCATTCTCAGAGTTTAGTAAATATTATGTGGAATTAAAAAGGAAAGCGATCATAAAAATCATAGGAGAGGTACCATATAATATGCCCTTTGCTCCAGACTTCCGCAATTGGGGAGAAAAAAATAAAGTAGCTCCAAAAAATATAACAATAATAATTTGTGTTCTTAGAGGAAGAAGAATTGAAACGGTTGGAGAACTAACTTATTATACCAAACAGGATTTACTTCGTTTACGGAGTCTCGGCGTAAAAGGAGTTGATCTCATTTTCAAATGGCTTGGTGAGGAACATAATTGGAAATGACATCACGAACTTTCCCTTTTTAAATTAACATCTAAAATCGAATTACTAGCTTGTGTGAAACAAAAGTTAAAGCAACAAAATTCAATGCTCAACTTGGTTTAGATTGTTCCTACAGAACGTATGAAGGAGGGGATATTCTTAAATTTTCCCTTAATACCGAAGATGATCTTGTCTATTATTTACAAGATATAGGAGCTGTTGCACTTAATCAATATCTGATGAGTAATAAGTTGGCTTGAATGTAAGGTAAGGAAGAAAAAATATTTCAAAATTTGGGGGATCAAACGCCGTTTTACCTCAAACTACGCTTTTCCCTGAAATAATGATCGAACTCTTTTTCTATGTCGAATTCTTTTCCATATATTCTTCTGTCTAAATTCATTTCTTTTTCTTTTTGCCGATAATATCTATTTAATTCCCAGTACTCTCTGGCATATTGTTCATTAATTCTTTTCTCACCAACTATCCAGAATGTGAGAATACCGGCCAGGGCAAGAATGAATACAGACATACCAACAATTTCTTTTACAGTAAACCCCCACTCATAAAAAATCTTCTCTTGACAGATCCTTTTAAAGTGAGTGAATTTATTTATGCCTTTTGTTTTTTTCATAATAAGATGATTTTTATATATTAAGGAATAACTTTTTGGATAAAAATATATAAAGACTGACAACAACCAACAGGCTCAGGTTCCTCCAAGATCGAATCTTTGGTAGGACAACAACTTGTTTTTTTTGTCGTTTCAATAGACACATTATTGAGACTATTGTCTGTATTACTAAGTTTGTCTCCCCAAACTAATATAGATATGACAATTGCTGCTGCGAGCCAAAGAATTATTTTTTGAATCCGATTTGATTTACGGCTTTTATTATTTTCGGTTTCTTCGTTCGAGTTGCAACAAGTATCGGTAGAACTGCAACAACTCTTCTCTTTCTTAAAGTATAGTTGGTAAAATCCAAATAGCAAGGATAATATAGCTGCTCCAATGAAAATATTCTTGTATTGTGCAAAGAATGTTAACTGAGAAGCTCCGATGCCGATTGATGCCAGTATTCCTGCAATAATAGGCAGACCACAACACGTTATCATACCAAGAAATGCCAATATAGATGATGAAATGCCCACAATAGCTGAGCCGATTGTTCTTAATTTACTCATGATTTATATGTTTTAATGAATGTAAAGAAATAGGAAAGTCCTGCATCTTGTTTTGATACAGAACCGTCCATCTTATTTATTTACAGATGATTTTTGTTCCTCTGTCTTGCCGTTCTGAATATCTGTTTCAGATTTCTTATTTGGCGTACAGCAGCAACAATCCTTAGAAGTTGTTGCAAACAATTTATCCCAAGAATCTTTCGCTTTTTTCTTTTTCATATTTACTTTGATTTTATTGAAGTAATAATTTCAGATTTTCACCCTTCAACTCTTGGTTTTGCCAAGGAACTAACACCATGTTGCCCGACGAAATACGATTCACCTCATTGATCCATTTTGTTTCGGCAACTGCCCTTGCTTTCAGTAACGGACTTTGGGTAGGCGTATTTACCATGCTGTTATTCACTATCCACCACTTATTTTCTATTCCTGCTCGTTGTAAATCTTCTCGCAGACGTTCGGCTTCAAGAACAGGTGTTGCTTCGGGTAATGTAACGATAATAACTTCTGTCTCATTCTTATCTCGAAGACGAGGAAGCAAGTTTCTTACTGATTCAGGGATATTTCCTTGCGTTCTTTCTACCTCTTTGTGATAGCTTTGGGTAGTGTCTAAAAGCAGCAAAGTATGTCCTGTGGGAGCGGTATCGATAATTACGACTTCGGTATCAGCTTTCTTTACTATATCTGCAAATGCTCGGAATACAGCAATCTCTTTGGTACAGGGAGATTTCAAATCTTCTTTCACATAAGCAACTTCCTCTTCGGTCTTCCCTGCTTTGATTGCCTTGTCAATCACTTCATTTTCATAAGCGATTAATTCGGCTTCGGGGTCTATACGACTCACTGTGATATTATTTTCTCCATGAATGATAAACTTCAAATGGTCTGCCGGATCTGTTGTTGTCAAATGTACCTTTTGACCTCTTGACGCAAGGTCAATAGCTATTGATGCAGCCATTGTAGTTTTGCCTACACCACCTTTTCCCATCGTGAATATCACACGTTTGTTGGTTTCCCGCAGATAGTTGCCCAATTCTTTCAATGTCTGATACTCGCTAACCGATTCTTGCTCTTTACTATCGGGCACCATATCTAGAGTAAAGAAGTTTCGCAAATTTTCTACTCCTGTCAGATTGTAGGACCGAAGCGGTACGAAGAAACTTTTCAATGAATCCAAATTGTGAGGTTGTTGTTCCAACGCATTCGTCTGCTTATCGTATAGTTCTTTGGATATAAGGTCGTTTTCATCTACATGGTCTAACAAACCATTGACAACCATCCACTGATTTTTTATATCCATATCCCATAATTCGGAAGATGAGCGAGATACCTCTTCCAAAGGCGTATAATCGGGTCGTGATACCAATACCAAAGTAGTAAGCTGAGTCAGATAATTTTTTCACTGCCTCCATGTACATGGCCTGCTTTTCTCTCATGCCTGATAGTTGCCCAACATAATTAGCAGATGGGGCTTCATTACTGATATAGTTTCCCCATGCTGATGGAAGTTCTAACATTCTTAGTGTATGCCCTGTGGGAGCAGTGTCGAATAGGATGTAGTTGTACTGCTCCGATTTTTCCTTGCTTGTTATAATTTCGGAAAATTCATTGAAAGCAGCAATTTCAACAGTACATGAGCCGGATAATTGTTCCTCGATATTTTTGATTATTGCTTCGGACATTTTCCCTCTGTATGGAGCAATGATAGATTCTTTATAATCTTTGGCTGCATCTTCGGGATTCAGATTTATGACTGTCAGGTTTGGAATATCTCGGATAACAGTTCCTTTGTTATTTAATTCGGTACTGAAAACATCTTGCAGATTGGATGCAGGATCGGTGCTAATCAACAATACTTTATTTCCGGCATCGGCAAGGCTGACGGCTGTTGCACACGCAATAGATGTTTTGCCTACTCCACCCTTACCTGTGAAAAACATATACTTGGTCAAGTCGATACTTTCGGGCTTATATGCCACTAATTGATCTCTTTTCATTCTAACTATTTTTATTGGTTATTACTAAATTCTATTCCGGTCCACACAGCCAATTCTTCCTGCGTTGGATAGGACTTGTCTTTGACTACTTTGTTCTCGATAATTGTTAGAGGAAATACTTCTATTCCTTTCTCGTCCAGATAATCGTCGATATTGGGAATTTGAGCGAGCAAATCGGGTTTCATGGCTACATTGACACGGATTAGTTCGATGTCTTTAGTTTTAAGAAAGTCTGCATAGCTATCAAGCCGTTGCAGTTCTGTGTAACTGTCAGTGTTCATCAAGCTGGTAGAGCAGCATCCTCCCATCTCAAAAATTGTGATTCTCTTTATCATATCTTTTCTATTTTTGGTTCATATAAGAAGTCGGAGAAAAACAGAAAAAGACACATAATCACATAAAAAAAGCGACTCAATTAATTGAATCGCTCTCTGTATCAGTAGAATAATTTAGCAATTTTGTTTACAAAATTCTTTTTCGGCTAGCAATAAGGGCGTACAGGAATCTTTTACATCACACTTTACAAAAGCTCCGTTTTTATCTAAAATAATATTGCAACAATCCATGAACGAGCCATGTAGCATTTTCCGTGCTCGTTGTATCCGCATTTTGGCTGCCGATAGTTTTATCCCTAATTTGTCAGCAATATCTTTTTGGGGCATATTTTCAATATCACTAAGATACAGCGGAACTGAATAATCTTCGGGTAGCATTTTTATCAGATTTCGGATACATTCATTCTGCCAATCAGCTTCAATCGGATTCTCTATATCAGGCTCATCATATGCAGCCAATTCTTCAAAAGGAATATTTGTGTCTGTACCTCTGAAATAGTCTGCAATAACATATTTAGAGGTTTGATACAGCCAACCTCTGATATGCTCAATGTTCACATTGTCCTGATAGGCTTTTGAAAACCGATACATCACTTCTTGCACAATATCCTCGGCAGCCTCCTTATTCCCCACTTTGCTCAGTGCAAAAGAGAATAGAGAATCATAAAATTCTTGTACAGATTTTTGTATATTGCAACATGGGTTCATAATAATTCATTTTTTAGTTATCATCCTTTCTCACTCCACGCAATCACAGCAAAATTATCATTTGAAATTTCTTTCACCTTTTCTATCCATTGTATTTCACTCTGTGCTTTCGCTTTCAGGAATGGGTTATTCGTATCAGTAAGCAATAAACTTGAATTAACCACCCACCATTTATTTTTTAGCCCGGCACGCTGTAAATCCTGTTGCAGACGTTGAGCTTCAAAAACGGGTGTCGTTTCGGGGAGAGTAACAATTATTACTTCCGTTTCTTTCTCATTTCGCAGACGTGGCAATAGATTCTGAACAGCAGGAGTAATATTACCCTGTGTACGCTCTACTTCCTTGTGATAGCTTTGAGTAGAATCAAGTAACAATAAAGTATGTCCTGTCGGTGCAGTGTCAATTACCACTACCTCGTTGTCGGCTTTAGCGACAATTTCGGCGAAAGCATTGAAAACAGCTATCTCTTGTGTACATGGCGACCGCAAATCTTCTTCAATATAGCTCAAATCAGCATCGCCCATTGTTTCTCTTGCCTTATCCAATACATTCTTCTGGTAAGCAGCCAATACTGCTTTTTCATCAATATGGCTTACGGTAATACCCGCTACTTCTGTTTCCACAAAAGCCAAATGATTGGCAGGGTCGGTTGTGGTCAGATGTACTTTTACACCTTTCTTAGCCAGCCCTCTGGCAATGTCTCCGGCAATAGTCGTTTTGCCTACACCGCCTTTTCCCATTGTGAAAATCACTCGTTTTCCTGCTGTGTACAAATCATCAATGATGGTATCAATCGTTTTAAAATTCGTTGTGTCAATTGTCTTTTGTTCGTTTACTGATATCTTATCCACATTCAGCATATTACGGATATTATCGATACCGGTCATATTGTATGAGCGTAAAGGCACAAAATAAGTAGTCAATTTTAATAAGGCTTGGGAGCGATTATTCAATGCCTTTTGCTGACGGTCGTATAATTGTTTCGATATTGCATCATTCGGGTCGTAATTATCCAATACGCCGTTGATAATCAAATGCTGCGATTTTATGCCTGTTTCCAATAGTTCATTGGACGAGCGTTCTACTTCAGCCAACGGACTTTCGTCGGGACGGCTAACAAGAAACATCGTTGTTTGTGTTTCGTCCGACAATGTTCTCACAGCTTCTTTATACACCTCTTTTCGATCCTCCAATCCCGACAGTTGCCCCAAGCAAGATGCTCCGGTGGTATTTTCGGCAATAAAAGTATTCCATGCCGATGGCAGTTGCAGCATACGCAGGGTATGTCCGGTAGGAGCGGTATCGAAGATAATATGGTCGAAGCCTTTTCGTTTATCTTCATCGGTAATAAAGTTAGAGAACTCGTTGAAGGCTGCGATCTCGACAGTACATGAGCCGGATAGCTGTTCTTCCATATTGGCAATGACGCTTTCGGGCAATTTCCCTCTGAATGGAGCAATAACCGATTCCCGGTATTCAGCAGCAGCCTGTTCGGGATCGAGATTGACAACGGTCAGATTCGGCACTTCTTTGATTTGTGTACCCTTGTTATTCAGCTCCATATTAAAAACATCTTGCAAGTTAGATGCCGGATCGGTACTTATCAAAAGGACTTTCTTTCCACTATCGGCAAGATTGACGGCTGTGGCACAAGCAATAGAGGTTTTACCCACACCGCCCTTACCTGTAAAGAAGATATATTGCGTGTAATTCGCTGTAGATGGATTATATATTTTCATTTTTCTATCGTTTTATTCTTGTTTAGTAGTTAGCTCTTCCTCTTTTACTTGTAGCCATTCGGCTATTTGCTTGTTGCTCGGATAGGCTTTCTTCATCACAATTTCATTATCGAGCATCGTAATGGGAAATACGTCTGCCGACTCATTCATCAGGCAATCGTTTATCACTTTTGTATCTACATATACCTGTGGATTATCTTTCAGGTTGTAACGTTCTACAAGTATGCCTTTGCGTTTCAATGTTTCTACCACTACTGCAATACGCATAAGTTCGGGATCTATATTCACACCACACAAGCCTGTCGGGCAGCAAAGTGCAGAATCATATATCTTCATCGTTTTGCGAGTATCTACTTTCAAATCTAACATATCGGTTTCTTTTTATGCGGTTATTATTTTTAATACTTCTTCTTGGGTCGGCACATAGCCTTTTATCTTCACTTCGCCATCGACCACTACGGCAGGCAACGACATGATATTGTATTTTACAATTTCCAGTATATCTTCTTCTTTAGATACCGTGGCATCTATCCCCGAATCGGCAACAGCTGATTGTACAACATCGAATGTTGTCTTACACTTGGCACACCCTGTGCCTAATATTATTATTTCCATATGGTTACTTTTAAATATTCATGATTATATAATAGATTCCTACTACAATAAATACAGCTGAGATAATACGTCTGAACCATACCTCAAAGCTTTTCATTCGATTATAGAACTTCCCTACATTCGACATACTGTATGCCAATAAGTAAGCGATAATGATAACAGGCAATCCTGTGGCGATGGCAAATACAGGAGGTAGAAGCAGCCCCGATGCACTGCTGATTGTCATCGGAATCAGCACTCCAAAATAAAGGACACCGCTGTATGGGCAGAAGGCTAATGCGAATAACACGCCTAGCAGAAAAGCATTCAGATAATTCTTTTTCATTTTCTTTTCGCCGATTTTCGCTGTCAGCCTGTTTAATATCGGGATATTGAACTTTATAATATCTAGCATCAATATTCCGATAATGATTAAGGCTATTCCCAAATACAAGCCACTGATATTTTGCAACATTTTGGCTACCTGAAACTTACTTGCACCGAAATAAAACACCAATCCCAAAGCCGTATAACTGAACACACGCCCCAATGTATAGAATATACCATTGAAAAGAACACGCTTTTTATCGGCTATATCCTTACTAAGATAAGCTGTCGCCGTGATATTGGTAGCCAATGGGCAAGGGCTGATAGCTGTCATCAATCCTAAGATAAACGCCGTTAGTATCGGAATATCCGAATTATCTACTAATTGTTGCAGGAACTCCATACGCTTATGATGCTCTTTGGTTTACTTCTTTCTTAATGAGATCGCTAAGGACAATCGGATTATTAACTGCATTGGCAAAGGCCTGCTCTGTAATATCTACCGAATTGTCTCCTTTGGCGATAATAAGAGCGTTCCATGATACTTCATATTTATTTACTAAATCTTCGAACTGTTTGTCGCTTGTATCTACTTCGATAAATTTCACATTGTTATTACCGGAATAAGCATCTTCGATGGTTTTCTTTGCTAAGTCGCCTACTGCTATACACGTTTTACAACGTTGTTTGCCATGAAAGTAGTAGACATTTACAATAGGAGCATCAGCCGTTATAGCGGTTTGTTCTCCCTGTGTCGGTTCTTGTACTTGTTTGTTTTCTGTTTTATTTCCGCATGAAATAAAGAATACAGCTAAGAATAGGATTAAAATACTTTTGTTCATACAATTAATGATTTATTTGTTTTACATGATATTAATTTAGTTTTTTGCTAATTTCAAAATACGTAAAGCACCTCTTATTACAATGGCGAATACAATACTGCCTATTACTAAATCTGGTATATTGCTATCGAGCCACCACACTGTTACCCCTGCTAAAATTACCCCTGCATTGATTATTACATCATTAGACGAGAATATCAAGCTTGCCTGTATATGAGCATCTTTACTTTTTGTTCTTTGAAGAATCAGTAAACAAGCTGTATTCGCAATAAGGGCAAGAATAGAAATGACAATCATAGTCTGAAAGTGTGGTACTTCTTCAATTCCTACAAATCGCTTGATTACTTCGATAAAACCTAATACAGCAAGCAGTATTTGAAAATAGCCACTTATTAGGGCTACTTTTTTCTTTCGGGCTATGGCTGCCCCCACAGCAAAAAGACTTAATGTGTAAACAGCCGCATCAGCCAACATATCCAGACTATCGGCAACTAATCCCATTGATTTGGAAATGATGCCTGTTGTCATTTCAATAATGAAGAATGCAAAGTTGATTATGAGTACAGCCCATAATGCTTTTCTTTGTTTTTTATCCTCGTTTTCTTGTTCGATGTATTCTGTTTCTGCATTTTCCAATAGGGCAGAGCCTAAGTCCAATTCTGCAATAGCAGTTTCAATCAATTTGATATTGTGTGTATGGATTATAGTTAATATCCTGTTTGTTAAGTCATATTCTTGATGAATAATATTTTCAATATTTTCTAATTTCAGACGTATAAGATTCTCCTCACAAGGGCAATCCATTTTATCTATTTTAAATACAGCTTTATACATAAGATTTATAATTTTTCTGTATAATATTTCTTTCTCAACCAAAAAGCCACATTGACTAATCCGATCAATACAGGCACTTCTACCAATGGCCCGACCACACCGGCAAAAGCTTGTCCGCTATGTAAGCCAAATACTCCGATTGCTACTGCTATTGCCAATTCAAAATTGTTCCCTGTGGCTGTGAATGAAATAGAAGCATTCTTGTCATAGGGTGTTCCTGCCGCTTTGCTGGCAAAGAAGCTGATAAAGAACATCACCGTGAAGTAAATAATCAGAGGAATGGCAATTCTTACTACATCCATAGGTATTTGAACAATCAGTTCCCCTTTCAGGCTAAACATCAAGATGATAGTCAGCAGTAAAGCGATCAGCGTAATGGGCGAAATGGCAGGGATAAATTTTTCTTCATACCATTGTTTCCCTTTTATTTTTACAAGTATCACACGACTTAGAATACCCATCAGAAAAGGGATTCCTAAATAAATACCAACCGTCTCGGCTATTGTACCAATGGAAATATCGACAATTGCACCTTCGAAGCCTAAAAGCGGAGGTAGTTTTGTGATAAACAACCACGCATAGAAACTATAAAAGAATACTTGGAAGATACTATTCAGAGCCACAAGCCCTGCTCCATATTCTGCATTGCCTTCTGCCAGATCGTTCCACACTAAAACCATAGCAATACAGCGTGCCAACCCGATAAGGATAACACCCACCATGTATTCGGGATAGTCATGCAAAAAGATAACGGCTAAAGCGAACATCAATACCGGACCTATTATCCAATTGAGAACTAAAGAGGTTGTCAATACTTTGGCATTGGTAAATACTTTCGGTAAAAGTTTGTAGTTCACCTTAGCCAATGGCGGATACATCATCAGTATTAAACCAATCGCCAAAGGTATATTTGTTGTTCCGCTCGACATGGCATCTATATATCCGCTAAAGGAGGGAATGAAATATCCCAAGCCTACACCAATAGCCATTGCTAAAAATATCCAAAGTGTCAGATTCTTATTTAAGAATCCCATTTTTTTACTGCTCATTTTCTTTTTTTATTTGGAGGTAGAAATTATAAAAGGCTTCCTTTATTTGGTCACGTACACGAATAAACTCACTTTGAATAAATTCGGGAGTTCCTTCGGCATCGGACGGATCATCAAATCCGATATGTAATTGATGTTTTACCTTGCCCGAAAACATGGGACAAGTTTCTTTTGCTCCACCGCAGACTGTGATTACATAATCCCATTCGTCATTGAGGTATTTATCCACACTGTCTGATGTGTGATGTGAAATATCGATGCCTGCATCTTTCATCACTTCAACTGCTTTTGGATTTAGTTTTCCGCTGGCTTTTGTCCCTGCGGAATGAACATCTAAAGCAGCATCAAACGATTGTAGAAATCCATGTGCCATCTGACTGCGGCAACTATTACCTGTACAAAGTATAAGTATTTTCATCTTTTTATTCGTTAATGTATAGTCTATTCGTAATTCGCAAAAACACGAATAATATAAACAAATTTTTTATTTCGTACTGCAATTATCATCATTGCTCACTTCTATAAAGAATGTTGAAAACAAACTCTTTGCCTTCTCCCAATTTTCTTTATTGATACAGTATTTGACAGTGGGTAATGTAATCGTACCCTGCACTAATCCTGCATCTTTGAGTTCGTTCAGATGCTGCGATAGTGTACTTTTAGCGATGGGTAGTATTTCAGACATATCGCCATGATAGCAGCATGACTGATTAGCCAACATCTCCAATATAGCAATACGGATAGGATGCCCCATTGCTTTGGCAAAACGTGCTATCTGTTCTTGTTCCGCTGTTAATTCTTTCTTTGACATAGTATAATTATTATTCAGTTCGTAAAAATACGAATTTATTTTTGATTCGCAAATAAAAGATGTATATTTGTAATTAGAAGTTAGGCTTACAGCGGTCTGCCAAAACAGGACAAAAAGGCATCCTTTTAATCGTTACGAATTCGTTACGGACTTGCCTTTTGTGAAAATTAAATAATTGATTATTATATCTATACGAGATAAAAATGTGTTCCCAGCGGGATCACTTTTAAAATAAGGCACTTATCAATGGAATTTTGATAGGTGCTTTTTATTGATTCCTACATAGTTCTTATTTTGTGAGTAAAAACTTCATTTTTTCATCACCTTATCCATAAGAAAAATCATTGATTTCATCACCTTAAAAAGGTGGCATTCTTTAATTTTTTTGTTTATCGGATAAAAATATTTGTATTTGATAAAAGGAAAAAATCGTATATCTTTACGAGAAATAAAAGGAGATCAGTATGGAAACAATAATAATTACAACCGGAAACGAAAGGCAAAGCAACTTGGTAAAGTCTATGCTTAAAGAAATGCGTATTCGCTTTACGACCCATACCGACGAAAACGAGGTAGAAGTTTCAGCCGCAGAATTATCCGTTCTGGCTATCCGATAAGAGTTAGAAGAAATATGATATGGCATGTCCTCGTAAATACATCTTTGCTTATATATTACAAATTTATTGGAAAGATTATAGCACGGTCATCCTATAGAACATGACAGCCCGGATGCATTGGGTGAATAGCAGAAGGCAAATTCCTTTTCTTCGGAGGTAGATATTCCATTGACATTCCAATTGGCAAAAGACTTCTCTAATGTTTCCAGATATACTTCATCGGGAATGGAACCCTGAATAACTGTTTTGTTATTGAACAGATAGAACGGGATATATTGCAAAATCAATATATCCTCACTGTAACGGATGTCTTGAGTTAACTCGGCTATATACTCGTTGCTGTCGAGCGTTCTGACAAGTTCATCGACAGGCAGACCTACCTTCTTCGCGATCTCTGTGATGACCTTTCTGTCGCTGATACATTCCCCATTGGTAAAATAAGCCTGAAAGAAAGCTTCGATGGTATCCGCTGCCAGATGATAGTTGCGTGCAAACTTCACCGTCCGTAGCGCATCTGCTGTACTTGTAATAACCACCCTGTCGAAATTGAATTTTATGCCGACCGCCTCCGACAATTGATAAAGCTCGTCCAGGATATCTTTTTCATTCTTATAAAAATCGAGGTAGGAAGTATCCTTCGGTTCCTTTTTTAAGCTGGGATCAAGTTCGTAACTATGCCAGACAAGTTCCACCTGATCAGCGTGAGGAAACAGCTGCAGTGCGTTTTCCAATTTCTTTTTACCTATAAAGCAATATGGACAGGCAATATCTGCCCAGATCTCAATTTTCATCTTTTCCGTACCCATATTTCTACTATTTTGTGAATGAATTGGTTTTCTTATTCTTTAGCTATTTTTGATTGATTTCTACAACGGATTGGTAAATGTTAATCTTACATCATGAAGTAGAATGATATAAATCTTATTTTTTGAATAATTCCTTTTGACCGTGTGGCTCACTCCGTACATATTGAGGAGGAGGGGTAACCTGCGCACCCAAAGCCGCTGCAGCATGCCATCCCCATCGCGGGTCATACAGCATGGCCCGTCCTATTGCGATCAAATCTGCCATTTCTTCCTTGATTACCTGTTCAGCCTCTGCCGGATCTGTAATCAGCCCGACACCGATTACAGGCATTTTCACAGTTTTTTTTATGGCTTCGGCAAATGGTAATTGATAGCCCGGGTGCAAGGCCGGCATTTGTTGTGATCCATCCAGACCACCTGTCGAAACATGGATATAACCACAGCCCCTTTTGTCCAGTTCACGGGCGAACTCGATACTCTGGTCGATATCCCATCCACCCTCTATCCAATCGGTAGCTGATATACGGATGCCTACCGGAAAATCTGCCGGAACAGCCGCTTTGATTGCATCGAAGACTTCGAGGCCGAAACGCATCCTGTTTTCCGGGCTTCCTCCGTATTCATCCGTCCGTTTGTTGGAGACGGGTGAAAGGAACTGATGGATCAGGTATCCGTGTGCGCCATGTATTTCCACCATGTCGATGCCGATAGAATATGCCAGTTTCGCAGCTTCAGCAAATTGAGCGATGATGGCCTTTATCTCTTCTTTTGTCAGGGATTTGGGAACCATGCCATTTGCCCCAAACGGTATGGCAGACGGTGCATAAACTTGCCAACCGCGAGGATCATCAGGTTGAAAATATCGATGAGGCTTCCAGCCTAAATCGGTAGATGCTTTTCTTCCGGCATGGGCAAGTTGTATCCCGATCTTGATATCGGAATGCAAACGGATAAAGTTGATTACCTTGCTTAAAGCATGGGCAGTATTCTTGTCCCATAATCCTAAGTCGGCATAACTGATACGTCCCTGTGGGCTAACGCCGGTTGCCTCGATGATTAGCAGAGCGGCACCCGACATGGCGAGATTTCCATAGTGCGCCAGATGCCATTCATTGGCTTGCCCGTCTCCTGCAGAGTATTGGCACATTGGGGGAATAACTATACGATTATTCAATTCCATCCCGCCTATTTTTATGGGAGAAAATAAGTTGCTCATTTTACTTATTTGTTGTTTGTATGACAATGTCTCTTTAAACAATCTTTACAATGAAGTTGTTTGATCGTGCCCGTAGTTGAAAGAAAATCATACCTTCTTCAAATCCCAATTCATATCGACCTGCATTTTGTTTTACTATTGTTGTAATTAACTCACAAGTGTCATGTCAATGTAAAATTGTCAGATAAAGCTTCTTACGCTTTATTCTTGCCTGATCGTCGGTAAACATTATCCCCGTCTCGATTATTCTACCCGGAAAATATTTTCCGTTGGAAATTTGTTGTCTTAGAAAATAATTATTTCCTTTGTAATATATTTCCAAAGGACATAATTATTTATTGGTGAAATTGAACTATTTCGATAAGCTAAATGAGCAGAGGATAAGCTTGCTCATTCTATGCCATAGCGAGAATTGAAAATAGAGGAGCGCAGGCGACTCAAATAGTCTAATGTAATTGAACTAAAAAGATGAGAGTAAAAACCATAGTAGCAACACTGGCATGTACGCTTTCGGCTATCGTTGTTCAAGCACAAGGTATCCGATATATCTCCGTGGATGAGGCGGTAACTATTGCTTTGCAAAATAACAGCAACATAAAAATGTCGAAGCTGGATGAGAAAACTGCCAATGCCAATTATCACCAGACAGATGCAATATTTTTGCCGCAAATCAGTGTTGGATATACTGCATTCAGCACAAACAATCCGCTGAATGCTTTTGGATTTCTATTGCAGCAGGAATCGGTAACGGCAATGGATTTCGATCCGGAAAAGCTGAACAATCCGGGATCTACGCAAAACTATAGTACGCAAGTGGAGGCTAAATTGCCTTTATTCAATCTTGATATGATTTATGCCCGCAAAGGAGCTAAAGCGCAAGAAGAGATGTATAAATATAAAACAGAACGAACCGAAGAATACATCGAATTTGAAGTGTGTAAGGCATACGCTCAATTACAAATGTCGTACCAGGCACGAGACATATTGCAAAAGTCGTTGGAAGATGTGGAACAAATACATCAATCGGTTACAAATTTTTACAATCAGGGTTTAATCCAGAAATCGGACGTGCTGAATGCTCAAGTGCAGGTAAACACTATCGAAGCCGCATTGGCTAAAGCCGAAAGCAATATACATAACGCGTCGGATGGACTTCGCTTGATTATGGGAATGGAGAACGAGCGTGAAGTTTTTGTAACTGATTCGTTACAGCAAAAAATGGCATTGCATCAAACGCAAACACTATCGTCCTATCGCTCCGATATTATGGCACTAAACAAAGCCGTAGATGCCACCAACATGATGGTAAAGTCTTCCAAAATGGCGTTCCTACCTCGTATTAATGCTTTTGGAACGTACAATCTGAATGATGATAAGGCTTTCAAATTCAGAAACGATTCGTATCTGGTGGGCATCCAATTGAGTTGGACTATTTTTTCGGGAAATCAGAACCGAAGTAAAATCAAGTCATCTCAATTTCAACGCGACAAGATGCAAGAGGAACTTAATCTGCACATTAAGCAAAGTCAGTTGGAACTGGACAAAACCAAACGAGACCTCAACGATTCGCAAATAGAAATCAACAAACAGAAGACCAGTGTAGAGCAAGCCGATGAAGCCTTGCGCATCCTTGGCAACCGCCACCGCGAAGGTTTGGCAAGCACTACCGATTTGTTGATGGCACAAGCACAGTTATCGCAACAGCGGCTGTTATTGGCACAGACCATCATGTCGTACAATATTACAGCGGCTTATTGGCAATTTTTGGCAAAAACGGAATAATAACAAAACAATAATATGACAATGAAATTCTTTAGGAATACAACATTAGTTTTTATCGGAGTAGCCACATTCTATTCCTGTTCATCATCCGACAAAAAAGCAGGGATAAGTACACCGATGGTGAAAGTGGAAATCTATTCACCGGCCCAGTCATCCAATGAAGGTTTTTACCTCAGTGGCGAAGTTACTGCCAAGCAAACAGCCGCAATCAGCACACGCATGATGGGCTACATCAACAAAATATATGTAAAACCCGGCGATAAGGTATCGGCGGGACAACTGCTCGTTTCTATCAGTAGCGACGATATTCAGGCAAAACGTGCGCAAGTGCAAGCCATGGTTACTGAAGCCGAAGCTGCTGCCGCCAACTCGCGACGCGATCTTGAACGATTTACAACCTTACGTGCACAAAACAGCGTATCGGACAAGGAACTGGAAAACGTAGCCTTGCAGAACACGTCAATGAATGCCAAAGTACAGATGGCTCGTCAGCAGATGAACGAGGTCAACGCCATGTTGGCTTACACCCATATCCGTGCCCCTTTTTCGGGAATTATCACCCAAAAGATGATGGACGAGGGTAGCATGGCAAATCCGGGAATGCCAATTCTTATGCTGGAACAAAGCGGTGAATTGCAAGTGGTGGCTTCTGTTCCCGAAAACTATATACAATATGTAAAGGTGGGCGATGCCGCCAAAATAGAGTTAAAATCGTTAGGTATAACTATCGATGGTAAAGTATCGGAACTAAGTCCGTCTGCATTCCGTACAGGAGGGCAATATTCGATGAAGTTGGCTATCGACGCAAAGGATAAAACAAATATTCATCCGGGCATGTATGCCAATATTTTGATACCGAACAAAACAGGAGAAAATCTTACTTCGAAGGTTATGTTGGATAAAAGTTCGATTGTCCGCCGCGACCAACTTACGGGCGTATATGTGGTAGACAGTCAAGACCAAGCCAACTTGCGTTGGGTACGTTTGGGAAAAACAATAGGCAACCAGGTAGAAGTCCTTTCGGGATTGGACGGGCACGACCGCATTGTGGCCAAAGCCGAAGGCAAGTTATATAATGGAGTAAAAGTATCTGTATATAGATAAATACGATGATGGAAAACGGAATTTCAGGAAAAATAGCCAGTGCATTCATCAAGTCAAAGTTGAGCATCTTGCTCGCGCTTGCCTTTATGCTCTTAGGACTGTTCAGCATATCTTTCATTCCGCGCGAAGAAGAACCTCAAATCGAAGTTCCTATGGCGGATATCATAATTGGTTATCCGGGAGCAACACCCCAGGAAGTAGAATCGGGGGTAATACAACCTATCGAAAAAATCATCTCGAACATCCAAGGTGTAGAGCATGTATATTCAACCTCGATGAATGGTATGGGCATGCTTACCGTGCAGTTTTATGTGGGTGAAAAAGTAGAACGTTCATTGGTAAAACTGTATAACGAGATGATGAAGAATATGGATCGTATGCCACAAGGGGCAACCATGCCCCTTGTAAAATCGCGAGCCATAGATGATGTGCCGGCATTAGCTTTCACCCTGTGGAGTGACCAAGTGGGAGACTATCAGTTGCGTCAAGTGTCTGAAGTGGTGGGTAACGAGATAAAGAAAATACCCGATGTGGCTCAGGTAAACATTGTTGGTGGACAAAGCAGGCAAGTGAAGGTGATGCTGGATAAGGATAAGATGGCAGGAAGCAAAATAGACTTTGGGGCAGTCGCCCAATCCTTACAGGCTAATAATGCGCAGATGCAAAGTGGAAACATTGTTTCGGGCGATGTGGTTTATTCCGTAAAAACGGGCAATTTTTTCTCTGATGTAGAAGAAGTCCGCAACCTGATTGTAGGCACTAACGACAATCAACCTGTCTACCTCTATCAAATTGCCGAAGTGGAAGATGGGGCAGAAATCCCAAAGCAATATGTTTCATTTGGTTATGGTATTGCATCAGACAGTAAGAAAACAGATATGCCTGATGACTATTCGGCAGTAACTATTTCCATTGCCAAAAAGAAGGGGGCTGATGCCATGAAGTTAGCAGAGGAGGTAATAGCCAAAGTAGACCATCTGAAAAAAGGCATTATTACCAGTGATATTCAAGTGGAAGTGACCCGCAACTACGGCGAAACAGCATCGCACAAGGTATCGGAACTTCTCTGGCACTTGTCTGTTGCCATCATCGTGGTCACTTTGTTTGTAATGGTAGCAATGGGATGGCGAGGCGGATTGGTGGTATTCCTTTCTGTCCCTGTAACGTTTGCCCTTACGCTGTTTGCATACTATTTCTTGGGCTATACGCTCAACCGGATTACACTTTTTGCCTTAGTATTTGTGACGGGAATTGTAGTAGACGACTCCATTGTGATTGCCGAAAACATGCACCGACACTTCAAGATGAAGAAATTGCCCCCTCTCCAAGCCGCATTATATGCCATCAACGAGGTGGGTAATCCGACCATCTTGGCAACATTGACTGTCATAGCGGCTGTATTGCCTATGGCATTCGTGTCGGGAATGATGGGTCCTTATATGAGCCCGATGCCCATAGGAGCATCCATTGCCATGATATTTTCGTTAGTTATTGCCCTTACTCTAACCCCCTACTTCGGATATCTATTCTTAAGGCATAAAAATAAAAATGGAGGAGAGAAAGAAGATGCATACGAAGAAGTAGCACTGCATGAAACAAGAAAATACAAGATTTACGCGAAAATAATAACTCCGTTTCTCGAAAACAGACGCTATCGATGGATATTTATGATTGGGCTGACAGTAGTTCTTTTTGCTTCATTCATACTGTTTTACACAAAATCTGTGCCTGTAAAAATGTTGCCATTTGACAACAAAAACGAGTTTCAGGTAATAATAGATATGCCCGAAGGCACAACGCTTGAACGTACAGCTGCTGTAGCCAAAGAATTGGCTGTATATGTGAGCCGTAATAAAATGGTAACCAACTACCAGACATACGTGGGTACATCTGCTCCTATCAGTTTCAATGGATTGGTACGCCACTACGACATGCGTATGGGCGAGAATGTAGCCGACATACAGGTCAACTTGATAGATAAAAGCAAGCGTAGAGAACAAAGCCACGAGGTAGCCAGTTCGATGCGTGAGGAATTGCAAGCCATTGGGCGAAAATACAATGCCAACGTGAAAGTGGTAGAGGTACCTCCCGGGCCGCCTGTAATGTCGACCATCGTCGCCGAGATATATGGTCCGGACTATGGGCAACAAATAGAGGTAGCCAGGCAAGTGAAGGAAATATTGGCGACAACCGGCAATGTGGTAGATGTGGATTGGTCGGTAGAGGATACCCAAACCGAATTCAAGTTTGAAGTGGACAAAGACAAAGCAATGAAGTTGGGTATACCCACCGCACAAGTAGTGCAAAATATGTATGCTGCACTGTCGGGAATGTCGGTCGGAGTGTTGCATCAACCTTCGACAGTCAATCAGGTGGGAATTGTATTGCAATTATCGGAAGAAGAAAAGTCGAGCATCGAAGATGTGCTTAGCATGAAGGTTGTTAACCAGCATGGAATGGCTATTCCGGTGGGTGATTTGGTAAAAGTGATTAAAGGCGAGAAAGCAAAAAGTATTAGCCGGAAAGATCAAAAACGTGTGGTATATGTACTGACCGAAGTGGCAGGAAGCCTCGAAAGCCCTGTATATCCCATTACTGAGGTATCGAAGAGATTGTCGGAAGTGAACCTGCCCGAAGGTTATACCCTGAGCGAGGAGTATAGCAAGCAACCAAAATATGAAGACAATTTTGGCCTAAAGTGGGATGGAGAATGGCAGATAACCTACGAGGTGTTCCGTGATCTTGGACTGGCGTTTATGTTCGTGCTGATTATCATCTATGTGTTGATTGTGGCTTGGTTTCAAAACTTTATTACTCCTCTGGTGCAGTTGTCAGTCATCCCTTTGTCGCTGATCGGAATCATCGGAGGACACTGGATTATGGGAGCATATTTCAGTGCACCCTCCATGATTGGATTTATAGCCCTTGCCGGTATCATGGTGCGTAACTCGGTGTTGCTGATCGATTTTATCAACATCCGCCTGAAAGATGGTATTCCTCTGAAACAGGCTGTGATAGAATCCGGGGCAGTACGAACCACACCCATAGTACTGACAGCCGGAGGCGTTGTGCTGGGAGCAACCGTTATTTTGTTCGACCCTATATTTCAAGGCTTGGCAATATCGTTGATGGGTGGAACAATTACTTCTACCGTGCTGACACTGATTGTTGTGCCGTTATTGTATTTCAAGATGTTGAAGAAAAAAGTAAAATAATTATGAAGTTATTAGTTGTACTGAGCATAAAAGAATCCCAGGAGCGGGTCGCAAGCCTGCTCCAAGATGCAGGAATAACACGTTTTAGTGTGAGTGATATGGTAGGTTATAAAAAGCGGGAAGAAAATCTGGGATGGTTTGCTGCCAATGGGAACAATGCCAAAACCAATTCGATTATGCTTTTTAGTTTTACCTCGAAAGAGATTGCGGAAGAGGCTATCGCAGTAATTGACGGTTGTAACATTGAGGCCAACACCCCATTTCCTGTGCATGCCTTCATCATGGATGTAGAGAATTTTTCTAAAATGATATAGTTATGAAACGTGAATTTATTATCCGTATAGTAGCCGGCTCGATGGTGCTGATTGGCATTTCGTTAGCCTATTTTGTCACAATAGAATGGTTGTTACTGCCTGCTTTTGTTGGATTAAATCTTATCCAGTCATCTTTCACTAAGTTTTGTCCGTTGGAGGTGATATTGGATAAGATGGAAATTAAGTAGAATGACAGGTTTTTCATCAAGGCCTATACTTCCTCTGTTTTAATTAACGGTCTCAACAATTGGGGAATTTTAAAATTTCCACATTTGATTGATTCCAGTTTCTTTTGTCCCGCGTCAGTTAGAACAAAATACATTTGACGTTTGTCCTCTTTGCCTACGATTCGTTTTATTAAAGATTTATTCTCGACCGACTTTATAACCTTTGATGTATTAGACTTGCTAAGACCTAATAGTCCAGCCAATTCGTTGGATGAATATTTCTGCTGATTCAGCGAACAGAGTAACATCCCTTCGTTAAGACAAAGATCATAAGAGTCTTGAAATTCAAATTCAAATTCATAAATGGCCCGATATACATTTCTGATCTGGCACAATGTGGTTACTTGCTTATTTTCCATAACTACACATACTATTTATCTGTTATTGTATAATTGACAGTACAAATATAAACAATATTTTCCATTGGATAATATATTGATTCATTATTCGCAATCACTAGTGGCCCATTAAAATGGGGACGTTATCAAAAATCAAATCCTGATGATGTACCCTCATTGGCGAAAGTAGATTATTCATTATACCGGAGCTGGATAATTCTATCTTTCCCAGAACCTTAAAGTTTTATAAGAGTTCTTTCGTTTTGATAAATACGACATTTAGACAAGTTATACCGAAATCCTAATCTTTTTTGAATTTCTGTTTGTCCCGACCTTTGCACGTCAGAAAATTAAAGTTAAGGAGCAAAATGAAAAAGTTTTTATTAACCGCAATAGTGGGGGTTTTAGTGCCGCTCTATTGCAGTGCACAGGAGAATATACTCTCTTTGCGGGAGTGTATTGAATGGGGCATAGAAAACAACTTGTCGATAAAAGGTGCCGGGCAGGATGTCGTAAAAGCGGGTATAGGAAAATCCGAAAGCCGTTCGCGACTGTTGCCCGTCATTCAGGGATTCGGCAATTTTACCAACAACGTCCATCCCGGAACCATGGTGACCGACGGGTCGGGGCTTGGTGAACTGTTTGGTCTCGATTTGCCGTATATGCCCAGTAAATCGCTACGGTATGCCACCACGGGCGGTCTGCAGCTATCCATGCCGCTTTATGACCAGACCGTCTATACCGGTATCTCCATCGCGAAGAAAGTGGAAGAGATCAGTGGCTATTCTTATGGGAAGGCAAAAGAGGATCTTACGGTGGAAATCAGCAAACTCTACTATATGGGGCAGTCGACTGCTGAACAGATAAGGCTGGTACACGACAATATCCGCCGGCTGGAGGAGTTGAAAAATATCACGAAGGCGTTCCACGACAATGGCATGGTACTTAATGTGGATGTAAGCCGTGTGAGTATCAATCTGGAGAACCTGCAAATACAACTCAATAATCTGAATGCGATGTATGAACAGCAGCTGAACATGCTTCGCTATGTGATCGACCTGTCGCCTGAAACGGAATTCGACCTGGCACCGATCCGTGAGGACATTTCAGGTGGTGAACATCTGTTGGCAGGTGTGTCGCCCGATTTATATGAGTTGAAGCTGCTGGACGCACAGGAAGAGTTGATACAAAAACAGGGGAAGATAATCAACCAGGGCTACATACCGTCGCTCTCATTAGTCGGACAACTCTCTTACAGCAACTTCACGGACGAATTTAAAAATTACTTCCATTCACACCAATCAAACCGCTGGTATAATACCACCTATTGGGGGCTTTCGCTGAAAGTGCCTATTTTTGACGGCTTTGCGAAAAGAAACATGGCGCGTAAGAATAACACCGATTATCATAAATTGAGGTTTGCCCACGAGGATGCGAAGAATAAACTCGACATGCAATACCGGAATTCGTTGAATGAATGGCAAGTGAATAGCCGGAACCTGCAAAAACAGGTCGATAATTACCGGTTGGCGGAAGAGGTCTATGCTGTTACAACTGACCGGTATAAAGAGGGAGTGGCTTCGATGACCGAGTTGCTGCAGGATGAACTCCGCATGAATGAAGCGCAAATAAATTATACCACAGCATTATACAACTATATGAGCACAGAACTCGGGTTACTGAAACTTACCGGGCAACTCGACCTGCTGACTCGCTAACAACAAACCAATATATGACACCCGATAGAGTTAAAAAAGCAAAGAAAATGAGAAAAGTACGTACCACCCGTATCGTACTTACCGTGATAGGCGCCATCGTCATCGTATTCGGAATCTGGACAGCCATTGCAACACTCATCGACTATAAACGGACGGAAACTACCAACGACGCGCAGGTAGAACAATACGTCTCACCCATCAATGTGAAAGTACCCGGGTATATCCGGGAAATCCGTTTCACCGAACACCAATTTGTCCGTAAGGGCGATACCCTGTTGGTCATCGACGACCGGGAATACAAAATCAGGCTGATGGAGGCGCAGGCCGCACTGAAAGACGCGCAGGCAGGCGGGAATGTGATTGATGCTACCATCAACACCACCCGCAGCAACGTGTCGGTATTCGATGCGTCGCTCGCCGAAGTGGAGACAAGGATCGAAAAATTGCGCCGCGACCGCGACCGCTACAAAAACCTCGTGGAACGTAATGCGGCCACCCCCATTCAACTGGAACAGATTGAGACCGAACTAACGGCTACCGAAGCCCGTCTGGCGGCCATCAAACAACAGAAACGGACGGCAGAGTCGTCGGTAAACGAAGTATCAACCCGCAAACAGAATATAGAAGCGGGGATCATGCGTGCCGAAGCCGCCGTGGATATGGCCTCACTCAACCTTTCGTACACGGTGATCACCGCACCGACTGACGGATGGCTGGGACGTCGGGCATTGGAAGAAGGGCAATTGGTGAACGCCGGGCAAACCATCACCTATATCATGCCCGATACTCCTAAATGGATCATCGCGAATTATAAGGAAACACAAGTGAAAAACCTGCATATCGGGCAGGAGATAAAAATTAAAGTGGACGCTTTTCCCGGCAAGGTATTTACGGGAAATATCACCGCCATATCCGGCGTTACCGGCTCGAAATACTCCCTTGTCCCCACCGATAATTCAGCCGGGAATTTTGTCAAAATACAACAGCGGGTGCCGGTACGTATCGATTTCAAGGACTTTTCAGACGAGGATAACCGCATGCTGGTAGCCGGCATGATGGCTGTTGTAAAAGCAAACATCCGCTAACTATGGATCTTTCATTATCATCGAAACGTGATTTCGCGTTTTTTCATAGCTGGGTTCCCAAGTGGCTTGCCGTAATCGTGCTGTTCCTGTTGTTTTTGCCGATCCTTTTCGTGAACGGCGCGTACAGCAGCACGGCAGGCGAAATGACGGCGGGACTGGGCATCATCTCCGAACATATACAGTTCGCCAATTTCCTTTCGGCGGTGGGGATGGCGGTTTTCGGCCCTCTTTTGGTCCCCTATATACGTATAAGGAGGCCTAAAATGGTGTTCCAGACCGGTTTCCTCCTCCTCTTCTTCTTGAGTTGGGTGTCCGCGCAAACTACCTACATGCCCTTGCTCTTCCTCTGCAGTTTCCTGATGGGGCTGTTGAAGGTAGCATTGATTTTAAATACGCTCTTTGCAATGGCGGAATACCTGACCGGAATCGATATCCTCGGAATCTTCACGGTGTACAACCCCCATGAAGCACCCGAAGAGGTCGCCAAGAGAGAGAGGCTTAAATCGTTGGGATTGCCCGTGCTTTACCTCTTTTTTGTGTCGCTTGGACAAGTCGGATCTGCCGTGACGGCGTGGTTCGCCTACGAATATGAATGGCAGTACGTCTATTGGGCAATCTGCGTGCTTATCCTGATAGCGCTGTTGCTTGTTTCAGTGACCATGCGGTATATGCCCAGAAAGAAAGGGGTGAAAATCAATTTTTCCTATTCGGGGGATATCATTGCCGCCTCCGCGGCGTTGGCTGCTTTCTCGTATATATTGATTTACGGGAAAACACTCGATTGGTTCGATAACTTTTCCATACGGCTGGCGAGCGCGATTTTCATTATCTCCTCGGGAGTGCTGCTCTTTCTGGTGGTAAACACCAGGAAACCCTATTTTGACCTGAATATCTTCAAAGTCAGAAAAGTGGTTGCAGCGCTGCTCTTTTTTACCCTGTTCATGATCCTCAACTCCAGTTCGATGCTGGTGAATGCTTTCACGGCGGTTTCAATGAAACTCGACAATTACCGGAGCGCCAGCCTGGGCAATTGGTCGTTGGTGGGTTATCTGATAGGATGTCTCATTGCAGTGGTGATGACCTATAAGAGGGTACCGTATAGGTATATGTTCGGCCTCGGATTCGCCTTGATCACACTATCGGCTGTCTACCTGTATTTCCAATACCAGAGTATGGGAGTATATGGAAATATGATCTTTCCCGTTATCACGAGGGCGACGGGAATGCTGATGCTGTACGCCCTGTTTGGAACCTTAGGGATGACTGGTTTGCGGGCGGACAAATTCCTGGGAACATGGATCTTTTTGATGTTGGCCGCACGATCCGTTATCGGGCCGGTGGCGGGGACTTCGCTCTATGCCAACGCCCTCAACCAGCGCACGCAGCATTATATTGTGCGTTTGTCGCAGGATGTGGACCGGATGAATCCGGAAGTTGCCGCCACCTATGATGGCACACGGATGGGAATGATGATGCAGGGCAAGAGCTATGAACAAGCTGAACAAATGGCGGCAATTTCCACGAAGGGGCGTGTACAAGTGCAGGCCACCCTTGTTGCATTAAAGGAAATTACCGGATGGACAATATTTGCCGGGATAGGATGCACATTGCTGGCACTGTTTTTCCCTTATGAAGAACGGAAGAAAAAAATTCACATAATACAGGGAAGCGGAATCGCCAGTGTAGTACCTGCTCCTTAACTGCTCCCTTGCGGATTTATTTTCCGCTGTCCCTGTATTCTTTGGGTGACATGCCTGCGTGTTGCTTGAAATATTTACTGAAAAAAGAAGGATTGGGAAAATTCAACGAGTCGGATATTTGTTGGATGGTCAGGGTGGTTGATTTGAGTTGCGATTGGACGTCGAAGATCACCAATTCCGATATGAAATCGGCCACTCTTTTTCCCGTCATTCTTTTACACACCTCGCTCAGATATTTGGGGGTGAGGTGTAATTTATCGGCGTAGAAGCTGAGTGAGCGTTCTTTCTGATAATGTGCAATGATAAGATTTCGCAGTTCACGGATAATTTCATCTCCCCGTGAGGAAGGGGAATTGTCGTTGTTGATGCTGATACGTTCGTATAGCGCTATGACACCGTGGAAGAAAGAAAACAGCAGATTTTGCATGATGTTGCCGCCCTTGTCAACCACATCCTTTTTTAGCTTGCGATAAAGACGGGACAAGATAGAGTAATAGTCGGCCATTAGCTCCGCATAATCATTACTGACGGTCAGCACAGGATTATCACGGATGATCTCAATGTATGGAAAGGCCGATTTAATGAAGGAGATATCTTTTATGATTTCACGGGAAAATATGAGAATCTCCGCATTAAAATCATCACTATGGTTGGTAAGTTGCACAATACTTCCCGGCATTAAAGTGACAATGTTATGCTTGTGGATAACCGTATGCAAAAGATTAATAGTCACGTCGGCTGTTCCTTCGGTCACGAATAGCAGACACCCCGGATCTAAACGATGAGGATAAAAATAATTAGCGAGATTTTCATCTTCCACGTGTGATTCCAGACGGATCTCTTCAGTGAGGCTCACTACGGGAATGGGGTTGCTCGATTTCATACAATGATAATTAGGAACAAAATATAGTGACTGCAAATATACTCAGATAGGTTGTTTTGAGTGTGATTAGTAGACTGAAAAATACTAAAATCCGACTCATTCAACAGATAAAGCATCTGAATTGTAATCAATAGGCAAATAGGCAGATTCAATTTGGCGTGTGGAACAATACGAATAAATAATCTCAAAAAAATACATCTATGCTAAGAAGAGATATTAACATCAATGCCGAAATTATATGGAATTTGTTATCGGAACAGAGGATATTATCGATAAGGCAGATAGCCGAGTATACCCACTTTGAAGGGCAGAATATTATTCTTGCATTAGGTTGGCTTGCGCGGGAGGATAAAGTAAAATTGTTTGAGAAGGGTGATACCCTTTATGTTGAATTAAACCAAATCTTTTCGGAAATATACTTCTAATTAAAACAATGATGAAATTAGAAAAGACCAGATTCCGGTATATGTGTACCGCGAATCCTTTCTATGTTATTTTTGAGAATAGGCATACATAATTCGAAACTAATTATTCAATATTATGAACCAGGAAATCTATAAAACTCCTCTACGCAGGCTAATACAGGAGAAAGTCAGCGCAGGAGCCTTGTTAATAGTATCTGCCGTAATAGCAATAGTCGCTGTAAACTCGCCCTGGGGTGAAATGTATGAGCATATATTGTCGCAGGAGATGTCTTTGGGTATTTTCGGGGTAGATATTTTCAATCATAACGGGCAACCGATGACGTTGGCTTCGTTGATAAGTGATGCTTTGATGGCTCTGTTTTTTCTTTCAGTAGGGCTGGAGATTAAACGCGAAATATTGATAGGTGAACTCTCGTCGTGGCGTAAAGCTATGCTACCTGTCATAGCTGCATGCGGGGGGATGATTGTTCCCGTGATTGTTTTCTTTCTTATCTCTCCCGAAGGTGCGGCACAACGCGGTGCAGCCATACCAATGGCTACTGATATCGCCTTTTCGTTAGCTGTATTGTCTTTATTGGGAAAACGTGTTCCCATCTCGTTGAAAATATTCCTGACCACATTTGCAGTGGTCGACGATATCGCAGGAATCATAGTGATTGCTCTTTTCTACAGTTCACACCTATCCCTTTCTTTGTTGTTTTTTGCATTGGTCACCCTTGTTTTGATGTATGTGGGAGGAAAGATGGGAATTACCTCCAAACTGTTTTATATGGTCGGTTTTTTTATAGTTTGGTGTTTATTTCTGCACGCAGGGATACATCCCACTATAGCAGGAGTGCTTTCTGCATTAACCATTCCTGCCCGTCCCAAACTCAATCTGTCCTCTTATATCGCCGACATGAGAGCCAGTTTGAAAACACTGCCGCAAAACCAGTCAGAAGTGAGATTGTTAAGTAATTCGGAATTATCCACGCTGAAAAATATTGAGAGCATATCGGATAAGGCAATCAGTCCTTTGCAATCACTCGAAGACAATCTTACGTCTCTTGTAAATTATCTGATTTTACCGCTTTTTGCTTTGGCAAATGCCGGAATATCATTCGACGGTTTTTCATTCTCAGCTATCAGCGGTATTTCCATTGCCGTGTTTTTGGGATTAGTAATTGGTAAGCCTCTTGGCATATTTTCTTTTACTTGGATAGTGATAAAAAGCAAGTTGATAAAGATGCCTGAATTTCTCAACTATAAGATGATTTTTGGGGTATCCTTACTGGGAGGAATCGGCTTTACGGTATCCATGTTTCTTGCAAACCTCTCCTATGAGATGATAGATCCGGAATTTCTGAATGATGCCAAAATGGGAGTTATAGCCGGAAGTATAGTGTCTGGAATATTGGGATATCTCTGGTTGAAATTCTGTCTTCCAAAAGAGACGTTGCCGGATAACATTTTATAGAGTAGTTTTGCTCGGGACATTGATGACATGACCAAAGATAAATCTTTTCCATGACTCAAGCAGATTGGACTAAGTCCGTAATTTCCGCATGAATTTCCTTGATCAGGTCGGATGGTGTAAGGTGTATTTGTAACCCCCTTTGCCCGGCACTTACGTAGATCCGGTCGTATGTCACGCAGGAAACGTGAATATAGGTCGGAAACAGTTTCTTCATGCCAAACGGACTGCAAGCGCCGCGTATATATCCTGTTGTTGGAAGCAACTCCTTCATCGGGATCATATCGCACTTCTTGTTTCCCGACACTTTTGCCGCCTTTTTGAGATCCAACTCTTCCGCTCCCGGAATGATACAGACGAAATAGCCGGTTTTATCTCCTTTTAGTACCAATGTCTTGAATACCTGTTCAACAGGTTCTTTCAGCTGGTTAGCCACGTGTGTCGCGCTGAGATCCGACTCATCCACTTCATACGGAATCAGGTCATACGCAATTTTGGCTTTGTCCAGCAAACGGACTGCATTTGTCTTAGTTGTCTTCATTCATATCGGCATTTACATCTTACTAATCAGTTCTTTTGCCTTATCCAATGTATATGCTCCGTCAATTTCTTTTTTGTCAAATATCATAAAATAGGCAAAGTCCTGACCTGCCTGTTTTTCCCATTCGTTTCCAAGCCGGCATTTTGCGGTACTGTCGGTTCCGTCCAGATGATCTCCTTTGGTTTCTATCAAAATGGTCTTTCCTGATTTTGTCTGCATGATAAAGTCGGGGTAGTGGTTGGCTTTAAATCCGTTGATATAAAAACCTTTGCCACGTTCCAGATTCCTATGCCAAAATATAATATTGGAAGAAGTCCCGATTTCCATCGCTACCCGTTCTTCAAAATTATTCATTGCCCCCTCTTTTTCGTAGAGCGAGTTTCCAATGGCAGAGCCGGTATTGCTCGGAACAATCTCTTTGCTCAGATTCCAGTTTGCTTTGGTATTGATTCGCTTCGATTTGATCAGATCCATGAATCGGCCTTCCGCATACAAATCGGCTAATTGTCTGATTTTAGCTTTGATCTTGTCGGTATAACTTAATTTACGTGTCAAAATATCTCTCAGTTGTTCTGTGTTCATGCTGTTAAGGATACGTCCGATATATACTTTGATCTCTTGATCCGGAATGGGATACATATTCCCGATAATTTGCATCAACTGATGGGTGATATCGGTTATCTGGCTCTCTTTTGGCTTGGCTAAGATGTATTCTGCTATTGGGTCTTTCAACATGCTGTCTTCAATCTTGGTAAACGAAGGTGTGTATTCGTTTTTCCTTGCTTCTTCCAAATCGATTTTATACAAATCGGAAGAGATCTGGTCGAAATCAATCTTGATGTCTTCTCCCGACAATTTAAAATCTTTGAGCAAGGATTCACGGTTCAGTAGTTCCTCATCCGTGCCGAACAGATCACTTGCTGTAACCTTGATGAAAAATTGCGGAAACTTGATTTTGTCAATGGCCTCTTTATAAGCCTCTTTTACCCGATATCGCTTTACCTTATTTCCCATTTCCTGAAATATATTTTCGTCGACTGGTTGTTGTTCCTGTTCTTTTATCTGTTTCTCCATTTGACGGTCTTGTATCTCCGTCATGGTTTCGATCTCTTCGATAGCAGCAGGAAGCACAGTTTCCTCTTCATTCGCATTTGGATTAAAAGTCACACGGCCGGAATCGATGACCTCTTCTTCCTCGGGTGTTGTTTGCCGTTCCGGAAACAAGAACGTTTCAACCGGATCTTTGGTAACCGTTTTCTTTTCTTCGAGCGTCATTTTATCGACCTTACGATAATCATTGTCACTAAATCCCGATTCTTGCAATCCTTTTACGATGCTTTGCAACGTCTCATTGAATTTTACCGAAGCGGTCAGTACATAAGAGACGTTTAATTGGTATGCTCCGTGCTTTTGTACGTAAGGCTGACGCAATATACGCCCCAAGATCTGTTCCACATCGACTGCACTCGACTTATCTGCCAACGATGCCAGGATGTAGGCAAAAGGACAGTCCCATCCCTCTTTAAGGGCGTTGATGGTAATGATATAGCGGACTTCACAATCCTTGCTCATCAAATCGACGCCTTTCAGTTCGTCGATATTGGCCGTTTTAATCTTGATTTGATTTTCCGGGATTCCCAAACTCAATAGTTGCTCTTTCAGTTTCTCAAAAGTAGTGTTGTCATCATTTGTCTTCGGCTGTGCTTGGAACAGGACGATGGGTCTGATATATTTTCCACCTTCGGCCTCCTGCTTTTTCGCAAGGATTTCCAATTTCCGCTGCAAGTGCAAAGCGTTATTGATCACTTCCGTCTTGTCGTGGTTGTTATACACAATTACCGGAAGTTTTACCATATGTTCTTTTTTCAATTCTATGGCAGGCACAAGGCTCACGATATTGCTATTCTCTTTGGGGGTAGCTGTCAGGTCTAATATGAACGAAGGATTCAAGTTCTTGAGCATGTCCACACTTAATTCGCTTTCGGCATTGTGGCTCTCATCTACCACCAGCACGGGATTGAGATAACGCAACACATTGATTAGAGCGGTGTCGTCCACACCCTCTAAAATATGCTCGTCGTTTTTGAATTGCGATACAAAGTCTCCCAACTGTCCGTTTTCCTGATAGACCTTTCTGTCGTCTTTGTTCCTTGCCCGTAGGCTGGCAAAACTCATCACGAAAATACTCAACTGGTCTTTTACTACCGTCGGGTTGAAGTTGGAACCTTGTAGCAGATCCTCTTTCTGATATACTTCCACCCGGTGATTGAACAGCGTATTCAGTTTCTGCCGGTAAGGATGTTCCGGGTTGGATAGCGTGTTGACGGTCTGTTGTAATAAGTTACTCCAAGGCACTAACCAGATGACAGCTTTGGGTTTGGTTGAATCATAAGCCGAGAAAATGGAATGAAGGGCATTGACCGCTATGAAAGTCTTCCCTCCTGCCGTCGGCACTTTTATGCAGACGTGCGCTGCATTGGGAATGTTGTTTTTATAAGGCTGCATCCCTGTGCCGTCCAACGGATTGTAAGGGCCAATTTTATCTTCCCAGTACCGGTTAAATGCCTTGCCCAAATCTTTCTGCTCTTGCACATACCTCAAGTACTCTTCAAGATTCTCGATCACCTTTTGTTGGTAGTTCTTTAATTCCATAGCCTATTTTTTCAATTTCTTGATCTGTTTATCAAAATCAGAAATAATCTTTTGGGTCTTGTTGAATTTGTCGTATTCTTTGCCTGCTCTTTCAATTGCATGTCGATGTGACATTGTGCCTTTACCTTCCAATATTTTGAATTCATTAAAATTCAAAAATCTGTCGACGCTTTTTGCCAGGTCCTCCATTGTAAATACGTTCTCACGCTCTATTAGATTTTCGATATAATCAAAATAACCTGTTACAGTTCTCTCTAAGCGTTTTATCTCTTTTTCCTGCAGATAATTTTTTGCAATGGATGCGTCTGATTTTAAGATGCGACCGTCAGGAGCATTTTTCCAAGTGGTCAACCCCATATTATCTTTTGTGGCATCGGCTTTTTTGTAGATGATTTCCGCTGCTGTCTGCCCCGTGATAGCAAAATGAAACTTATTTTGTACCATCGCATAAAAATTCTTGGTGATTTCAGATCTTGGGTCATAGTCTATGCTGCATTCAGCAAATATATCAGTAATCTGTTGGTAAATCCTGCGTTCACTTGCTCTAATGGAGCGGATACGTTCCAATAACTCTCTGAAGTAGTCCTTACCGAAGACAGCTTCGCCTTGCTTCAATCGATCATCGTCCAGTACAAAACCTTTGATGATGTATTCTTTTAGCGTTTTGGTGGCCCAAATCCTGAATTGTGTGGCTTTGGCTGAATTTACGCGATAGCCCACTGATATTACGGCGTCCAAGTTATAGAATTTTGTTTTGTAGTTTTTGCCATCGGAGGCAGTTGTTTCCAAAATGGAAATAACTGAACTTTCTTCTAACTCATTACTTTCAAATATGTTAGTTAAATGTTTATTGATGGCGGGAACACCTACATCAAACAATTCAGCCATCATTTTTTGGGTCAACCAAATGGTTTCATCTTGTAATAATACATTTAAAGTAACATCACCATTGGGAGCGTTATACAAAATAAAATTATTTTTAGGAACTAAGTCATTCATAATCTAAAATTTAGTGATGTCCCTTGGAATTTTTTTGAAAATGATATTCTTTCTTGCCATAAACTCTAAAGCTTCGAGATTATCTCCATGAATAATTTTGTTTCCGCTGTTTGTCAGCTCAGGTTGTTCTCCATTATCTACTGTAAAACCATATTTGTGTTCCAATACTCGGTATGGTACGTCTTGGTGGTGGGTTACCACCTTATCTTTTCCTATCCAATTGAGTGTTGGCATATTATTTCTGTTCTTTATTTGAGATTATCAATTCTTTCACGTCTACGTCAAGTATTTCAGCAATTTCCATTAAGGTCTCTAATCTTGGTTGTTGCCGATTCTGTACATAGGCATTCACCATATTGTAGCTTTTCCCTAACTTTTCAGCCAGCCAAGTTTGCTTTATTCCTTTCTGCTCCAACACTTCCTTAATTCTGTTCATTGTAATTCGTTGTTGCTTATTTTACAAATGGTTTTGTTGTGTCGTTTCGCTTATTCTATATGAAATATGCTACTTGCAAAAGTAATCAGATTACTTGAATATCTCAAAAAACTGTGTATAAAATGTAAAAATTTATGGGGGTTGTATCAGGAATCTATGTATTGAACTTTTTTACAATAAGCAAAAAGTAGAATAAGTAGAGTGTTATTCTAATTTGGTGCCATTTTTATAGAATAGTGTTATTTTTATTCTATTTTCAGTGCCTATTCTTAGAATAACCGTTATCTTTGTTCCAAGAAATGCAGAAAAAGAGTGTATGAAGAATTATAAGGCCGGTACATTTATTACAATGGTTCGTTATAAAATAAAATAGATGTCTGATTATCAATAAAATAGCTGCTTAAAAATTTGGATAATTCGTTGATTATCAGTAACTTTAAGGATTTTCCACAATCTGAGAAGTTATGTCGATCAACGAATATCCAAA
>NZ_JAWRIS010000059.1:0-41871 GCF_040307845.1 Proteiniphilum sp.
ACTTCGTCCGGATGAATCATCAAAGAAATTCCAGGTTCTTCCCCTGCGATGGATTGTAGAGAGAACATTCTCCTGGATCGAGAATTACAGGAGGATGACAACTGATTACGAGTATAAAACAGAGTCGGCAGAAGCTATGCTACAAATAACATTTTGCCAGATCATGCTTAGAAAAATTAGGAAATAAATTCAAAGCAGGTTCTTACAGTATCTGTTTTATGCCTACCATGTCACTGACTACTTCAATCTCCATGGCAAACCTGGAGAATCCGGCGAAGGAGTTTTCAAGGATACGCCTGTTCGGTTCCTTCGGATGGATCGGATCGGGTTTCCTGATCAGCGCACTGGGTATTGAAGCCTATTCAACGCCATTCCTCATCGGTGCGGGAGTTTCACTGATGGCAGGCCTATAATACGCCCTTGTTTTGCCATATAGCGTTCCGATGAAGACGGGAGGGAAAGTGAAAATAGGGCAAATTCTCGGATTTGACGCGTTTAAACTGACAAAAGACCTTTCATTTCTTGTTTTACTCATCTTTTCAGCGTTAATTTGCATTCCATTGGCATTCTATGATTCGTTTACCAATCTTTTCATAACCGATGTCGGGATTAAGAATGCTGCTGCGGCCATGAGCATGGGGCAGATTGCGGAAGTGATCTTTTTGTTTTCGTTCCCGTTCTTTTTCCTGAAGTTGAAATATAAGGGAAGTATCACCGTAGCCATTGTGGCATGGGTGCTGATGTATGGATTTTTTGCGTTGGGTGCACGAACTGGAGAAACTGGCTTCATTTATGCCGTTCTGCCACTCCACGGATTCTGTTTTACGTTCTTCTTTGTGGCAGGACAACTGTTTGTGGATGAGAAGGCGCCTTTATCATTACGAAATTCAGCCCAGGGATTGATCTCCTTTGCCACCTATGGTGTGGGAAAGTATTTCGGGACATTGATTGCAGGAAATGTCGTGCACCATTATACTGTGGAGGGACTCTACCGGTGGGAATCGATATGGATGGTTCCCTTTATTATGGCTTTGGCTTTCCTGATCGGATTCCTATTTCTCTTTAAGGAAAATCTGAAGAAGAGAGATGATTTAAATACTGCCTTGCCTGATAAGGCCTAACTAAAATATTCATTAATTTTGTAAGCTTTAGACAAATTATATATTATAAATTAAATCGAATCGATATGAAGCATAAAAAATTAAAAATGGGCATGGTCGGTGGCGGGAGCGATGCCTTTATCGGAGCCATACACCGTCGCGCGGCATTCATGGATAACCTGATCGAACTGGTTTGCGGTTGCTTTAGTGCCAACCCGGAAATATCCAGAAGTTCGGGGAAAGAATATTTTCTACCGGACCACAGGATTTATGACAACTACCATGAAATGTTCGAACGGGAGATGGAATTGCCTGAAGAAGAACGGATGGACTTTGTTACCATCGTGACCCCCAACAAATGGCATTTTGAACCGGCCATGATGGCACTGGAGAGAGGCATTCACGTGGTACTCGACAAACCGATCACCTTCTCCCTGGAGGAAGCGGTGGAACTTAAGAAAAAAGTAGAGGAGACCGGCCTGGTGCTGGCACTCACTCATGTCTATTCGGGCTACCCTGCTGTGAAAGAGGCGAAAGCACGTATAGCCAACGGTGAGTTGGGCAAACTCCGCAAAGTGTACGTGGAATATACACAGGGATGGCTATCGCAACGTATTGAACTGCAGGGCGGCAATAATGCCGGTTGGAGGACAAATCCCAAGACCACCGGTAAAGCGGGATGTATGGGAGATATCGGTACGCATGCCTGGCACCTGGCCGAATATATGACGGGGCTGAAGGTGCAGGAAGTATGCGCCGATCTGCAGACGTATGTGGAGGGACGTCCGGTAGATGACGACGGTGCGTCGTTACTCCGTTTGGAAAATGGTGTTACCGGTGTGTTGATGGCTACCCAGATAGCTACGGGTGAGGCTAACAATATCCGCATACGTGTGTATGGCGATAAAGGCGGCTTGGAATGGAGGCAGATGGAACCGAACCGGTTGATCCTGAGGTGGGGTGATAAGCCCACACAGGAGTTGTATATGGGCAATAATGAATTCCTGACCGATCTCGCCAAATGGAATACCAGAACGCCTGCCGGACATCCGGAAGGTTTTATAGAAGCATTTGCGAATATCTACCGGAATTTTGCCCTGACCGTAATGGCCAAGAGGAACGGCGAAATTCCCCGGGAACTGATTACCGACTTTCCCACCGTGTATGATGGTGTGAGGGGAATGCAATTCGTGGAAACGATGGTAGAAGCGAGCAGGGATAATAATACAAAATGGTTTAAATGGATCGGATAAAGATGATTTTTGTCAAAAAAGTATATTTTATAGATTCATTTTTTTTGATAAAATAAAAATTCGTACTTTTATAGGCCAATAAAGATAATATATAGATAAAAGCTATAACTTAAAACTTTTTATAATAAATTACAATGTCGAAGCGCGCTAAAAGGGAACGGGGAACTGGTAAAAAACTGCATCAACGGAAAGGTTTTTTCCTCCTCGTGGGGATATTCATCGGAATTGTTTTTGTAGCAGCCCTGTACCAGACTTCGGTCTATTTTTCCTCGAATGAGTCGTGTATGATGTGCCATGTGCATCCTCATGCAGAAGAGAGTTGGATGCTGTCGTCGCATGTGAACAACTCAAGTGGGGTAATGGTGAACTGTGTGGATTGCCATCTTCCTCCCAAAGACGATACATGGGCGCATTATACGGCAAAAATATCGCTGGGGGTCCGGGATTTGTGGGGGTACCTCACCAAGGATCCGGCAGAGATCGATTGGGACAGAAAATCGGAGTTGGAACATGCCGTGAAATATATCCCCAACGAATCCTGTGTGAAATGTCATCAAAACCTTTTTCCCCAGGGGATTAGTGATGATGGTATTACGGCGCACCTCTACTACGAGGAGAATGCGGAAAAACTCAATCTCCAGTGCATCAGTTGTCACCTGGATGCAGGACATTACAACCCGAATTACTCCCATGGGCAGATGGTCGGCATTCCCGGCATGACCGGAGCAGCGGCAGTGGATACCAGCCTGTTTTATAAAGAGCCGGCTGCCGTCGCTACCTTTGCCAATTATACGGAGCAGATTCCCGGCACAGCCGTTTCGTTCGGGATGATCGCAATCCCGGGAGGAACTTTCAAGATGGGAAGTCCCGAGAAAGAGCCTTTCCGCAATCCGGACGAATCGCCGCAGCATGAGGTTACGTTGGATCCGTTCTTCATGGCTGAAGTAGAAACTACCTGGGATATGTACTGGGCATTCTACGCGGAGACAATGAGTGAAGGACGTACCCCTCCCGAGACGGTCTATGCGAATAACCTGAATGCGATGGATGTAGACGCCATATCGGGTCCCACACCGCCGTTTGGATATCCCGACCAGGGTTGGGGACAAGGCGACCGCCCCGCAATCACCATGACCCATTATGCTGCCGAAACATTCTGCCAGTGGCTGTCGGAAAAGACGGGCAAGAAATACCGCCTTCCCACCGAAGCCGAATGGGAATATGCTGCGCGTGGAGGAACCGAAACACCTTATTTCTTCCCCGGAAGTCCCAAAGATTTTTCAGAACAGGGATTTATGAGAAATGTCTTCAAGCCGAAAACCGAAGGTATCACGTCGCATGTGATCTATGACAAAAATAGTGATGGCCGTACACAGCCGCCTTCGACAGTCACATCCAATCCGTACGGATTAAAGAATATGCTGGGTAATGTGTTGGAATATACATCCGATAAATATGATCCGAATGCATATGCCAAGCGATCGGGAGTTACCCATAATCCGCGTGTGACCGAGGGTGACGAATGGGTGGTACGTGGAGGACTCTATTCTTCTGATGCGGCTGATGTGCGCAGTGCAAGCCGTAGTTATACGCAACATGACGCATGGATGCGGACTGACCCGCAACAACCGAAGAGTATCTGGTGGTATTCTGATATAAAGGGGATCGGATTCCGCGTGGTATGTGAGGTTCAATAGTTATTCGCTTCGCGTTATTTCCCGCTTTGCGGGGTAATGCGACCGAGCAACAACTGAATAACAACCGAATAACAACTGAATAACAACCGAATAACAACCGAATAACAACCGAATAACAACCGAATAACAATTGAATAACAATTGAATAACAACCGAATAACAATTGAATAACAACCGAATAACAATTGAATAACAATTGAATAACAATTGAATAACAACCGAATATCAATTGAATAACAACTGAATATCAATCTAAAAATAAATCAAAGTGATGAAGAAAGAAAACAATCTAACCAGAAGGTCATTCCTGAAGACTTCCGCCATAGCAGGGGCAGTCGGAGTGATTGGTACCGGCTCCGCGGGGATTTTGACCTCCTGCGGTAGTGGAGCAGAAAAAGGAAAAGGCGCCAATGTGCCTTTGAAAGAACCAGGTAGTTATTATATCCCCGAACTTCCGGACCTGGCAGCCGACGGGAAAGAATTGAAAGCCGGTGTGGTTGGTTGCGGCGGGCGTGGTTCGGGTGCCGCCATCAATTTCCTGAATGCTGCTAATGGCGTTACTATCGTGGCTCTGGGCGATGTATTTCAGGACAGGGTGGACAATCTGGCCGAGAAACTGAAGACTGAGAAAAATATCGATATTCCTGCAGACAAGCGCTTTGTGGGTTTGGATGCCTACAAGCAGGTAATCGATAGCGATATCGATGTGCTGATCGATTGCACACCACCTTTCTTCCGTCCGGAACATTTCAAATATGCAGTAGAGAAAAACAAGCATAGTTTCCTGGAAAAACCGATCTGTGTCGATTCGGCCGGTTACCGTACCATCGTCGCTGCCGCCAGACAGGCGCAAGCTAAGAACCTCTCCGTAGTGACGGGAACGCAACGCCACCATCAACGTGCTTATGTAGAATCCTATAAGCAGATCATGAATGGTGCCATCGGTGAAATTACCGGAGGAACAGTTTACTGGAACCAAAGTATGTTGTGGTATCGTGATCGTCAACCGCAATGGAACGATTTTGAATTTATGGTACGCGATTGGGTGAACTGGAAATGGCTGTCGGGCGATCATATCGTAGAGCAGCATGTACACAATATTGATGTATTTACGTGGTTTTCCGGTTTGAAACCTGTAAATGCCGTCGGATTCGGATCCCGCCAACGCCGTGTGACGGGTGACCAGTATGACAATTTCAGTATTGACTTCACCATGGAAAATGGTATTCACATGCACAGTATGTGCCGTCAGATTGACGGATGTGCCAACAACGTGAGTGAGTTTATCCAGGGAACGAAAGGTTCGTGGTCGAGTAACGGTGGACATGTAATCAAAGATCTTGCCGGGAATGTGATCTGGCAGTATGATGGCGAGGCTGAAAAGGCCAGTTTCCAACAAACTGACCCTTATACGCTGGAGCATGTCAACCTCATTAACTGTATACGGAGTAACAAACCGATCGAACTGGCATCCGAAACGGCAGTTTCCAATATGGCCGGTATTATGGGGCGTGAAGCGGCCTATACCGGTCAGCAGGTGACCTGGGATGCGATGACTGCGGCACCTCTCGATTATACTCCTGCCGACTTGAATATCGGAAAAATGGATATGTCCGGATTTACAGTACCCGTACCGGGAAGCGGAAAATAAAAAAATAGCGATTATGACATTCGACAGGAGAAGTTTTTTGAAAACAACCCTCGCCGGATCTGCAGCCATGGCCATTGGAGGATGTACCTCCTTTGCCAGGGCGGACGGCAAGGATGATGCCTCTTGCTGCAAGAGTAAGGCAAAACTGAATATCTCTTTTCAGGAAGGCACTGCTCCCGGAGCTAATCTGAATGAAAAGTTCGATTTCATGGAGGAGCATGGTGTAGTGGGTTTTGAACCTCACGGAAAACCTATGCTTGAGAGGTTACAGGAGATGAAAGATGCGCTCAAAGGACGAAATATAAAAGTGAGTGCCATCTGTGCCGGTTTTGATGGTTTTATCCTCTCTACCGACCCGGAAATCCGGAGGAGATGCCGCGATACGATGGAAGCGCTGATGATTGGTGCAGGTGAACTCGAATCCGTAGGTGTGATCATTGTTCCCGCATTCAATAACCAGGTTCCTGTGATGCCCCATACCCAGGAAACGCGTGATTTCCTCTGTGAGCAGTTCGATGAGATGGGTACTTTTGCACAGCAACACGGGACTACCGTTATTCTTGAACCATTGAACCGTAAGGAGGCATTCTACCTGCGCCAGGTAGCCGATGCCGCTTCCATCTGCCGTGACATCAATAACCCGGGTGTGAAATGTTTGGGCGATTTCTGGCACATGACCTGGGAGGAGACCTGCGATATGGCGGCCTTCCTTTCTGCAGGAGAGCATTTGCAGCATGTGCACATGGCCAGCCGCAAGCGGCGCAGCATGCCCGGCGAAGATGGCGAGGCGGATAACTATGTAAGCGGATTCAAGGGGCTCAAGATGATGGGATACGACAAGTATGTCAGCTTTGAGTGTGGAGCCCAGGGAGATCGTAACATAGTAGTACCTGCGGCCCTCGAATTATTGCGTAAACAGTGGGAAGAGGCGTGATACGATTATTCACAAATGGAAAAATTAGTACGCTTTCTCTCATCCTATAAAGCTTCTATTGTGCTGTTGCTGATCTATGCAGTTGGGTTGGCAACAGCCACTTTTGTCGAAAAATGGATGGGAACGCAGGCCGCGAAGATGATGGTCTATTATTCGCCCCTGTTTTTCTTCCTGCAGTTCCTCTTGGTGGTGAATTTTATCCTGATCCTTCTCAGCCGTAATTTTATCCAAAGAAAAAAATGGGGCATGGTGGTAATTCACTGTGCCCTTGCTGTTATCCTTTTGGGGGCATTGACTACTTTCGTGTTTGGAAAAGAAGGACAGGTGCATATTCGTGAAGGTGAAAAAGCGGATCAGATGGTGATGCATACCTCCAAAGGTGTAAAAAAAGAAACGTTACCCTTTGTGCTGGAACTTGTCGATTTCAGGTTGATCCGTTATCCGGGGTCCCGGAGTCCGTCCTCCTACGAAAGCGACCTGCTGGTACATGTCGACGGGGAAGTCCGCGAGGCGAAAGTGTTTATGAATAACGTGCTGGATGTAAAGGGATACCGTTTCTTCCAGGCTTCGTACGACCAGGATGAGATGGGTACCATCCTCTCAGTGAACAAGGATGTGGCGGGACGCACCATTACCTATACAGGCTATCTCATGCTGTTAATAGGTTTTATCCTTATCTTTTTCATGCCCAATTCCCGTTTACGTAAGTTGCAACAACAATTAAAGGAAGTCAGGAAAGCTGCACTTGTTCCGATAATTTTAATGATTACCGCGGTTGGATATGCGCAAGGTACGCAGGGCGAATCAACCGAGCGGCCAGCATCAGGGGCGCCGGGTGAAATGCCGGAGTTTTCTGTCGGTTCAATGGCCGGTGCGGTACTCGAAAACAGTATTCCACCCGAACATGCGGCCAAATTCGGTGCGTTGCCGGTACAATTCCGGGGGCGGACGATGCCGATGAATACCTTTTCTTCGGAAATTCTCCGCAAAGTGCATAAAGAACAGGCATTCGGCGATCTTAATCCCGATCAGTTTCTGCTGGGTATGCTTGTTATGCCGCAAATGTGGATGCAAGTACCTCTTATCTCCCTGTCGGATAAAGGAATAAGTACGCGTTATAATCTTCCCGAAGAATATGTTCCCTATTATCATCTTTTCGACCAACAAGGGAATTACAGGTTGCTACCTCAGTTGCAGGAGATTTACCACCGGCCGGCGGATAAAAGGAGTTCCTCCGAAAAAGAACTGATCAAACTCGATGAGCGGGTGAATATTCTCTATCAGTTGTTGAACTATACTATGTTTGGGCTCTATCCCGATCCGGATGATCCCTTCCATACATGGTATGCGCCGGGTGACGATCTTTCCGCCTTTTCGGAAAAGGATTCGACTTTTATCACACAGTCGTTTGAACAATACCTTGCAGAAGTACGACAAGCGTTGAGTAGTGGCAACTGGACCAAAGCAGACCAGGCTTTGGGTGTGATTGAGTCATACCAGTTGACTAACGACAGAGCCTCTCTGATCCATCCCGGGAAATTGGAGGCTGAGTACCGCTATAACAAGATGGATCTCTTCAATCGTGTGAAGGTCGGTTACTTTATCTGCGGGGGAGTGCTGCTTGTCATTGCCTTGATGCAACTGTTACATGAAAAGCGGTGGAAGCGTTATGTGGCTGCAGTGCTTACGGTTGGTATCGTGCTGTTATTTCTTTGTCATATGTCTGGTATGGGAATGCGATGGTATATCTCAGGGTATGCACCCTGGAGCAATTCGTACGAGACCATGGTCTATGTGTCATGGGCGACAGTACTGGCCGGTTTTATTTTCGGGCGGAGAAGTACCCTCACCCGTGCATTAGCAACGCTTTTTGGTGGAGTTATCCTTTTTGTGGCAGCGCTTAACTGGATGGATCCCCAGATCAATACACTGGTACCTGTGTTGAAGTCGCCCTGGCTGATGTTTCACGTCGCAGTGATCGTGGGTGCTTACGGATTTTTCGGCATCAGTTTTCTGCTGGGTATCACCAATCTCTCTTTAATGGCTTTCGCAAAAGATAGTACTCGTCTATCCTCCCGTATTCAGGAGTTAAGCATCATCAATAATATGTCGTTGCTGGTGGGGGTTATACTGATGACAACCGGTACATTCCTCGGGGCCGTCTGGGCCAACGAGTCGTGGGGCAGGTATTGGGGATGGGACCCCAAGGAGACCTGGGCACTGATCTCCATCGTGGTGTATACCATGGTGACCCATTTGCATTTGGTGAAGAAATGGAATAGCCTGTGGCTTTTTAATCTGCTCTCGGTATTTGCTTTTGCTTCCGTTCTGATGACTTTCCTCGGGGTTAACTATTTCCTTAGCGGGATGCACTCTTATGGCCAAAGTGATGGGATGTCCTCCGTTTTCCTGTATATCGGAATCGCCTTTGCTGCCATTGCCGTGTTGGGAGTTCTTGCAAGGAAGAAAGTGGGAAAGTGAAAAGGTGCCTAAGTGGTTAGGCGTGATAATCGTCACATCATCAAATTATCAAATCATCACATCAAATTATGCTTCATTGGGGATTTATCGGTTGTGGTGCCGTCACCGAAAAGAAGAGCGGCCCGGCTTTCAGTAAAGTTGAAGGGTCGGATGTGGTGGCGGTAATGCGCCGCGACGGTCAAAAGGCGGAAGACTATGCCCGTCGGCATGGGATAGGGAAGTGGTATGATAATGCAGACGACCTGATCCACGATCCGGCGGTGAATGCGGTGTATGTTGCGACCCCACCTGGCTCGCATTTGGAGTATGCCGTTGCTGCCATGAGAGCCGGTAAGCCGGTATATCTGGAGAAACCGATGGCAGCTTCGTATGAGGAATGCCTTCAAATCAACCGTATCTCCCAAGAGACCGGAGTTCCTTGTTTTGTAGCTTACTACCGCCGCACCTTACCCTATTTTCTGAGGGTGAAACAACTGATTGATGACGGACTCTTAGGCGACATCTCCACGGTGCAGATCCGTTTCGCCATTCCTCCCTATAAGGAAGATTATAATCGTGAATCATTGCCGTGGCGGTTGAAAAAAGAGATCGCCGGAGCCGGCTACTTTTACGATCTGGCTTCCCATCAATTGGATTTGCTCGATTATCTCTTCGGCGAAATCACCGATGTATCCGGGTTTACCAATAACGTAGCAGGCTTATATGAGGTAGAAGATAGTCTGGCCGCTGCTTTCCGCTTCAACTCCGGTATGGTGGGCAGCGCAAGTTGGAGTTTTGTCGCACCGCAAAACAGTCGTACCGACCTGATCGATATAACCGGCACAAAAGGAAAGCTGACCTGTGCCACCTTCGATTTTTCGCCCATACGATTGGAAACAGCTGGAGGCATACAGGAATTTCGAGAAGAGAATCCGGAGAATATCCAGTATTATCTGGTCGAAAGTATTGCCAATTATCTGAATGGACGCGGTGCAGGACCTGTCAGTACTGGTATCTCGGCTGCACGCACCAATTGGGTAATGGATAAGATACTGGGAAAAATAATTTGATGGGGAAATATTTCCCGATTTTATCCGGAAGTCTATTTTTTGTCTGTTTTCTGTCTTTTTTATTCAATTAATTTGTTTATTTTTGTGAACAAAGTAATGCCTTTTTTGTTCTAATTCCAATCATAGCAGATGTTTCTGTATTTGGCCCTTTTAAGGGATATAAGAGGCGACAATTAATTAAAGTGTTTAACTTAAAAAAAACAACAATGACAGCGAATCAAAATCAACAAGAAGTAAAAGAGGCTTACAAAAAGCCGGCAATTGAAGTAATTGAAATGGAAATGGAACACCCTATACTGGCCAGTAGTGGTGATAATTTACCTAACGGTGGTTGGGGTGACTAATACTAATCTATTACTATTTGCATGTTAATCCCAGTGAAGAGAAGAATAAATTAGTAATAATCAAAAATCAACTGAAAATGAAAAAAATATTTTATCTAATCGGTATTTCCACACTGTTATTTCTAATTACCTCATGTAATAACGAAGAAGTTAACCAGTTAGAGCCAAAAGTGAAAGGATATATACCTGTGTTACGAGGGACTTTTGGGACATTCACCGATAATAATCCGGAGAGTGGTACCAGAGCGGGAGTCATCGAAGATAGGGATGACTTTAATTCCGCACAAGGAGAAAGATTCTATTGGCATAACGGGGATCGTGTGAAAGTGTTGTTTGTGGATGAAAGTGGTACAGAAACAGAATTGATATATCAGGCAGTTGTTCCCGGAGAAGAAAAATCGAATACTTGCGACTTTATCGTCGTTGACAACGGTGTTACACTTGAAGACGGAGTGTATGACGTCTATGGCTTGTATCCTGCTGATGGTTGGACGAAAAATGCTACAACAGGGAAATGGGGTGTTTCGTTTAGGGAAATATACGATCAACTTTCGCAACGCATACATTTGCTTGATGGCACGTCTAAACACGCTGGTCAGTATATGTTTATGAAAGCAGATGCAGGTGTGACAATAGGAGAGGGAGGATCTAATAGGGTAGATTTGTCTTTTAAACACCTAACCTCTTTGATCCGAGTTCGTGTAGGAAAACCAGACGTTCCTGAATTAGCAAAACTTTTTAGATTTAGTCTTGGTGTGAAGCTGGATGATGTGATACCGCTTCCTCTTGGATTTGAGAGTTTTTTTGTTCCTCTTGATGGTTCTCTTGATAATCTCGATGCTTCTTCTTTGGCTATAAGAGCTGACAATAAACAGAATGCAGTGGGTGTGCAAATTCCGGATGATCTTTTAGAGAGTTTGAATGGTACTGATTTTGATTTATTTATTCCAATTCTCCCTACTGGAGCGTTACAAAGTAAAACTTTGACATTTGCTACTAAGTTTTATGATGAAGCATTAAGCACTCAAACATTTGCTAAATATATCTATAGGACTATAGACAGAGAACAACCCATTGCCTTTGAACAGGGTAAGAGTTACTTTTTCAACATAGGAACACCGGAGTTGAATGAGTAGATCCGTAGCTTATTTTTACGAAAATATATAGATATTCTTATTTTGGAAGATGATCTTTTCTATCAGGTAGCCGGACATTGTTTCCGGCTATCTTTTTCTGATAAATATTTTGGGGTAGATGCTTTAAGCAACTATACCCCATTTCGTGTTTCAGGGAAGCAGGGTGAAGAGTATCTTTTTCACCTCTCCATTGTGGACAATCTTCCCGATGAGATCGATTACAAGCCGGTGGGACAGTTCGATAATGATATCGCCGCGATTGGTGTTTCCAGATCCGAAGACGGATCTTTTCGTTTCCGCATTGCCTATCCGGGAAGCACGGATTATTGTACGATGGATATCGATGCTGCTTTTCGGGAGGCAAGGGTAAAATTGCCCGCAGGCGATAAAGTTTGTTTTTTCTGTCTCAACAACTGCCTGATGCTGCTTTATGCATTTTCTACAGCAAACCTTGATACATTGATGATGCATGCCTCCGTTATCAGAAACGGTGATGAAGGTTTTGTTTTCCTGGGGAAAAGCGGTACGGGAAAGAGTACGCATAGTCGCCTCTGGCTGGAACATATAGAGGGAAGTGAACTCCTGAACGACGACAATCCAGTAGTACGTATAATTGATGGAAAAGCCATTGTCTATGGTACGCCATGGAGTGGCAAAACTCCCTGCTACCGCAATGAAGAGGCCTTGTTGAAAGGGATAGTAAAATTGGATCAGGCTCCCCGGAATCAAATTAAAACGTTATCTTTGTTGCAGGCTTATGCGATAGTGCTTCCGGCCTGTTCGAGTATGCGCTGGGAAGAGGAGATTGCCGCGGGAATACATCGTACGGTAGAGAAGCTGGTCAGCACAGTGGCTTGTTATAGGCTCTACTGTCTGCCGGATAAAGCCGCGGCAGATCTGTCAGCCTCCACGATAAAGGAATAGCAATGCGGAGTGTCATACTGTCCAATGAAATAATGCTCCCGGAAGTGGCGAAGATACTTTCGGAAGGTACACAGGTTACCATCAGGGCGAAAGGGAACAGTATGCTTCCTTTCATCGTGGGAGGACAGGATAGTGTGGTTTTAGAAAGAAAAAAATCCTATGCTGTGGGAGACATAGTACTGGCGGAAATAAGTCCGAAGCTATTTGTACTGCACCGCATACTGAAGATAGATGATGCACAGGTAACCCTGATGGGAGATGGCAATATTTCCGGAATGGAAAAATGCCGTAAGGAAAATATTTGCGGTCGGGCCATATCCATTATCCATAAAGGAAAGCAGATTGACTGCAATAGCAAAAGGGCGCGCCGCAAAGCCCGGTTATGGAGAATCCTTCTTCCCGGAAGAAGATATTTATTAGCCATATATCGACGAATTGTATAATCAATGGGGTAATGTAATATGCACGTCTTACCATAAAATATATAATATGACAATATGAGAGTAAAACAAGGATTTAAACTCCGCACTGTAGGCAAGGAATACATTGTAGCCGGTGAGGGACTGGCGCAAATAGATTTCAATAAGCTGATTTCGCTTAATGGCTCTGCCGCCTATCTGTGGGAGAAAGTGGAAGGAAGGGACTTCGGTGTACAAACCCTCGCCGATTTGCTGGTGTCGAAATACGACATTCCCGCCGGTGAGGCGTTGACCGATGCTGCCGATATCGCAAAGAGTTGGATCGACGCAGGAATTGTGGAAGAATGAACCGCACGGAACAACAATTTTTTGCCTTGCTTCAATCGGGATTGTGGAAAAAACCTGTGGACCAATCTCTTTTTTCAGGTGATCCGGATTGGTCCACAATCCTGAAAATGGCTCACATGCAAACTGTCAGCGGTATTATTTTTGATGGCATATCTTATTTGCAGGCAGACCTCCAACCGCCTACAGCCCTCCTGCGTCAACTTTACCAGACGGTTATCCGCATAGAAAAAAGCCATGCACTGTTCAACGAACGGTTAACCCGGCTAATACCTTTACTGCAGTCTGAAAACATACATCCTATATTGCTTAAGGGGCAGGGTGTGGCGCAAAATTATCCGGATCCCATGCGCCGCCAATGCGGGGATATAGATTTATACATTGGAAAAAAGGATTACAGAAGGGCGTGTGAACTGGCTGTTGAGAAAGAGATTGTTTCAAATGACACATTGGAAAGCCATAAGCATTTCTATTTCGAGTGGGATGGGGTGGTAATCGAATTTCACCGTATCGTTGAAAAATTCCCCGATCCCTTCAAAAATAAAATATTCCAGCAATGGACCCAGTATCATTTACAAAGGGGGAAGTTACAAGTCTGGAATCTGAATGATATAGATGTACTGCTTCCGCCACCCAATTTTAATGCCTTGTATATCTTTAATCATGCTTTCCACCATTTTATTGCAGATGGAATAGGGTGTCGCCAGTTGAGTGACTGGGTAATGTATCTCCATAGATTTTGCGATCAAATAGACAGGCAGGAGTTGATGAAAGACCTTAAAGCTTTCGGGCTGTTGCGGGCATGGCAAATTTTCGGTTATATAGCTGTGCATCAACTGGGTCTTTCAGAAGAAAGATTTCCTTTCTATACGGATAAATTCAGGGATATCTCTCAAACGGTAATATTGAAGGATATCCTGTTATCGGGTAATTTTGGCCGTTATGGCCAGAAATGGGCAACCCGGCCAGCCGGATATCTATCGGGGAAATTCCACAACTTCAGGATGAAAAACAGGAGACTCATACAATTGTCTTCTACAATTGGGAGCAGTGTGGGCTTTTACTATCTCTATTATTTGGTCATTGGCATACGGCAAATAGTAAATGATAAACTTAAATAAATATTGAGCCGTGATACGCAACGCCATACAATCGCTTCGGAAATATTTGTGGGGGATACGTTTTCGTATTCTGCTCAATAGCCTGGCAGGCATATTGAGTGTGTGTGCCGGATTATTCTTTGTATGGGTCTCCAAACAACTGATCGACATTGCCACCCGCTCCATAGAAGGGGATATGACCCACTATATTGTGTTGCTGATAGCCACTATGGCTGGTCAAATTATACTGTCGGCATTGAAGAACCGTTTGGAAACAGAGACGGATATATATTTTAAAAATAAATGGCGGTTTAAGCTTTTTTCCCATCTGATGGCTAGCACGTGGAATGGGAAAGATAGTTTTCATAGTGGTGATGCTGTCAACCGCATTGAAGAAGATGTGCGCGTCGTCGCCGAAGGTGTTTGTAAATCGCTTCCCGCGGTAATTATCACCTCTTTCCAGTTTCTGGCTGCCTTTCTTTTCCTGAGCAAACTCAATATGCAACTGGCGTGGACGGTTATCTTCATTATGCCGGTTTTTTTGATATTAAGCAAGGTATATATAAAACGGATGCGTCGCTTTACTGAAGAGATACGTACCCTGGATGGCCATGTACAATCGCATATACAGGAAAAACTGCAATATAAGGTCTTGATCCAAACGCTGGAACAAAATGCGCCGGTAACCGACAAACTGGATTTTATCCAGTCTTCATTGTATGACAAGGTGATGAAACGCACAAACTTCACCGTCTTTTCACGTACGCTGATCATGGCCGGATTTGCGACGGGTTATCTCATCGCTTTCCTCTGGGGGATAAAAGGTATCTATGAAGGAGCCATCACATTTGGTATGATGACGGCCTTCCTGCAACTGGTCGGGCAGATCCAGCGCCCACTGGTAGAGCTCAGCCAGTATATACCCTCTTTGGTACATACAATTACTTCAGCCGAAAGGTTGAACGAACTGGATGGCCTGACCACTGAAGAGCAGGGTGAACAACAGATGCTCGACGGGCAGGTGGGCATACGTCTCGAAAATATTTCATTTGCTTATCCTGATGGTAACCGACAGATCATAGAGCATCTGTCGGTTGACTTTGCTCCCGGTAGCCGTACGGCCATCGTGGGAGAGACGGGAGTAGGTAAAAGCACCCTTATCCGTCTGATGCTTGCCTTGTTGCATCCCTGCGAAGGGAAGGTCTGTTTGTATAATTCCGTACAGGAATTGGAAGCAAGTCCGCTTACCCGGTGCAACCTGGTGTATGTCCCGCAGGGAAACACATTGCTCAGCGGAACGATACGTGATAACCTGCTGCTGGGTAATCCCGATGCTACCAACCGGGAGCTCCGGAAAGTGTTGACGACTGCGGTGGCTGATTTCATATATGATTTGCCGGATGGGTTGGATACCCTTTGCGGGGAGCGTGGCGCGGGCTTGAGCGAAGGGCAGGCGCAACGTATCTGCATCGCGCGGGGACTGCTTCGGCCGGGAAATATACTGTTGTTGGACGAATTCAGTTCTTCCCTGGATAGGGAGACCGAACGTCTGCTTATGGAACGCCTTATCTCACAGGCTGAAGATAAAACCCTGATATTTATTACACATAGGGAGATCGTGGCGCAATACTGCGGACAAACACTCAAGTTAGAATCCAATAATCGGTAATTACTCTGAGCATAACATATAGCCTTTCCGTACTACTGATACGATTTTCAAGGATGTGTCCGATTGCAGCGCACGACGCAGGTAAGTTACCTGCACATTCAGCGCAAGTGAGTTGGTGTAATTGTCGGTACCCCAGACTTTATTGAGAAGGAGATCACGGCTTACGGTCTCATTGATATTCTCTGCCAATAGGCGTAATATATCGGCCTGACGGGATGTGATAATGGTTTTTGTGTTCCCGGTAATCAATTCATTGGCGGTGTAATGGAATGAGGTATTCCCTAATTTGTAAATTTTTTGTGTTGTTTGGGAAGGTATTCCCAAACGCTCTTCTATCCGGGCCAGTAACTCCTCCGGGTAAAAAGGCTTGGCAAGGTAATCGTTCCCTTTCAGTTGGAACCCTTTTAACCGGTCGCTCTTGTCGCTTCGGTCGGTCAGGAAAAAGATAAGGACTTTGCTGTTTTTCCCGCGGATTTCCCTTGCAACCTCAAATCCGTTCATTTCCGGCATGTTCACGTCCAGCAGGACCAGATCGGGTTTTATTTCTTCGAAAAGATCCAGTGCGATGCGTCCGTTTCCGGCGTAGGTGACATCATAACCGTTGCGCGTAAGGAAATCTTTCAACAAAAGCGCATATTTGAGGTCGTCGTCGGCGAAAAGTATTTTCAGGGTCGGGTTCATTTTCAGGGTTGGCTTCATTTTTAGGGTCGGTTTTATGGATGCATCTTTTTTTAGTGTTCTGCAGATGTTCGGAGACATGCTTTGCCTCTTTTTTGTTTCATTTATGTGTTTTATTGTTGGGGAATTTTTACGGTGACGGTCGTGCCCTGATTGGGTTTGGACTGGATCTCTATGGTTCCCCGGTGAGCTTCTACTGCCATTTTCACATAGCTCAAACCGAGCCCCATGCCGGGGAGCGATGCCACGTAGTCGTTTTTTGAACGGAAAAACGGCTCGAAGACGTGGCTTTGATCTGCTGCCGCAATGCCGATCCCATTATCCGCAATGCTGAAAGACAATCGGTTTTCATCAATGCCGGCATAGATTTGGATGAACGGCTCTTCTCCCGAATACTTTACCGCATTTTCCAGCAGGTTGATCACAATATTGCCCATGATCATTTTATCGGCGGTGATAGGGAGGGGTGTGGCTGAAAAATCGGTCTCGATAGGAAGTTTTCTTTCCATATTTTTTTGTATGGTTTCAATGCAATCTTTTACTAAAGCAGAGAAATCGAAATAGGAAAGATGTAGGCTTCCCGTAATTGTCTCTGCCTGGTTTACTTCCCTCAATTTTTGCAGATAAGAGGTCAGGTTGTCAGTCTCGATACGGGCATCGTCCAACATTGCCTTTTCTTCCGGAGAGGATCGCGGCAGGAAGGAAACAATGGTTTTGAGCGTCTGTACAGGGCGTTTCAATTCATGGATAGTCGTATTCACGAAATTCTGCCTCAATTCATTGATCCTTTGTTGTCGCGAGATAATCTGTATTTGCAGCAACAGGCAGACGACAAGTACCAAAACCAACAGGATGCTTATGGCAATTTGCACTGCCATCGTTTTGAGGATGTGGGATGGAGCTACCGGAATCACAATGGTAGCCACTTTCCTTTTCAGTACGTTGTATGGAATATCTACAGTAACGGAAGGCCCGGCTAACGACAAATGGTGCATTGCCCTGGGTTGCCATAAGACGGAATCGGCCGGTAAGGATAATGTGTCGATCCGGCTTGGCACATAGCCCGTTTTTTGTTGTATGATACTGTCAATGGCGTTCATTCTGAATGGAAAATTGAGGTCGATAAGGAATAAATCCACTGCATCGTAGATGAGATTTTGATTTTCCGCCGTCTTAAACCGGAAAGTGTTCACGAGGAGGGAGTCGGTTTCCACTATTTTTTCATCCCACTTTCTCAGGGAATCTTTCCGGGGCATTTTTGAGGATTGCGCCAAAGATAAGTTCTTTTCTATTTCATCAAGAATATGTTTATTTTGTACTTTTTCAACTGATTTATCCATACTGTCGACAGGTATTTGCCACGATTTTAGACCAGATTTTTTTATTGTATGGATAGAAATAGTCCAATCGGTAATGCTTTCTTCTGTCTCGGAAAGATAGATGGTTGACGTCTGGTTCATATTGGTATTATAGGATTTCAGATTGTCGCGGTGCGTCTTTAATCTGGCTTTTTGCCATATCTTGTAGTCGTCCCAGGCCGATAGTACCTGCGCTGTTGTTTCATTGGCCGTTTCCTCGAGCGTATACCGGTATTGATTGTATAGCCAGTATCCCTGTAAAACGATCACCAACAATGCTGCCGTGATACTCAATGACCAGATTAATTTTATTTTTCCCGATCTCATAGTGGATTATCCTGTTTCTGAGACAAAGGTACTTTTTAAGGTGAAGATATAACAGGTTTTTTTATATGATTTTTGGAAGAGTAATATTTCAGTAATATCAAAACAATCAATTGGCGACGATGAAGTGCTACTTTTGTCGGACAGATAACAGTTAAAACGATTCAATATGAAGAAAATGCTATTTTTAGCCGCTTTGATTTTATCGGGACCGGCACTCTTCGCACAACGGATCACAATTGCCGATCTCGGTTCGTACAAAAAAATGATCCCGCTTGATTCGCTTGTTTTTACAGTGCAGTATGACGTTTCCATTCTGGAAGATACGGAACATCCCGACAATGTTACCAAAGAGACGATGATACTGCGTGTAGGAAAAGATGTCTCGGAATATTACAGTTATACTTCCTTTATGGCCGATTCGGTGCTGCGGGCAGATATCCAGTCGGGTGCGTCGCAACAGACCATCAACGAACATTTGCAGCAGTATGGTTTTGGGGTGATTTCCCACAGGATATATAAGAATTATCCCAAAGGTCAGCTTACATTATTGGACCGCATTGCAATGGATAATTATGTGGTGGAAGAACCGATGCTGAAAATTGGTTGGACTATTCATCCTGATACGGCAACAATTTGTGGTTATTCCTGCCAGAAGGCTACCACCCATCTTTACGGGCGGGATTATGAAGCATGGTTCACTGCTGATATCGCTCGCAGCGACGGGCCTTGGAAACTCCACGGTCTACCGGGACTTATCCTGAAAGCCGAAGATTCCCAAAAGCATTACTGTTTTATCGCTTCAGGCATAGAACAAAGGAAAGGCCTATCTCTGATCGAAATGCCGGAAACTTCACGCAGGAAAATCTCCCGAAAAGAGTTGAACAAGTTGCATGAACGCTTTAATGCCGACCCTCAGGGATATATCAAGGTGAACGCGCCCAATGTGAAAGTAACCGTAAAAGACGAGATGGGGAATGATATAAGGAAGATGAGTAATCCTTATAATCCGATGGAATTAAATTGAGAAGAATTACCAATTACTAATTACTAATTACCAATTACAGCATTGACATATTAGTCACATTATCACATTATCACATTAGTCACATTATCACATTAGTCACATTAATCTCATGCACAAACCAATACTCTACCTTCTTGCCTTGACAGTACTTTTTAATTGCTTTCAGGGAAATGCGCAGCATAACCATTCCGGAGCATCCCATTCGGAAACGGTGCTTTCCGGTAAGGTAAGCGATGCCGGTACCGGTGAGTTGTTGGATGCTGCCAATGTAGTGGTATTGCGTGGAGACCGGACGGTGGCGTTTGCCATCACCAACGAAAAAGGAACGTTCTCTATTCCCCTCAATGTCTCTCCGGATACACTTACACTCTCGGTCTCCATGATGGGCTATGCCCCTTTCTCGGAGAGAATAGGCCGTCGGGCTCATTTTGATATTAAACTGGGTCAGTCGTCTATACAATTAAAAGAGGTCACTATTCGGCCGGGCAGGATATGGGGTCGGAGCGATACGATACGCTATGATGCGTCGAAGTTCTTGCGTGAAAACGATAAGACGGTCGAAGACCTGATGAAACGTCTGCCCGGTATTCAGGTGGACGACGATGGAAAGATCCGGTACAGGGGGAAGGATATTGGTACCATGTATGTGGAAGGATTGGACCTGATGGACAGCCGCTACAAAAGTGTAAGCCGGAATCTTTCCGCTCAGTCGGTAAAAGAGGTGGAGGTGCTGGATAACCATCAACGGATCAAATCGCTGGCGGGAAAAATACCCTCCGATGTGGCCGATATCAATATAAAGCTCAAGGATAATTTTAAAGATAAATGGAGTTTTAAACCCAAAGTGTCGGCAGGTTTTTCGAGTGATGATTTTCTGTACGAAGCGGAAGCAAGTGCATTGCAAATCGCCCGGAAAAGTCAGTCCCTCTATGCGTTGAAGTTCTCCAATACCGGAAATGGTATCACCAAAGAAGGAGACAAGGGAATGGATGAACTGCCGGGACTGCCCGATTACCGGTTACTTCAATCCGGTAACGTATCGGCTCCCTTAAAGGAAAACCGATGGCTCTTTGACGACGCCGCACTTGCCACGGGTAACCGCTTGTACCGGTTGGGCGAAGATTCCCGCCTGAAAATAAATGCCTTTTATACAGAGGATCGTATTACACAACAAACAAATGCCGTCACATCCTATTTTAATCCGGACGACACAGTGACGGTGGAAGAAAATAAAAGCAGCTATCTTAGAGGGCGACAATTGAATATTTCGGCTGATTATGAAGAGAATGCTGTAACCCATTATTTACGTAATCAATTGGATACTCATTTTGAAAAAAATAGGACCAACACCGGAATTGCCGGGAGTTATCATCTAACACAACATCAGAGGGATGAGTCGCTGTCCGTGCAGGATAATCTTAGTATTACCCGCACATTGGAGAACAAGGATATATGGCAGGTGAAGTCGGTTGTGGGGTATTGGCGCCGGAACCAACGTTTGCAATTCAATAATCGCGATGGAGTTACAGACGCTAACCCCTCAATTACCAATTTACACAGTTCGAGGAATGCACCCTTTAAGGGGTACGACCAGCCTATGCAGTTGGAAGGATTTTATGCCCTTGCCGAATCGGGATGGATTATCCGGCGGACAAAGATCGCACAGCACTATACTGTCGGTGGATCTGTCGATTGGAACAGCCTGAAGGATCATCATCGCCTGTGGGTGACTCCCGCCTATGAATACCTGTTCAGGTCGCTTACATTCAGATGGTCGGTGCCTTTGCAGGCAGTACTGTTTCCCGGGGATGAAGATAAGGATCTCTTGTGGCTTCCCGGACTCACTTTCAGGACAGACTACAAGCTAAATTATGCCTGGAATGCCCGTTTATCGGTGCGATATGGCAAGGAACTCAATGATATCGCGGCATTTTACCCGCAACTCTATTTCACTGACTATCGGACCACATTTAAGAATGAAACGGGCATACCGGTTACCAACAAGCAACTTTACACATTACGGACGGAGTATAAAAATACATTGAGGGAATTTTTCGTGACCGCGGATATCACGGCATCACGTGGCCGGATAAACCATACGATGGAGCAACGTGTCACGGACAATATATTCCGGTGGACACGACACTATATACCGCATCATGACTCATCTTATGGCGTCAATATGGTAGTTTCGAAAGGATTTTTTGATCTCAATACCAAAGTGTCTGCCGAGGCATCCTACTGGTACAACCGTTCCGTACAGATAAGGGAAGGTGTATGGATACCTTTTTCATTCCGCACGCTTATATTGAAACCCTCTTTCAGCATATCTCCAATCCAACAGATAGAAGTGGCATATACCGGAGAGTTACAACGACAATCTTCCTCTTTCGAAAATAATTCCGGCAAAGCGGGACAAGATATCCGGGTTTCACCGGAAGCGGCGTCATCAGATCGCTTGTGGAATATGCGCCACAAGGGGACTTTCTATTATATGCATCGACGATTCGACCTGTCGGCCTCGGCAGAGTATTTCCGTAATGAAATCACTCCGGACCACTCCGTAAACCTTGTTTTTGTGGATTTGACGGCTGCCTATAAACTTCCCCGGCTGACATTGCAACTCCAATTGAATAACCTGTTGAATCACCGTAATTACCGTTATACAGTCTATCAGCCGTTATCTGTTTATTCCTCTCAAATAGCGATCCGCCCGCGGGAGTTTTTATTTCGAATGATAATGAATTTGTGATTTTGATTGCTAAAATCAACGAGTGGCTACTCCTTTCAGATTGTTTACTGTACTTTTGTAAATTTCGCCATATCGAGCATTTCACGCAGTTTCTTGCCGGGCGTGAAGATGACACCCGCTTTCTTGACGGTGGCTGCCGTTACTTCTTCGGCAGTATCCATTCCCATCCGTACTGGTCGATTTTTAATTCTCATATCTATTAGCAATGTATGGCATGTTATTGTTTTTTTATAGTAAATTCTAATTTTTGAAGACCCTTTTTATAGACGTTAGAGAGTACTAACACATACTGAAGTTCCTGGCCTGACATTATGGATTGAGTGATATGAGTAAACTCACTTTCAGGAATGACATTCTTAAACATTAAACTGGATGATTCATTGCGGACTAATCGGATTTCACCGCTCAAAGGCGACAAAACAAAAGAATAGACTGCCATGTAGGGTACACTTTGGAATTTCACCCAATCTGGACTTGCCCTATCCAAAATATTTTCCAAATAAATTTGAGCCATATTGTAAGACGGTAAAGGTGAGCCGCCGGCATAGAATATTTGACCATTCCCATCCACAATAAATTCCTGGTTTATCTCATATTTATCAATGGGACACAAGTCATGATACGCTATGTCTTTCTCGGATTTGATTTCTTTGTCAACAGGAATTTCCGGTTCTACAACAAGCTTATCCTGAAGAATGCGGACAAGTGAATATCTGTGACTGGAGCCGTCCATAGGAGGATTGGCAAGTATGGTTCTCTTTATGCGCAGCTCATATTCGTGGCTTTTTTCGTATGTGAAGCCTTCAATGGTGTTAAAACCAAGAGTTTCCCATACTCCGGGATTGTCTTCCGACATAACAAGCATACACTCCATGGGATATGTTTTGTTTTCATCGAACAAATCATACATTACGCCTGTTTCAGAAGAAATTGACATGTTGATTTCCTTGACAACGTCTTTTGTCTCATCATCGCTACAACCCGGGACAAGGAGGGAGACGATTAAAATAAATGGAATGATAAGTTTATTCATAATACGTTGGCGGAATTAAAAATTAAACATTTGATATTCAAAAGCAGATAGGGTTTTCTATTGTTCCTCCAATAGTAGTTTTACCGGTACGTCGACTTCCCACGGATAATCAATCAAAAAGATATACGCTATTCTCGCAGAAACCAAATCAGGATATTCAGTTTTGTATTCATCTGTAAAGTATTCAAATAAGGGATATTCTTTATCCATTGGGAGTGAATTTAACAACCGAGTTCCATTATCCACCTTAAAATCAAAGAAAGGAAAAAGAGGCGTAAAGGCCCTACTGTCCACTATATATTTGTTTACATGATCCATAAATTCAAAGGACAGAAAATACTGGCCGGATTCTTCTTCTAATGAATAATTACCCATATTAATATACTCCCCAGTTTTTGCTTTTTCAGAGGATGAGAATTTATATAAAGTAGAAGAACTATTGTCAACTAAAATGTATATTTCGTTGTCAGAGAAAGAAAATTTGTTCTTTAAATCATTCTCAATAGCCGTTTTATGTTCAACATCACTGATAATTGCCTTCGCTTCCATACCTAATACAGAAAGAGACAAGTAGGCATTATGTATCGTTATGTTCAATTTTTCTGATTGTCCGGTCAATTTATCAGTTACTGTTATGTCAGCCTTTCCGGTTTTTTGGGGTTTAACGTATATGCTGCCAAAATCACTACCGCCAAATGGATCATATGTTACAGTTATCGTATTTTCATCGGATGAAATAATTTCATAATCTCCGTTGCCAGACATAATTGGAACCGAGTTCCCGCGTGTTGTCATATCATATTTTGTTCTGGCGAATGACAAATCATAGGGTGTTTTCTCTGCGTCATCTTTTCCACATGAGGCAAACATGAAAATAATCGCAAAAACACTTAAAACGTAAAAATTAACTTTCATAACATTCATTTTTAATCGAATATACAGAAGGGTTATATTTATCATCGTAAATATGTAATGGTCTTCTATATAATTGCTCAACCTTATTCAGCCCTATCTCTGAATCGCCAGATACTCCTCAATAAACTCACCCGTAGCATAATCAAACACCGCAGTTTTGAGATTATTGGGCACAGACATCATCACGTTGATTGTCTGCTGAGGAATTTCGGGACCATATCCTTCTGAATATGCACAATCAATCGACACAGCTTTCCAATCAGGATAATGCTCATCCAGATAATCGGCAATTGGATGGGACAACATCTCAACTACGGCACGGGGCAGCGGCGTCACACGGGTATGATCGGTAGACACAACGCCTGAACTGATTCTTCGCATCTCGCCCTGTGCATTGGTGGTAAGATTGATGGCGAGATAGGGGTCGCTGCTCCATCCCGTAATCACAAAAGAATATCTGAATAAGAAAGCACCACCGGTATTAACATGTGCGTAAACTTTGTATTCCCTTCCGGGATTAAATCCTTTGTCGATATAGTCTCTTACGGTATTATATGGAATCTCCAGCACCTCATTTTCAGAGTTGATCGCCACAAATCTTCCATCATCGAGCGTGAAGCCATATATCTTGTTAAAGCCATAATCCTTATTGTCATTAAACAGATTGATTTTCCTGATTCGCGGAACAATCCACTGATCCACTGTCTTCAATTTGTTTAATACACTCTCAGGCACTGCCATAATCAATCGGTCGGCAATTATTTGCTGCGCAGCTGTTTCTTCTTCCTGCAAATAAAACCAGTTACCATCTTTGTCAAAATCCACAAAAGTGTCTAAACCAAACTTATATCTGTAAATATCCCCTTTAAGCATCGTAAACTTCAGTTTTTTGGGGTATGTGTATTCAGGCATAACATCTACATAAACTCCGCGTGTGATACCATAAGCGTACTGCTCAATATACTCGCTCATTGCCTTTGGTAGCTCGTCATCTTTTGCCAATTCTGCCAATACTTTTCCTTCATCTCCTTCCATCTCTATATAATACTTGCCATCATCCATCACAAGATCTATTTCCCTATTGTAGCGATTATCCAATCGCACAATATTCGAATTGGGCGCCTTCTGATTCAGTTCCTTCAATACATCGCTGTCGAGTATGCCCTGTGCCGATTCCGGCAACCCCAGGGGCGTTATCATCCACATCCACTCCCCATCCACGTCAAAACCAATTTGCGTTGTCTTTAGTTTCACATCATAATAGCTGACACCATAAGCCGTTTGAAATTGTGCCGACATAAATTCACTACCATTAAAATGTTTGCCCAGAAATTCCTGTACCTTCTTTGGCAAATTGCCCTGATCAATTGGGGTGGGGGTAAATGCGTCCTCACTGTCGCATGCCACCACGATGAGCATCAGCACCGATAGTAGGATGTAAGATGGTTTTTTCATAATGATTATTTATTGTTTTTATTACTGTTTACTCTTGCGCATATAAGTAAGATGGGTATTGTGAGAAAACGTTGCTCCAAAATTAGTATTTAACAAATAAAATTTACTTCGTATTTATTACCCAAGTAAATAATCTTCTACAAATTTACCAATGTAACCCGTTGGCGGAATTAAGAAGTTAAATATACACTAATTTAATTCCGCCAACGGGTTATACTTAATCTTATTAGAGATCACTATTTTCATTTTCATTTTATATAACTTGAATAGTTATTCCTCTCAAATAGCGATCCGCCAGCGGGAGTTTTTATTTCGAATGATAATGGATCTTTAAATTTACTTCTTAAAACCTGCCTTTAAAAATGGTGGGATTGATAGTGAGGCTCACATAGGCCCAGTCCTGCCATGAGTCGGGAGTGCCGGAACGGTCTTTGGCGATGGGCATCGCATCGGTGGCGAGCATGAAAGAATATCCTCCTTCCAGCATGATGTACTTGCGGATGGGGTAGGTGAAGGTGAAATCTATTTCAGAGCCTAACGCTTTCCTGTCCTTTCCGTTCACATCGATGGAGCGTTCTGAAGAGAAGTGATGATACCTTAGATCTAAACCGAGTTTCTTCCAGGCATTCCAGTTCACACCAATATATTTATCCCATACGCCGTAGTAGTCATAGCCCTTGAAATAATCCATGGAACCCATAAAGCCGTGGTTGGAACGGTATAACAAGTCCATGCGGGTTATTTTTTTCGAGTCGGGATCCTGACCGGGGTGGAATTCCGTGCCACCGTAGAGGGCAAGTCGTGGCTGGAGTGCGTAACGGCCTCTCAGAGCCAGCATGTAGGCGCTTACTTTTTCGTCATTGCTGTTGGTCCCTGTCTGGTAATAGAACGTTCCCATGACGTTCCATATTTTGGTTTTATAACCGATATTGGTTCCCATGGTTTGCATATAGACCTTCTCGCTGTTTGCCGGTGTGTCCGTTGTAGCCGGATCGCCGGTTTCAAAGCCAAGATTGATAAAAAGCACCGATGCTGTGAATCCTGCAGGTGTGCGATGTTGGTACCATGCCATTTGCATGTTTTGATAGGGTTGTCCTACCGGTTCATAGAAAGTACCTTCGTTGGTTTGCTCACGGGACTGGTTGTAGGCGAATGCCAGATGCAGCGTGTTCATCGGGTTCTCATAACCCAGTTTCACCGCGTCGTGCCAGATACTGGTAGGTGTCCAGCTCGATTCAGAGAGGATGCGTCCGTCGTCATAGCTGAGCGACTGGCGCCCTATTTTGGCAAAGAAGCCGTTATGCCGCATTTGTGCCCAAGCTTCATGCATGGTAGTGCGTGCACCGTCGTTATCGTTTTGCCGCTTCTGTCCCCAGATAGAGATATCCTGCGCGGCTACCCGTGCCGAAAGGAATCCATTGTCGAAGTTAAGACCGATGCGTGCGCGATTGGAGATAAATGCTGATGGCTCGTTGGTTTCTAAACGGGGATACGCATATCCGTTACGGTATTCAAACCGGGGGCGGAGATTGATATCGATGGAGAAATCACCTCCTTTTTCTTCCTCTTGTGCATTCATTTGAAGAGGAAAGACTAAAGTTAGCAAAAGTGCAAGAGTGATGATTTTTTGCATGATAATTTGAGTTGAGAGTTTGTTTTTATCGATTTTATTGTTGGCGGTAAAGATAGTGAATTAAAAGTGAAAAATTAAAAATTAAAAATGGAAAGTGAAAAATTAAAGAAGTGAAGAAGTGAAGAAGTGAAGAAGTTGAGAAGTGTTGTATCTTCAATCATCAGGTCAGTAAATCATCACATCAATTTTTACGTTTCTCCTTCCATATCTGCCATGAATTGACCAGGTTTTGCCAGATCACATACATGCCGGGGCCGAGTGTAGCGAGCGGATTCAGATAGGTTTGCGTAAGCCAGATGGCGAGTACGGTATTTTTCTGTCCCAGGCCCTGTCCTCCGGCTACGGTTTGTCCGAAGCGGCGACCGATTTTTCTGCCAAAATAGAATTGTAGCAAACAAATCACCAGTGAAACAACGCCGATAATTATCTCCAGCAGATAGTGGTCGGAGCCTTGCATCCGTACATAGTAAGTAATATTGCCGATCACGATGGTGAGTGCTACCGCCCATAGATAGAAGGAAACTATCTGCGCCGATTGGACCCTTTTATGTGCCCGTGGTACCATTTTTTTTAGTAGCAATGCCAGTAGGAATGGCAGAACCAGGATGGGAATAACACTGCGGAAGATATACCAGAAAGAGGCGGACATAGAGATGGTGTCTCCCCCCTTACCCACAAGGGACAGGTAAATCGGTGCGATAAAGGCTAAGGACAGGTTGCTGATAAGAGCGTAGGCCGCGGTCACAGCGATGTTTCCACCCAATATTCCGGTCACGACGGGTGCTGAGGTAGCCGTAGCCGTCAGCATGCAAATCATGGCTGCCTGTGCCAGGATTTCATTGAACGGACGAAGTACCAGGTAGATAAGTGCACTCCCCACATATTGAATGGAAAGAAGGATATAGTGGAATTTTGTAGGCCTGATGTCGCTCATCCTCACCCGGCAATAGGTGATGAAGAGCATCATTGCAAGCAGGTAGGGAATAGCAGGAGAAAGTACCGCCAATTGCATGTGAAATGTAATTCCCACCACCATTGCAATGGGGAGCAGGTATTTTTCTATATATTTTCGCATATATTTTTAATTTCAGAACCAAGAGTCAAGACTGATTGGTAATTATTCATATTGGCATATTGGAACATATCATTACATCACCACATCATTTCAGCCTTTCCTCTTTACACAATCAACCGTTTTAACTAATTAGTAGTTGGTAATTATTCATAATAGTTCCCCGGTGTGGTGGAGGTATCCGACGTTCGGAGCAGATCCTTGAAATGGATATCCTTCATCCACTGTTTCTTATCGAACACCCAATCGGAGATAAAGCGGTCGATCTCCGGTAGGAATTCCTGCATGGGATATTCCGACACCTCATGTCCAATATCTTCCATACTATAAAACAAGTAAGGATACCGTTCCCTCCTGAATTTTTTTGCCAATGGTTTTGAGCCGAACATCCCAATATTGAAGAAGCGTGTCTTGTTATAAGGAACCAGCTTATCAGCACTGCCATGGAAGAAAAGGGTGGGAGCCGGTGGTTGTGTATATGACGGAGTTCCTTCTGTACTGAAAATGGCGCCGGCAAAGGAGATCACCCCCGCATAACGGAAATCGTCCGGCAGCACACTGGCAGAGGGATGGTTATCCCTATTCTCATAATCGGCCTGCAGGACGGTGATGGCACCTGCACTTGATCCACTGATAATAATAAGCGATGGATCGATATGCAGCTCTTCCGCATTCTCCAACAGGTAGTTGGTGGCCGAATAAAGATCTTCCACCGCTATAGCGATAGCGTTTCGTATGGGCTTGTTATTGAATATGCCCGGTGCTTTTTGGTCCTTCATCCCCAAGCGGTAGTCGATGGAGGCCACGGTGAATCCTCTCTCTACAAAATAGTTGAAAAAAGGATGATAGAATTCCGCATCCCGGGTCCCATTTTTAAACCCGCCACCAAAGACAAATACCAGACAGGGTTGTGGCTGCACAGTGGCCGAATCGCATGTATAAATATCCATTTTCAGTTCCTGCCCTTCCTTTTCGGCATAGAGGCGAGTCTCTACCCGTACCGTTTGACCGAAGAGGGTCACGGTCAGGAAACACAGGACTATCGGTAGTAATTTCTTCATCTTTAGCTGTTATTCAATTGTAATTCAGTTGTTATTCAGTTGTTATTCAATTGTTATTCAATTGTAATTCAGTTGTTATTCAATTGTAATTCAGTTGTTATTCAATTGTAATTCAGTTGTAATTCAGTTGTTATTCGGTCGCATTGCATGCGAAGCATGAATAACTATTGAATAACACGAGCGAAGCGAGTGAATAACGGCGAAGCCGAATAACAATAGAATAGAATAACGGCGAAGCCGAATAACTATTGAATAAAATTTGTAACCAGTTCCAGTACTTCCGTTTTTGCCTGATCATAATCTTCATTACGGACAGTGACATCGAATTGAGAGGCAAACCCCATCTCGTATTCTGCTTTGGACAGTCGGTGCTCGATGACGGCAGGAGTATCGGTTCCCCGTTTTTCAAGCCGTTCACGTAGTGTCTCCACCGATGGGGGCATGACAAAAATAGTCAAGGCCCGGTCGCCATATATCTTTTTGATGTTTAATCCGCCAATGCAATCCACATCAAAAATAACATTTATCCCCTCGGAAAGAATACGGTCTACTTCGCTCTTCAGTGTGCCGTAGAATTTATCTTCGTATACTTCTTCGTATTCGAGGAATTCGTTATTGGCAATGCGTTTGCGGAATTCTTCCGGTGTGAGGAAATAATATTCAACACCGTTTTTCTCTTCCCCACGTGGTTTGCGACTGGTAGCAGAGATAGAAAACCGGATATTCAGCCCCTGTTCCAGCAAGAATCTTATTAATGTTGATTTCCCGGCACCCGAAGGAGCCGAGAAAATGATCAGTTTGGCCATTGTCGTTCCGTTTTTCGGTATTGGCTTCAAAGCCTTACCGGTAGTTATAGTACATTTAAAATTTGTTCTTTAATTTGTTCCAATTCATCTTTCATTTGTACCACGATCCGTTGCATACCCGATTGATTGGATTTCGACCCCAGGGTATTGATCTCACGGCCAATCTCCTGTGCGATGAATCCGAGTTTTTTCCCCTGGGGATCTTTCTCTTTCAGTGTGGCGATGAAATAATCGAGGTGATGGGCCAGCCGGTTTTTTTCTTCATTCACATCCAATTTCTCAATGTAGTAAATCATCTCCTGTTCAAAACGATTTTTATCGTAGTCAATACCTTCCAGGCTGTTTAATCCCTCACGGATACGGTCCTTGACTTTTTCGATCCGTTCTTCTTCAAAAGGTTCCACGGCTTCCAGCAGGGAACGGATATTGCTGATCTTCGTTGTCAATACCTGTGCCAGCATTTCCCCTTCCTGCCGGCGGAAAGCGATGGCATCATCCACTGCCCGGTTGACAGCCTGTTCAATGATGTCCCATTCCTCATCGCTTAACTCTTCCTGTTCCTGTTTCATTACATCCGGGAGCCGTAGCAGTACCGGGAACCATTCCTGGGGTTGAGGTATATTCAATTCACCTGCCAATTCCGTGATTTCACGGTGGTACTGGCTTAATACGTGGTGATCGATCTTTGATGTCACATCTTTGGCAATCACCTCTATATTCATGGAGAGATCCACTTTTCCCCGTATCAGCCGGCGGGATAGTGAATTTCGCAAGGAAATCTCCCTTTCACGGTAAGCGGAAGGGAGACGTGTAAACAAATCAAATTGCTTGCTGTTTAAAGACTTTATCTCAATAGTTATTTTTTTATTCGGGAGTTCAGCCACGGCTTTGCCGTATCCCGTCATTGAATGTGTCATCTTTTTTACACAAAGGTAGGGATTTCCGGCATATTCTGTCCTGTTTGCACGGAGAAAGTTGCGACAAACCGGTTATGCATTCTCAATGTGTTTTTTTTTGTACTCTTTTTCCTTCAAGCGCCGATCGGCTTTGTCCTGTTCATCGGCGAGCCGTAGGAGCTTGCGCATTTCCACCAGGTTTGAGACAAGCAATATCACACAGGCGATAGTAGCGAGGTATTGTATGGTACCGGGAACAAATGCTTCAATGGTGATAATGGTTGCCAATATCAACCGTACTTCAGTCGGGCCAAAAATACCGGAGTCAATGGAATATTGCCCGCCAATCTTATAGCGTAACTGGGCGGTAACCATCTCCCATCCGTACATTACAACGAAGAAGAAGCCTACATACAACCATGCGCTGTTGATATAATCCACAAGGTTTATATACATCATAAAACCGAATCCGATCAGGATGGTACCGATCCAGTCTACCGTTATATCCAGAGAGAAACCATACCATTTGCGGGGTTTATTCCGGTAATAAGCCAACCTACCGTCGAGTGAATCTCCCACCCAGTTGATGACAAATCCCAGGAGGCATAGCAGCAGCCAATAGCGATTCACGAAGGCAGCCAATACAAAACTGGCAGCGACAGTTATGTTACCGAAAAATCCAAAAATGGTGAGTCCGTCGGAAGATATCCACGAAGGGACTTTTTGTACCAAATAGGCAATAGTTTTTTGTTCTCCCTCACGAAGTATATTTGTCCTCTGGCGTCCGGTAGCAATTAACCGGAGTGATTTCGCCATCTCTTTTTTATTTTCTTTCATGACTTTTATTTTAATCTCTTCCGTACGTCATGCAAATGTAGTTAATAAATTTAATGTTACGAATTTGTGAAGGGTATTTTTATTGAATAAAAAACGACCGTTCCTTTTGGGGCGGTCGTTTTTATTCAGATAATCACGTTGTTATTGTTCTCCACCTTCATTTTCGTCAGTGGGTACAATCAACTTGTAACCTTTACCGTGGATATTGATGATTTCAATATTGGGTTCGGGTTTCAGTAACTTGCGTAACTTGGTGATATACACATCCATACTGCGTGCATTAAAATAGGTGTCCTCTTCCCAGATTTGTTTCAGGGCATGATTCCTCTCGAGGATATCATTGGCATGTGCACAGAGGAGTGAAAGCAACTCAGACTCTTTGGTGGTCAGTTTTGTCTGCGTGTCACCAATAGTAAGAATTTGCTTTTGCGTGTCAAAAGACATTGTCCCAAAGTTGTAAATCTGTTGTTCTTTGCTCTTTTTGCCTTTCACACGACGGATGATGGCTTCGATACGAAGTACCAGCTCTTCCATACTGAATGGCTTGGTGATGTAGTCGTCAGCGCCTGCTTTGAATCCTTCCAACACATCTTCCTTCATGTTCTTTGCGGTCAGAAAGATGACGGGTATTTCCGTATTGATGGTTCTTATTTCTTTTACAAGCGTGATACCGTCCTTTTTAGGCATCATTACATCCACAATGCAAAGATCATATTTTGTCTTTACAAATCCTTTAAAACCGGCTTCCCCATCGGGAAACAGATCGGTGTCAAACCCTTTTGCCTGGAGGTATTCTCTCAGTAGCATGCCAAGATTTTCGTCATCTTCGCATAAAAAAATTTTTAACTTCTCTTCCATATCATTTTTGTGTTATTACGGGTAAACTTATTATAAATTTCGTTCCTTTTCCTAATTCACTATCGGCACGGATAGTGCCGTTCATGTCAGTCACGATTTTTTTTACGTATGCCAGACCCAGGCCGAATCCCTTCACATCGTGACGGTTGCCGGTGGGCACACGGTAAAACCGGTCGAATACTTTTTTTGAGTCCTCCTTTCTCATTCCGATTCCATTATCTTCGATGGTGATAATGATTTTGTTCCCTTCATTCCGTGTCCGGATCATTAATTCCGGCGGGACATCCTTCTTCTTATATTTCAGCGCATTGTCGAGAATATTGAAAATCACATTGGTGAAATGCATCTCATCCACTTTGATAGTAGATTCTTCTGCCTGAAGATCGATATCGAGAGTCCCCTCCAGTTTTTCCACTTTCAACACATGAGTATTGGCCACACTCACCACCAGGTCATTTGCATCTATTTCCTTCATTTTCAGGGTGGCTTTCTGCTTGTCGAAAAGTGACATCTGCAGTACTTTTTCTACCTGAAAACTGAGCCTTTTGGTCTCGTCGTGAATCACCCCGGTGACATGTTTGAACACTTCTGGTGATTTCAGTATCGATTCATCCTTAAGCATCTGTGCTGCCAATGAGATGGTAGAGACAGGTGTTTTCAGTTCATGCGTCATATTGTTTATAAAATCATTCTTCATTTCAGACAAACGCTTCTGCCTGAAAAGCGATGCCACCGTAAATATAAACGTTATCAACAGGATAATCGTAAATATAAGCGATGGGATAAAGAAAGTGAGTTCTCCATACACATAATTGCTTCTCGTCGGGAAATAGACCCTCATCCTGTTTAACTTTGCCGATGGGTCGTTTGGAAACAGAATTTGCTGATAGACCGCGTCTTTCTGTTTTGTGGAAAACCCGGGCGAGGAGTAGACCACTTTATTATTGAAATCCACAATCTGAAAACTGAACGGTACATTCAACCCGTTGTATGCCAGTTGGTATCGGATGTCTCGTTCCACTTTGTCGAAATCTACCCTTTTTTCAATCGGCTCGTCGCTGGCACGGCTCATTATGTCCAGAATTACTTCATCCAGCAACGAACGTTCGTGCAAATAACGCTTGTTCAATGCTTGCTGCATGTCGTACTGCGTTCTGGAGATGGTACTGGAGCCCCGGTTGGGGGACAAGAACACGCTCTCCCGCTGTTGTTGCGGACGTAACGACTGCTGAGTGCTGCTCAGTTCGATTCTTGTTTCACTTCCGTCGGGATGGGTAATTGTGGTAGTCCTACTACTTTCACTCGTGATGCTTTGTGAAATCTGCGGGCCGTTGTATTGTGAATACCTGTTTTCTGAATCAATCATGTCCTGTTCCAGATATCTTCGGGTCTGGTCCTTTTCCAGTTCTTTCATCACATTATACAGGCTTCTGTTTACCTGCTCATCAAACTGCTGGGTACGGATATCCAGAGTAGTTTTCATATATCTTACCTGCAGGAACAGCAATATTAAGAACGCCGTGAACATCACAATAGCAAGCAACCAGATAGTTGATTTTTTCATACACTTCTTTTACTTACCTCCGTTTTAGTGATAATCTTATTTCAAAGATCGTTTCTCTTCGTCATTAATTTAACAAATAAACCTCTTTTTTGTTTAACATTTGTCCTTAAAATTAAAAAAAATCGTAAGAGACTGCCTTTTACAACATAAATTAATAGAATATCGAGGATAGAGTTCCCTTTTTAGGATTTGTTTAACTGGCTTCTGAACCAGAAACCAAGACTTGTAGAACCAGGAACCAAGACTTATAGAACCAGGAACCAAGAGCCAGGATTTGGGACAGTTTCACCTTCCTACCTTCCCACTTGAGCACCTAACCACTCAGGCACTTGGGCACCTAACCACTCAGGCACCTGAGCACTTAACCACTCAGTCACTTCCAGATTACTGGTCCATACTGAACCGGAGGCTTATTCCCGCGCTGGTAGTCGAAGTGGGATAGGAGCCTGATGAAACGAGGGGCCTATGCACCATCCTGTCGAAGAATGCACGCAGAGTGACCAACCTGCTCAAGGCGTAATCGGCAGAAAAGCTGATGGTAGTGGTTCGTATGCCGCTTGTGGCTTGTGTAAATTCTTCTTCGATCCTCCTGATCAGTGCATGAGTGATTTTCCGGGAAATATCGAGGCGGATATTCAAATCGTTGTTGAACGATGAGGTCCTCTCTGTTTGGGGCTGTTCGCCGGTCAATACCTGTGGAGAGGAGCGGCGGCGTTCTCTTTGCATGGAATTGGATCCGAAGCCGATGACGCGGTTGAAGTGCTGTATACGGTATCCCAGGCCGGTCACAAAATCGCGGTCGCTCGTCTCCACGATCTGGGCGGAAGCGATATTGAGGTTGAGTGCCCTGCTTTTGTTAATCCTGAAATGGAGGCTCAGGTTGTTGTCCCATACTCCCCGTGCTTCGATCAATGGATTAAAACTCTCCTGGATGTTTGCTGAAGATATATTGAAAGGAGTGGAGGGGATAGGTGAACCTGAGACCGCATCGCGTATATATCCCAAATCACTCCCATCGCCCAAAGGTACCCAGCTCATAAATGACTCGAATGATCCAACCCTGTACTGTGAGAGATACTGATGGGTGAGGGTGAGCGATTGCATCTGCTCTTTCAATTGAGGCAGGAGTCTCATCAGGTCATAGGAAATAAGCCAGTTGGGTAGGAGTGCGGAGATATCCGGGAAAGGTGTGAGTTTCACCGATGCCGGGTCTTTGCCTGTATATGCTGCCAGGAAAGCGGGGATAAGCACGTCGGCCGAGTTGAGGCCCACATCGCCGACAGTACTGTCGAACGGTTTTCCTTCATATCCGCTTCCGGCAAAAAATCCCCCGTCAGGATAGTTTGTTCCGCTATATTGTTGTCTTGTGCGTTCAGCGATGATGTGCCGGTTCCTGAGGAATTTCTCGAATGTCCGTGAGTGGTAATTGTTTTTTGCGTTAGAAGTTTCAAATGCCGATGAGAGGGTCTGCACGGTCATGGCAAAACTGCCGCCTCTCTTTTTGGGCATATCGTCGAACATGTATTGGATCTCTGTCCGGTGATTTTTTTCATATAACGCGTTCAGGTCGATTTTTAATCCCGGTAACGGCTCTATGGAAGCGTCGAGCCGCAGGTTATGGGTTTTGTTGTAGATGGCCGGGTTGATATTGTTTTCGTTCAGGACAAGAAGATTATCGTTTTTTAATTTCTCCACGAACCGTTCACCGCCCTCAAAGCCAAAGGCAAATCCCAGGCCGGGTAACAGCCCATTTGGCGTTTGACGTTGCCCGAAAAAGTCGCCAATCATTCCTTCAAATCCGGGAATGTCGCTACGTGTCCTGTATCCCCAATTGATGCTTATACTCCGGAGCATCATCAGTGCCTGCGCTGCATACCGGGGAATATCCTGCCGGGTGCTGTTCCATATACCGGATGAGTTGTCGGACTGGCGTGTATGCCCTCCACCGGCAAAGCGGCTGTTCGTCTCCCGGAGATAGGGGATTTTATTATAGAGGGATACCAGGTTGAAGCGGTTGTTGAGTGTGAAAGAAAGGTTATTCTGCAAGAAATTGCCTATTCTCTCGTCCTCTATCATGGCGCCCCGTTCCCAACGGTAACGGGAGTGGTATGCCGCACTGGAACCTATCCAGTCGAGCCCCGGAATATGGGCGAATGGAAGGATATATGTTACATCTGTCGTCTGTGAATAATTCAATGGCTTTCCCAATTCCCGGATACTCTGCATTACCGAATCTTTCCATATGGCATAATCGCTTCTGTTGATCTCTTTGTTTACCTGCAGATAGGGTTCCTCGATCTCGGCGATGGTTCCCGATCGGAAAGCAGTCTTCAGGTTACGTGTCAGATCCCAGGTGATGGAGATATCACGATTCCAGAAGAAATTGCTGCTGAACGACAACTGTTTCTGTTCCGCTTGTGAGCCCCCTTCAGTATACGCATTCAGGTCGCGTAGCTGCACCTCTTCATAGTGGTGTACCAGATCGGAACTGAGCCTGATATTGTTGGGCAGGTAGTTGAAGTTGAATGCCCGGAGCGGTTTTGTCCAGGCGGAATTCGCATTGCTGTTTCTGAACGGCTCCCATGTCTTTGTCTGGGGTGTGTAATCATAATTAGCCTGTAGCCTGAAATCTCTTTGATTCGCATATTCGGTATCGGGGCTCCGGCGCTGGGTTTCGTTGCGTGCATAGGTGAAACTGAAATTAGCCGGATCATAGGGCATCGGTTGTTTACTTTTGATATCCATCTTCACATTGGTGAGGCTAAGGCTTATGTCTTTTATTCCGGTAGTAGCGATCCGCCGTATTGAGTCGTGCAGAAGAGCTGTAGTGGAATGTTCAAGGGATTCCGAGAGCAGGATGTCCTGGTTGAATGGGTCATATAGGGGAGTTGTAAGCTGGTTCGAGTAGGAGAAATAGAGGGGCACCGACAGTTTGGCCTGTTTAGGCAGGAAGCGTCCTATCTCCATGTTTAATGCCCATTGTACCGATGTATAATCGTCATCGCGCCGTTCCAACAGGCTTTGGTTGAGCGCGCCGAAACCGGCTGTTTCTTTCCGGCCGGAGAAGCTGACCGTTCCTATATCGGAAAGTGCCAGTTGCACGTTTCCCTGTGCCGCCCAACCCCCTTTCTCGTCGAATTCGCTCATTCGCAGTTCATTCACCCATATTTCTGCCGATCGGGGATTGTCCGCGTTGTTCCTGATACCGATCATCACCACTTTCACTTCGGCCAGTGACGGATTGCCGGTGATAGTGATCCTGTTTTCCGGCTTCTCCGGATCGGGACGGGAATAAGGAACAAAAAAGGAGACATTGTCATCATGCTCTTTGTCAGCGTTACGGGCTAATTTCAGGTCGGTTAGCAGTGAAAGCGGGAAGTTGAACATGTTCTCGCCCGGCCATACTTTCTCCTGATCCGCCACGTTGTTGGAACTGTATTGTCCCTCCGGGGTGAGCCGCAGCGGAATCTCATATTCGTAGTAATTGTTCCTGTAGTCTGACCCTAACCGCAGGAAAATAGAGAGATCACCATCCTGCAACGTGCCCGGATCTTCGGGTATCCGTTCCGCATGGACGAACATCTGCAGGCGTTTGTACCGGCGCAGGTCGTATAGGCTGTTTTTATAGACCGCGCGACAGTCGTCCGGATCGAGATCGGTTACTTTCAACGAGAGCGACTGTTCATTTTCCTGTCGTAGTTGGGGTTGCCCCGGATCGAGTATGCGGGTGACGCCGGGTGGAAGGATATAGTTGACCGGTGTGCGGCGGCCGTTCTCCTCAATATTGACCGTGGAAATATCCATATTGCCCGATCCGGTAACTGCTCCCCCTGAGGCGAGGTCGTTCCGGTAGTTCCGCCATTCGCTACGTTTCAGGTCCAATGTGGCAAAACGCAGGAACTGTGGTTCTTCGAATCCGGTAAGAAACATACGCATAAAACGGATGTTATTGAACCCTTCGATATTGCCTGTCTTTACCTGATATTCCCGGATAGGTATTTTGAACTGGTACCAGGTGACTTTTCCGTCCCTACCGTTCCGCAACCGTACGCTTGTTTCCCGTTTATCCACGATGAAATTACTGCCCACTTCCATTGCATCGGGACGGAGAGAGACTTTATACTGATAATAAGACTCATTCTCATTGAGGGTGTTGTCATTGTCGATGTCTTCGATATCGGGTGTGGCACGTGAAGCGGTGGAGTAAGAATTGCCATCTTCCGGCGAGAGTGAATTTCCTTCCGTACCGTTGAAATACTTATATCGTTCAAGGATGCCCAACTGTTGCCTGTCCTGCTCCGCTCCCCTGTAATGGCGGAAGTTGTCACCCGCCGGGTCGTTGAGCGGTGAGTGGGTGTCGTCCTGCATCAGTGAAAGGGTTTCAGCCGACAAGTGGGTACGCAGCGTTTCCAGATAATCAATATAAGTGGGGTATGATTTCTCTTCCTCGCTGCTCAACCCGTTCAGTCCCACATCCTGTAACCGGCGGGACTGGTCGCCTCCGGAATTATCAAAGGCATAGACGGTGGACTGGCGTTTGGGATACTTTCCCCATACTGTGTAACCTATGGCTGTGGTGTCCCCGTCGACGGGTAATCCGTTTTCAAAGAATTTCTTGCCGTCTTTCAACACATCTTCCGATACCTCCCCGAGGTTGAAATATAGGTCGCCCCCGCGTGAAGTCCCCAATGTATCGTTCACAAAAGGATCCATCAGCCAGAATTCTATGTATTCGATATTGGCCATTTCAAAATCCCGGACATCCATCCGGCGGGTAATGCCGCCCCAGCGACCCTGCGGGTTGAGTAATCTGCCCTCGCTGTCCACATGAGTGTCTAAATTGTAGGGTCCCCGTTCGTTGGGATAGAAGGAGAGGTTGAGTACCGGAATAGTGGCAGGTTGTCCGAAATAAGCGTCCCTGCCGGGGAAGATCTCCCGCTCGTAGATCTCCCTTACACGGTGGTCAGAAAGTTGATCCACATCGTTCCTGATATGGGCAGGGGTAAGTCCGGAGTTCCGGTAGGTAAACATGCCGTCGATGTAGAACCACGCCAGTTGTGCCCTGTTTTTGCCATATTCGACATTGTTGGAGAGGGCTGCTTCGGGAAATAATCCGGTAGAGGTGTTGTTATAGGGTGTGGCGGCAAGTGTCCATCCGTACGGGTTGCGCAGGTCGATTCCCGAGGCGGAAGACTCGAAATCGTCGAGATAGGAATAACCACCCGTGTATTTGTTCTTATAATGTCCGGCGATCAGATGGGCGAATTCCAGCCTGGTCGAGAGTTGAGAGGGGACGGTTGCTTCCACGAACGGCAGCATGTTGAGGAGGTTGGTCAGCGCGATAGATTCTTTTTTATAATCCAGGTTGAATCCCCACAGGGTATTTTTTGCCGACTCATCACCGAAAGCGGTCTTCATCACGACTGGTTTCTCGTAATAATGCATCAGCGTGGCACCGGCGGAGAAATTTTTGGAGAAGTTGTAAAGCAGGTTCACCCCCATCAGTGTTTTGCGTTGCATCTGTGATGCCATTCTGTTTTCGAGTGTAACACTTACCGGTGTGCCCGCATCGATGATTGACCGGTTCATGATACGTACTATACCGGAGAGGTAATCCACGGTGTAATCCACTCCTTCGGTGAGGGGAATGCCGCCGGCGGTCACCCGTACCGATCCCCGCGGTACATTCATCGCGTTGAGGTTGATCTCCGCCCCTGATGAACCTCTGTATTCTCCACTCATACGAAACTTGTTCTTTTCCGGCACCTGCCGTGCAGCGGTGAGTGTGGAGTCATATAACTCCTGGTAGACAAACCGGTCTGCTATGACATCGTTACCGATCTTCTCCCGCAGGTGCGAACCGAATGGCTCCGTAACCGGGAAGATAATGCGCCCGTTCCGGCTATCAATGGTATAACCGTCCAGAAAATCGAAGATACCGTCGGGGTAGGGATCATTGCGTGAATTGAGCCTGTCGAGGTTCATCACCTGTAACAACAATTTCTCCTCGATACCGCTGTTGGGGAGATAGTTCAGATAGACACCGGTGGTATCGCTCTGATAGGTAATCTGTAACTTAAAATGTTCTTTCTGCAAATCATAAGCACTGTAGCCCACCGAGTAAATATTTTTCATCATTAAGTCCCATGTATATGCCCTGGGAGAAAGTGAAACCGGTTTCAGCAATTTTACGAAGAGCGCCCCGCCCCCCACGTCGTTCGAAAATTCACCCACCTGGTACACCTCTCCGTTGCGGGTGTATTCAAAAGCGACTGCCAGTACTTCGTCCGCCTGCAACGGCATTTGAAGCGATATATACCCTAGCTGCGGCTGGAATGTGTATTCCGACGGATTAAGAAGACGTGCATTTTCGAGTTTCTCGTAATCGACGCCACGGAGTATGTTGCCCGGTAAAACATTATCGGTGGTGGTGATATCCCTTGCACCGGCATAAGCGGTGACAAGTTGATCGTATAAGGTGTTGACCCGGTTATGCGGGTACTCTTCCCCTCCCTGCGGTGTCCAAAATGGGTTGTGTATGGTGTTGTATTCCCCCAGGTCGGCAAATGCCACCAGATTTCTTACCTGGTCATAGTTACCTTGCTTATTAGTGACCCATACCTCCATCCGGGTAATCGATACCGGTGATTGTATATAAGGTAACTTGCTCAAGGCATGGTCGTATGATTCCCTGAAGTAGTATCCCAGGAAAAAGTGCCTGTTCCCGTCATATTGATCTGCATTGAACTCGAACGGCGTGGTCTGTACTCCACCGCGGCTGTTCACCGTCTGCGTTTCCGATTGTTGCTGGGAGAACAGGGTATTGACCTGCAGTTTGCCGAACTGCAGGTCTGCTTTTATACCGAAGAGTGCCGTCCCGCCGTTGATAAGTGAATTGGTGGTGGTCATACTCACATTCCCTGCCTCGATATTACGGATGATCTCATCTTCATCGCCTTGATAGGCCAGTTTTATCTGCCGGGCATCCATATCGAAAGTGGCGTCGCTGTCGTAGTTGATATCGAAATTGATTTTATCGCCTACCTGCGCGTTCATATTGAGTTGGATCTGCTGGTCGAAATCGAACCGGTTGCGTTTCCGTGCCCTTTGCGGCAGGGTGGGATTGTCGGTGACATCCCTTTTTATCCCGGTCGATATCTCCATGGAGCCTTGGGTAGTAAGCCGTATTCCACCGGGACCAAAAATGTTGACACCTTGGTTATTTCCGGCACGTCGACGTGAAAGTGGAGTGGGGCGGAGGGGGGGGAGACTGTTATCGGCTGAAGCGTTAAGTTCCCTGAAATGGTGGGTTTGCATCTGTTTCAGGCTGTATTCCATATACTCTGTCGTTGTCAAAACAAGGGGTGTGTCGATCACTATGTCGCCAATCATCCGTTCAATGATATAAAGGTTTGTCTGATGGTCATATCGTACTGTGGTCCGGACTATTGGAGACGGAGGGAGTGGGAGATTGGGAGACGGGGAGACAGAGGGATTGGG
>NZ_JAWRIS010000060.1:0-54376 GCF_040307845.1 Proteiniphilum sp.
TGTCCCGGTCCTGAATGACACGTATAGCATCCCTGCATGAAATTTGGACATTTTCCAGACGGCGGTGAAGTTGATCCATAAATTCATTCCTCTTCCCTTTGATAAAGGTTCCAGCGTGACCGCCCGAAGTTCCATTACACCACTTCCACCCTCCATGCATTGATCCGGAGAAGGATCCATTCGTGATGAACCATACTGCCCAGGCTTTTTCAATATCAGATGCTTCTACACGACCATTCCAAATATCTTTAGCATGGAGATACATCCTTTCACTATGCAGTGTTTGATGAACGAGATGCTGCAGCTCTTCGAAGTTATTCTGAACACAGGTGTAAAAATTGATCAGGGTGTTGTCGTGATCATTGATTACTTCTATCCTGGTTTTCGGCTTTGCGAAAAATACGGCTCCTCCACCGAAGTATGGCTCACAATAAAGCTTGTGTGCCGGCATCATTGAAATGATAGTCGGTGCAAGCCGCTGCTTTCCTCCGTAATATGTGATTGGGGTACGCATTTACTCTTAATTAAATGTTTCTATACCACGTTCCAGTAGCCACTCCATTGCCGGGGGTGTTACGGCGTTGCCGAGTTGTTTTACTTTGTTCTTTCCGGATCCTAAAACGATATAATCCTCTTCGAATGCCATGGCCCTCTGGACTTCGTGCGGTTGTATCATCCGGTATGTGCAATCTTCGATATCAATATTTTCAGGCGAGCTCAACACCAAGGCAACCCGGTCCTTGGTTGACATTGTTCCAATAGGATCTGATATTCCAGATGATTGTGCTTTGCTATAGTAGTAGGAGAAAAATGCGTTCACGGCCTCTGTGGAAAGAATCCCGTGATTAATCATACTCGTCTGCGTACTCATAGGCAGAGCTATCTCCCTTGACAGGGATTGCCCTCTGTTCGTAACTATAAAGGGAATACCTAGGACACCGTGACTATCGTGGGTTGTAATAGTTCCAATCGATTCATTACCAAGTAATGGAGCATTTTGCGGCTTAAATCCACCTCCATAATTTTTAATTATCATCGGCATCCCTACCAGGCCATGGTGATTCCCACCGGCCAGTACCGTGGACACATACTCATTCAGTCCCCGGCTTTTCCCGTTCTTATTGTGCTCATCAATCAATGTGGGTATACCTACCACCCCGTAATTATTTTGTGTGGTCATAGTGAACTGGGGATGGGAGAGGGGATTGATATCACCTCCGTAACTTCCCTTTGTTATCAGGGCGGCTACCTGACGCGTAGCCTGAGTAAACATCCTATCAGATATCGCTGACGATCGATCCAAATTACTTGAATGATCAGTGTAGATAATGAATGAAGATTCCTTCTGCTTCTGGAGTCCGTGATTAATTCGTTCGATAGTATTAGGGGATAATGGTTTTTTACGGTCCCCTATTCTTACTGCCGGGATTGACCAGTCAATTATATTGAACGATGCATAGTAATAAGGTTCAACAATATTTCCACAATGAGGGCACCTGTAAACATACTGGTCTTTATATTTTCCGTATTTCTTTTTCGGATTTTTCCAGGATTGCACGGACTTTACTTCCTTCCGGCAATGCTGACAAAAAGCCTTAGGCCGAAAATCCAGATCAGGTGCTTTATTCCCTTTCTTCCAGAACACGACGTACATCCGATCCCTGCTTTGGGGAGTAGGAATAGCATGCATGGAGTTCATGTAAACACACTTGTGCTGATATCCGAGATTGTGCATCGCATGTAACCATGCATCCCACATTATCCACGCCCTTGCTTCCACTACATTTTCAACAATGATAAGATTATAGTTGTGGATTTCAGCAAAGCGCGGAACATCCCACATTGTTGCTCGTGACCGGATGGCTGAAGGATCTATTGTCAATTCTCCAAATAGGTTTTTTGTTACTTGGAATTTGCGGCTTACTCCTTTCGCGATGGTATGGTTGGAACATTCCGGTGAAGTTATAAGGATATCCGTACTTTGATATCGACGGGGATCCGATGCGGATACATCAGCGCAATCGTGATCGGTTTCCGGGAAATTGGTATTGTGGGTTTTAATGGCAAGGGGCCAATGGTTCATTGCTAATTTGAGTTCTAACCCTCCACCCATCTTCCGGGATAATCGCCGGACGCCCTGGGATGATCCGCCGGCGCCGCAAAATTGATCAGTTACTGTGAGATAACTTTTTTTCATTTCAATTATTCATTATCGTATTGCCTCGCTAACAGATAGCGTAATTCCTTACGTACATTCTCATAGGATCTCCGGATATTGGTTGCATCATCCGAATAGTCGGTAGTAATGCGATCATCCAGGTCATTGATGTCCTGTAACATTTTCCGTGTGTGACTGAGGTGGATTTCTAATTCTTGTTTTGTCATTTTATATCCGGTTTTTTGGGATTTGAGAAGTGAACGCAATTCATTCCCGCAGTACTATATTGCACCTCTCCTTTATGATTGAATATGTGTTGATTAATACTCTCTTGGTCATGATTTACGGCTTCTATCACATTTTTGAAAAGCCTATCACGTAACGCCCGGAGTGACTCTATTGCTGCTTTATTGGAGTGATAGTAGTGATTGAAATCTTTACCGTATACATAATCAGGATGTCGTTCAATCCCAAGACGTTCCATTTCCGATCTTACATGATTCCTGAATTCCAGTAGTTCAGGAATTATATCGATATATGACTCAATCCAAAGATCCATGTTTTGGATCGGAAGATTGTCGTTTTTGCCACGATATGCTTCAATCATAAATTGAAATGATTTAATTTTGCCGACATAGTCTTTAATAAAATCTAAGATTTCTTCTGGTGCAGTTATAAGATCTTTTATAGGTATCATGTAGTTTTATATTTAAATTGTTAGTGCTTCATCTATAGTTTTGAAAACTGTGTCTAACCTATATCCCTTTTGAAGGTGAAGAACGACAGTCTGTATCCTGGCATATTGAAAAGTCTTTCGGGGAAGGGCCGTTATTGATTTCAGACCAAATTGTTTCAGATAACGTAACCTGACATCCGAATCCGAAATCGTGAACCAGGGCATCAATGCTATTACTATATCGCTCATTTTCATACATTCTGTCAATATATAATATCCAAGCCTCATCCCTGAGTGCGAAATTTCAGCAGGTACACCGAACGCGTATTTAGATGAAAAAGGAGGATTCATCACTACACAATCAATTCCGGTTCTCTCCACGTCCATTTCGTTGTACTTAAAAAAGTTATCGGGAGCATAAACCATATATCCCCGCGATTCTAATTCTCTTATGATATTACCCAGTCCCGGCGTAGGTTCCAGAACCGTTTTTACACCGTCAGGAATAAGGGATACCATATACTTTACGATATTGGGAGGGGTCTGAAAATTTTCATTTAATTGATGCATGTGTTCAATATTTAGATAAGATTTTCATTACTTTGATTATTTGTTAGTTATACTTCTCCAAATTCCTGGCTCACATACATGCAAATATATTTACGTATAAAGTGGCGGTAAAGGGCTTTTAATCGTTTAATTCTCATATTGTTTACGTTATGGCTATAAGCCTGTCAGTTTTTGTCAATAAAATAAGGCACACTGATAATCCTATAAGTGCTATTGCCAGAAGGGCGTATATGATGGTTTCGAACCAATCATCAGGAATTCGATGTTTCATGTTTTTTCAAAATATCGGTTATTAATTCCGCAATTAAATGCGTTTCATAAAATGGAAGGGATCGAAATGTGATTGAGCATTCCTCGTAGTTGATATTATCAACTGAGGCAATACCGGAACCTTCGATCACATCAGCATAAGCACCTCTTAGGGGAATGGAAAAGTTTATTTTTCTCAGACCGTTAGAATCCGGCTGACGAATCATCGTCGCAAATTCATTACCGAATTTCACATGTACAATGTGATCACGAATTAGGATTTCAACATCTTTTTTCATGCTACAAAAGTTTTTGAATCGTTGTTGTTTTTTCTTGTAAATCTCATCGAACGATATGCGATCCTGGGCGATGAGACCCTTACGCGCTGGTGATATGCGAGATCGTTCGTTGCCCCGAATATATAAGTTGCCAATACGACTACCGCAACTATCTTTCTGCCTAATGGGGAGAGGCTTAATGGTATCCGGAACCGGAAGCAAAACCACCATGCCGAAAGCTCATTCACTTTGCTGCAGCCTGTCTTTTCATATATGTTTCGGGTATGGTTCTCCACTGTTCGCTCCGAGATAAAGAGATGATTGGCCACCTCTTTTTTCGAAGCCCCCCAGGCGAGGAGTTCGGTGATGTCCCGTTCACGCCGGGTTAGTTGCGCATTCAGTTTCATATTCTCCCCAGACGTCTGTTATACCGTATTCAGCGAAAACTTCTTCAATGGCAGTAGCCTCAGACACCTTAGGCTCAATTCTGCCATCAAGACGGTATTTCCATCCTGGACGGGTTTTGATATTCAGAACTGACATTATTTTTGTCTTCACTTCAGATACATCTTTTTGTTGCACTTGACCAAATCCTTTTTTGAAAGAAAATTTTCCCATTTTATCCTATTTATTTTTTCAAAATGACGTAAACACGCTATTTTCGACCGATAACTAACATGTTACCTTTGTTCATTATTATTTAACGATGCAAATGTATAATTTTATTGTAATATAATCCAAATAAATTCAACGTTTTTTCCGAAAAAATTCAACACTTTTTCTCAATAGGCTAATTATTAAAGTATTAACTTTATTCTATATGGATAAGATCATTGGACAAATAATAGAAGAGCGCTTAAAGGCTAAAAATATGGAAGTTACAGAATTCGCGAAACTCATAAATCGTGAAAGAACTAACGTATACAATATCTTTAAGCGTAAAAGTATTAATACTGAACTGTTGAAAAAAATTGGACAGATTTTGAACTATGATTTTTTTATTCACTTTCTGGAACCGGAAACCATAGAGAAGATTAAAATATCAGATGTCGTGAAAGAATCCAAGGTGTTTGTAGAAATTCCTATGAATGAAAGTGAAATTGTAGAACTTGGTATAACTGAAAAAATTGTAAAGGTAATAAATCAGAAAAAAAATGAGTGAGAAAAAAATATACTCTAAAGACTTTGACAAAATATCCCCAAATGCTTTGAATAAAGCAGTAGATTTAATGGTTGAAACACTTAATTTATCTTCAAGTAGTGTGGGAGATATTCAATTACATCAATTGATGTCTGTTTACTTTAAAGATGAAGCAAAAAGAAAAAAGATAAATTCAATTGTGTTTTCTTAATTATTAAAATAGATAGAATTTCATTCCAGACATTTATAGACAAATTCTGAAATATAGACACTGATAGACAATTATAAGCAATTAATTATCAATACAAAGAGGGTAAGGAATAGTCTCCCTCCAGCTCCACAGAAAAAACTAACCTGTTTGAATCCAGAAATTTGTCTATTCGATAAATTTCTGGATCTTTTGTTGTAGACATTTATAGACAATATCCTTGATTGTGTTCGATCATAAAACAAAGTTTCACAACAATTTATCGGTGATCTTCGTGGCCCAACTCCGTGGAACGAAACGGTTTAAATTGGCCATTATCCGGTTTTTTGTTCCGTGAATGGCGACGGATTTTCCGCTTATCATCGCTTTATAAGCACATCGGGCAACCTCTTTCGGCGCGGGAAGTTTGTGGCCTGCAACCATTCTACTTACAATCATCTGCGAATCGTCCATGAAATTTGTATTCGTCGGGCCCGGACAAAAGGCAGTTATGGTGATTCCGTCTTTTTTCACTTCTTGTCCGATGGCTTGCGAAAAACTCAACACATACGCTTTCGTGGCAAAATAAACCGCCATTTTAGGGCCGGGTTGAAACGCCGCCGTTGATGCCACATTCAATATTTTCCCTGCTTTACGTCCTTGCCAATCGCTGATGAACAGATGGCAAAGTTCGGTAAGCGACGAAATATTCAGGTTGATCATAGCGCTGTACCTATCCCAATTGGTATCCGCGAAATAGCCGTAATCGCCGAATCCGGCGTTGTTGACCAGATAATCCACATCAATATGCTGCTGTTTTATTTCGTCGAAAACCTCTTCCGCCGATCCGGCCATCGACAAATCTTTTGCAATAATGGTGACTTTGACCGGATACTCACACTCGAAGTGTGTTTTGATCTCCTGCAAATCGTGCAGGCTCCGGGCGGTTAATATCAGATCGTCACCGTGAGCGGCATGAATGCGTGCAATTTCCAGTCCGATACCTTTTGACGCTCCTGTGATAAATGCGACTTTTTTCATTGTAAAGAAATTAGAACATAAAAAATCAAATAAAGGGGTTACTCCCATATCGTCTACAGATTGGGAACCCACATTCAATTGCAGTCGGAGAGGGAGAAAACGGAATTTATTTATGGTCCTTTAACAACCGTTCCAGAAGAGCGTTTTTTTCTTTCTCCAGTTCAAGCATCCGCTCGTAGAGGGCGGTTTTCTCATTGGACAGTTCGATTAGCCGGTCAACAGGATCGGGGTTATTGTGGATTACATTGTAGTATGCTGCGCCACTTCCTTTTTCAAATGTGTTATTCTCAATAATCACCGTTATCGGGTCTTCTTCCAGTTCCCTGATCAGTTCGGGAGATACGTTTAGGGCTTTGGCAAATTTATCAATTACCTCGTCTTCCAATACTTTTTCCTGTTCAGAATTGGAAATCCGTGCCTGGGTGGTTCCCATCATATCAGCTAACACTTCCTGTTTGATTCCTAAGGTATGACGGATTCGTTTTATGGAATGTCCGTGATGTGTGTTTTTTAAAGTCTGTTCTATTGTTTCCATTTTATCTGTTTTTTATGTTGTAGAACAAAAATAGTGACTTTTGAGGATATTTGCATAATTATATCAATAAATTGCATAATTATACGCCAATCTTGTTACCCTATTCACAAAAAATCTTTTTTTCTTTGCCGTAGTATTACTTTTTTATGAATTAATTATTTATCTCTGGTCCAGAGGAATAATTTACAATAATTTGAATACCTGTTGATTAAATTTTATGTCAGCCTGTAATATTATGCACCATGATGTGTATTTAATATGATAAAATTTAAAGAGTATCTAATAATTTATTAATCAATCTAAAACAAAGCCCAGGAATGAAACAAGTAATTGTAAGTGTATTGAAAGGAATGATGTTGCTATTGATGTGGACATTTTCCATGTGCTTATTTGCACAAACAATGACGGTGAAAGGAGTGGTGAACGACGTAAAAGGAGAGTCGTTGATTGGAGTATCAATAATGATACAGGGAACGTCAATCGGTACAGTGACTGATTCGGAAGGAAATTTTACTTTATCGAATGTACCTTCGGATGCAGTATTGGAGGTCTCTTATGTCGGCATGGTTTCACAGGTTGTGACCCTCAACGGTAGAAGAACACTCAATTTTGTGTTGCAGGAGGATGTGGAAGCATTGGAAGAAGTGGTGGTCGTCGGCTATGGTACGCAAAAGGCCAAGGAACTCACCGGGTCGGTCACCTCTGTGAAAGGGAACAAGATACGGGAAATACCGGTAACCAATGTGCTCAATTCCCTGGCCGGTACCATGGCGGGGGTGACGATCAATACCCGAAGCGGTGAACCGGGATTGGATAATCCTTCTATCTTCATCCGGGGGAAAAATACGCTGGGAACTAACGCACCCCTGATCATCATTGACGGAGTTCCGAGGGACGGACTGGAAAGACTTAATCCAAACGATATTGAGAATATAACAGTATTGAAAGATGCTACTGCTGCCATCTACGGGGCACGTGCCGCCAACGGGGTGATACTGGTAGAAACAAGAAGTGGTAAATCCGGGAAGACTACCTTCAACTTTACCTATAACGCCGGTTTCCAGCAAGACACAAGAGTCCCCAATATGACGGACGCCTATACTTTCGCGTCCATCCAGAATGAAATTGAGGTGCAGAACGGGAGACCGGCTATCTACAGTGATCAACAGCTGGAGCTGTATAGAAACGGAACAGACCCGTATTATCCCAATACAAACTGGTATTCTTACATCACAAAGAAATTCACCCCTCAAAACCGTATGGATCTTTCAGTGGATGGCGGTAATGAGAAGATGACATACAGGGCCTCATTGGGAAGAACGTTCCAGGACGGGCATTATAAGCATGGCATCACAGAACATGAACAATATAACCTGCAATCAAAAATTGATGCGAATGTTTCGGAATATGTATCTTTCGGATTAAACTTGAGGGGAACAGTGTTGGACGGTATCCGGCCTTACAACTACAACGATATCTATCCGCATATCTTTTTATACCACCCCACATGGTTCCCCAAATGGCCCGGCACGGATTATCTGGCTCCCGGCCGTGATGACGACAACCTGATCAATAGGGTAAGCGACAGCGAAGGATACAGGAAATCGAAGAGTAAAATGCTCCAATCGACGCTCACTTACCGGATAAATGCTCCCTGGGTGGAAGGCTTATACCTTAACGGAAGTTTCAATTATGATTATAGCAATAGTTTTAACAAAGTCTGGTACGAACCGAGTTATGTCTATTACAGAGATGAAGATACGGGTGAATATACGAGGGGAAGAACCGGATTCGGGGCGGATGACCCGAGCTTGAGTGTAGATACGAGGAATAATACGATGTTTCTATGGAATATCATGTTGAACTACGAAAAGCAGTTGTATCAGCACAGCATTACCGGTCTGGTCGGGTATGAACAGATGAGCAGTAATTACGATTATCTGCTCGGTTCCCGGAGCCGTTTCGTATCGACAAAAATAGATGAACTGTTTGCCGGAACCAGTGACAGGAATTATATGAACAACGACGGATCGGCAGGTAAATCGGCTCGTATCAACTATTTTGGTAGATTAAGCTATAACTATGCCCAGAAATACTTACTTCAGTTTACTTTCAGATATGATGGTTCCCAGAACTTTCCCAAAAACAAGCAGTTTGGTTTCTTCCCGGGTGTCTCTGCCGGATGGAATATTTCGGAAGAAGCATTTATGAAGGAGGTGGATTTCATCTCCTACTTGAAGTTAAAGGCATCTTACGGAAAAATGGGGAATGATAACGTCCCGGCATACCAATACCTGGCAGCCTACGGATTTGGCAGCAATTATGTGATTGGGGATGTGGATGTAAACGGACTCAATGCCCTGAATGTACCCAATCCCAATATCACCTGGGAGATTGCGAAAACATTGAATGTCGGAATAGATTTTTATTTGTGGAATGCACTGCGTGGGGAAATAAATTTTTTCAATTCGAAAAGATCCAACATACTCACAAAAAGATCAGCGGTAGTTCCTGAATATACGGGGTTGCAACTGCCGGACGAAAATATCGGTGTAGTTCGCAACAGGGGAATAGAACTCGAAATCAGCTACAACTCTACCTATAGAGACATTCAGTATTTTGTCTCAGGTAATTTTTCTTTCGCAAGAAACAAGGTCATCTTTACTGATGAGGCGCCGATGGCCGAAGAATACCAATTGGCTACCGGAAGACCCTTGGGTTCGAGATTGTTGTATAAATCTATCGGAATATTCAAAGACTGGGATGAAATTGAAAACTATCCACATTTGTTAGGCGCACAACCGGGTGATATTAAATATGAGGATGTAAATAAAGATGGTGAGATCAATTCATACGATAGAATACGAATTAATGAAACGGCTGACCCTGAAATAATATTTGGATTGAATGCCGGAATCACTTACAAAAATATCCATCTGTCGATACTTCTGCAGGGACAGGAAAAGGCCAATTTTTTGAACACAACGGACTGGACCACTTCGCTGAGCAAAGGTGCCGGTAATTATTACCAGTGGCGTGTGGATAACCACTGGACTCCTGAAAACACCGATGCCACCATGCCAAGAAGTTCTGAAAGCCGGAGTGAAAATACACAGGCTTCGACGCATTGGCTCATGAATGCGGGATTTTTAAGACTAAAGAATGTTGAGGTCGGCTATAGCCTGCCTTCCAACTGGATAAACAGGTTTGGACTACAAAATTGCAGGGTCTATCTGAGTGGAAATAACCTATTTTTGATTTATGACCACATGAAGAAAATCGGATATGATCCCGAAGTTCCGTCTGCATGGTATTATCCTCAACAGAGAGTTTACAACATAGGTATCAACTTAACATTTTAACTCTACACTACGATGAAAAAAATAAAATATGTATTTGTACTGATAATTTCAGTTGTTTTTACAAGTTGCAATGATATACTCAACATTGAGCCAAAAGACAGGATGACTGGAATATGGACCAATGAGGCACTGGTAGAATCTTATGTGAATGGCATGTATAATAGTCTGCAACACGGATATTGCGAGGCTTTATGGGCTTCCCTGACGGATGAAATGCATGATGTGCATAATAATGGCGGAGCATGGACTGTCCAACGGGGAGAGTTGACATCAGATAATATTTCTACGTTAGGTACAACAACGACACCTTATTTCAATAAATGGGGGTATGCCTATGCAAGAATCAGGGATATCAACGAGTTCTTTGATCAGATTGAATCATCCGATTTCGAGGATGAGACCAAGGATCGCCTGAAAGGTGAAATGAAATTTATACGGGCATACTTATACGCTGAATTATTGTGGAGATATGGGGATGTGCCATTGATTACACAGGTTTTTTCCCTTGATGATGATTATACGGCGGTGACGAGGGATAGTTATGATAAAGTGGTAGATTTTATTGTCAATGAACTGGATGAAGCCTCTGTATTGTTAAGCAAAAGTGAAATCAAAAAGGGTAGGGCAACTCCCGATGCTACACTGGCACTGAAGTCCCGTGTCCTTTTGTATGCTGCCAGCTCGTTAAACAATCCTTCCAATGACCGGACAAAATGGGAAAAAGCGGCACAATCGGCTGAAAATCTTATCGATAAAGGGTATACGCTATACCCCGATTATAAGAATCTGTTTATGGAAGACAACAATGAAATAATATTCGGCAGGTATTTCACCATATCCCTCAATCACAATATAAATGGTCTTTCAGGCACGAATAGCCTGTATGGGGGTGGCCATAATCATCCTACCGAAAATATGGTGATGGATTATGAAATGGTAAACGGTGAGCTTCCTTACAGCCTCGATGCTTCGAATAAGATCATCGTGAATCCCGCGTCAGGATATGATCCGAAAAATCCCTATCTTAACAGGGATCCACGATTCTATGCTTCCATACTCTATGACGGATCTGTTTTCCAGGATCATGAAGTGGAAACTTTTGATGGTGGAATCGATTCTCCTTTAAGTAGTGTGGTACCATGGAACGCTACAATGACCGGGTATTATCTTTATAAATTTATTGATCCTTATAAATCGGTAAACCTGAGAACCGAAGACAAGAGTACAAATCCCTGGATATACTTCCGCTATGGAGAAATCCTGTTAAATTATGCCGAAGCAAAATTTGAATTGGGAGATGAAGATGTTGCAAGGAAATATGTTAATCTTGTCCGGGCGAGAGTAAATATGCCTCCTGTCAATGCTTCGGGGATCGACTTAAGGAATAAGATACGCAATGAACGACGGATTGAATTGGCTTTTGAGGGGCATCGATTCTTTGATGTCAGGCGATGGGAAATTCTTGAAGAAGTCTCCGCAAAGCAAATCCTGGGAATGCAAATCCGAAAAGCGGCAAACGGTGAAAAGAGCTATGATATTAAAGTAGTTGCACCGGTGGCATATTATGAACAACATCTTAAACTGCCGATTCCACGAACAGAAATAGACAAAAGTGGAGGTGCTTTAACTCAAAACAGAGGATATTAATGAATTCAACAGATACAAGGTAGAATGATTATTTTGTTTTATCTTTATACATTATCACTAGTGTCCCATAAAAAAGGGACGTTATTAAAAATCAAATAAACCTGGCCCATTGAGCCCAAATCGTTCTTTGTCATTTTGAAATTTAGTTTTGTCAAAAAGTTCCCGAAGATTCGTCTTATCGGTCAACGAGATGCTTAATATTTGAAGGACTTCATATGTACTTCTATCCAGTTTCATATCGTTTTGAACGGTTGCCACCAGGCAGTAGGTACATATGGCGGCATATATCTGGATCCTGACAGCATTCTCCGTGGTACCCCAGAACTTTTTGATTTTGAGGTGCTGTTTCAACCATTTGAAGAAAAGCTCGACCTGCCAACGATTCCTGTAAAGCTCCGCAACCTGAAGTGCGGAAATATGCGTGGCATTGGTCAGGAATACGAATTCACGCCCCTGATCCTTGTCCCAGTATCTGACCATTCGGATTCGTCCGGGGTAATATTGTTTCGGATAGAATCCGGTCAGTTCGATTGTCATGTCGGAAAGTACATTTTCAGGTAGCCTTCGCTTCCACTTGACGACCTTGTATTGGAGATTCTTCTTTGCCCTGACGACGAAGAAAGATTCTATCTGATGAATCTTGTATAGCATCCTGAAGTTGTTGTACGCACGGTCAAATATGTAGTAGGAACCGGATTCATACGGAATCTCCGTCATGGCTTTCGAGTCGTGTACGGAAGCTTCGGTAACATGAAAGAATGTCGGTATCTGTGTTTCCACATCATATAACACATGGACCTTGACACCCCCTTTTCTCTTGCGAAACTTTGCCCACTGGAAAACCGCGAGGCATAAATCTATGGTCGTCGAATCGAAAGCATAGACGTTTCCTTCAAGTTTGAAAATATCTATTTTCCGTTTCTGTTGGGCTTCCCTTACCAGAAAATAGGCATATTCTTCAAAGATGTGGTAGTCCCTATCCTGATTGGCCCTGGACAAGGATGATTTTGATACGTTCCTGCCCATCCCCAGGTGGTAGCACTTGGAGTGGTGTGCTTCAAGGGCAACCACGAGATCCCTCAGACTTTCCCGATTGGAGAGTTGACCGAATATCAGGGCAAGCAACTGGTTCCAGCAAGTGAAATGTTTCACATACTTGTCTCCATCATATTTGCGCACGATGTAGTTAAACTTGTTCCTGTCGAGGAAACTGACTAATTGGGAAAAAACGAATTTATCCTTATGCATTGTTGTTCTTTCTAAGAACTACAAAGATGAGAATTGAAATCCGTTTAATCCAAAAATGACTACAACTAACTAAATTTCAAATATTTCAAAGAACTCTACGAGATTTTAATAGGACAGTAATGAAAAAAGGTTTCAAGAAGGAAGCTATGATGAGTTAATTCAACCTGAATAATATTTGCTTATTTCATCCCAAATAACTATTTTTGTACTAGTATGAAATGTGGTGAAGATCGCAGAAATCCCCCAAAGTCTAAATCGGGGATAGTCTAATTTCAGAGATTGATAAAGCTTATATATCAGGCGGTTAGAAAGGAATAAACGTTCCCTCTCTCCGCTGGAAGGTCTGGACAAAACCAGACAACAAACGGGCAAAACCTACAAGTCAATGATTTGTAGGTTTTTTATGTGTGTCGTGCATGGTAATTAACTTGGTGGTGAAAGTCCACTATGGGGGGGTGTAATCGCCAACCATTAGCTGAAGGCAAGGGTGTCCATCGCGAGGTGGAATCTGAAGGAAGCCGTAGGCAAAGTCCTGCTCCGAGGAGCACGAATCCTATCAGGCATATTCACTGGGATAAGACTGCATAACAAGTTGAAGTCCAAAGATTACACGGACAGCGAGGTGTAAATAGGGCGGGGGGATGGGATAAAAGTTAATTGCCTTACCACGGGAGGTCTCACGGACGTATGGAAACGGAGTATGAAATACGGATAACAATTGCCGTGAGAAGTCAGCAGACGCCATAGCACTAAAGCAGTGATAGGCATAAGGAAGGGCAGAACTTTAGTAAATGTATTTTCAATGAAAGTTACCGGATAATGGGAAGAATGCAGAAAAGCTTTGTAACATCAAAGACCTGCCCACGGAAGAATAGGACGGCATCCGAAGGCTATGTGGGAGGGCAGACCTTTATGTGGATAACTGAAACAGAAAACATTGACAACACAGAGGGGAAAGGATATGGTCTATTAGAGATGATACTATCACCGCAGAACTTGAATAAGGCATATTTAGTCATAAAGAATAACAAGGGAGCGGGTGGAATCGACAAAATGGAAGTCGCAGAGTTAGGCGACTATTTACGCAAGAAAAGGGGTATTCGTAGATTTATAAAATAAAAAAATCATCCTGTATATCAGCGATATAAAAATTATTTAGGGTAGTGGTTCAACCACTACCCTAAATTTTATTTCTTCGTTCTTCCGACATTTGCTTCATCAATCGATTACCTTTGCTGAAAGCTTTCCCGATGATTCTTACATAATCCTCCTCCGGTTTTTTCTTCGTTTTACTCGACTTCGGTTTCGGAGAAAACTGTGTTAAAAAAGAGGTTTTAAATACTCCGTCGCTTTCGGCATACTCCGCGATAAACGTGTCCAGCTTATCTTTGGATGTATGGGACAATATGTCATTCAGCATCTCGTTATGGCTCATTCCTTATGATTTGTTTGCTATTGGTGAAATCATACTCTTTCTTCTCTCAATTTTACGCAAATATATGCGATTCTAATTTGATGATCAAATGGTTATTCTCGTTATATGCATTTGTAACGAGGCATATCTTGCAAGTTTGGGTATAATGTCTTATTTTTGTGGGTAATAAAAGCAGTGCAAAAATGATGACTACTGACGAATATTTGCAAAGATTGAAACAATTCAAAGTGCAGTATGCCGAAGAATACGGCATAGAACGCATCGGGATTTTCGGATCCGTGGCTCGTGGAGAACAAGCTGAGGGTAGTGATATTGATATCTATTATGAAGGGAAATCGTTGGGCTTGAAATCACTGGTTGGGCTTCCGGCTGAGCTTGAAAAAATTTTGGGTGTAACAGTTGATGTAGTGAGAAAACATAAGAATTTGTCTTCTTCTTTTATGAAGAGGATTATGGATGAGATTGTATATGCCTGACAAAATATTATTGGCAATTGAGGTATTGGAGCAAATTGAGATAACCATTGAAAATTTGCTCGAGAGTACAGCAACCATCACAAATTTGGATGAATTGACGAAATCTGCTGATGGAATGTTGAAACTCAATGGCATCTGTATGAGCTTTATTATTATTGGAGAAGAAATAAAACGACTCGACAGATATACAGAAAAACAACTCCTGCCAAATTACCCCTCGGTTCCGTGGTATGATATTATGGGTATGCGAGACCGGCTTGCCCATGGTTATTTTGAAATTGATACTGATGTGATTTTTGATACATTGCGAAATGATACCTCTCCTCTTTTGTCCGTTATAAAGTAGATAAAAAAAGATGTAAGTACCCGGCTTTAACTTCGGGTATTTTTTGACTACTATCATATATGGAATATCCATCCGTTGCCCTTTCATTGATGGTCTTATCCCTTACTTGCAAGGAGGCGTTGGATGAATTACTGGGGATATTGGAGAAACAGAATGGTCATCCCCCTTTGACAGACTTTCTATGAAAACCGCAGATAACGAAGACGATCCCATCCGGGCGATGTCGCCGAAAAAAATGACCGATATTCTTGATGATCCGCTTGTATGAAAGCGGGTCTTTACAGTCCTATTCAGACTCGACAGGATGAAACAGCAGGCTAACCGCGCCGGTCTGACCAACGAAGAAAGAATCATTCTCTCCATCCTGGAAAAAGGATCGTTGCCCCGGGCCTGACAAATGTCATTTTTTCATTTATCTATTGGTTCCCTCAAACATATCGTGATTGGGGCCTTCCGCTTTTCGCTGTGATTTGAAATTGTTGAAAGTGTAGGTCATTGTCAGTGTGAACAGCGGGGATCGGGGATATATTTTGCTAAGCGTTTCCATGCCGATGCCGGAGCGTGTGTTGATATATTTGGCTGAGGAGAGAATATCCCTGACGACAAGGGCGGCCGTTAATTTCTGCCTGGGGAACTGCTGACGGGCAGCGAGATTCAGATAGAAAAAACCATCTACACGTCCTTGCGTGCTGAACATTGGCCCTACATAATAGGCTTCCATCCGGATACGGGTATTCTTTGCCACATCAAAATTGTTGTTGACGGCCAACTGCCAGTTCCAGCTCTCTTCGTCATCATCTACCTTGAACTGGTTTTTAATCTTATAGAAATAATAACTCGTATTTGCATCCAGGTTCCAGTACCTGTTGAGTTGCAGGTTCGCAGCCAATTCTATACCGGTGGAATAGTCGTTGCCGACGTTTGCCATCGAGTCGAGTGTGACGCTTGAATGATAGGGGACACGAAGGCGTTCTATTTTATCTTTCCGGGCACGATGGAAAAGGGAAGCGGAAATCGTGTTGCTATTCTTGAAATTATAATGATATCCTGCTTCCACGGAATTGGTGTATTCCGGTTTGATAAACGGGTTTCCCATCTGGGCCGTGTTATAATCGACATACACCACATAAGGTTCCATATAAAATAGTTCGGGTTGTGTGATCCTGCGGGTATAGGCCGCCCGTAGCTGGGAATGGTCATTGAGCGCATAAGAGAGGTGTACCGATGGGAAGAGGTTAAAACGGTGGCGACTATGGCGCGCCCATTCGAAATTGTTACCGAGCTTACGATAGGTATATTCCCCCCTCAAGCCTAATTGGTATCCGAAGCGTTTGTGGACGTCCGATACCAATGCATACAGTGCATGTATATCCCGGCGGAAGAGGTATTTGTTGTACAGATCATCACGTTCGACAAATGCGTCCTGTTGTGGATCGAACATGTCAATCGTATAGTCTCCATCTTCAGTATAGCTGTACAACTGATAACCGGATTCAAACTTTCCGGTTTCATTATCAAAAGGATACACGTAATCCGCATTCAGTTGCCCGGTAAAACGGTATTCATATTCCCATGCACGATGCCCTTGCACCTGCTTACCCTGCATATCCCACAGATCGGTCTGGAAATTCTCCATTGCGCCTCCTTCGTATAGTCCATAGAGAGAGGCTGTTAGTTTGTGTCCTTTTCTATCCGGGAAATTGTGCTCCACTCCCAGATCAATTCTGGAATGAGATTCGTAGAGATGGACAAAATCCTTGCCATTGAAAGAGCCGTATGTTTTTTCTCCTGTGGGCACTGTTTCGTAGGTGTCTTCATAATGCAGTTCCCCTCCTCTCCAGCGGTCTCTCCAACCGCCCGTGATGGCTGCCGACCAGATGGTGTTGTCCCTGAACCATTCGAATGACGAAGTGAGGTAATACCATCCGGTATGCCTTTCCCTTGATCCCGTGGAATGATCGGTTGTCAATAACTCCGGTGTGATGATTGTCTTTAGCTGATCGTAATCACTCAACACATAGCGACGGGATGCTTCACCGGATAATTGCCATCTGAAATCTTTTTTGCGAAGGGCGACCAGGAAATCGATGTTTCGTGACCAAACGGAACTTCCCATCAGGTTGACCATTCCGCTCCATCCTTCCATATTGCTTTTCTTTGTGTTGATATTGATAATACCGACTGCTCCATCTGCATTGTTTTTGGCAGAAGGTGTTGTCAATACTTCAATATTATCGATCTGCCCGGCGGAGATTTGTTCCAGGGCGGCAGCGCCACTCAATGAACCCGGTTTGCCATCGATGTATACTTTGAAACCTGAACTGCCCCGGAAAGTTATTTCACCTTCGGCATCTACACGAATGGATGGAGTTTGCAGCAGGATGTCTGCCGCAGTACCTCCCGCCGCAGAGAGAAAATCAGCCGCTTCGATCATTTGCTTATCCAGTTTGTATACAACTTGTCGCTTGCGTCCTGTTACGACCACTTCCGATAGGAGTTGTTCATCCTCCTCCAATAAAATATCCGGTAATACAATATCTTTCCTCCCGATAGAAACCTCAAATGGGTTGGTCTCTATCGATTTGTATCCGACAAAGCTGGCCTTGATAAAATATTTACCTTTGTCTTTTGGCTTAAGTATAAAGTTTCCTGAAACATCGGTCGTTGTATAATCGGCAGGCGTACTGTCGTTTACATTATATAAAATAAGAGTGGCAAATTCTATAGGAGTATTGTCCGGTTTACTGATAATCCGGCCTCTTACCTGATAGGCTGATGAAGTTTTGTTGTTCTGTGCAGAGACATTTGTTATGGGAGAAAAGAAGAGTAGCGTGAGAAGAAGATTGGATACCGTTACCTGAAAATAACTCATAGGATATTATTATTGAAATGTGAAATTAAATCCTGACCACTTTATCGACTACTGCTTCAAAATCTCTCAGATGGGTTGCCATTAAAATGGTGATACCGGGATATTGATATCTGATATTGCGGAAAATATCGATCGCATTTTCAGAGCTGATACCGGCAGTGGGTTCATCAACGACCAACAGTTGTGGCCTTTTGAGAAGTGCCTGTGCCAGCAGCAGCTTTTTCCGTTGTCCGCCACTCAATGTTTCACCGTTTTCACCCAGCCAGCTTCCCAGACCTTCGGGGAGTGAAGCGCGCCAGCCGGAGAGATCGACCGTCTGTAATACCTGTTCAATCGCTTCATCGGGATAACCTTCGAAGTTCTCACGCAAGGTACCGGTAAGTAGATAGGCTTTTTGGGTGACATAGACAGCTTCAGGTACGGGTAAATGGTTCAATTCTTTTTCGCCGTTCCATATCAACGAGCCACTGCGGCGGTACTCAGGGTAAAAAAGGCTGTTCAGCAGGGTGGTTTTCCCTTTCCCCGTTTCACCAAAGATCGCAATCCATTCTCCTTTCCTGATCTCTAACGACACCTCTGACGTGCGAACAGGTGTCTCGGGAATTTTTGCACTCACGCCGGTCAGGGTCAGATTTTCAAGGGCAGAACTTACCTGTACCCTCTCAACGGGCTGTTCACCTTGTTGGATAATTGACTCGACATCGTTGATCTGCTGCCTGACCGCACTTTTTTCCGATTTTCCGGAAAAAAGCATTTCCGCCAGTTCGGCTTGTGCCATGATACCGAAAAAGATACCTATGGCTGTGGAAGCGTCGATCGCGTAATTGGCCGAATTCCAGAGCAGAAAAGTGGCGATATAGCTAAATCCGAGACCTGCAATCAGTTGCAGATAGAATGAATTGGTTTGTAGTTTGTTTTCCAATCGTTCCAGTTGTCCCAGTTTTTGTTCGTATTGCCCGATGACTTTCTCTTCCATATTGTATTTCGAGATCTCTATCCGCCCCCGGAAACTCTCGATAAGCGTCTGATTATTCTCATCCCGATGTGTTTTGAGTGCATCATACAATTTTCCGTTTTTTCGGAAAAAGAATTGAGGAACAATAAACAGGAGTATGGCGCCGGAAATCAAAAATTCTATGGCAATAGTTTGTGAGAACAGAATAAGAAAAGCAAAGTAGATGACGAGGGAAACTACCAATGCCCACAGTGGCATAATCCATAAGAGGATATGGTTCAGTATCTGTTCAACACCCTGAGTACTGTTCTCCAGTAATGTGGAGTTGTTGTTGACCTGTTTTTTGAAATAAGGAAATTTGGCTACAGACCGGAATATCTTTAATTGGATATCCTGTTGCGCGTCGAGTGTGGTTGTGTGAGTATCTATTCGCTCGAAATATCTTGTGGCAGTACGTAGTAGCGCCAACAGGCGAATGATGGCGGAAGGGATCAGGTAGGAAAATGCGGTGTTGGCCGTGATGAACGCCACGCTACAGATAGCCAGGAACCATCCCGAAACGGCAGGCATAGCAATAAATGCCGCCGTCCATAAGGCCAGCAGCAAGAAGCCTCTTGCCCATTTTCCAGCAAAAGGCTGCAAAATATGTTTTGTAATAAATTTCTGCATTCGATTTTTTTCTTTTTTCATCATCATCACCTGTTCCGATTCATCGGAATCACCACATCAGTCCCATCATTCACACATCATTCACACATCATTCACACATCAACCAAACATCACATCATCACATCAGACCTGTTCCCCCCAGTTTAAGTTGAGCGTTGCATCCGCCACCGCATCGAACATCTTCTCGTGGGAAGCTACAATAACCAGGCGTTCCTGTGATAATTTGACAATTTGAGGAAGAATGACTTCAATCGTATCGCTATCCAGATTAGCTGTTGGTTCATCCAGGATCGCCACCGGCCTGGGGTGTAGTATCATTCTTGCAAGCGTCACCAGTTGTCTTTCTCCACCTGAAAGTTGCTTCCCGTTATGAGTCAATTCGGTTTGCCAGCCCTCTTCCTTTTTAGCAAGTATCTTATCCATAAATTCGGGGTACCCGGTTCGTTGATCCGCCACTTTCTCAAGGAAAACATTATATCTTAATGTTCCGTCGAAGATAAACGGGAACTGGTTCATATAAGAGGAATTTTCTTTCAACCATTGGTGCGACCATTCGTTGTCTTTTCCGTTGATTGAAACCATGCCCTCCTGCGGGAACAGGCTGCCGGTACAAATTTTCAGCAGGGTAGACTTTCCGGATCCGGAAATACCTTTCACCAATACCAATCCTTTTACAGGCAACTGCAGGTGGATGTTGTTCAGTACTTTAACCGGCGAGTCGGGATAAGCAAAATGCAGCCCTTTGATTTCAAAACGAGTAATCTCCTGATGGATATCTGCCAAAGGAGGGGCGACTTCCCGGTTCAGCACCGGCATTAACAATTCCGCTGATGCCAAAGCCTTGTTCCGGTCGTGGTAAGCACCCACGAATTTCCGCATATAAAAGAAAAAATAGGGCGTGATGGTCAGCAAGAAGAGCGCGGTACCGAAATCGTATCCCTTTCCGTAATTGGGGCCGGGCATAATGCCAAGCAGACTCATCCCGAGGTAAATGGCAATAGCGGCAATGGCAATCGTAACGAAAAGTTCCAGGGCGGTAGATGACAGGAAAGCCACCCGCATTACACTGGAGGTCGCTTTGCTTAACTCTTTGCTTTTTCCCGATAAGAAGCTGTACTGCGCTTTGAAGTTATCCAGATTGACGATCTCCGCAATGGTTTGGAGACGGTTATAGAATACTGCCGAATATTTCAGGAAAAGGTTGGTGTGTTTTTTGTGAAGCGATTCAGCACCAATGCCAATAACAGCCATCTGCATCGGGATGACCAGCAGTGCTATCAATAGGATGATCCCCACCCATTTTTCAATCCAGAAGCAGATAATCAGCAATACCGTGCTGACCAATGCAGTGGCCACGGAGTAGGGAATGAAAAAGGCATAAAAAGGCTTTAGGTCGTCACTTATCCGGGTAACATATAAAGCGCTTGAAGTAGAGTCCAGTTGGCTGTTGTTAAGCAACAGGGGATAGATTTTTTTCTTGATTTTGGAAACGATGATATTGGCGGCGTTGTAGTTGAACTGCGATGCAAAATGGGCAAAGAGATACCTGCCGGTGAGGAACAGTGAAGCGTATAGTAACCTGTCGGGTTGCACAATTCCTTTGTCGACCCACGCTGAAGCAAACTGCGACAAATACCAGCAGAAAACAACAAAACTTGTCGCGCTTATAACGGTAAATACCGAGGCAGCCAGGTATGTCCCTTTTGCTTCTGTAACCTTCTTGCCCAACCATTGAGAAGCGCTTTCCTGATTAGAACTCATTCATTATTCGTGATTTTAATTTCCCCATTACCGGAAATCATTGGGGATGCAATAAATCCAATGGATTTTATTTATGATTCACAAAGATAATTCTTTTTTGCAACCCAGTTGCACCGGATTGGTTGTAGTTTTGTTGTTGCATACATAGTAAAACATAAAAGTTATGGCAGATTGTTGTGGTAATGGCTCTTATTCGGTAGCCATCATAAGGATATTGGCATCATCCATCCTGTTAATCATTGGTATAATCATGTCCGCAACCGGTATTTCCCTTTTTGAAAATCAGTGGATAAGGTTGTCATGGTACCTTGTTGCTTACCTGCCGGTTGGCGTTCCTGTGTTGAAAGAAGCCGGGGAAGCCATGCTGGGAAAGGATATTTTCAACGAATTCACCTTGATGGGTATCGCTACGATCGGCGCTTTCTTTATCGGTGAATACCCGGAAGGAGTAGCGGTTATGCTGTTCTATTCCATTGGGGAACTATTCCAGCAAAGAGCTGTCAACCGTGCTAAGCGGAATATTGGTACATTACTCGATATCCGTCCTGAAAAAACATCTGTGGTCAGGGGTGATGGCATTGAGACTGTTTTGTCGGAAGACGTAAGAGTAGGAGAGACTATCGAGGTAAAGGTAGGTGAGCGGGTTCCGTTGGACGGTATTGTGCTTTCCGATTCAGCTTCATTCAATACTTCGGCACTGACGGGAGAAAGTGTTCCCCGCAATATCAAAAGAGATGAAGAAGTACTGGCAGGTATGATCGCTACTGACAGTGTCTGCCGGATAAAGGTTACCCGACCGTTTGGGCAAAGTGCGCTTGCCCGCATTTTAGAACTCGTGCAAAATGCCACCGAACGGAAGGCCCCGGCTGAACAGTTTATCCGCAAATTCGCCCGTATCTATACCCCGGTTGTCACTGCATTGGCTGTACTGATTGTCGTATTGCCCTGGGTATGGTCGTTCATTGACGCTGGATTTGTATATCTGTTCAATGATTGGTTATATCGTGGATTGGTATTTCTGGTCATATCCTGCCCATGCGCGTTGGTGATCAGTATTCCATTGGGTTATTTCGGAGGGATCGGTGCAGCGTCTCGTCAGGGTATCCTGTTCAAAGGCAGTAATTATCTGGATGCCATTACAAAGATTAATACTGTAGTGATGGACAAGACCGGTACTTTGACAAAAGGGGTATTCAAAGTGCAGGATATCGTTCCCGTAGAAGGTATTCCGAAAGAGGAACTGCTCCATACCGTGGCTATGGTGGAAACGCAAAGCAACCACCCTATTGCCCGGGCCATTGTGTCTTCAATGCCCAAGAGCAATATCTACTTTGGGCAACCTGTGAATGTCAGGGAGGTTGCAGGACAAGGTGTTGAAGCTGAATTCGATGGGAAGAAGATACTCGTTGGAAATACAAAACTGTTATATGCCAATAGTATTGCTTTTCCCCCGGCAGTTGCAGATATCCCGGAGACTACAGTCTTATGCGCGATTGATAGCAAATATGCCGGGTATATTGTTGTGGCCGACGTGTTGAAGGACGATACGGAAGTGGCGATCGAGGCGTTGCACGCAGTCGGGATCAAGAATATAGTGATGCTTTCCGGTGATAAACAGGCTATCGTGTCGAAGCTGGCCGGAGAACTGGGTATTGATCGAGCTTACGGAGACCTGTTGCCTGAGGGGAAGGTAGAAAAACTTGAAGCACTTAGGGATGATCCATCCAATAAAGTGGCTTTTGTGGGAGATGGAATAAATGATGGCCCGGTGCTGGCCATGAGTGATGTGGGTATCGCAATGGGTGGTTTGGGAAGCGATGTCGCCATCGAAACGGCGGATGTGGTCATTCAGACTGACCAGCCATCTAAAATACCGACGGCGATCCGTATCGGCAAAACTACCCGGAGGATTGTAATTCAGAATATTTCTATGGCTTTTGGTGTCAAACTTATCGTGTTGATACTCGGAGCAGGAGGAATGGCCACTTTGTGGGAAGCGGTATTTGCAGATGTGGGTGTATCGTTACTGGCCATTTTCAACTCCATCCGCATCATGAGGAAGAAGTTTTAAGGTTATATTGTTTGTAGTTGGATTGCAATAGTTATATTTACATTTTATATTGGGTAAATAGTCTGCAATTTATGGATACGGAACATATAGAAAAAATACTTCATCACAGGGATATAAAGCCGACGGCCATCAGGATGCTGGCATTGAAGGCTATGCTTAGCCACAACTCCGCTTTTAGTCTTTCCGATCTGGAGGCTGAAATGGGAACAGTTGATAAATCCACATTATCCCGCACAATAAAGCTGTTTCATCAACACCATCTCATCCATAGCATCGACGATGGTTCCGGTTCCATAAAATATTCAGTTTGCCGTGATGATTGCCAGTGCTCCCTGGGCGACCTGCATGTGCATTTCCATTGTAACAAATGTGGTAACACCTATTGCATGGAAAGTATTTCTATCCCCGACATACCTTTACCCCGGCACTTTCGTCTTGAAAATGTCAATTTCGTGATGAAAGGTGTTTGCGCTCAATGTGTCCGGTAAGCGATATTGTCCGGATAATAAGCTATCGTCCAAAGGCAAAATAGGGTGACAACCGGTGCTTTCTCCCTTGCAACCAGTTGGAAACCATTTCCATTCCGGTGACGGAGAAAGTGATGCCATTACCTCCAAAACCACACACAAAATAGGAGTTTTTGAAATCGGCGTGTTCACCGATATAAGGTAGTCCGTCTTTGGTCTGGCCGAAAGTCCCTGCCCATGCAAAATCGGAATAGAATGCCTTGTCGGGAAACAATTTTTTGAAAGCTTTGATAAGCTTCTGTTCTTTTTGACCGATCAGGGCATCACGTTTGATTGGATTCCGAAACTCTTCGTCTTCACCGCCAACCAGAAAGCGCCCGTCATCCGAAGTACGCATGTATAGATAAGGATCGGCCGTATTCCAGATAAGCACGTCTTTATATTGTTGGTAGAGTTTTTCATCTACTTCCGAAATAATAGCATAGGTACTGAGCAAATCCACAAATTTCTCCTTGATCATGCCGGCAGCTTCGTAACCTACGCAATAGATTATTTTTTTTGCTTTGATGACTGCTCCGGTAGCAGTAGTACAGAGATTAAAGCCCTTTTTGTGATCTACACCCGTCAGTTCGGTTTTATCATAGATATCCAATCCTTTCTTGTGATTGTATTCCAGTAATTCATGTGCCAGGCAGAAAGCATCTATGCTTCCTCCCTGGGTGGAGAGAATACCACCGTATGTTCCATGTATGCCATATTTTTTTAGGATTTTTTCCCCGTCAAGCCATTTTCCTTCAAAGCCATCCTTGTTTCGTGTTTCAAGTTCCTTCTTAAGCCAATCCACATCCTTTTTAAAAGCGGCAAAATAGAGTGAATCTTTTTTCCTGAACCCGGCTTTTGATTTTATCCTGAAAGCAATTTCACCCAATTGGTCGATTGACTTGTAACATGCCTCGTAACTTGCAATGGCTCCTTTCTCTCCAATCAGTTCAATCAATTTATACAGAGGGGTATCGATTTCGAACTGGAGCATCGATGTAGTCGCGGAAGAACTTCCGGTGCATACCTCTCGCTTATCTATCAGTATAGTTTTGTATCCTTCTCCAACACATTGGTGCGCTATCAGGCTGCCGGTAATACCACCGCCAATTACCAGGACATCACATCCGGCATCGCTGTGGAGTGAGGGATAAGAGGCCAGTAATCCATTCTTTACCAGCCAGAACGGTTCGTTAGATTTTAAATCCATACTATCTTGATATTATATCCAAAACTGCACTAAATATAGTACTCCATCAGATCGATCAAACCGGCTTGCAATGCATACTTCGTCGCTTCATGTGCATTATTTACAGTCAGCTTCCGGAAAATGTTCCGGCGGTGAGTATTTACGGTATGAAAACTGAGGTGTTTCTCAAAAGCTATCTCTTTGGTGGTCTTTCCCAGGGCTATTTCCCGTAGGATATTTTTCTCTGAGGCGGTCAGAGTATCCGACTCTTTTTTCTGCGGATTGCTGTCCTTTAGTATTGACTCTGCGATATCGCACAGATAGGTTTCACCATAAGTGGCACAGATAACGGCGTCAAGTATATTTTGCAGCGAATTGTGCTTCATCACTACGCTGATACCGGTATCGATCAACAATATCTGACGAAGAAAATGATCCTCTAATTCTTCGGAAAACAAGATCCATGAGGATTGCTTTGCTCCCATCTTCATGTTTAAAAGTTGATTGACGGAAACAAAATCAAATAACGTATAATCCAATATTACAACCGACTCGGGATAGTTGCGCAGCCGTATTTGCAATTCGGCGCGGGTATGAGCCGTTTCCACGCGGTTTTTTATGTCCTGTGATCTCAGTACGGAAATAAGCCCTTCACGTGTAATATCCTGATTGTCGGCAATGATATAAGTATGCATTTTGTTGTCTGAATGAACAGACTACGAAGTTAAGCAAAAGTTTCAAAACATTCTTTATGGAAATACTGTTTTTGTATAAAAAGGCTATATTTGTAGAATATAAGATGCGCCTCAGACAAGCTCAAACAAATTTGGCTTACCCGTTCGGCTTTCATTGTATTTGCAGAATATAAAATGTGTTTCGGGGAGGTTCAAATCAATATAATGATGGAGTTTGACATAGAAAAGCTGATTGAAGAATGTGTGTTTACCGCTGTGAGAAGTAGTGGTAGTGGCGGACAGAATGTGAATAAAGTGGCATCGAAAGTGGTGCTCTCATTCGACGTAAATGGATCGGAAAATCTTACCGAACTTCAGAAACAACTCATCCTCAAAAAAATGTCCAACCGAATTAGTAAAAACGGAGTACTACAGATCAGCAGTGATTCCGAACGTACCCAATGGATCAATAAAAAAGCGGTGACCGGGAAATTCCGGCTTCTTATTCGCGAGGCTCTCAAGCCGGAAAGAAAACGGATCGCTACCAAACCCACATTCCAATCCGTACAAAAACGGTTGGACGATAAAAAACGGCAATCCGGAAAGAAACGCTTCCGCTCAGGAGATTTTGATGTGTAGGTTGTTGTATTTATAATGTAGATTTCCCGGCCGTGCTTAATGTATGCTAAAAGGTGAAAATATACTATATTTGTGGTATTGTGCTACCATATGGCTTATCCTACCTTTGTAGCGTCAAAACAACTTCAATATTTTTATTTACACATCGTATATTTTATTTAAAATAGTATCAATATGAGCAGTTATAAATTTGAAACCCTGCAGGTTCATGCAGGTCAAGAAGTAGACAAAACAACGCATTCACGTGCTTTACCCATATATCAGACCTCATCCTACGTATTTGAGGATGCAAAGGATGGTGCTGATCTCTTTGGTCTTCGAAAGTTCGGAAATATCTATACCCGTTTGCAGAATCCTACCACTGACGTTTTTGAAAAGCGTGTGGCTGCCCTGGAAGGCGGTGTGACCGGATTGGCGACTTCATCGGGGCAATCGGCACAATTCATCGCGCTGAACAATATCCTGGAGGTGGGCGATAATTTTGTATCTACGCCTTTCCTGTATGGAGGTACTTATAATCAATTCAAATCGCAATTCAAACGTTTAGGTATTGAAGTACGCTTTACGCCAAATGAAAATCCCGAAGAGTTTGAAAAACTGATCGACAACAATACCAAAGCCATTTATCTGGAGTCGGTCGGTAATCCTGAATTGAATATTCCTGATTTCGATGCCATTGCCGAAGTGGCCCATCGGCACGACATCCCACTGTTTGTAGATAATACATTCGGTGCGGGCGGTTATCTCTTCCGACCCATTGAACATGGTGCGGCGGTAGTGGTCGAGTCGGCTACCAAATGGATCGGTGGTCACGGAACATCCCTTGGCGGAGTGATTGTGGATAGCGGTAAATTCAATTGGGGAAACGGTAAATTTCCTTCTTTCACCCAACCGTCGGAAAGTTATCATGGATTGGTCTTCTGGGATGTATTCGGGGCTGACAGCCAGTTCGGCAACATTGCTTTCAATATCCGTGCGCGGGTAGAGGGATTGCGCGATTGGGGAAACACCATCAGTCCGTTCAATTCCTTCCTCCTGGTACAGGGATTGGAAACTCTCTCTCTTCGTCTCGAACGTCATGTGGAGAATACGCAGGCGCTGGCCGAATGGCTTGAACAGCATCCAAAGGTTGAATATGTGAATTATCCCGGGTTGAAGAGCAGCAAATACTATGCTCTGGCACAGAAATATTTCCCTAAGGGACCGGGAGCTGTGCTTACCTTTAAATTGAAAGGAGCACCGGAAGATGCCGATAAACTGATCGATAACGTGCAGTTGCTAAGTCATCTTGCCAATGTGGGAGATACCAAATCGCTCATCATCCACCCGGCGGCTACTACGCATGAGCAATTATCGCCTGAAGCCCAAAGGGCAAGTGGTGTTGAACCCGGATTGCTTCGTATTTCGGTCGGTATTGAAAATATTGACGATATAAAGGCTGATCTGCAACAGGCACTCGACAAGATTTAAAAGTATAATAAACATAGGAATGGCTGGTCAATAAAATGAATCAGCCATTTTCTTGGATAAGGGTCTTAAGATATAGGATGTACTTTTTTCTCTCAACTTTCGCTATATTTGTGTCTGCAAAAAATATGGTGTAATTCAATTTTAAAGATATGTGTTTTTTAGATATTGCAAAGAGCAGGTACACAACCAAAAAATATGACCCGAATGGGAAAATCGCTGATGAGATAATCGAAAAACTGAAAGAAATTCTGCGGTTAAGCCCTTCTTCTATAAATAGTCAACCCTGGAAATTCACTTTTATTTCGGATGTGAAAACGAAAAGTGAATTGTCGAAAGTGTCGTTTCATAACGAAGAGAAAGTCAATGACGCCAGCCATATTGTTGTTTTCAGCGTGATTGGAAATGTGGAGGATTTTGAGAACAGGAATCTTTCCCGTCTCCCCGAAAGATCCGGCTCTTATTACAACCGGATGGTGAAACCGAAGGGTGAGGCCGGAATTAAATCATGGTTATCTTGTCAGGTATATATTTCATTGGGCTTCTTTTTAAGCGCCTGTGCAAGTATGGGTATTGACTCCACGCCGATGGAAGGAGTTGAGACCGATGCCTATGACCGCATTTTACAACAGGATGAATATAAAACATTGTTTGCTGTTGCTATCGGTTACAGGGATAAGGAAGACGCCAACCAGCCATCAATCACTCCTAAATTCCGTCTGGAAAAAGAAAGGGTAATACGGACATTCTCATTAAATAAGCAGGGTTGACAAATATATGCCCGGAATAGAGATAAAAGTTTTTTTCCATTCTAAAATAGATATAAAATGAAAACAATCAGTCGAATTATGGTGCTCTTTGTCATGCTTTTTGTTCTATCCTGTTCTTCCAATAAGACAGATAATTCCAATAAGGTATTCTCTTATGCAGAATATGATTTTGATTTTTTACTCGCAGAATGGAATAGAACGAATGATGAGGATGGAAAAAAGACTTTTGAGAATTGGAAAAAGGAGAACGACTCAACCTATATCGGGGAGGGTTTTACTTTACAAGACGCTGATACTATTTGGAAAGAAAATATGATTTTGTCACCTGTGAATGGAACTTGGTATTTTCAGGTGAAAACCCCGGGTGATCAGGAATCAACCGATTTTAAAGTGATTGCTTATGAAAATAATTCTTTTACTTGTGAAAACAGGTTGAATGATTTTCCTAAAACGATCAGATACTGGAAAACGGATAATATGCTGAATGCTGAGATTGCAGATGATACAATAAAAATCCCGTTTATATTTGAAAAGTAATATGAAAGTACATTGCTTACAGCATGTACCCTTCGAAGGGTTGGGTTATATTGAGAGTTGGTTGGTGAAGAACAATCATTCCATTTCATATACCCGGTTTTATGGGGAAAGCTATCATTTACCCGATGCAAAAGATATAGATGTTTTGATTGTCATGGGTGGTCCAATGGGTGTCTATGATGAGAATCGTTTTTCCTGGTTAAAAGAGGAAAAGGTATTTATCAGGAACTGTATTCAATCCGGTAAAAAAGTATTGGGTATTTGTCTGGGTGCCCAACTTATAGCCGAATGCCTGGGTGTTAAAGTAGATAAGGCGGCGCATAAGGAAATCGGCTGGTTTCCTGTAATGTGTACGCAGGAAAGTAAGCAATTAGCTTGGTTTTATGGATTGTTCAAAGACAATCCGACCGTTTTTCATTGGCATGGCGACAGGTTTGAAATACCAAAGGACGGGCTCAATCTGCTTTCATCTGACGCCAATACCAATCAGGCGTTTTGTTATAATGAAAATGTGATAGGTTTGCAATTCCATCTGGAAGTAACCGGAGAAACCGTCAGTTTGATATCGGAGAACTGTGCGGATGAACTTCATGAAAGCCATTATATACAAACCGCAGAGCAGATAAAATCCGGCACAATGGTGTATGCAGAAAACTGTAATCGGATAATGGAGGGGATTTTACAGAACTTACTGAAAGGGAAGCGCGAACCAAGTAGGTCGTAGGATACGCCTGGCATCTTTACTATATCCTTATAATGAAAAGGTTAAATAAAATAGAGCCTGGTTAAGGAGCCTGAAAGGACGAACATTCATAAAGTAGGTCTTGTTTTATATATAGAGTTTTCAATGAAGGAGCTCTTTTAAAGACTATTGGTTATGGATGATTTAAGGTTTAAAGGAAAATGGAACGAGTTAAGAGGACGCGCTAAACAGGAATGGGCCGACCTGACAGATGATGATCTTCTTTATGAAGAAGGTAAAGAAGATGAATTGTATGGAAAAATCCAACAGAAAACCGGTAAAGCCAAAGATGAAATCCGTGATTGGTTTAATCAGCAGTTGGATAAGTTATAAATCAGGTACTTTACCATTAAAAATAATAGCTATGACAACATTTCAGGATTATAAATCATGTATCGATTCTTGCCTCGCCTGTGCAAGTGCGTGTAATTATTGTGCTTCTTCATGCACGAAAGAAGAAGATGTGAAAATGATGGCAAAATGTATCCAAACGGATATGGAATGCGCTGCAATATGTTATGCTGCCGCCCAGTTGATGAGTCTGGGCAGTGAGAAAGCGAAAGAAATATGCAGACTGTGTGCTGAAATATGCGACCAATGCGCTGAGGAGTGTGAGAAACACCCGCATGATCACTGTCGGAAATGTGCTGAAGCTTGCAGGAAATGTGCTGATGAATGTCGTAAAATGTCATCATTCCATTGATTTGTACGGCAGGGCACATGGTATTCCATTTAATAAACTGTATACATTTTTTAAGGAGAATTTGAAGTAAATAGTTAAATTTGTAGAGAAAAATCTTCATGGCAAGGCAGTCAGGCATAGACTGCCTTGTTAGTATATTGAAGATCAGTAACAATATAAATATGTGATACGATTAGATGAATAAGTTTAGTAATTTATTGGGGGCATTTCTGCTATTTTCAGCAGTAATAAACGGACAAAATCAACATAGGCCGGACACCATCGGCGTAAGTAACAGCTATGATCTGGATGAAGTAATCGTTACCGGATCACGGGTAGCTATTTCACGTGACGTGATGCCGGTGCCTGTAAGTATTGTAAGTCGCAACACACTGGAACAAAGTGGAGAAACCAATTTACTCCCTGCCTTGTCACGGCAGGTTCCCAGCCTTTTCGTGACTACACGGGGAATGGCGGGGTATGGAGTTTCCGGTGGAGCGGCAGGGGGAATCAGCCTGCGTGGTTTCTCCGGAGGGGCGGGTCGTGTACTGATCCTGATCGATGGACATCCCCAATATGCTACTATTTTTGGTCATCCCGTAGCCGATGCCTATATCGCTTCCGATGCACAACGTGTAGAGGTATCGCGTGGAGCGGCTTCGGTGCTATACGGTTCGAACGCTATGGGTGGTACAATCAATATTATTACCCGTAAGGCGTTGGCAGATGGCAACCGGTTAAATGTAAGGTTGATGGGTGGTTCTTACGGAACGCAGCGCTACTCCCTGACGGACAGTTACCGTAATGGTAAGTTTTCGGGAGTTGTTAGCGGTAACTACGAACGCACTGACGGACATCGTGTTAATTCTGAGTACGACTCATGGAGTGGATATGCAAAATTGGGATATGATCTATCCAACGAGTGGAAAGTAACCGGAAACATCAATATTGCCAAAGCCAACGGCCAAAACCCGGGGACTGTAACTCAACCCATGCTCGACGGAACAACCGACGTGCTACGGGGGATGTCCGGTTTATCCATCGAGAATAATTACGGCAAGACAAGCGGCGCTGTCAATTTCTACTATAACTGGGGAAATCACAAGATAAACGATGGACATTTTGAAGGGCAAAATCCGCAGGAATATCTTTTCCATTCAACCGACTATATGGGTGGAGTCAACATTTTCCAGTCGGTTGGACTGTTTAAGGGAAACACCATTACCGGAGGATTTGACCTGAAGCTATATGGTGGAAATGCTTATAGAAACCCTGAAACTGAAATCTACGCAGACCATATAAAACTGCACGAGGTAGCCGGATATCTGTTTAGTCACCAGGAACTCGGCCGTTTTTTACTGAATGCCGGATTACGTCTCGAAAATCATAAACTGTACGGGAACGAATGGGTTCCTCAGGCCGGTATATCATACAAAGCTGCACCGGAAACACATCTGAAACTGTCGGTTTCCAAAGGATTCAGGACGCCCAACATGAGGGAACTGTACATGTATGAACCGGCCAATGAGGAGTTGCTTCCTGAAAGAAGCATCAGTTATGATTTTACAGTGAGCCAGCGTTTATTGGAAAACCGCCTGTCGATGGAAATGAGCCTCTATTACATGGAAGGGGATAATATCGTAGAGGTTGTACAGGTAGACGGCCGACCGCAAAACCAGAATGTAGGTGAGTTTGCCAATAAGGGGATCGAGTTCAGCATGAATTACCGCATACTGGACAACCTGAATGTAAACTCCAATTATAGCTATCTGCATATGGACACACCCATCACCGGAGCACCCCGCAACAAGTTTTATGCCGGTGTGACTTATTCTCCGGGCAGATTCACGCTTGGCGCCGGAGCACAAGTTATAGGTCACCTTTATCTATCGACAGGAGAGAATGTCCAAACAACCAATTTCACGTTAGTGGATGCACGGGTTGATTACCGTGCGTTGGAATGGATGAAAATTTTTGTAAAAGGGGATAACCTGCTGGCGCAAAAATATGAGACCATGTTTGGCTTCCCGATGCCCCGTGCTACATTCATGGGAGGTATAAGCCTCGATTTATAAGGGTGAACCGTTCAAATCTGAGATAAAGCGGTTGGAAAAATTTTATTCCAGAGGATAAATAGATTTGAGGAGTTTTTCTGTCTTTCTTTTTGAATTGTAATAAATTGAAACTACATTTGTTACCATGAACCATAAGAAGATAATCCATATCGACATGGATGCCTTCTACGCATCCATTGAACAGCGCGATAATCCCGAACTTCGGGGTAAACCGGTTGCTGTGGGGTATGGTGAGAAACGGGGGGTGGTTGCCGCGGCGAGTTACGAAGCACGCAAATATGGTGTTCATTCGGCAATGGCTTCGGTAACGGCACTTCGAAAATGTCCTCACATTATCTTTGTCATGCCCCGATTCGATATCTATCGGAATGTGTCGAACCAGATCATGCAGATCTTCCTTGAATATACCGATAAAGTGGAACCGCTTTCTCTCGATGAGGCATTTCTCGATGTGACTGTGAACCATAGGGGACTCCGTTCCGCCACCATGATTGCAAAAGAGATCAAACTGAAGATATTTAACCGTATACGCCTCACAGCGTCAGCCGGTGTTTCCTATAACAAATTTCTGGCAAAGATTGCATCCGACTATAAAAAGCCGGACGGACTCTTTGTGATTGAACCGGATAAAGCGGAGGATTTTATAGATCAATTGCCGATAGGCAAGTTCTTTGGAGTGGGGAAAGTGACGGCAGCGAGAATGGCGGACCTCGGAATCAAAACCGGATACGACCTGAAACAGTGGAACGAAGTTGATTTGGTACGTGAGTTCGGGAAAGCCGGGATTGCCTATTATCATTTTGCGAGAGGAGTAGACGACAGGGAAGTGGAGTCGGAGAGAGTTCGTAAATCGTTGGGTGCCGAAGAGACTTTTCCGGAGGACCTGAATGAAATTGTGGATATGCTGGGCGCCCTCGATGAAATTGCCCGTGAAGTATCCCGAAGGGCTGAAAAGAGGAAATTTCTTGCCAAGACGCTCACACTGAAGATCAAGTATGCCGATTTCACGATCATTACCCGGAGCAGGACTGTGAACTATTATATCAAGACCTACCAGGAGTTGTTTGAATTAGGAAAAGAACTGCTGTTCCATGTAGATGACCTGGAAGAGAAAAAAATCCGGCTGATGGGACTCACCCTGAAAAACGCCGATGCCGACCAGGCTCACCTACCACTCGAAGCTGTCCAACTCTCGCTAGATTTTAAGGACTGATTCATTGTTAATTACTAATTACTAATTACCAATTACCAATTACTAATTACCAATTACTAATTACCAATTACTAATTACTAATTACCAGATCCCATACCCATATACCAATAGCCTATTATCCCTTACCTATTGGATTATCAGATACCCATTGGATCATCAGAAGCCAAATAATTCTGAAAGGAATGCTCCTGCTATGAGAAGGGCAATGAGTAGGATCGCGATGAAAACGATAAGTAGAAGGCTATAAAAGAACATCAATATTGTCCGTCTGAGAGTTTGCCACCAAGTTCCACGGAAAAGCTGCTTGTAATCCCAGACAAACAATGCAAATATACCTAAATTGGATATATTATATAAGCTGTTTACTTCAGCCTTCCCACGGATCAGCAAAAAAATAGAACTTATAAGCAGTACCTGGCAGGCAATATATGTTTGCACAAAAATATGTTCGGTGTAATTATAATGGCGGTTATAGGTCCGTTTACGAAAAGCCATACGGGTAGCCAAAGCGAAAAGGGGAAGCGTGAAAATGATACTGACCGCTTTGTTCCCATGTGCCCAGTTCTTTAAAATATCCCATACCCTTTGGATAAAAGAATTCTCCGACGGTTCTCTTTCATAAAGGTATGACAACTTGTTTTCAATATTATCTACGACCTTGTCTATTTCGTCAGGAGAGGTTTCTGTCTTACCGGTTTTATCTTCCTTGATGTCCAACTCCCTCTGTGGCTGATTTCTGACATCTTCTGTTTCCTGTTGTTTTGTCGGTTTACCAGCATCATTCTTCTTTAAGGCATCCGGATCGATAAACTGGACCATCAAGATATATACGGCTGCCAATACAAAAAGTGTCTGAAAAGGGCGGAAATAGCGGACACGTTTTCCCGCTATGAAATCATTGATCATGTAGCCCGGCCGGGATAACAGTTCGATTAATGTATATCCGAAACCGCGATCGATATTGCTTAATCCTCCTAATGCATGTAAAATACCTGAACGAAAGTTAAATCGTCGTGTATCTTTACTTTGGGCGCAATGGTTACAATAATTTCCGCTGAACGTATATCCACAGTTCTTGCAAAGAGTGGTCTCCTCCATGTTAGCCCCGGGTATTGAACGTCCTCTGATTCTTTTGATATGCAGCAACCTTTGGAACGCAATGCATTTCCGGAGTTGAAAGTTTATATGGCAAGTATTTTTCCAGACTTTCTGCGCAGGAGGAAGCAACAAATCGTTTAAATCAGTCAAGATAAGCCGGTGCGGAAAAGCACGAAGTTCTTCAGCTGTTGTCATTCCGGTCAGTATGCCGGCGAAGTCTATACCGGCCGCTTGTGCTGTTTCGGCATCGACTTCAGAGTCTCCGATGTACAATGTTTTCTCCGGAGTGCAATTCAATCGATCAAGTGCGAGGAATATACCTTCCGGCGAAGGTTTATGTGATTCTACGTCTTCACCCCCGATGATCACATCAAAAAAATCATTTGGAAAGTAATCTTTCAGGTAACTCTGTATCCTGAAATGAAATTTGGTAGAAACAATCCCGATCTTCACTCCTTGTTTCTTCAGTTTGGTCAGTACAGTTACAGTTTCAGGAAAAAGCACCGTATTGGCATTCATATGGATATCTGCCTCTACAGAATATTCTTTTTGCATGGAGGCCAACAGTTCCGGATCGGCTACCCCTGTAAGGATAGAGAACGATTCTTTTAACGTTTTCCCGATCGTACGTTTGATTGCTTCGTCGGTGATACCTGTAAATTGGCGACGGTCAAGGACATTCCTGAAACATGTAACAATTCCCCGTGATGAATCGGCTAACGTGTAATCGAAATCAAACAAATAGGCAGTGTAGTTCATTGAATGCAATTTTTGGCAAAGATAACCTCTACTAAACGATTTTATCCAATCATTGTTGAACAAAATTTATTTTTGTTCATTAGAAATATTTATTTCCGGTGCTGTAGTGTCCATTCTAAAGTGGAGAGTTGAGTTTCGGATAATAGGCGATATTTTGATTTTTCGTTGACTATCCTGGTATTTTACAGTAAAAAGTTCCCGGGTTTCTTAGCCTGAATTCCTTTGTAGCGGGATTTGATTTCTTGGATATCCTTTTCATAATCGCCTGACGGATAAATAAGGCCAAGGGAGATGGCTTCCTTTTTACCGTAATCAAGACCGACCAATAATATCGGAACTCCAGCCTTGAAGGCAATGTAGTAAAATCCCCGTTTCCATTCCTGTACCGGCTTACGGGTGCCTTCGGGGGTGATAGCCAGTTGCATCTGATTGCGCCGGTTGAACTCGGCGGCAAGAGAGTCGGTGAGTGAGGAATTCTTTTCGCGGGTTACGGGAATACCTCCCAGACTTTTAAAAAACAGGTTGAAAGGGAATACGAACCATTCCGCCTTGATCAGGAAATTGGCCGTCCTGCCGATAGAAGCATAGGCCAGCTTCGCGATCAGGAAATCCCAGTTACTGGTATGAGGCGCCACGGCAATCACGCATTTGGAGAGAACAGGAAATTCGCCTCTGACACGCCAGCCGAGGATTTTATTGTAGATAAATTTGCTGATCTTCCCCATTCTCTCTGTTGTTTCTTGATTTTGATTCTTTTATTCTTGGAACTCTTTTGAAGGATTGTCCGGTTCTTCTCTTTGTGATGTTGAAACCCAGTATTAACGTAACTTCCGGCTTAAAGATCGTTTTGCAACTGTTCCCAGTGGTGCATTGTCTGGTCTAACCGAGCTTTGGTGTCCAGGTACTTTTGCAGTAAATCCATATCCGATGCACCTTCGGGAGTAGATAATGTCGCTTCCATCTCTGATATCTTCTTTTCAAGTAACTCGATTTTATTTTCGGCTTCTTCAATCTGCTTCTCTAACTTACGCTGCTTCCTGTTCAGTTCTTTTTGCTCCTGGTAGCTAAGTTTGTTTTCTGAAGGTTCCTCCTGTTTCTTTTCCACTTTTTTGTTTTCCTCTTTGGATGTAGAAGTTGTGGGAAATTCCAGTTGTTGCAGGTTTTCCAGCTTTTTCTTGTCCAAAAAATCGTAGATACCTCCGAGGTGTTCTTTCACTTCTCCACCGCCAAATTCATAGACTTTGCTGACCAACCCGTTCAGGAAATCACGGTCGTGCGATACGATAATGGCTGTCCCGTCGAATTCACTGATTGCCTTTTTCAGTACTTCCTTTGATGCAATGTCGAGGTGATTGGTCGGTTCATCCAGGATAAGCAGGTTGACCGGTCCCAGGAGCAACCGGATCATCGCCAGCCGGCTTCGTTCACCGCCGGACAGTACTTTCACCTTTTTCTCCGATGCTTCACCTCCAAACATAAATGCACCCAGAATATCGCGTATTCTTGTGCGGACATCACCTGCGGCCACATAATCGATGGTGTCGAATACCGTCAACTCTTCATCCAGCAATTGCGCCTGGTTCTGGGCAAAATAACCGATTTTTACGTTATGTCCCAATTCCAGTTTTCCTTCATGATCGATCTCGTGCATGATACACTTCACGAGGGTGGATTTCCCTTCGCCGTTCTTCCCTACGAAGGCTACTTTTTCACCTCGCTCGATAGTGAGAGTGACATCTTTAAAGATAAGGTGATCACCATAACTCTTCGACACATTCTCCATGATGATGGGGTAGGAGCCGGAGCGCGGTGCAGGGGGGAATTTCAGGTTGAGCCGAGAGTTATCCACTTCGTCTACCTCAATCCGCTCTATTTTCTCCAGTTGTTTGATACGCGACTGTACCTGGTTCGATTTGGTCGCTTTGTACCGGAACCGTTCTATGAATTCTTCGGTATCCTTGATTTGCTTTTGCTGGTTTTCATAGGCCCTTTGCTGTTGTTCACGTCTCTCCCGGCGCAATTCCAGATACTTGGAGTAGTTTACCTTATAGTCGTGGGCACTGCCCAGAACGATCTCAATGGTGCGGTTGGTCACCGCATCCAGAAAGGCCCGGTCGTGCGATACCAGCATCACGGCATTGGAATGGGTGGTAAGAAAATACTCCAACCATTGGATCGACTCTATATCGAGGTGGTTGGTCGGTTCGTCGAGCAGCAGGACATCCGGTGCCTGCAATAATATCTTTGCCAGTTCGATACGCATGCGCCAGCCACCGCTGAACTCACGGGTCGGCCGGTCGAAATCGCTCCGCAGAAACCCCAGTCCCATCAACGTCTTTTCCACTTCGGCCTCGAAATTGTGGATTCCCGACATTTGTAACAACTCCTGGAGGTCGGTTGCCCGTTCAATCACAGCCTGATAGGCCTCTGACTCGTAATCCGTACGCTCTGCCATTTCGGTGTGAAGCTCTTCCAACTCCTTTTCCATCTTTTGAAGATGGTCGAATGCAAGCGCAGCTTCTTCACGTACGGTATGGTTGTCACTCAGTTTCATCTGCTGGGGCAGGTAACCGATGGAGACGCCTTTGGGGAGGGATACAACTCCACCGGTAGGTTGTTGCAGGCCTGCCATAATCTTCAGCAGGGTCGATTTTCCCGCGCCGTTCTTACCGGCGAGGGCAACCCGTTCGTTTCTGTTCAGGACGAATGATATCCGGTCGAGCAATGTGAAACCGCCAAACTCAACGGTTACGTTCTCTATACTGAGCATTTAGTTGTTATTTACAGTTACGTCGTTGGCGACTAAAGCGAAGTCCTTTAGATGTTTTACGGGAATCCATAGCTCGAAATGAGCATTAAAAGAGGAGTTGTTTGAGCAAAGCGAGTTCTGCTCTTTTAGCGAATGCGAGCTGAAATGGGTCGTAAAACATCGTCAGACGGAAGATTTAGTCGTCAATGATGCATGTGTATTAATTTTACTGATAATCTCTTGCAGGGTAACGGGATTTTGTTCTCCGGTCTCCATATTCTTCAGTGTGATCTTTTTCTCTTTTATTTCGTTTTCACCTACGATGGCGACGAAGGGGATATGATTACTGTCGGCATACGACATCTGTTTCTTCATTTTGGCCGCATCGGGATAGAGTTCGCAACGGATACCGCCACTTCTCAGTTGTTGCATCAACGGAAGAAGGTAAGCAGCTTCTGTTTCACCGAAATTGACGAACAGCAGGTCGGTCGTATGTACGAAATCTTTCGGAAAAAGGTTGAGTTGGTTCAATACGTCATAAATACGGTCGGCGCCAAATGATATACCTACACCGGAAACGCCGGGCAGTCCAAAGATGCCGGTCAGGTTATCATATCTGCCACCGCCGGTGATGCTTCCGATTTCCACATCGAGAGCCTTCACTTCGATGATGGCACCTGTGTAATAGTTGAGTCCCCGAGCCAATGTAAGATCGAGTGTCAACTCATTTTCCAGTGAAAGCAAATCGGCTTTGTCGAAGATATATTCGAGTTCTTCCACGCCCTTCAATCCGATGGTCGAGGATGCCAACACCTCTTTCAGCTTTGCCAATTTTTCGCGGGTAGTGCCGCTTAGTAAAAGGATGGGTTGCAGTTTTTCTATCGCCTTCTGGCTGATTCCTTTCGATGCCAATTCTTCATTTACTTTTTCCGTCCCGATCTTGTCGAGTTTGTCGATAGCCACGGTGATATCGGTGATCTTGTCGGCTTCACCGATAATTTCAGCAATGCCGGAAAGAATCTTGCGATTGTTCAACTTTACCGAAACACGGATGCCAAATTGCGAAAAAACTCTGTCGATAATCTGGATCAGTTCCACCTCGTTAAGTAATGAGTCCGATCCCACGATGTCGGCATCGCACTGGAAAAACTCGCGGTAACGCCCTTTCTGTGGACGGTCCGCACGCCACACCGGTTGTATTTGGTAGCGTTTGAAGGGGAAAGTGATGTCGTTGCGATGCATCACCACGTAGCGGGCGAAGGGTACGGTAAGGTCATACCGGAGTCCCTTCTCTGAGATTTTGTTGGCTGTCTTTGCGGAATTCCCTTCGTGGACGTCCTCCACACTCATATCACCTAAGAAATGGCCCGAGTTGAGTATCTTGAAAAGCAGTTTATCACCCTCTTCGCCATATTTTCCCATCAGGGTGGAGAGGTTCTCCATTGCCGGGGTTTCGATCTGGCGAAAGCCGTAGAGGCGATACACCTCTTTGATCGTATCAAAAATATAATTCCGCTTCGCCGTCTCTTCGGGCGAAAAATCTCTGGTCCCCTTGGGTATGGAAGGTTTTTGCATTGTTCTCTTGATCTTTATTTTGAGGTGCAAAGATAATTAAATTAAAAATGAAGAGTGAAAAATTAAGAATTATCCAATTTCCAACTCTTCATTCTTTACTTTTAGTTTCCACTTAGGTACTCTACAACAGATTGCTCGCCAGCTCCGACAATTCACTCCTTTCACCTTTCACCAGATTCACATGGCCAAAAATGTTCTGCCCGCGCATCTTGTCGATCATGTAAGCCAACCCATTAGACTGCGTGTCAAGATAGGGCGAATCGATCTGCTGCAAGTCGCCCGTGAACACCATTTTGGTATTTTCACCGGCACGGGTGATGATCGTTTTTACTTCATGTGGGGTGAGGTTCTGTGCTTCATCAATGATACAGAAGGTATCCGTAAGGCTTCTCCCGCGGATAAACGCTAACGCCTCTATCTCTAATTGCCCCGTCTTCTGCATCTCATCGATCAGCCTGAGATCGGAACTATTTTGTCCGAACGACGATTTGATTACATTCAGGTTGTCAAAGAGCGGCTGCATATAGGGCGCGACTTTCTGTTTCTCGTCTCCTGGTAGATAACCCAGATCTTTGTTCGACAGGGAGACGATGGGGCGTGCCAGCAGGATACGGTTATATACTTTATACTGTTTCAGGGCAGATGCCAGTGCCAACAGCGTTTTCCCTGTGCCTGCCTTTCCGGTAAGCCCTACCAGTTTTATTTCGGGATCGTTCAATATTTCGAAAGCGAATGCCTGTTCCGCATTTCGCGGCTGGATACCAAAATTGGACTCTTTTTCAATCTTTTTTATCTTTTGGGTGAACGGATTATAGCGTACCAACACACTGTTCCTTTCGCTCTTGAGAATAAAACATTGATTGGGGTCGAGTTGGATTTCGAAATTGAATTCATCGATATCTACACCGCCCGCCTGCGCATATACCTTATCGATCAGGTCGGGATTGATACCTTCTATCACTTCTTCGCTTTTGGAGAAAATATCGACGTCAGTTACCTTGTCGTTGATATAATCTTCGGCCAGCATACCGAGGGAACGCGCTTTCATCCGCAGATTGATATCTTTTGATACCAGGATGGTTTTCATTTCCGGATGTTTCTCGCCCACTTCCGATACTACGGTAAGGATGCGGTTGTCCGGTGTTTTTTCAGGAAAAGCATCGATGATTTTCCGGTTATCCTTCGAACCATTTACGATGTAGAGTTTGCCTCTCCCCACTCCCAAATCCGCTCCATTGGTGAACAGGTCGTCATCGGTGATCAGATCCAGTTCACGCACAAAAGCGCGGGCATTGAAGTTGATCTGGTCGCTCCCTTTTTTGAATTTATCCAACTCTTCCAGTACGATGAAAGGGATATAAATATCATTCTCCTCAAAATTGTCGAGACAGTTGAAATCATGAAGGATCACATTCGTGTCGAGGATAAAGTTTTTCTTGGCGCTTGTGGCGGTCGGTTTGATATTGGTTTTACTTTTGTTCTTTGTTCCGGTGGTTTTTGTTTTCTCCTTGGTTTGATTGTTTGTTGTTGCCATATTTTTCTAATTTAATCTATGTGTTAGTTTGTATCCTATTCTTTGTTTTTCGCTACCCATTGGTAATAAAAACCACGATGAGGTAAAGAATGTTTACCTTTTATGATTTTTTGCAATGTTGGAACAAAAAACTATCTTTGCCGGGCTTTTTATTCATTGCAATAGTGGAGGCCCTTGCTCAACTTTCGCATGTAAATTGGAGACGAACGATTTAGTTGCAATCATACGACTTACTTCTGCAAATGTAGTGAAAGCCGAGAGAAAAACCAAGCTTGCTTGAAAATTTCCGAGGCGCATCCTACATTATGAAAATGTAGTGAAAGCCGAGAGAAAAGAGAAGCTTGCTTAGGATATTATCCGGGCAGATACCTCCTTCATTCAGGAAATATAACAAATCTTATGAAGAAAATAGTATTAATAATTGGCTGTATAATGATAATGATGACTGCATCGGCAAGAGAGAACCCTTTTTTGAAACCTTTTGCCACCCCTTATGGAACGGCTCCGTTCGATTTAATCAAAATAGAACATTATGAACCTGCTTTTGAAGAAGCTATGTCGGCACATCAGTCGGAGATTGACGCGATTGTCGCTAATCCCGAGGCACCTACTTTTAGCAATACCATTGAAGCAATGGAGTATTCGGGAGAAATGCTGACCCGGGTGAGTAGCGTGTTTTTCAACCTATTGAGCGCCGAGAGCAATGACGGGATGATGGATATCTCGCTGCGGTTAAGTCCAAAGTTGTCGCAACATTCCAACAATATCAATCTGAATGAAGAACTCTTCAAACGGGTGAAAGCGGTTTACGACACACGTTTTACCTCCGGTCTCACGCCGGAGCAGATCCGGTTGACGGAAGAGTATTACAAAAACTTTGAAAACAGTGGCGCTACATTATCCTCCGAAGGAAAAGAAAAATACCGCGAATTGTCGATGGAATTGAGCAAAGCAACTCTTGCATTCGGACAGAACAACTTACGGGAAACCAACGCTTTTGAGATGCTACTTACAGATAAGGCCGATCTGGAAGGATTGCCGGAAAGCTTGATAGACGCTGCTGCTGCAAAGGCAAAATCGAAAGGGAAGGATGGGTGGCTGATCGATTTTTCGGCTCCAAGCTACACGGGATTTATGAAATATTCTTCCCGTCGTGACCTGCGTGAAAAACTTTACAGGTCATACAGTAAGAAAGGAGTGGCAGGTGGTGAATTCGATAATCAGGAAAATGTACGGAAAATTGTCAACTTCCGCCTGGAGATTGCCCGCCTGTTGGGATATAACCGCTATTCAGCGTATTCCTTGAAGAACAGTATGGCCAAGAATGAGACAGCCGTTTTTGGGTTACTCGACCAGTTGGCTGAGTCATTTGGTCCAACTGCCCGGCAGGAAGTAGAAGATGTAAAGTCGTTCGCCTCACAGATGGAGGGCGGGGCATTCGACTTGCAACCTTGGGATTGGAGTTATTATGCCGAAAAGGTAAAGGATAGCCGTTTCGATTTGAATGATGAAATGACGCGCCCCTATTTCGAACTGGAAAACGTGAAGAAAGGCGTCTTTGGCCTGGCAACTGATCTTTACGGATTGAATTTCGTGAAAAATGCCGATATACCGGTTTATCATCCTGAGGTGGAAGCATATGAAGTATCGGATGAAAAAGGTGATTTGCTAGCTGTTTTATATACCGATTTTCATCCCCGTGACGGGAAACGTTCCGGTGCATGGATGACCTCCTATAGGGACCAGGAAGTGAGGGATGGTAAAGATAATCGCCCGCATGTCTCCATCGTGATGAATTTTACTCGTCCTACCGATACTAAACCGGCGTTGCTCACATTCGACGAGGTGGAAACATTCCTGCATGAGTTTGGCCACGCCTTGCACGGTATGATGGCGAAAACTACTTATGGAACGCTTTCGGGAACGAATGTATACCGTGATTTTGTGGAACTGCCTTCGCAAATTATGGAGAACTGGTTGATAGAAAAAGAATATCTCGATAAGTTCGCTTTCCATTATCAGACGGGAGAGAAGATGCCTGAGGTGTTGTTGCAGAAAATTGTGGACGCTTCCAACTACAATACCGGTTACTTGACTTTACGCCAACTCTCATTCGGTTACCTCGATATGGCATGGCATTCTTTAGAAACGCCGTTTGATGGCGATGTCCGCACATTCGAACAGAAAGCGATGGCTCGTGTACAACTGCTGCCGGTCGTATCTGAAGCCTGTATGTCTACATCATTCGGTCATATCTTTTCAGGAGGATATGCTGCCGGTTATTATAGCTATAAATGGTCGGAAGTTATGGATGCCGATGCTTTTTCCGTCTTCAAGAGGAATGGTATTTTTGACCACGAAACGGCACGTTCGTTCAGAATCAATGTTTTAGAGAAAGGAAATACCGAAGATCCGATGATCCTCTATAAACGCTTCCGTGGCCAGGAACCCAGTGTGGAAGCCTTGCTCCGAAGAAGTGGTATTGATAACTAAAACAATGGGATATAAATTTTTTGCAAAATTATTGTCAAATTTTTTTGCCGGAATAATATTATCCCTATCTTTGCTGTGCATTAGTATTTTTTTTAGCTGGCCGTTATTTAGTTTCTTCACACCATTGTCAAGTTATTTCCTAACTCCACTTTAATTTAAAGGACTTCTGCGCAATTTATTTATTTTTTTATTTTATTTTTTTTTACATGAACATTTTTGTAGCTGGCTTAAGTTATCAGATTACGGATGCCGATTTAAAAGAACTGTTTGAAGAATACGGAGACGTTACTTCTGCCAAGATTATTACTGACCGTGAAACCCGCCGTTCAAAAGGCTATGGTTTCGTAGAAATGTCCAACGAAGGTGATGGACAACGCGCCATTGAAGAACTCAACGATGCAGAATATGACGGACGTACTTTGTCTGTCTCTGTAGCTCGCCCTCGTGCAGAGGGAGGAGATCGTCCGAGGTACAATAACAACCGTGGAGGTGGTTACGGAAACCGCGACAGGAACAACAGGTATTGATCTTTGATTAGATTTAGAGAAACTGCATCACAACTGGTGCAGTTTTTTTATGCCCTTCCGGTTCGGACAAGGGAAAATTTGTTACCTTTACGCCGTTTTTTATCCATACCCTTTTATGTCTACGCTGCTAACAATTGAAACATCTACGCCGGTATGTTCCTGCGCGCTTTCACGCGACGGGAAGATCCTGGTCAATAAAGAGAATTATGAAGGCCGGTCGCATGCCAGCCTGGTAGGCTTGTTTGTGCATGAGATAATGGAATACGCCAGGGAGCAAGATATACATCCGGATGCCATCGCCGTGAGCAGTGGCCCCGGTTCTTATACCGGTTTGCGTATTGGTGTGTCGGAAGCCAAGGGGTTGAGTTACGGTCTGGATATTCCGATGATCGCCATCCCCACGGCCCGTATCATGGCATCCATGATGAAGGAAAAGGCAGATGAGAACACGCTGCTTTGTCCGATGATTGATGCCCGCAGGATGGAGGTATATGCTACCATTTTCGACCGGTCACTGAATGTGATCCGTGAAACATCGGCCGATATTGTGGAAGTGGATAGCTATGTGGACCTTCTTGAGAAACAAAAGATTATATTTTTCGGGAATGGAGCCGAAAAGTGTCGTACCGTTATCACACATCCCAATACGCGATTTTTTGAAGACATCCATCCGTTGGCTTCCGGAATGGTGTCCCTGGCAGAAAAAGCCTTTGTCGATAAGAGGTTTGTGGATATAGCTTATTTTGAACCTTTCTATCTGAAAGAGTTTGTGGCTACCATACCAAAGAATAAACTCCTTTAGGGAGCTAACCGTTGCATATTCCAGCCTTTGTCTACCTTATAGTACGCCATGCGGTCATGCATCCGGTTGGGACGCCCCTGCCAGAATTCGATCATGGTCGGCCGGATCAGAAATCCACCCCAATGGGGAGGACGGGGTATTTTACTGCCGGCAAATTGAATTGTATATTTTTTTACCAACCCTTCCAGTTCCACACGTCCTCTCACTATCCTGCTTTGAGGTGAAGCCCATGCTCCTATCTTGGCATCATCGGGACGCACGTTAAAATAGGTATCCGACTCTTCATCCTCCACTTTTTCAGTAATACCTTCGATCCTTACCTGCCGCTCGATCTCATGCCAGTCGAAAACGGCTGCAGTAAAAGGGTTTGTGATCAATTCACGCCCTTTCCGACTCATATAGTTAGTGTAAAATACAAATCCCTTTTCGGTCAACTCTTTTAGAAGAACCACACGTGCTGAAGGCCTCCCGTCGGGAGTAGCCGAAGCTACGGTCATAGCGTTGGGTTCCGACAAACCGGAGACAATAGCTGTTTCTAACCAAACCTTGAATTCGTCGAACGGATTCGCTGCCATCTCCGTTTCGTTCAAGCTGCCTGCCCGGTATTCATGCCTCATCCTGTTTAATTCGTCCATTTACAATGAATTTTACATTTGTTCCTCACAAAAGTACATCATTTTCTCCATTTTTCTTATCTTCGCAGATTGATTATGTTGTGGTAAACGATCAGATGATAAAAGTAGAAAAAATTTTCAAGAGCTTCGGCCAGCTTCAGGTATTGAAAGGCATCGATCTGGAAGTGAGTAAAGGAGAAGTCGTCTCTATCGTGGGGCCGAGTGGCGCAGGTAAGACTACCTTGCTGATGATTATGGGAACTTTGGAAGAAGCCGATTCAGGCCGGATTTATATTGATGATCATGAACTGAGTTCCCTGAACGAAAAAAAATTGTCTGATTTCAGGAACAAGAATATCGGATTTGTTTTTCAGTTTCATCAGTTATTACCTGAATTCAATGCTCTCGAAAATGTGATGATCCCTGCACTGATAGGACATGCAAAACATTCCGAAGCAGAAGCCAGGGCTAAGGAGTTATTACGTATGATGGGTCTTTCAGAACGTATTACCCATAAGCCGGCGGAATTGTCCGGTGGTGAAAAGCAGCGTGTGGCAGTAGCCCGTGCATTGATCAACGATCCTCTTGTGGTGTTTGCCGATGAACCTTCCGGGAGCCTCGATTCCGATAATAAGGAAGAACTTCACAATCTTTTTTTCGAACTGCGTGACAAGCTTAATCAGACCTTTGTCATTGTGACGCATGATGAACAGCTGGCATCGATTACCGACAGGACCATCCATATGGTAGACGGACAGATATTGGATCAGAGTAAGGGGTGAAAGAAGTTGGTGGTTAAGAAGTAAAGAAGTTAAGAAGTGGGAAGTTGGGAATTCTATAATCTTGAATTCTCAGCACAAAAATAAAATATATGAAGAGTAAATCACTATTTATGGCAATTATTATCACCGGAAGCCTGCTGGCCTGTAATGAGGCTTCCCAGAAGCCTGATTCCAGGGAGACTGATAAAAAAGGAAACAAAGAACTGGCTGAGACAATAGGTAAGGCAAAACCCAATATAGAGAATGGCATCATGACCCCCGAAGTCCTTTATAGTTTCGGACGGGTAGGGAATGTGGAGGTATCACCCGACAAGTCGCATATCCTTTATCAGGTGACCTACGTGAGTATTCCACAGAATAAAACCAACTCGGAGTTGTTCATTATGAAAAGTGACGGCTCGGATAAGAAGCAGCTCACTATCACCAGCACGCAGGAAAGCAATCCCCAATGGATCGCGGATGGTAAAAAGATAGCCTTTCTTAGCAATGAAACCGGTTCTTCGCAAATATGGACTATCAATCCCGACGGGGGAGGGATGAAGCAGATATCCAACGTGGAAGGAGGAATAGATGGGTTTAAATATTCGCCAGACGGGAAAAAGGTATTGTTCTTCAGGAGTGTGAAAACTGCGGAAACGGCAGCCGATAAATATCCCGATCTGCCCAACGCATCGGGTAGGATAGTGGACGACCTGATGTACAAGCATTGGGATACATGGGTGGAAAGCATCCCTCATCCCTTTGTGGCGGATCTTACGGGGAATAAGCTGACGAGTATCAAGGATCTTCTGGAGGGGGAGCCTTATGAAGCGCCGATGTTGCCGTTTGGAGGAATGGAACAGCTTGCCTGGAGCCCGGATAGTAAGACCATTGCCTATACTTCCCGGAAGAAGACCGGAAAAGAGTATGCAGTCTCCACCAATTCTGATATCTATTTTTATGATATAGAAACCGGCCAAACCAAAAATATGACCGAAGGGATGATGGGATACGATGTGAATCCGCAGTTCTCACCCGACGGGAAATATCTTGCCTGGCAGAGTATGGAGCGCGACGGATATGAAGCGGACAAAAACCGGTTATTCGTAATGGATCTGAGGACAGGAGAAAAAACCTACATCACGGAGCAATTTGACTACAATACCGATGATTTTGTATGGAACAGTGATAACCACACTATTTATGCGGTGGTGTCAGTGAAAGGCACCACCCAGTTACATTCGGTAGATATCGTTACCAAAGAGATCGTTCCCATTACTCAAGGAAAATTCGACTATACCTCTGTTGCTTTGGGTAATGGTAAGCTGATTGCCAAACGGCAGTCCATATCACAACCCACGGAAATCTACAGTGTGGATATTGCCTCCGGGGAAGCTGCTGAAATATCATTTGAAAATAAAGAGATACTCGACCAGTTGCGGATGGGAGAGGTGGAGGAACGCTGGATCGCAACTACCGACGGGAAGGAAATGCTTACCTGGGTAGTCTATCCGCCCGATTTCGATCCTAAGAAGAGTTACCCCGCTTTGTTGTATTGTCAGGGCGGTCCGCAGAGTATGGTCAGCCAGTTCTGGTCATACCGTTGGAACCTCCAGATGATGGCAGCCAACGGTTATATCGTGGTAGCACCCAACCGCCGGGGTTTACCCGGATTTGGACAGGAGTGGCTGGAACAGATCAGTGGCGATTATGGCGGTCAAAATATGAAGGATTACCTTGCCGCCATCGATGCAGTGGCGAAAGAACCTTATGTGGATGAAAACCGACTCGGTTGTACCGGCGCCAGTTATGGAGGATTTTCGGTGTATTGGCTGGCAGGGAATCACCAGGGACGCTTTAAGGCATTCCTATCGCATGCCGGTATTTTCAATCTGGAAGCGCAATACCTCGAAACCGAAGAGATGTTTTTTGCCAACTGGGATATGGGCGGCCCGTTCTGGGATAAGTCGAATGCCATTGCACAAAACACCTATGCCACGTCTCCCCATAAGTTTGTGGATAAATGGGATACACCGATCATGATTTCCCACGGAGAGCATGACTACCGTATTCTGGCATCGCAGGGCATGATGGCGTTCAACGCCGCACAATTGAGAGGTATCCCGTCGAGGATGCTTATCTTTCCTGATGAGAACCACTGGATCAGCAAGCCGCAGAATGGAGTCCTGTTCCAGCGCGAGTTCTTCCGTTGGTTCGATGAATGGTTGAAATAAGCTGACTATCGCTCCATTGATTTAGAATAAAGGCCGTAAACCTTTATTTACTTACAGGAGGAACAGCCGATTTATTCCCGTCGAGGGTCGCCAGATAATGTGGCGTGATCAGTTCGATACCGGCTTCACTGAATATATCCTGTATATTTTGGTATAGCTGGGAGTAAATCGCCGCCTGTTTCTCCGGATTTTTGGTGTAAGCATTTATCTGGTACGAGGCCGCAAAGTCGTTTAATGCGGTTTGGAGCACGAATGGTTGCGGTTTTGAGAGCAGCATGTCTGTTTTGAGGGCCGCTTCAATCAATAACTGGTTGACCTGTCGCCATGGTATGTCATATCCCATCGTAACGGATGTATTGATGATTAGCCCCTCGTTCTGTCCCGTGGATGTAGAACTGTAATTTATTACATTCGACGACAATACGGTGGAGTTAGGCACAGTGACGATCTCGTTTTTTGTGGTTCGTATACGAACCACAAAGGGGGATTTTTCGGTTACGTCCCCGGTCACATCGCCGATCTTTATGCGATCGCCAATAATGAAGGGTCGCATATATGTGAGCACCATTCCGGCCATCAGGTTGCCGATCACGCTGGTTGAACCGAGTGTGAAAAGTACGCCTATGAATACCGAAACCCCTTGGAAAACGCCTGAGTCAGAGCCGGGCAGTAACGGGAATATCAGGATGAGCATAAAAGCGTAGATGAATATCCGCAGAATATTGAACGTAGCCTTTGCCCAATCGGCGTAGAAGCCCGGTATGATGAGTTTTTCCGCACTGATTTCCCGGAATATATAACGGATAAACTTGACGACGTAACGCATGATCAATACGATCACAATGATTTTGAAAAGGTTTGGGAGATACAAAACGAACCCTTTCCAGGTCGAGCCCAATGGGGAGAGTATCCACCCGAACAAGGTTTCCGCCAGTCGTTGAGTCTGTGGAAATATGCTGAACATCAGTGGGATGGATAGGTAAAGCAGGACGATGTAGATTAGGTAACGGATTATTTTGGAGACAAACAGTACCACTTTTACTTCTCTGTCCGAATCCATTACCTCTAAATTACGTATCCGGATACCGGGAAACCATTTCTCTTTTTTCGATACTAATTTTTTGTCGATCACACGCCGGAACAACAGGCTTACCCCTTTCATAGCTCCATATAATGCCAGAATGACGAGCAAGCTTAATCCGGACATTTTCAGGATATTCAACAGGCTGATACTCTTTTTGTACGCGCCTATAGCCTCCACAATTTTATCCTTGTAAACCTCTGCCAAAGCATTACGGGTAGTACCCATCCACAACGCATCCAAATCGGTTATACTCGAGAGTATAGTTTCCTCATATAATATGTCTGAGGTAGAGCCGCTATCAACGACACTCAATGAATCTCTTTTCATTGAGAACATTTTTGCCGCACGGAGGATTTTCGCGGAATTGGATGCCGCCCGTTCGTTCGGCGAAAAAGAGCCGAGGTTGGTATATACCATGTATAAAGTATCCGCTTTCAGGGTAACCGGAGCACCGACGGCATTGCGCTTCAAGGAGTCTATCTGTTTGTGTTGCGCTACCCGACGAATGGAATCAGCTTCCCTCAAGTCATTCAATTGTTTCTCAATCAATCGTCGTTGACGGATATCGCTGGATCGTAGGGATTCGAGTTGTTCATTCAGCAGTTCTTCCTTCATGGAACTGGTTTGGTCTTCCTGGGTTGAGCTGACTATCAGGTCTATCGTGGAACTGTTGTCGATCACTTGTAATGTGTCGGCTTGCGGACTTATTGCGGCTATACTATCCCTTGGGATCACCCTCATGGAATCCGGTTGAATGACTTGTGTAGTGTCGCTTTGTGTTTTAACTGTGGCTACGGTTGAAAATAGAAGTAAAATGGATATAATCAGTTTCATGATCAGCCTTATAAAAACAGAATTAGTTTCTTTGCGTTCAAAAAATAAATTTTCCAGTGGCCAAATATATACAAAATTACTATCTCGTCAACTATATTAGCTGAAGAAAATGATCGAAACTTTCCCGTAGATCAACTCCCGCTACAACTCCCGCTACAGGTCTTGTCCTGACTCTTGCTGTAGCTATGGCTGCGTAGCATAAGGCAAGGTTTTTATTTTGCACCAAACGAACAATCAAACCACCTACGACAAAACAGCGTTTATCAATGGATTTTTCCATTAGCTAATGTTTTTGATTTGTAGCAGATGATGTTGATTGTTGCCGTCATTTTTGCCTTTTTGGTTTAAGGCATGGTTTAAGGCAATCACTTAAAACCCTCACTGGATATAGTTTTTCTCTATTCAGATATTTCCTGATTTAAGTCGAATTCATGACTGTTCTATACAGCCGTTAGGACATCTATCTTTATAGGGGTAATGTGTAGTTTGAACCAAATTTGATGGATATACTTGTTGCGTTATTGCAATTGGCAATATCATTGCTTCTTTACCTTTGTTTATAAGAGGCTTATAATCAGAATATGTTGAAATATTTCCCAAAAAAAGCCTTCAAAAGTTTTGTAATTATGAAAATATCCTTACCTTTGCACTCGCTATCGAAATAATAAACCACGGTGGTGGTAAGTCTTGAAAGCAAATAACATGGTGTGGTAGTTCAGCTGGTTAGAATACCTGCCTGTCACGCAGGGGGTCGCGGGTTCGAGTCCCGTCCATACCGCCTCATAGCCTCGCAATCAATTGATTGCGAGGCTATTTGATTTTTGCTATGTTGCGTTTGTATTGCAAATTGGTTTTTGTCCTATTCCTTTCCCGTCTTTGGAAAGTCAGATAAAATATTCTCAAACTGACGAAATTTCGAAATAAAATCACTATCATAAACTCAATGTTTAGTAAATTTGCAACTGTATGAAAAAAGTAATCCTACTCTGCTTTTTAGGGGCACTATTTCCATTGTCGGTTTTCTGTCAAAATCAAGGATTTAACGCTTTGACAAAACAGTCGATATACTATTTTGAACAAAATAAGCTTGAGGAGTTCGAAGAAGCGTATTCGCAATTGTATATAGAATACCTGAAAGAGAATATCGCAGAATATTGCGAAGCTGTTAGTGCCACCCATGCTGGAGATATTGATAATGCATTCTCTAATATAAACAATCTTATAGATGAAGGTCTGTTTTTAGATGAACTTGGAGAGGATCAGAACTTTGAAATACTTCATAATGAGGTACAGTGGAGAACTGCGGTCGATAAAATTAGAGAGATAAAAAGCAGTTATAATGAAGATATACGTCTAAAACTTAAAGAAATACAAAATAGAGACCAAGGAATAAGACTACTTTACCTGAACATCGAAAACGATTCCTTAAAAACGGCTATACACGAGTATATGAAAACAGTAGTTGATAAAGATTGTTCAGAAGAAGTTTGCTCCATTTTAGATAAATATGGCTGGTTAGGTGTCGATGAAATAAGCAGTGAGGCAAATGAAACCTTATTTTTAGGCATACAACATGTTGATGACCTTAAAGTGCAAGAGAAATATCTTCCAATGTTAAAAGAAGCTGTTAACTCAGGAAAAGCGGAAGGTTGGCACTTCGCTTTTCTCACAGATCGGATATTAATGAATCAAGGAAAAAAGCAAATATACGGAACGCAAAAAATAATATCTAAAGACCCTGCAAAATCTTTTATTGTTCCGTTGGAATATCCAGATAAAGTCGACATATTGAGAAATGAATTAGGATTATCTTCACTGACAGAAGAATTGGCAGATGAAGGAATACATTGGAATTTAGGAGAATACAATGCAAATCTATCCAAAACGGAAGAATTGTATCGGGAATATTGTGAAAAACGTTAATTTCCTATCATGCAGGACAAGTATCGTAAACTATATAATGAGAACCTATTGGGAACATCAGACGTTTCCATCTTGAAATTCTATTATGCCAGTTTTAAGATATAGCAGCAGAAAGGGTAGGATTTCGGATGTGGACAGTTTTCTCGACGAATGTATCAAAATCTCTGCCGATACGAGCCGGATATTTAAAATACTTGGTTTTATTCCCTATTTCAGTTCCAAATATAGTACAGAGTTACAGCGCATATCTAAATTCATATCCTTACGCCGGAGCGATATAGCCGCCCTTTTCCTGAAAAACGATATTACCGATAAAGAAGTCGAAAAACTACTATACGGTATTTCTGTGAAAGAAGAATATGTTCCGACAACGGAAGAATACATTGAACAAATCAAGGAGAAGATCCTCAAATGCTACTCCATAAAGGGACGGAAGCAACTTGGTGATCGTATTTTCGGTTATCTGTTGGCTTCGGGACTGGTAGCAGCCTACACACCTGAAGATCGTCTCAATGCATGGAAAAAGCTTTTTGGTAAGAATATCGTTCCGTCCGATACCAAACTTCATGCCAACCCGTCGCTGAACCGCAGCAATATCGACACAAAAACCCTGTTAAAACATTTGGATTCCATCCGGGAATTTTACCTTGAAATAGGGATGCCCAAAGCCGTCCGTATTATCCAAAAAAATATGGATAATCTATTGGGAAAAGCCTGATTTCTCACTATTATTTTCACTCATCCCACACTATGTATCCCTTATCATAACAAGAGAGTTTGTCCTATTCTGTTATGCGTTGCCCCATATTGTCCCAACAGTTGATGTTGCTCATTTTCAATATTATTCTTATATATATTTGTCTTTCGAAATTTCTAAAATTATTAGTAAAATGCGAAAGACATTCAAGAAATTCTGGCTAAAATCAGAAAAAGAGGAAGCTGTTGAGAACAGTATTCCCGAAGAGAAAGTGTCGCCGATTGATAAGGCGATGAACAATCTTATCAAGATGAAAGAGGCCACCAAACTTCTGAAAGCCTTGGGTCAGCTTATCCCGGCCTTACGTATTATCCTCCAATAGGATATGCTCCAATGACTCGTTGCTGTGGGAAGTTATCGCCTCCGGTGGCAACCCTTTGGATTCGGCCTGGCGCAAATAACGCTTTACCGTGTTTTTGGATATGCCCAGATCCCGTGAGATCGTCTTGATCCCGTAACCA
>NZ_JAWRIS010000061.1:0-280214 GCF_040307845.1 Proteiniphilum sp.
GGCATCGATTTATAAAGCACTCCACTACAAAGACAGACCTTTTAGAAAAATCAAAATTTGTAGTACACAGCAAGACTTTCAAAAAAATAAGAATGCTGTTTTACAGAGAAATACATCCTGAAGGGGTCAAAGTTGGGTTAATATTGTTACCACAAAAGGGGATAATTCTTATACGCTGGAATATATAGAACATGATACTGAAATAAGTGAAGTAGAATAAGCGAAAAAACCCGAATACTTTCACAAGCCTCCGGGTTCGAAATTTTTTGTAATTAAAAGTAGAAGTAGAGTATTTATTGAGTAAGCAAGGGGTTAATTCCCTGCTTTTATTTTTCCTAATCCCTCTTTGTTGAGTTCTTTATCCGCCGGGTTACCATAATACCTGACGCTCCCAATACCCTCGGAACGTACCTTAAGGTGTTCTGAGGCATAGCAGCTAACGTTGCCGACTCCCTGCGACGTGACAACGGCACTTCGTGCGGTGAGTTCTGCTGTATTTACGTTGCCCACCCCTTCGGATTGGATTTCCACTTTGTCGGCCTTGCCGCCTAATGTGGTGTTGCCCACTCCCTCTGAAGAGATGTAAATGGAGCCGACATCGAGCCTGTCTGCTGTGAGATTGCCTACTCCTTCCGAGTCAATGGTCAGTTCGGGAGTGGAGAAAGTGCCTTCGATCTCAATATTTCCTACGCCGTCGAAATCAATTCTGGTAAGGGTGGGGGTTGAGATGGAGATCAGCAGTTTGTCGGAATGCTTATTGTTCTTTTTCAGGTGACGGTCTTCCATTGTAAGAATCAGTTTGTCATTGTCCATCCTTACGTCGAGGATATTGAGCAGTTCTTCACTACCCTCTGCAGTCACGCTGACAGTAGGGGATTGCTTGATGTGAATGTTGGCTATCACCGACGATTCGATGGCCGTAAATTCACTTACTTCAAATTGATCCGCAGCTTGGCGCGATTGGGCACCTACGGAGATGCAGGCTGTGAAAAGCACTGTGATGAGGATTAAAGTAGCTGAAATTTTCATATTGTTTTTGTTAAGAAGTTAAGAAGTTAAGAAGTGGAGAAGTTGGAAGTTGAGAAGTTAAGAATTAATTCTAATATGACAATGAGAATAATATGCCAATGAAATTGGATCATATAATGATTTAATAAATCAATTGGCACATTAATTTACTCTTCAATCCCTTAATAATTCAAGGATTTTGAGGCGGAACGCATATTCGTATTTGGCTTGCGCTTCTTCTCCCAGCACTTGGGTGAGATTGTTCTTGGCGAGGAACAGTTCATAAGAGTTGGCCCGTCCGCTCTCGTATTTCTCTTCCGCGAAACGGTAAGCTTCCCGACTGGCTTCTATGGATTTCAGTGCGGCGTCCCACCGGCTTTTGGCGCCGGTAGCATTGTAGTAGGCCTGCTCAATCCGTTTGCGCAATTCTACTTTGGCCTTGTCCATCTCGAGTTGTGTGTTGGTGATGGCCAGTTCGGCGCTATGGACACTGTTCCTGACCTGGAACCGGTTGAAGATGGGGATGCGGAGGCTGAACCCGAGCGAACTGCTCCTGTTGTTGCGCAATTGCGAACCGAAAGAGTCGTTATCCCTGCCGCTCATCTTGTAGTAACCGCTTCCGATATTGGCACCGAACGAGAGGGAAGGGTAGTATTGCGCTTTTGCCATCAGCAGTTCCTTCTCACTACTCTCTAACCGGTAGCGCATTCCCCGGATCTCCGGACGATTTACCAACGCACTTTCGTATACCGCTTCCGACCGGAGAAGGGTGGCTTCATTGATCAGCGTTTCTGCGGGAGGGGCAGTGATGTTGAAATGGTTGAATTCTTCCAGTTCCATGATTTGGGCAAGGTCGAGCAACGCCAGTTTGAGGTTGCTTTCCGCCTGTACCCGGTTCAGTTCTTCCTTTGCCACTTGCGCTTCCAGTTCATAGAGTTCACCCTGTGCCATCTTGCCGCTTTTCACCAATTCGCTACGACGTTGCAGGTTGGCCCTGCTGGTCTCGATCTGGTTCTCGGCGATCTGGAGCAGTTCTTGGTTGAGCAGTGCCTGAAGGAAAGCGGTGGAGACGCTCATGACGACGTCGTCGCGCATCTTTGCCAGATCAGCTTCCGAGGCGTACATATCGGCTTTTCTTGCATCGATGTTGTGCTTCATCCGCAAACCGTCGAAAAGGGTGATATCCCCGCCGATATTGAAGCTAGTCTGTGACGAGTTGGTGTTTTCATATACATTGTCGAGCCCGATGGAGCGGCCAAATACAAAGTTCTGTCCTGCCGACGCATTCAGGTTCGGCAGCAGGTCGGCACGTGCCTGACCATAAGCGATCTCCCGCTGTTGCCTGCCCAGTTCCTGTTGTTTGATATTGCGGTTGTTCTCCAGCGCAATATCGATGCATTCCTGCAACGTATACTTGTGCTGAGCTTCTGCCGGAAGCAGTGAAGCGCTGATAAACAGGGCGCTGATAATAGTTCTGATATACATGGTAATTACTTTTTCTTATTTTCAATAATCTCCGTGCCACGGATCTTGTCATTTTCTTTCAGTCCTTCGGTCACTTCGATGCGGATTCCGTCCGAAAGTCCGATTTTCACATGTTTCCGTTCGAATTCTTGCGGTTTTTCGCTCTTTACCATATAAACGAACGCAGAGTCGCCACTGAATTCGACTGAACTCTCGGGAATAGTCACCACTTCTTTACGCTGGTCAAGGATAATCTCGGCGTTGGCGCTGTAGCCTGCCCGGATAAAAAGATCTTCCGGTAGTTTCAGGGCAGCTTTCATTTCGAAAAGGATGGCCCCGCTTTCTTCTACACCTTTGGGTGCGACATATTCTAATGAGGCGGGAATCTTCAAGTCCTGGATGGCACCGATGGTAATCTCCATGGGCATCTCTACCGAAAGTTTGCCTACCTCCGTCTCGTCGATCTTACCCACGAAAAGCATGTCGCCCAGGTCGGCTACCGAGGCTACGGTAGTGCCGTCGTTGAAGTTATTCGACTGGATCACCGAATTACCCGCTTTGACGGGCACGTCAAGGATAGTGCCGCTCACTGTGGAACGTACCAGCGTATTGCTGGTCTGTGCTGAACTCTTGGTAATCCCGGTACGTACCAGACTCAGGTTGTCGTTGGCGGCGCGAAGCTCTTCCTGGTCGTTTTTGTACTGTAGTTCCACCTTCTCGAACTCTTCCCTTGAGATCACGTCATTGTCGAAGAGTTTTTTATCACGCTCATAATTGATTTTGCTTTGGTTGGCTGCCAACCGGGCCCTTTCTACACGCGACTCGGCACTGCTCTCGTTCACCATGTCGGGCACCACCTGTATCCGGGCAATGATATCTCCCGCCTGCACGGTTTCGCCTGCTTCTTTGTAGACCTCGGCAATAATGCCCGACATCTGCGGTTTGATAAGGATCTCATTACGCGGTTCCACTTTTCCTGTAGCCACGGTTCGTTTTTCGATATCGCCTTTTGTGGCAGCTTCGATCTTGTAAGTCACTGTTTTCGGACGCGATTTCTGCCAGAGAAACACAAAAGTAGATATAACCAAGAGCCCTAACAGGGACAATCCAACAATTCGCAATATTTTCTTCATACTATATATATTTTATTGTTATTTGCTTCGCGTTATTCGATTCTATTGTTATTCGATTCGCGTTATTCAATAGTTATTCGGCTTCGCCGTTATTTCCCGCTTTGCGGGATAGTACAACCGAACAACCACTGAATAGCAATTGAATTGCAATTGAATTACAATTGAATAACAACTGAATTACCACTGAATTACAATTGAATTACAACTGAACAACAACTGAATAACCACCGAACAACTATTCCTCACTGATCGCCTCTACGGGTTTGATCATCATGGCACGTTGTGCGGGTATATATCCCGCCATGGCACCAATCACGATAAGGATAATGAGTGAACCCACGGCCATGCCGAAGGAGACTTGTGGGTCTTTAAAGAACTGGTCGCCCTGGCTGAGTACGATCCCCGTTGCCCGTAGCAATCCCACTCCCAGCACAATGCCGAGTAGTCCCGCCAATACGGTGAGTACCACACTCTCACTGAGGATTTGGCCGATGATATTCCTGGGGGTGGCTCCCAGAGCCCTGCGGATACCGATCTCTTTGGTGCGCTCCCGGACAGTGACCAGCATGATGTTACTCACACCGATAGCGCCGGCGAAGAGCGTACCCAATCCCACGATCCATATCAGGGCCGCGATGCCGATGCCGAGGTAGTTGAACATCTTGAATTGTTCCTCTATGTTCAAAGTCCATATTGCATCCTTGTCGTCGGGTGAAACCTGATGCTGCTGTTTCAGTATCTCGGTAACCTGATCCTGCACTTTCTTTACCGGTACTTCGTCCTTGGCAGTGACAGCCAGTAGATGAACGATATTTCCCTGGTTGAATGCCTGCTGCATGGTGGAGAATGGGAGTACAACCGATTCAGTGGTATTACCTCCAATGCTGACGCCCGAGGTGCCGCGGGCTACTCCTATTACCTGAAAGTAGATGCCGTTCACACGTACCTGTTTTCCGGTAGGATCTTCCCCTTTCTGGAAGAGCACTTCATAGATTCGCTCACCGATCACACATACTTTTCGTTTTTCCGCAATATCTATATCGTTGATATATCGTCCGTAGACCATTTTGCTTTTCTCTATCAGGTCGTATTCCGGATAACTGCCTTTTATGCGGTAGGAGCCGTTTTTATCGCCCCTGACCACGTTTTTGTCATTGCCCCCGCTGAACAGCATGGGAGAGATATACTGTAGTTCACTCACCTTTTCTTTGATCACCGGGATATCGCTATTGGTGATATTCCACCTTCTGCCTTTCTGAAATCCTTTGTAGGGAACGGTTGTGCGCTCCGCTTCGAAGAAGCAGGAATTGGTGGCAAATCCTTCGATCTGCGAAAAAATCCCTTGTTCAAGCGCATTGCCTGCTCCCACCATCAGTATCAGCATCAGCATTCCCCAAAAAACACCGAAGGCGGTCAACGCACTCCGTGATTTGTTGTGCGTGATAGTGATCCATATTTCCTGCCACCTGTCTAAATCAAACATTTTTTTAAGAGTAAAGAGTAAAGAATCAAGACTTTTAGCACCACATTGATTATTCCTGCCGCATTGCTTCAATCGGCTTCACTTTCACTGCCTTGCGGGCGGGCAGGTAGCCGGCAATTACGCCTGAGATAATCAGCACGAGTGTGGCGAACAGTGCATAGCCCACATTCACCGTAGGATTGGAAAATATAGACATCTGCGGTTCGTCGGACACAGCTTGTGCATTGGCCGCCTGTTCCATAAAGAAGTTGACCGTTTCGGTCAGCCCGATTCCCATTATCAATCCTATATACCCGAAAACGGTAGTGATAAAGATTGATTCCAGGATAATGGTCTTCAGGATAGAGGTTGGTGTGGCGCCGATGGCTTTCCGTATCCCGATCTCACGGGTACGTTCCTTGACGGATACCAGCATGATGTTGCTTACGCCTACGATCCCCGCGATGAGTGTGAGGATACCGATAATAGTGACCAGGAAGGTGATTCCCCCGAATATTTTCATCGTCTCCACATATTCCGTTTGTGCATTATATACCCAGAGCGCTTGCTGGTCTTCCGGGTTAAAATTCAGCCGGCGTCCCATCAGTGCCCTCAGGGATTCATTGAACCGGTCGTTCTCCTCTTCTGTAACCAGTCCGTCTACGGTGAAAGTGATCTGATAGAACTTACGGTTAGGATTAAAAATGGTCTGTGCAGTAGAGAATGGAATGTAAGTATTCGATCCGCCCCATTGTTCCTTTTTAGAATTCACGCCTACCACCTTGAACATCAGTTGTCCCACCTTGACATATTTACCCAGAGGTGATTCTTCCTTGAAAAGGAGATCGGCAACTTTTTTATCCAGTACGATTACTTTATTCGATTGGTTGATATCCAGTTGATTAATGAAACGTCCTTCTTCCGGGGCAATGGTCAGTTTCTCAATATCAAAATAGTTCGGCATTACTCCTCTCACCTGGTAGGAGCCGTATTCATTCCCGTAAGAGATGGTTTGGGATGTGTTGAACCGGGGCGTAATGAGCCGGCTCTCCTCTACTTCTTTCCTGATAAAATCCAGTTCGTCCTCTGTAAAATAGAGGTTCCTTTCCGATTTCAGTCCCTTGTGGGGCATAGATGTGGTGCCGGGCCAGAGGTTGACCCGGTTCACTGCCCGGGAACTGAAGTTTTGCATTACTCCGTTCCGCAGTCCGTTACCTGCCCCCAGCAAGACAATAAGGATAAAGATACCCCATGACACCGAAAGTCCGGTGAGGGTAGTGCGCATCTTGTTCTTTTTCAGCGTGGACAGTATTTCCTGAAGCTGGTCGCTCATACCATTTGCGATTTTTGGGATGGGGTAGTGATATGTACGCCGTTATCCTTGCGTGTTTCGTATTCGATCATGCCGTCTTTCAGGTGGATGATACGGTTGGTGGCATCTGCCACCGACGGTTCATGTGTTACGATAATGGTGGTGATCCCTTCACTGTTGAGGTTCGTCAAAACTTCCATCACTTCCACCGTAGTCTTGCTGTCGAGGGCGCCCGTAGGTTCGTCGGCCAGGATGATCTTTGGATTCGAGATCAGGGCACGGGCAATAGCTACCCGTTGTTTTTGCCCGCCCGACATCTCGTTCGGCATGTGGTGTGCCCAGTCTTTCAAACCCATCCTGTCGAGATGTTCCAACGCGATGATATTCCTTTTTTTGCGGCTCACCTTCTTATAATAGAGAGGTAACGCCACATTTTCCAATGCGTTCTTGAAGTTGATCAGATTGAACGACTGGAAGACAAACCCGATCATCTCATTGCGGTAAAGCGCCGCCTGTGTCTCGCTGAGATTTTTAATCAGTGTGCCATTCAGGAAGTATTCGCCCGAATCGTATGTGTCGAGGATGCCCAGGATATTCAATAGGGTGGATTTTCCCGATCCCGACGCCCCCATGATGGAGACATATTCACCGGAAGCTATTTCCAGATCGATTCCTTTCAGGACATGAAGCGACAGGGCTTCTGTTCGGTAGGATTTATGTAATTGCCGGATTTCAATCATATAATAATATTTCTTGTGACCTCTATAGTTGTTTCTTTTGCTTAGACCATCTTTCACTCAAAATGGTTACAGGATTTTTCGCTTATTTTATTTGCACGGCACAAATGTATGTCAAAACATTGTACTATGCAATACATAATACTATATTGTTTTTATTTTTAACATTGTTTGTGATTTAGTGGAAAAGTGGTTAGGTGCCTAAGTGGCTAAGTGGTTAGGTGGCTAAGACTGGAGGACTGGGAGCGGGGGAGACTGGGAGAGGGGTGTTGAATCGTTGAATTGGAAAAAATAGTTGATACTAATGAATATTTGTTGTAAGTTTGCGAAAAAATGAAGCACATTTTCGTTGTTTAGTCCTTATTGCAGGAGCCTATGAAGAAATTGATTATTGCCGTACTTTGCATCTGCTTCGCAGGTGCTCTTTTCTCCCAGGATATAACAGGTTCATGGGGCGGAAAGCTGCAAATTCAAAATACCAGACTTGGGATTGTTTTCCATATCGTGAAAAACGACACAGTTTACGAAACAAAGATGGACAGCCCCGACCAGGGCGCTTTCGGACTGGCTACATCCAAAACTGTTTTTTCAAATGATCAGTTGGAAATCTCAGCAGGCGGAATGGGTATTTCCTATACCGGAACTTTTCAGGGTGATTCTATTGAGGGTATATTTCGTCAGGGTGGACTGCAATTGCCGTTGGTGTTGAAGCCCACTCAAAAAACTGACTTGTCCCGTCCCCAGGAACCTAAACCGCCTTTCCCATATTTGACAGAAGATATTACTTTCCGGAATGGGGTGAACGGAAACAGACTGTCCGGCACATTGACGGTTCCGGACGAAACGGGGATATTCCCGGCGGTAATCCTCATAGCCGGAAGTGGACCAAATGACCGCGATGAGGCTATTTTCGGTCACAAACCCTTTTGGGTGATCGCCGACCATCTGACACGCAACGGATTTGCGGTCTTGCGCTATGACAAACGGGGTATTGGCCAATCGAATGGTGATTACGCCAATGCTACTACGGCAGATTTTGCTTCTGATGCCGAGGCGGCGTTTCATTTTCTCCAAGCGCAAACTCGTATCGACAAAAAGCGGATAGCCCTGATCGGACACAGTGAAGGGGGAGTAATTGCACCCATGGTGGCAGCAAATGATACAACGGTCGGAGCGATAGTATTGATGGCGGGAATGGGAGTAGAGGGAAGCAGGCTTCTCCTGGAACAGAATGCGGACCTCTTGAAGATGGGGCAGGTGCGGCAGGATACCATCGATCGGATACTGGCAGTGTTAGAGACGGTCTATCCAAGCCTGAAAAATTGGAAAGGGACAGAAGAAGAGAAAAAAGAACTCAGCGATAAATTCGGTAAATTGTGGGAAGCAATGCCTGCCTCATCCCGTGGGGCAAACAGCCGGGAACAATTTATCAGCAGGAATATGGGGTCGATGCTCCTGCCATGGTACCGGGCCTTTTTATCATTAAATCCCGCCGGATACCTTGAAAAAGTGAAATGCCCCGTGCTGGCTGTCAATGGTGAAAAAGACATACAAGTGGACTCCCGGCAAAATCTGGAGATGATAAGGAAGTCGTTGGAAAAAGGAGGTAATAAAAATTATACGATCAAACCATACCCCGGCCTGAATCACCTTTTCCAGGAATGTGAAACCGGTTCGGTGGGAGAATATGGAAAGATTGAGCAAACAATATCACCCCGGTTTTTGTCGGACATAACGGACTGGCTGCAACATGTTTTTGCAGGGAAATAAAGGGAGTATAAGCTGCCGATCGGAGCGTTTGAATCGGCTTTCATTGCCTGTAGGTTTTTTGAATGGATATGAGGAAAGCGTTCTGTTAAATATAGGCAGTTTGTCGGGCCGGAAGGGAAATGGAATTTATATCCGGGATCAACTCGAAAGCATATCCTTCTTGCTGCAACCACTCAATGGCACGTGGAAGGGCGTATTTCATATTCTTCTCGGCTTTCAATGAATCGTGAAACACGATGATGGACCCGTCGCGCGTGTACTTCTTCACGTTGTCCAGCACCTGTTGGGGGTTCATAAAACGACTGTAATCCCTTGTGACCACATCCCACATGATCACTTTATAGCCTGCATTCTTCAGCGCCAGGTTTTGCGGTATGCGCATGTGTCCGTGGGGAGGTCGGAATAGCGGCGAATCGATCAGCTCCGCTGCTTTATTGGTATTTTTCAACAGAAAGGATGTCCTGCTTTTCCAGCCTTGTACATGGTTGAAGGTATGATTTCCGGTAAGGTGCCCCTTCCCAAGAAGTTGACGGTACAGGTCCGGATATTTTCGTACGTTATCACCCACGCAGAAAAAAGTGGCTTTTATATTGTAGCGATCCAACAGATCCAATACCCAGGGAGTTACCTCGGGTATGGGACCATCATCAAAAGTGAGATAGACCGTTTTCTGGCCGGGGATGCTTATCCGCCAGCGGGCTTCCGGAAAAAGAAGCCTGTAAAAATGTGGGGGTTGCTCAATTAGCATGAAATGGGATTGTATGTTGAAATGAGGTACGGCTGTGAGTCGGCTCACAACCGTACTTATTACTGCTACTGGGCCGGCTGCTGGTATTGTTCCAGCAGGCGGGGACTGAATTGCTGCATCATGTTGAGTGTTTTTTGCATCGTCTCTTCCTCTGTGGCACGGTGTACCGTATCGTCGGGAGAGGTGGAGTAATATCCGCGTACCGAACCGTCGGTGATCTCTTTTAAAAGGGTATCACCTACATAGGGAACGCCCAGCATATAGAAAGTTTGTGCGCGTTGCAGCAAGTCGTCGACCAGTATCCTGTATTTCTCCTTATTATATTGTTGATAAATATTTGAGATAAGCATCAGAGGATTGATATTGTTATATACCACATCAGAGAGTGAATTCGATAATTGTACGGGTGTCAACCGTACAAACCAGTCGAGGTTTTTGTTCACCCTGTCGCTGATGTCATTGATAAGGGCCTCTGCCTTTTCTTTTTCTCCCAGGCGGTAATACGCCCTGGCAAAAATTAACCCGTCGGTACCATAAGACACGGCCGAAGAGGGGATCATCGTGGTGACTTTATCCAGTGCGGTAAGCGCCTTCTCCTTTTCTCCCGCAGCAACCAATGCATCGACAAGATGCGTGAAGTAAAGTCTGTAGGTGGAAAGCATTCTCCGGCAGGTCTCATCAAGGTAGAGGTCTGGATTGTTTTCGAGTCCTCCCCACCTGAATTTGTTCACCATGTTGTCGTATGCTGCTTCGATGTTCACTCCATTATATAGCGGTGTGCCCGGTACCACCTGGTAGGTGAGCCCGTTGAGTGAGAAGCTATGATTCTTCTGCAGGTTCATATAAAGGTCGGGAGTGATGGTGGTAGCGAAATGGATGGGCCGCTGCCAATTGCCATCATTGATGTTGTCAAGCATCTCCATGATCATCTGCTCATTAAAAGATACATACGATTTATCTTTCAGGTCGATATACATCTTGTTGGAAGGCTTCGCGGCAAGTCCTTTCCAGTCCACCTGTGCGGTATCCACGTCGAGAGCCAGCACATTGCCCGGAATGATGGGCATATCGCCTGTAGTGAACGGGTTGTTCGGCCGTGTGTTCTGACCCGTCCGCAGGTTCTCCATGATCCGGCTCAAAGAAAGTGTATCCCTGAAAGCACTGATATCGTAGTAAGAACCGAAGGAAACGGGGGGGATATTGTTGTGGCGGAGCACATCTTCAATTTCCTTTTTGGTGATGATATATGCCAAGCTTCCCGCCTTGCCTGCATATTGCTGACTGGTCCAACGGATGGGCAATGGTTCCGACTCATACGCCTGTCGCAGCAACTGGTCCACATACCATTCCGTCTGTAGGAAGCTGAGGTTGGTGACCCGCACGTCGGTACGGAATCCCTCGGTTTCCTGCACGTACCAGAGTGGGTAGGTGTCGTTATCCCCATTGGTGAAAAGGATGGCGTTCTCGCCCACGCAGCTCAGGTAGTTCATGCCGGTATCCCTCGCCAGTGTCCTTCCCGAACGGTCGTGGTCGTCCCAGTTCTGTGACGCCATCTGGATGGGTACACAAAGTGTGGCTACCGTGGCAAGTGCTGTGGCGGCAGTTGTATTCTTTATATATTTTCTCAGGAAGTAACTGATACCTGCCACTCCCATTCCTATCCAGATGGCGAAGGCATAGAATGAGCCGGCATAGGCATAATCACGCTCCCTTGGCTCATAAGGTGTCTGGTTGAGATAGAGGATGATGGCCAATCCGGTCATGAAAAAGAGCATAAAGACAATGGCAAAACTCTGTTTTCCTCTCTTTTTCAGCTGCAACTGGTAAAGGATGCCGATGATACCAAGCAAAAGCGGCAACAGATAGTATTTATTGTGTCCCTTGTTGTTGACGATGTCGGGTGCGATATTATCCTGTGGCCCCAGGCCCAGCACATGTTCGTCGAAGAAAGGAATTCCGGTGATCCAGTTGCCGTTGGTAATTTCACCGTGACCCTGTATATCATTCTGCCTTCCGGAAAAGTTCCACATAAAATAACGCCAGTACATATGGTTGATCTGGTAGCTGAAGAGGAACTTCAGGTTCTGCCAGAAAGTAGGTTGCTTGTTCAGGTCGGTCACACCGGCCCACTGTTCATAACCGAGGCTGTGGTTCCTGAATGATGGGTTACCGGAATTGGAGTGCATCCTCGGGAACAGCATGGTGTTGGTATATTGGTAACTGGGCAACACCACTTTTTCATACCGGTCTTTCTGTTCAGGTGAAGTTTTTACTACTTGCTGGTAGGTGGTTTTCTCTCCCTTCCTGACCAATGACCCATCGGCGTTCCGTGCCAGTTGAGAGGCATAGGTTGTACCATGGATAAGAGGTGTTTGTCCGTATTGCTCCCGGTTAAGGAAACTCCCCAGGGAGAAGATATCCTCCGGTTTATTCAGGTCGAGCGGAGGATTGGCGTTTGATCGGATAGGTATCAGTGCATAGGCCGAAAACCCGATCAGGATGACCATCAGGCTTGTGACGGCCAGATTGATTTGATTGACCTGTAATTTTTTGTATCCGAATGCCAGATAGGCTCCTGCCGCAATGAGTGCTAACCATAACCAGGCACTGCTGCCGATGAAAAGGATACCTGTCATACCCAGGCTAAGGAAGAAAGAGATACGTGCCCTCTTTTCCTTCCCTTTTGGAGACAACGTCTCGTAGAGAGCCCATCCGATCACGGCGGACAAAAGAATAAGATACACAAACACCCCTGTATGGTAAGAAAACCCCAACGAATTCACAAAGAAGAGTTCAAACCAACCGCCCACTTTTGCGAAACCGGGGATAATCCCCCACATTACTATGACGATAAGTCCAAAAGAGAGCAGCAGGGCTTTGACCGCACCTTTCCAATCAGGTGTTTCGTTCTTCCTGAAATAATAAACCAGCACAATTGCCGGGATACACAACAGGTTGAGCAGGTGTACACCGATAGATAACCCTATCACATAGGCGATCAGTACGATCCATTTGTCGGAATGGGGTTTATCCGCATTGTCCTCCCATTTGAGGATTAACCAGAACACCAGGGCGGTGAGCATCGACGAGAAGGCATATACTTCACCTTCCACGGCCGAGAACCAGAATGTGTCGGAAAAAGTGTATGCCAGCGCACCCACGAGGCCACTGCCGATCACAGCAATAGTTTGGCCCACGTTAAGCTCGTCTCCCTCTTTTGCAATAATCAGTTTGCGGGTCAGATGGGTGATGGTCCAGAAAAGGAATAAGATGGTGAATGCACTCAGCAATGCCGACATGATATTGACCATTTTGGCTACCTGCGACGGATCCTGTGCCAATTGCGTGAAGAGATTTCCCACCAGCATAAAAATAGGGGCACCCGGTGGATGACCCACTTCCAGTTTATAGGCTTGGGTTATAAACTCACCGCAATCCCAGAAACTGGCAGTGGACTCAATAGTGAGCAGATAAACCACTGCCGCGACAGCAAATACAATCCAACCTGTAATATTATTGATAAGCTTGTACCTCATCATTTTTCATTCTTTTGATGATTGATGTATAGTTCCAATTTTAACCCGAATCACGCTGATTGATTGCGAATTTTGGGCAAAGATACTTAAATCTATTTATTTCGAGTAGGAATGGAACCCCATTTTATAAGAAGGGTATTAAAAATAGTAAAATTGTTCGATTGTTATTCGATTGTAATTCGGTTGTAATTCGGTTGTTATTCGATTGTAATTCAGTTGTAATTCGGTTGTTATTCGGTTGTTATTCGGTTGTAATTCGGTTGTTATTTGATTGCAATTCAGTTGTAGTTCAATAGTTGCTCGATTGTTGTTGTTCGGTCGCATTGCATGCGAAGCATGAATAACTATTGAATAACGTGAGCGAAGCGAGCGAATAACTACTGAATAACGCGAAGCGAATAACAGCGAAGCGAATAACTCGCCCCGTCAGGCGGTAAATAATGGTTAATAATTGTCTATTGTGCTTAATATCAGCAAAATGTGTTGTAAAACATGTTTTGCCGTAAGATGTTGTAAATCTGAATAATATGAGTGATTCTGACGTTTGTTGTAGAAAATATCCTCAAAAAAAGGATGAAGATAATTTGGATGAGAAATAATAAAAAGTTTACTTTGGAGATGATTTAAAGAAAAAAATCAGTAATTAAAAGGTCGTTTTCATTATAGTTTATCATTTTTATCATTCATGGAGATTACATTAGTAATTCTGAAACCATCTGCTGTACAGCGCGGAATCATGGGGGAAATTATCTCCCGTTTCGAAAAGAAGGGAATCCAGATTGTCGGCATGAAGATGGTAGAGTTGACTGATGAAATTCTGAATGAACACTATTCCCATTTGGCAGAAAAATCTTTTTTCGGTCGTATCAAGGAAGCTATGCGCGTAAGTCCGGTGGTAGTGATGGCACTTAAGGGAAAGGATGTGATAAGCGTAGTGAGGAAATTGGCAGGCGTTACAAATGGAAGGGAAGCGCAACCTGGTACTATAAGGGGTGATTTCAGTATGAGCGTGCAGGAAAATATTGTGCATGCTTCCGACTCTTCGGAAACGGCGCAAGCCGAATTGAAACGTTTTTTCTCTGAAGACGAGATTTTTAATTATTCTCATTATCTTATCCCATACCTTTATGCGAGTGATGAGATATAATGTCAAAAGTTTTTTAATGGATTATCAAAAAAATTCAGTGAAATAGCAATGGAAAGAAATCAAATTTTAGTTAAAGCAGGCACATTATTATCTGCAAGCTTGATGTTCGTTACATTGAACGCATTTTCACAATTAGCTCCGGAGTCAAGCGAAAATACCAGACCCGATTTAACATACAAACAACTACACAGTTCTACCCTGAGTGAGCAGCCGGGACTTTTTGCCGACGGGCTGAAGCTTAAATTGGATTTGTCCGTCCTGGATGAAGCGGAAGAAGACCGGTTTGAGTTTGATCCTGAGGCTATCCCTGCCGATGATATTTATGAGGGAATGTGGGGAAACAGGTTTGTCAATACGTACGGAAACCTGAAAAATGCACCGGATACTTTTATGGTGGATCTGGAGAATTTTACCATGCCGGTGGACGGGTACATGACATCCAATTTCGGACGGAGGGGTAGCCGCCGTTACCATTATGGGGTTGACCTGAAAGCACAAACGGGTGATACTATCTATGCCGCGTTTGATGGTAAGGTGAGGGTAAAGCAATATGAAAGAAGGGGTTATGGATATTATCTTGTGATCCGCCATTTGAACGGATTGGAAACTGTATACGGACATCTGTCCAAATTCCTTGTAAGTGAAAATGATTTTGTAAAGTCGGGAGAACCTATCGGGCTGGCCGGTAATACGGGACGTTCGTTCGGCTCTCACCTGCATTTCGAGACCCGCTTCCTGGGTAAACCCATTAATCCCAATTTCATTATCGACTTTGAGAAAAAAGCACCCCATAATGAAGAGTATCTGGTGACCAATTCCAGTTACAGGAAGACATCCAATAGTAGTAGAGTGGTGATCAAGAGCAACACGGTCGGAGCTGCTACTGCTTCAAACTACAGGGAGCCTTCGAAGAATACCAATACGACGAGTAATAAATACGTTTCGGGTGACGTGAATTATCACAGGATACAGAAAGGTGATACGCTGGGTGCCATTGCCAAACGCTACGGTGTCTCCGTAAATAAAATATGTTCATTGAATAATATCACTCCAAAGACTACGTTGCGCGTAGGCAAATCTATTCGCATTTCATAAATTGTGAACCGGACAGGTAAATAGAAAAGGGTACAGGGATAATTAACTTGTACCTTTTTTTATTACCTTTGCCCAAGCATTTAAATGAGATGAAATGAACCCAACCCTCCATCAATTTGACGAAGTGCTCGCTATTTGTCGGGGAGTATTCGAAAAGAAACTACAGGACTACGGTGCTGCATGGCGGATACTCCGCCCCGGTTCGGTGACCGATCAGATATTTATCAAAGCGAAACGGATCCGTACGCTTGAGACGACCAAAGATAATAAGGTGGACGAAGGTATCTTCCCCGAATATATCGGGATCGTGAATTACGGTATCATCGGATTGATCCAACTCGAACTGGGTTATGTGGATTCGGTGGATATTTCTCCTGAAAAGGCATTGGACCTTTACGACCGCTTTGTGGCGGAATCGAAAGCGCTGATGGACGCAAAAAATCATGATTATGGAGAAGCATGGAGAAGCATGAGAGTGAGTTCCTATACCGATCTTATTCTGATGAAGATACAGCGGACAAAAGAGATTGAGGCAAATGACGGACAAACGCTTATTTCCGAAGGAATTGATGCCAATTACAAAGATATGATCAACTATGCTGTTTTTGGGTTGATCAGGCTGCACTTTGATGATAATTCAGCGGTTGTAATTCAGTTGTAATTCGGTTGTTATTCAGTTGTAAGGTTGTAATTCGGTTGTTATTCAGTTGTACTATCCCGCAAAGCGGGAAATAACAGCGAAGCTGAATAACGGCGAAGCCGAATAACAATCGAATAACGGAGCCGAATAACACGAAGTGAATAACAAGTGAATAACAATTGAATAACAATTGAATAGCGGAGAACTAAATATTGAAGAGAAATGAGTGCAAACAGTAAAATAATGAAACTCTTGGTGGAGTTGTCGCGCGTTATTGTCGGGGCGACTTTTCTGTTTTCCGGTTTTGTGAAAGCGGTTGATCCATTGGGCTTCACCTATAAGATTGAAGATTACCTGATTGAATTGGGGCTTTCGGAACTCTTTCCGTTGGCTTTGCCTGCAGCTGTTTGTATGGTGACAGCAGAGTTTGCTTTGGGCGTTTTTCTGTTATTGGGAATTTACAGGAAATGGACAGTCAGGTTGATTGGAGTGTTCATGGTCTTTTTCACGCCGCTTACATTATGGATCGCTATCGCTAATCCCGTAGAAGATTGTGGGTGTTTCGGCGATGCGTTTGTTATCGGTAACTGGCAGACTTTTTATAAGAATATTATCCTTTTGGCAGGAGCGGTCCTGCTGCTTTTGAAATGGGAACAGGTTGCCCCGCTCTTTCCAAAGAAAATTGCCCCTGTCGCTGCTCTTTTGACGCTGCTTTTTGGGGTGTTTTTCTCTCTTCATAATGTATATCGCCTGCCGGTAATCGATTTCCGACCATATAAGATTGGCGCCAATATTCCACAACAGATGTTTATCGATCCTGAAAAAGCAGATGTGCTGGAGACTGTTTTTATTTACAGTAAAGACGGGGTAGAGCAGGAGTTCACAGAAGAGAACTATCCCTGGAACGACTCTACCTGGATATTTGTAGATATGAAAACAAAGCTGGTGAAAGAAGGTGAGAAGCCTGCGATCGAGGATTTTGCCATAGAGTCTTTGTATTACGATGAGGTAACCGGTGCCTGGGATATCGGGGGAGATATCACCGATATTATCCTTTCAGAGCCTTCTTATACTTTCCTGATGGTTGCTTATTCATTGGAGAAGATGAGCCTGAAACATCTTGAGCGGTTCAGGGAAGTTCATCGTTATGCCCAGGAAAACGGATACTCCTTTTACCTGCTAACCTCATCGTCGGCAGATGCGGTCGGCAAATGGGAAGAGCATCACCATACCGGTTTCCAATTCTGCCATGCGGATGAACGGGTACTGAAAACCATGATCCGGGCCAATCCCGGATTGATGTTGCTGAAGGAGGGTACAGTGATCAATAAATGGGATGGGGGCAACGTCCTTCGGGCGATAAAATGATAGTTTTTCACTTTTAGTTTTTAGTTTTAATTATATAATATATTTATTGGTATGAGAAAGAGCATTGTGGCAGGTAACTGGAAAATGAATAAAAACCTGCAAGAGGGAATTGAACTGGCGACAGCGTTGAACGAGGCATTAAAAAACAAGACCGTGAACTGTGATGTGGTAATCGGTACGCCTTTTATTCATCTGGCAAGTGTGGTAAACAGCATAGACACAAACAAAATTGGTGTAGCTGCACAAAATTGTGCGGATAAGGAATCTGGCGCATATACAGGGGAAGTGTCGGCCGCAATGGTAGCTTCTACCGGAGCCGGATATGTGATTCTGGGACATAGCGAACGTCGGGCTTATTACCACGAGACTCCTGAAATACTGAAAGAAAAAGTGAAATTGGCGCTTGCCAACGGACTCACTCCCATCTTCTGTATCGGAGAGGTGTTAGAAGAAAGGGAAGCCGGCAACCATTTCGAAGTGGTAAAATCTCAGGTTGAAGAATCATTATTCGAACTCTCTCCCGAAGATTTCTCCAGGATTGTACTGGCTTACGAACCGGTATGGGCTATTGGTACGGGAAAAACAGCTACGGCTGCTCAGGCGCAGGAAATGCATGCTTTTATCCGTAAAACGCTGGAAGGAAAATATGGTCAGGAAATAGCAGACAATACTTCTATCCTCTATGGTGGAAGCGCTAATGCCGGTAATGCTAAAGAATTATTCTCCAATCCTGATGTCGATGGTGGCCTTATTGGCGGTGCTTCACTGGGAGTGGACAAATTTATGCCGATTATTGAGGCATTCTGAATCCATTAACAGAATTTTACCACAGATCCGCTCCGGGTCCGTGGTATTTTTTTATCTTTGCAGGAATTTAATGTGCCAATAAGATGAATGTGGCTAATGAGACTAATGTGCCAATCCCGATAAACGGGATGAGTAGTTTCTATATGATTAATCTACTTATGTCTTAATATTTGGATCAATTGGTAATTAGTAATTAGTAATTTAGAACAATGAACTATCTCTTCCATTATACGATCCTTTTCCTGTTGTTGGTGTTTGTAAACGGCGCCTATGCGCAGTCGTCATCACAAAGAAAAGAAATACTGCGGGAACTCAACTCCTCTGTACCCGGTAAGGGGCATGTCTCGGTCTATGAAGATGAGAGTATCGGGAATGTATTGGGGCGTCCTATGGCTCCTCCCAGAACGGTATATACTAATTCAGACGGGTCGACACAATTCTACCGTGCGCGTGGATTTAAGATCCAGGCTTTTTCGGGAAATAACCAGCGTACATCCAAGAATGAGGCTCTCCGAAAACAACAACTTATCAATAACGCATATGCTGAACATGAGACGATTGTGCTTTTTGAATCGCCTTTCTGGAGATTGCGTGTAGGAAATTTTCAGACCAGGGCCGAGGCTGAAGAGGTGTTGAAAGAGATGGTGAAGTCGTTTCCATCGTTCGGGAAAGAGATGTATATAGTAGTCGACGAGGTGAAAATCCCGGTTAGCCAACCCTACGGTGAATGAGAATTGATGGTAACCCTACAATAGAAAAATAGATGTCTTCTGAAGAATTAGAGGTGAAAAAATCGGCAATTGCCGATCGTATGCGGGATATTCTTACCCTGTTGGGTGAGGATGCTCATCGTGAAGGGCTGGTCAAAACACCGGATCGGGTTGCAAAGGCCTATCAATATCTGACGAAAGGATATTGGCAGGATCCGGAAACTATTTTGCGCTCCGCACTGTTCAAGGAAAATTACCGGCAGATGGTGATTGTGAAAGATATCGACCTCTTTTCCTTGTGTGAGCACCATATGCTGCCATTTTTTGGTAAAGCGCACGTGGCTTATATTCCCGATGGGTATATTACCGGATTGAGCAAGATTGCCCGGGTCGTTGACGTATTCGCACGACGGTTGCAGGTGCAGGAACGGCTTACTACCCAGATCAAAGATTGCATTCAGAGGACACTGAATCCGATGGGTGTGATGGTGGTGATCGAAGCACAACACATGTGCATGCAGATGAGGGGAGTGGAAAAACAAAATTCCATTACCACCACTTCCGATTTTACCGGTGTTTTTCGTGAACAGCGTACACGCGAAGAGTTTATCGCGTTGATTAAAAAATAGAACAAGCTCAGCTTTGGGTGATATCCAGTGCGTAAGCTTGCTATCCGTTACAGGTGATGCCCGTTGGGCAGTCACCTTTTTTTAATTACCCTTTCTTGGAAACCCGCTTGCGGTCGTTCTCATCCAGCAGTATCTTGCGGATACGCATATGCTTGGGGGTTACTTCCACATACTCGTCTTCCTTGATGTATTCCAGCGCTTCTTCCAGGCTGAAGACGATGGGCGGTGCCAATTGCGCCTTGTCGTCGGTTCCCGATGCACGCACGTTGGTCAGTTTTTTCGATTTGGTCACGTTGACCACCAGGTCGCCCTCCTTGTTGTGCTCACCTACGACCTGTCCTTCATATACGTCGGTTTGCGGTTCAATAAAAAAACGTCCCCTGTCTTGTAACTTGTCCAAAGCGTAGGCATACGCATTCCCTGATTCTCCGGCGATGATGGAACCGTTCTGCCGCTTTTCGATATTTCCTTTCCACGGACGGAATTCCAGGAAGCGATGCGCCATGATGGCTTCACCGGCAGAAAGCGTCAGCACGGTATTGTTCAACCCGATGATACCCCTGGAAGGGATCACGAATTCGATATGCATGCGGTCGCCCTTGTTCTCCATAGTGAGCATCTCGCCCTTGCGGCGGGTAATGACGTCGATTACTTTGCTGGCCGATTCTTCGGGGAGGTTGACGGTGAGTTGTTCTATCGGTTCGCACTTCTCCCCATCTATTTCCTTGATGATCACCTGGGGTTGTCCCACCTGCAGTTCATACCCTTCGCGGCGCATGGTCTCTATCAGTACAGAGAGGTGCAGTACCCCCCGCCCGTATACAATCCAGGAATCGGAACTGTCGGTCTCCTGCACACGGAGTGCCAGGTTCTTGTCCAGCTCCCGCATCAACCGGTCGTAGATATGGCGCGAAGTCACATATTTCCCGTCCTGCCCGAAAAAGGGAGAGTTGTTGATGGTGAAGAGCATCGACATGGTGGGCTCGTCGATGGCGATCGGGTCGAGCGGTTCAGGTTTTTCTACATCGGTAACACTGTCTCCGATATCAAAGCCATCAATCCCGATCAGTGCGCAGATATCACCCGAGGTAGCTTCATCCACTTTCACCCGTCCCAATCCTTCAAACAGGTTCACCTCCTTGATGCGGATCTTCTTGATGCTCCCGTCCCGTTTGCAGAGCGCGTAATCCTTATTGGATGTGATGATGCCTCTATGTACACGCCCTACGGCGATACGTCCTACATAGTTGGAATAGTCGAGGGAAGTAATCAGCATCTGCGGTGTTCCTTCCAGCACTTTGGGTGCGGGGATATATTTGATGATGGCATCCAGCAATGGAATGATGCTTCCGGACGGTTTTTTCCAGTCGTCGGACATCCATCCCTGCTTGGCCGACCCATAGATGGTCGGGAAATCGAGTTGTTCTTCGGTGGCGTCTAAGCTGAACATCAGGTCGAACACGTTTTCCTGCACCTCTTCGGGACGGCAGTTGGGCTTATCCACCTTGTTGATCACCAGTATGGGTTTTAATCCGATTTCAAGTGCCTTTTGCAGTACGAATCGGGTCTGCGGCATAGGCCCTTCAAAAGCGTCGACCACCAGTAGGCAACCGTCCGCCATATTGAGTACCCGTTCCACTTCACCGCCGAAGTCGGCATGGCCGGGCGTGTCGATAATATTTATTTTTACGTCGTTGTAACGTATAGAGACATTCTTTGAGAGGATGGTAATACCCCGTTCCCTCTCCAGGTCGTTGTTATCGAGGATCAAATCCTCCGTCTGCTGGTTGTCCCTGAAGAGATGGCCTGCCATCAACATTTTGTCCACCAAGGTGGTTTTGCCGTGGTCGACGTGGGCGATGATGGCAATATTTCGGATATTCTGCATGTAAACAATCTTTTTAGGGACGCAAAGGTACGGATTTTCAACGAGAAATTGATTATATGCTTTGTTATAATCGCATTATATCTCATTTATTTTTCTTTTATCACCAAGATATTTACTTCAAAACTTGGAGATTGTTATCTTTTGTGATAGCTTTGTCGGATGAGCAGAAAAATAATTTTCTACGAAAATCACTTTATTGAATTGGATCATGGAAAATTAGGAACATAGGGCTGACATTCCTGTAAACCGAAATAAAATGCTTTTGAAATGTTGTATATGGAACAGTTTGTCACAATAAAAACATTTACTTATCCGCATGAAGCTTATGTGATCAGGGGAAAACTGGAATCGGAAGGGATCCGGACTTTTCTCAAGGATGAAATGACGGTACAGGTATATAATTTCTATTCCAATGCGATTGGAGGAGTAAAGTTACAGGTCCTCGAAGAGGATGCCGAAAAGGCGTTAAACATTGTCAACAGTGTGGAAGAGGTTCCCCGGGAGGTAGTTGTCTTTTCGAAGAAAGAACTTGACGGAACGGATATCTGCCCTTTTTGCCATTCTGAAAATATTGGCCATAGCAAAAAGCCCGGTTGGCTCACATTGATACCTTACCTGATCGTGGGTTTTATTTTTCCGGTATATAAAAACTCCTATCTCTGTTTTGACTGTGAGAAGCAATGGAAAATTAAGAGAAGTTGTCAAAACAAGCATTCATGAGACTGGAATAAATGTATAATTTATAATATGAAAAGTCATGGAAAATAAAAATTCTAAATACGATAGATCAAGTGTTTTATTGATTGTGTTTATAGGAGTGCTATTCATTACCAGTATTACCATTATGATGCTACAAACTTTCGTCGATAATTGGTATGATAAAAAAGCAATAGCAACTATTCTTCTAATTTTGTCGATTTTACGGAATATAAGTTATATTTTGCCTGCATTGGCAATTAAGAGTAAAAACTTAAAAATCGCAGGAATTATTGTTGCTTCAATATTAATACTATGTTTGTTAATTAGCCCTGCAAAAATGTTGTTCACTATACAACCACATTAAAAAATATTTGCAAGTTTACCGGAAAAATATTTACTTTGTAAATAATTTCTATTAGCAATTATTTTTAATGGAATCAATTTGCAGGTTAAAAGACATATATAAAGCGCTGTATGCTTACGAAAAGCAGTTTGCCGAAGATGCGGGTATTACCATCAATGAGGGAGCTTTGCTCTGTTGCATGAAGGATGGTAAGCCAAAATCTGCAAACGAATTAAGCGATTTTATCGGGCTTTCCGGTTCAAGGGTGTCACGTATTATCCATGCTATGGAAGAAAAAGGATTTATTTTGCGGGAGATAGGGATTTCCGATAAGCGCCAGATGATTTTTACACTGACCGATGCCGGAAGAAAAAAAATAAAAGAGATGCAAGGATATACTATAGACGTGCATTCTTTGATGGTCAAATTGACAACCATCGCAGAAGAATAAAAAATTTTACCTATGTGATTGCTACTGGCAAATATGTATATCGACAAATTAATTAACACATCAATATGAAGATTATCATTATCGGGGGAGTAGCCGGAGGGGCTACTGCGGCAGCGCGCCTCAGGAGATTGGATGAAAAGGCTGAAATTGTACTTTTTGAGAAAGATGAGTATGTATCTTATGCCAATTGTGGTTTGCCGTACCATATAGGCGGTACAATCAAGGAACGTGACGAGTTGTTTTTACAGACACCGGAAGGCTTCAAAAGCCGTTTCGGGATTGATGTCCGTATCAAGTCGGAAGTTATGGCGATAGATACTGTGCGGAAGTATGTTACCGTAAAAGATTTGAAAACGGGAGCACAGTATGAGGAAGCGTATGATAAACTGGTCATCTCAACCGGGGCGAGACCCGTAAAACCGCCCATCAGCGGTATAGAAAATGAAAATATTTTTTCGTTGCGGAATGTGCCCGACATGGACCGGATCAAATCGTTTGTCACCGGGAAAAGCGTCACATCGGCAGTGATTGTCGGTGCGGGCTTTATCGGGCTTGAAATGGCAGAGAACTTAAAAGAAGTAGGGCTGTCGGTAACTGTAGTTGAACAGGCCGACCAGGTAATGGGTATCATTGATTATCCCATGGCGGCCATGGTGCATCAATATCTTCGTACACGAAAAATCAATCTTTTGCTGAAAGAAAAAATCACCGCTTTTGAACCGGATGGAAATGCTATTGTTGTTAAGACAGAGAGCCGGAAGGCTATTTCGGCCGATATGGTTATCCTGAGTATCGGGGTAACGCCGGAGAACAGTCTGGCCAAAGCCGCGGGGTTGGAAATCGGTAGTTTGGGTGGAATCAGGGTAAATGATTATATGCAGACCTCCAATGCCGATATCTATGCGGTGGGTGATGCGGTGGAGGTGAAAAACCTTGTCACCGGGAAACCCGCATTGATCCCGCTTGCCGGGCCGGCCAACAAACAGGCAAGAATTGCCGCAGATAACATTGTAAGAGGAAACTGCCGGATTTACCGTGGAACCATCGGCACTTCCATTGCCAAGGTATTTGACATGACGGTCGCTTCTGCCGGTGCATCTGAAAGGTTGCTTTCACGGGAAGGAATAGCCTATATGACTTCGATCAGCCATGCCGGTTCGCATGCCGGATATTATCCCGGCGCTCTGCCGTTAACCGTCAAGATCAATTTCGCACTCGATGGGAAACTGCTTGGAGCGCAAGTGGTAGGTTTTGATGGGGTTGACAAGCGTATAGACCTGTTGGCTCAGGTTATCCGTAACGGGGGAACCATTTACGACCTGCAGGAGATTGAACATGCATACGCGCCACCGTTCTCTTCTGCGAAAGACCCGGTGAATATGGCGGGATTTATCGCGGAGAACATACTGTCCGGACGGGTAAAGGTTATCCAATGGAGTGACATGCTGAAGGTGGAGAATGGTGCCATGATCCTTGATGTAAGGACCAGGGAGGAATTTGATTTCGGCCATATAGAGAATGCGGTGAATATTCCTGTGGATGAATTGCGGGGCAGGCTTCCTGAAATCCCCACCAATAAGCCGGTATATGTGTACTGTGCCGTGGGATTGCGGGGATATACTGCTTCACGTATCCTTTTGCAACACGGATATACCGCTGTGTATAACTTGTCGGGGGGATATAAGACCTATTCATGTGTGCTGCAGGATCAACAGAGTAATAATGGAAATACCGGCGTAGAATGCGATTTCTTTCCGGTGATTCGTGATGACGGGGAAATGATGGTGGAGCCTGAGAAAAAGGTGATTGTGGATGCCTGTGGTTTACAGTGCCCGGGCCCCATCAGGGAATTGAAAAGGCACTATGATACGTTATCGGCCGGGCAGCAATTGACAATTAAGGTAACCGACCAGGCTTTCGGGCAGGATTTAAATGCATGGTGCAATATGGTGGGAGCGAAACTGATCGACATGAAGCATTCGGGAGGCGTTATTACGGCTACGGTGGAGAAAGCAGAATTGAAGAACATGACTGTTCCTATGCCTGGCAACCCGATGAGTGGTAGTGGTACAAAAACATTGATTGTCTTCAGCGACGACCTCGACAAGGCATTGGCTACCTTTGTGATTGCGAATGGCATGTTGGCTGCGGGTAAGAAGGTGAGTATATTCTTTACCTTCTGGGGATTAAGTGTGATTAAAAAACAGGATAAACCGGCCGTGGAAAAAGATCTCATCTCCAAAATGTTTGGCATGATGCTGCCTTCGAACAGCCGTAAGCTGAGATTATCAAAAATCAATATGATGGGTGCGGGAGGAAAGATGATGCGGTCTGTGATGAAAGACAAACATATCGATAGTCTGGAGGATCTGATGCGGCAGGCCATTGAGGGAGGCGCAGAACTGATTGCCTGCTCCATGTCGATGGATGTGATGGGAATCCAGAAAGAAGAGTTGGTGGATGGAGTGATCATCGGCGGAGTGGCAACTTACTTGGAAAGGGCAGAGAAGTCGAATATCAATTTATTTATATAGAGTTCAGTCATCATACAATTTAACATACATAATAATCAATAGAATATGGGATTTTTGGGAAATATGTTCAAGTCGCCGGGCAAGGGCGAATTAAAGGAAAAGATTCAGAAGGGAGCATTATTATTGGACGTGCGGGAAGTAGAGGAATATGAATCGGGACATGCCAAAGGATCGGTCAATATACCGTTGTTCCTTTTGCCGAGTGAAATGAGCCGGCTCGACAGGAACAGGCCTGTTGTGGTCGTTTGTCTCAGTGGTGCTCGCAGCGCCCAGGCGGTGAATTTGCTGAAAAGGCAAGGGTTTGAGGCTTACAATGGCGGAGGATGGCAATTGTTTTGAGTGTTCACACATAATATTTTTACATAATCTAAGCAGTTTTTTCCTTTGTGTAAACCGATGGATTTTTATATCTTTGCCCCTAAATCAAAAGTAACACGTTTCAGCGCATTTAAGTCAAATGAATATACCCAAATTTCTCTTTGTTTTTGCGGCATCCATTTTTATTGGAGGTTTTGCCGCGAAACAATCAGCTATCATGGCGCAGGATGCCCCGATTTCTAAAAGTGACAAAGTCATTGAAGAACCCGATATAATGCCGATATATCCGGGTGGAACTCCCGAAATGCATCGTTTTATTGCCAATACATTGAAATATCCGGAGGATGCAAGGGAACGCAAGGCGCAGGGATTGGTAGTATATACTTTTGTGGTAGAAAAAGACGGTTCGCTTTCCAACTTTAATATCCTCCATCGTGCGGACCCTCTCCTGAATGAAGAGGCGTTACGTATCTTGCAGGCTATGCCGTCCTGGCGCCCTGCAAGGCATAAAGGCGAGATTGTACGCTCTGAAACCTATGTGCCTATGTATTTCAGGCTCAACCAGAATGCAATGGCATCCGGTAATCCTGTGCAACCTACCCGTAATTATTCTAAAACAAAACCGGAGGTAATTGAAAATAATACTATTTATACCATAGTGGATAAGATGCCGCAATATACCTATGGAGAGTCGGGATTATCAGATTTTATTTCACATAACATCCGTTATCCGCGTGAGGCCCGACAGGAAGGCATTGAGGGGCGAATCCTCTGCTCTTTTATCGTAGCCAGTGATGGTGCTATTTCGAATATAGAAGTGGTGGAAGGATCGAATAAATCGCTCAATGAAGAAGCTGTCCGTGTTTTGGGACTTATGCCGAAATGGATACCGGGTGAGAATAACGGTGAGAAAGTACATGTGAAATGTCTCCTGCCGATAGACTTTATAATAGATGAGGATCCTATCCCGCCTTTATTGTAATTCCAGTTCCAATATATGGATTCCCGTATAAGTGTTGATAAAAAGGCGGAAAGGGACAGGAGAGGTGTTTGTCTGTTCCCGTAAGTCGGAGAGCAGGAAAGAGGCATACATCATTTTGGGATATCCCGGAGGATCATCCTCGGAGGAGTGGCTGAAGTAGAGATCTACCGTTGTGGAGGAATGATCACGTAACAATGCGACTTTATGAGGCTCAGAATGGTACTCAATCTCCATGACCAGGTTCAGATAATTTCCACCTACCCACACGCTCTGTATTTTTACCGGATCATCCGAATAGTTCTGCGGGAAACCCTCGGATTGAATGCTGCCCGTAAATATATTAGACACATAATTGATTTGGATGGCATCTCCTCCCAATGGGATGTAATTGAGGATGACCCGCTGTCCATCGTCTCCGGAATAGTTTTTTACCTCTTCGGGAATAAGCAGCCTGCCATTGTCGAGCCTGAAACGGTAGTTTGAATTTTCTTTTTCTACCGTGGCAAACTCCACCAGATAATCGGCCATCCTTCCCTGATCTTTCTCACATGCGGGAAGAAGGGGAATCAATAGAAATACCAGAAGGGTAGCTATATGGCCTTTCATTGTATAATTAATGCGCTTCCAGATAGTTTTTAACTGTATTTCCGTACATCTCGATCATTTTCACACGCAGGAAAACATCGTCTCTGTTGGGGATGTCTATTTTCCCGATCTGCTTTTCCAGGTAGGCATTGAACTTCGACAGATCCTCATCGGTATATTGCGATGAGAACCGGTCGGTTCCGGTCATCAAATCGTATGCTACCCAGTTGAATGGGAAAAAAGTATAATTGCGATAAATCTCACGGTCGATAATCGAAGCCACCTGTTCCAGTAGCTCATTCCTCCCGGTTGCCGCAGGGATTTCCCGGATAGCCTGATCGATGCAGGAGCTGAAACGGAATGTGACACGTCCCTTGAATCCCATGATGCCGGTATACATATTTTCTATGTCGTCGGCTTCCGTTTTTTTGTATCCGGGATTGTCACGCTTAAGCTGGAACTCTTTGGCTTTGAGATAATCACAGGGATCCAATTCATAGGAAATAGAGAGGGGGACGATGTGCAGGTCCTGTAATGCTTTTTCCGGATCGGAGCTATTGTGGAGCGTAAGCATCTTTAACAGGCTTACCTGTGTTTTATCGTTCGAATCCTTTGCCCTTCCTTCGCGTTGGGCAATCCATGCCGGTTGTGCCCTCCGGTGTACCGTATCATGGATATATTCCGAAAGATGTTTTGACACCTCCAGCATTTGGCGTACAGATACACCCCGTTTCACGATAAAACTTTTGTTAAGGCGTACCAGTTCTTCTATCCATGGATAGATAAGCAGATTATCCCCGATAGCTATTTCGGTGGTGGGTCTCTTTTTTTCGAACATGAGGATATTCAGGAAAGCGGCATCCAATACAATATCGCGATGGTTGGAAATAAAAAGATATCCTTTCCCTTCAGGGATATTTCCCCATCCTGCGCCGCTCAATTCCTCCGTGGTTCCGGCGATCAGCTGTTTCATTACAGGATAGATAATGTGGCGCTGAAAATCGTCCTTGGTCCGGCATTGGCTCATGACCGCTGTAAACTGTTCCCACGGAAGGGGTTTTACGAAGGGTTCGGCCGTGCGCCTGAAATAGCTGTTGTTTATAAGTTTCTCAATTGTTTCCGGTACTTCGTTATCGGGAACCGGGCTGATATCGTTGAACCGGGCTGCTATCGTACTATTTGTTGTGGTCGTTGTCATAACATTGTCTCGGGTTGAAGTGAACCAATTCCGTTTCGATAATCTCAGTAATGATATTTGTCATGGAAAGTCCGGCAGCGTTTACCTGTTGGGGAACAAAGCTGGTAGCCGTCATTCCCGGTGTAGTATTCACTTCCAGAAGAACAGGCCTGTTCCCGACCAGGATATAATCCACACGGATAATCCCTTTCGCGCCGATCAGGTGGTATATTCTTTCTGTCTCCTGTTGAATAGCCAGGGTGGTTTCTTCTGAAAGCCGGGCAGGAGTGATTTCTTCTACCTGTCCGTTATATTTGGCGTCAAAATCGAAAAACTCATTGGAGGTAACCACTTCCGTTAAAGGGAGCACCGTCATTCCTTTATCGGTTTTGAGGCATCCGCAGGTCACTTCTGTGCCTTGCAGGAAACTCTCGATGATCACTTCCTGGGCTTCCCGGAAAGCCTCTTCCACAGCGGATTCGAGTTGTGCACTTTCCTTTACTTTGGTGGTGGCAAAACTGGAACCGCCCAAGTTAGGTTTTACAAAGACCGGTAATCCCAACCGCGAAATGACCTCATCGGGTTGGCACGTGTCACCTTTCCGTAGGAGTATTGAATTGGCTACCTCAATCCCGAAGTTCTTCAGGAAACTGTTACAGATGAATTTATTGAATGTCAGTGCCGATGCCAGTACGCCACAGTTGGAGTAGGGAATGGCCAGCATATCGAAATAACCCTGAAGCGTTCCATCCTCACCGGGAGTGCCATGAATAGTAATATAGGCGAAATCGAACCGGATGTGCCTGTTGTCGCTGTCAGTAAAACTGAAGTTATTTTTGTCGACCGGATAGAAACACCCCCGGGCTTCCGCTTGCCACGAAGTACGGTCTATTTTAACCTTGAAGACATTGTACTTCTCCTTATCAATAAAGGAGTAAATACCTGTAGCGCTCTTTTCAGATATCACTTTTTCCGAAGAGTAGCCTCCCCACACTATGGCTATGTTTTTTTTTATCATTTTTCACTTTTCACTTTTAGTTTTTCACTCTTCACTCTTCACTCTTCACTCTTCATTCTTCACTCTTCACTCTTACATACGCTCTCCATTTATCGATGACCGACTGCATGTCTTCCGGAATATCGCTTTCAAAATAGAGTTCTTCTCCTGTCATAGGATGTATAAAACCCAGCGTTTTCGCGTGCAGGCATTGGCGGGGACAGAGGGCGAAACAATTGGTGACAAATTGTTTGTATTTGGCAAAATGGGTGCCGCGAAGGATTTCGTTGCCTCCATACCGTTCATCATTGAACAACGGATGCCCTATATGTTTCATATGGACACGGATCTGGTGTGTGCGCCCGGTCTCTAACCGGCATTGCACCAATGTCACGTAACCAAATCGTTCCAACACGCTATAGTGGGTGACGGCAGGTTTACCATGCTCTCCATCGGGAAAGACACGCATACGCATACGATCGTTCGGGTCGCGCCCGATATTGCCCTCTACTGTGCCATGGTCTTCTACCGGATTCCCCCATACCAAAGCGGCATACATCCGTTTTGTCTCTTTACGGAAGAACTGTCCGGAGAGATTTGTTTTGGCCTCCGGGGTTTTGGCTACCAGCAGCAGCCCGGAGGTGTCTTTATCTATCCTGTGGACCAACCCCAGTCTCGGATCGTTTATATCGCTGATATTATCCCGATGTAGATGGTATGCTACCGCATTGACCAGTGTGCCGGTATAGTTTCCGTGTCCGGGATGTACTACCATACCGGCAGGTTTGTTGATCACCATCAGGGCATCATCCTCATAGACAATATGAAGGGGGATATTTTCAGGGATGATTTCCAGCTCGCGTCTGGGACGATCCATCACAATAGAGATCATATCAAGTGGCTTCACCCTGTAATTCGATTTTACCGGTCGCCCGTTCACCAGGATGCAATCGGCTTCGGCTGCCTGCTGGATCCGGTTTCTGGAAATCCCTTCTATCCTGACAGACAAAAATTTATCGATTCGCAGCATATTTTGTCCTTTATCTGCTACAAACCGATAATGCTCGAATTTCTGATTTTCGTCCGGAGATTCCTCTGCGATCCCGTCGTCATCCTCAGCCAAAAAATCAATATCGTCCAAATTCTGTTCTGTCACAAGCCGTTAATTAGAAAAATGAATCGTCTATGGCCCTATCGCCCCCCGATCGAATATCATCACCGGTGCTTCCCGGCGGGACAATATATTCGTTGTCGATCCTGAGCGAGTCGGCCAACGTATTACTGGTAACGACCAACGTGAGCGGTGAACCGGCAGGGATTTTTTCTTCAGGCATCAGTCTTTTTCCCCGGTACTCTACAGCTACCACCAGGCCGGAATATTCTGCCGGTACCTCCTGGATATGTAACTGGTCGAATCCTATCGAGTTAAGTAATGCAGATGCCTGACGGGTAGAGTAGTCGGTCAATTCAGGTACGGCAACCATCTGAGGGTTCCTGGCATAAATCGTCAGATAAATAGCGCGCCCTTCTTTTACCTTGTTACCGGCTTTAGGTCTCTGGTCTATGATCGCTCCAGGCACAGCATCGCGCTGGTAGATTGAGTCCACAATCTCGGCATGGAGTCCCTTGGCCCTGAGGATCGTATTAGCTTCCTTTATCTGAAGGTTTTCCAATGCCGGTACTGCCACATTTTGTCCGTGTCGTGTATAAATGTTCAGAAGCAATAGTGCCAGGACAACCAACAGTACGCTGCAAGCTATGATCATCAGCAGATTTTTTATAATACTGTTGCTGGGAATGGTTTTTTTTGTCTGTTTTTTACTCATAACAATCGCTCGTATAAGTGTAAGCGTATACGGGATACAAAAGTACAAAAAATAATGAGAGTGGGGAGTTGCGGTATAGAAAAAGAGCCGATAAAGTATGTGAGTGGAACGTTCGACCGGTATCTAACAAAAAGCAGGAATAAGTCAATCTTATCCCTGCCTTTTTTAAGATACTCTCTTTAATATTCGTCTGACACGGATAATTTAGCCCTGCCTTTTGCACGACGGGCAGCAAGTACTTTCCTTCCGTTTTTGGAAGCCATTCTGGAACGGAATCCGTGTTTGTTCTTTCTCTTTCTGTTAGAGGGTTGGAATGTTCTTTTCATATGATTATTTGTTATTTATTTTGTTTCTTATTCCTTATATATACATCAGGCCTTATTTTACGGGCTGCAAAATTAGAAAAAATATTTGAAAGAACCAATTCGATAGGATAGAAAAATAGTTTTTTTCTCTTTTTCAGTTCTTTGGCTGCATTAGGGGAAGAAAATAAAAAAAAGGGAGGAAATATACATGAAAAGTTTTGTGCTTTCAGAAAAACGTTCTATATTTGCACCCGCAATTGCGACAGCGAGATATTTAACAATAGGTTCACGCCTGAAAAGGCCCATTCGTCTATCGGTTAGGACGCAAGATTTTCATTCTTGAAAGAGGGGTTCGATTCCCCTATGGGCTACTACATTATTTAGAAAATTTAAACATACGCGTCAAGAGAAATGGCAAATCATAAATCATCTGTAAAGAGAATCAGACAAACCAAAGTTCGTCGTCTGGCAAACAGATACGTTTCACGCACTACAAGGAATAAAGTGCGGGAATTACGTACCCTTACTTCCAAGGAAGAAGCCCAGAAGATGTATCCCGAAGTTTGTTCTATGCTCGACAAGTTGGCGAAGAAGAATGTAATACATCAGAACAAGGCCAATAACCTGAAGTCGAAACTGGCTTCTCATGTGAATAGCCTGAGTTGAGATGGTAAAGCATTTGGTATTCTTTCAATTGGCTGAAGAGGCTGAAGGAAATGCTAAAGCAGAAAATATTCTCCTTGTAAAAGAGAAACTGGAGGCATTAAAAGCGGTGATTCCCGTAATCAGGAAGATAGTGGTCTTCCCGAATCATCCACGGGCTTCTTCCGAGAATTATGATATCGTACTCGACAGTGAGTTTGATTCGCTGGAAGACCTGAAAATATATGCCGAACACCCTGAACATTTGAAAGTAGGGGAGTTTATTGCGAAAGTAAGGATTGGGAGAGCGGCCATTGATTACGAGTTTTAAAACCGGATACACATACAATAATATAGCAAAAGCGGACAATAGTCCGCTTTTGTCGTTTATGACCTTCCGGGAAAGGTTTTGTATTTGCTCCCGCAGCTTATCTAAAAAAACAAAAAGGGGTTGTAAAAATGACTATTTTTTCGTACTTTTGTTCAGTTTTGAAAAAATCGGAACCCCCCTTTTAGGAGTCTAATCCACAGATAGTTTTAATATATATTGAAAGAAATGTCAGAAGAAGAGAAAAAAAATGGAAGCGGGAACTATTCCGCTCAAAATATTCAGGTACTCGAAGGGCTTGAGGCTGTACGTAAACGCCCTGCCATGTATATCGGGGATGTAAGCGAAAAAGGATTGCACCATTTAGTATCAGAGGTGGTTGATAACTCCATTGATGAAGCATTGGCCGGATACTGTACGGAGATCAATGTGACCATCAACGAAGATAATTCCATTACCGTAAAGGATAATGGACGAGGTATCCCGGTGGATTATCACGAAAAAGAAAAAAAGTCGGCACTTGAAGTGGTACTTACCGTATTGCACGCAGGAGGAAAGTTCGACAAAGGTACCTATAAGGTGTCGGGTGGATTGCACGGCGTGGGGGTGTCTTGTGTGAATGCGCTTTCCATCTACCTGAAGGCCGAAATTCATAAAGATGGGAAGATCTATATGCAGGAGTACTCGAAAGGTAAGCCTTATGCTGATGTGAAAGTGCTGGGTGAAACCAATGAGACCGGGACGGTTATTACCTTTAAACCGGACGATACCATTTTTACCGTGTTGGAATACCGGCACGATGTGTTGGCGTCGCGTCTCCGTGAATTGGCCTTCCTCAATGCCGGCATTACGCTGACATTGACTGATAAGCGGGTCCCCGGAGAGGATGGTACTTTCAAAACGGAGTATTTTCACTCCGAAACCGGATTGGAAGAGTTTGTGCGTTATATCGACAAGAATAAGGAATCCCTTATTCCGGAACCTATTCATATTGTGACGGAGAAAAGCGGTATTCCCATTGAGATCGCTCTTACTTATAACGATACCTATAACGAGAATATCTATTCGTATGTGAATAATATCAATACCATTGAAGGTGGAGCGCACCTTACCGGTTTCAGGCGTGGCCTTTCCCGTACGCTGAAGAAGTATGCCGAAGACTCCAAGATGCTCGAAAAGGTAAAAGTGGAGATCAGCGGGGATGACTTCAGGGAGGGGATCACTGCCGTACTTTCGGTGAAAGTGGCTGAACCCCAGTTTGAAGGGCAGACTAAAACGAAATTGGGAAACAGTGAGGTGGTGGGTGCCGTGGACCAGGCTACCGGGGAGGCCTTGCGGAATTACCTGGAAGAACATCCCAAGGAGGCAAAGATCATTGTGGAAAAAGTGATCCTTGCCGCTACAGCCCGCCAGGCTGCACGAAAGGCACGTGAGATGGTACAGCGCAAATCGCCGCTCTCCGGCGCAGGACTGCCCGGAAAATTGGCCGATTGCTCCAGCAAGGATCCGGCACAGAGTGAGATCTTCCTGGTGGAGGGGGACTCCGCAGGCGGTACCGCCAAGCAGGGGCGCAACCGTATATTCCAGGCCATCTTGCCGTTGCGCGGTAAAATTCTCAATGTGGAAAAAGCGATGCCGCATAAAGTACTGGAAAGTGATGAAATCAAGAACATATATACCGCTTTAGGTGTTTCTATAGGAACCGAAGAGGATTCCAAGGAGCTCAATATCCAAAAATTGAGGTATCATAAAATTATTCTGATGACGGATGCTGATGTGGACGGAAGCCATATTGACACCCTTATTCTTACTTTTTTCTTCCGCTATATGCGTTTGCTGATAGAAAGCGGGTATGTGTATATTGCCACTCCACCCCTCTATCTTTGCAAGAAAGGTAAGATTGAAGAATATTGCTATAACGATCAGCAACGGCAGGCTTTTATCGACAAATATGGCGGCGGTAACGAAAACGCTATCCATACGCAACGCTACAAAGGTCTTGGTGAGATGAATGCCGAACAACTCTGGGAGACAACGATGAATCCCGAGCACCGTACTCTCAAACAGGTGACGATTGAGAATGCCGCCGATGCGGATGTAATTTTTTCCATGTTGATGGGTGAAGAGGTGGCTCCGCGACGTGAATTTATTGAAGAAAATGCTACCTATGCCAATATCGATGCATAGATGATAAAATAACAAGATGAAGCGACCGCCGTCATTGCAGACCAACGATAGAGCCGTCATCCTTTCCCCCGCAGGGAAAATTGACGGGTATGTCGTGCGGGACGCAGTCGCTGTCCTGGATAGCTGGGGACTCCGTCCTGAGATCAGTGAAAATGCCTTGTGTGACGCAGGGCGATTCAGCGGTTCGGTAACGCAGCGGCTTTCTGATCTGCAAAAAGCGCTCGACGATCCGGACGTGCGGTTGATCCTCTGCTCCCGTGGCGGTTATGGAATATCGCATCTTCTTGGAAAGCTTAACTTTTCGGGGATTAGAAAAAAGCCGAAGTGGGTGGTCGGTTATAGTGATATAACCCTTCTTCATGCTGCGCTGCAAACCTGCGGTATAGCTTCTCTTCATGGGCCGATGGCACAACATTTTTCCGATGAAGGTGCGGAAGATATAGCGGTACGTTATACAAAAACTGTTTTGGCCGGACAGCCACTGGAATATAGGATTCCCGTGCGGGAACATTCTTCTTTGAATAGAAAAGGGGAAGCTACGGGCAGACTGTTTGGTGGAAACCTATCGGTTTTTTGTAGCCTGTTAGGAACTAAGTACTTCAGCATCCCGCGCGGAGGTGTCCTGTTCATCGAGGATATCGGTGAAGCGCCTTATCGTGTGGACCGGATGATATACCAGCTGAAACTTGCCGGCATATTCGGGAAAATCAGTGGACTGATTGTCGGTCAGTTCACCGGTTATGAAGAGGATAATCAAATGTATTCCCCATTGAAAGAGTCCATTAGAGAGAGTGTCAGTGAGTATGATTTTCCTCTCTGTTTCGGTTTTCCGGTGGGGCACGTGAAGTTAAACTTCCCGCTGATTATGGGAGAAACCGCCACATTGAAAGTCGAAGAAGATTTTACATCATTTATACAATAGGTATTATGTTGTAATGTGAGTTTTTGTATTTATAATCAGTTGTTTACGATTAGAATCAATATAAGATATAATAAGAAATAAAAATTATATAAGATGCAGATAGGCCCTGAATTATTGTTATTGGTAGGATCCATCCTTTTTTTCATAAGTTTGTTAGTTGGAAAAACCGGACACCGTTTTGGCGTTCCTATATTACTACTTTTCCTTGTAGTGGGAATGGTTTTTGGATCCGATGGATTCGGTTTGGATTTTGAAAATGTGCAGACGGCACAAACGATTGGTACCATCTGTTTGACAATCATTCTTTTCTCCGGCGGGCTGGATACCAAATTCTCTGAAATTAAACCGGTTATTTGGCCCGGAGTGATGCTTGCTACCTTAGGGGTGTTTATTACTGCTATTCTCACCGGATTGTTTACCTACTGGTTGTCCGGCCACATGTTTCCCTCTTTGGGTATCAGCCTGCTGACCGCCATGTTGCTTGCCTCTACGTTCTCATCGACCGATTCAGCGTCGGTATTCGGGATATTGCGTTCAAAAGGCCTTTCACTCAAGCATAACCTCCGGCCATTGCTGGAGTTGGAGAGTGGTAGTAACGACCCGATGGCCTATATGCTTACCATCGTGTTTATGAATATCATTCAGTCGGGAAGCGATCCCAATCTCGGCATGGTGGCACTGACTATTGTGGTACAACTGGCGGTGGGCGCAGGAATGGGTTATCTTCTTGGAAAAGGGGCGGTAGCCATCATCAACCGTATCCGTATGGATAATAGTTCCTTTTACCCTATCCTTTTATTGACCCTGGGCGTGTTTATCTTTGCGTCGACTTACTATCTGAAAGGGAATGGCTATCTTGCCGTGTATATTGCCGGATTGGTGATCGGCAATGCTAAGTTCACCCATAAACGGACCTCCATGAAATTTATTGATGGGGTAGCCTGGATGAGCCAGATATTGCTATTCATTACATTGGGATTACTTGTAAATCCGGCAGAACTGCTCGGAGTGATTGTTCCGGCACTGATCGTATCAGCTTTCCTTATTTTTATAGGACGTCCGTTGACCGTATTTCTTACCCTTCTTCCATTCCGTAAAATCGGATTTAAAGATAATCTTTATATTTCATGGGTGGGCCTCAGGGGAGCCGTACCTATTATCTTTGCCATTCTACCGTTGGCTGCCGGAGTCCCGGATGCCCGGTGGATCTTTAATATGGTTTTCGTGATTACCATTGTATCACTTCTTGTGCAGGGGACTTCTCTTCCCATAGTAGCAAGATGGCTGAATCTGGCTGAGAAACCGCAAAAACATAAGGCATTTGAGGATTTCGACGTGGAATTTGCCGAGGAGATCAAATCGGCTATGACTGAGATATTGATCACCGAAGAGACGTTACAATATGGAAAGAATTTAATAGAAATGCCCCTGCCGGACAGGACCCTGGTGGTGATGGTGAAAAGAGGAGAACGGTATTTTGTGCCGACCGGCCAGACCGAATTATTCGCCGGGGATAAATTATTGGTTATCTCCGATGATGAGGAGGCGCTGAGAGAAACTTATCAAAATATTGGAATTTCGGATTTTTCTTATCAGAAGAACCAGTAAATTGATGTGATTGATGAAAAAGAAGTCTGAAGTTGAGAAGTTAAGAAGTTGAGAAGTCTTGATTCTGATTTAGTTCTTCACTCTTGCTCCTTGGTCCTTAGTTTTTAGCTTTTAGTTTTCGCTTTTAGTTCTTCACTTTTCACTTTTAGTTTTTAGTTTATAAAGTTTTACTCTTTATTCTATATTAAATGCAACGTGCGGGTAGTCTTTTTCTGTTGATCCTGTTATTGACAGGAGTACTGTTTTCGTTATCGTGTAATTCTTGCCAGTCCAATAAAAACACGATTGTAACAGGGGTATACCGGCAAATTTCTCCGGAATTCAACGCAGACAGTGCCTACGCTTTTGTGGAGAAGCAGGTGAATCTTGGCCCACGGATTCCAGGCTCTGATGCACATAAAGCCTGTGGGGATTACCTGGTGGCGAAACTAACAGGATTCGGTGCACTCGTGACAGAGCAAAAAGCAGATATTACCCATTACGACGGTAAAAATCTGTCGATACGCAATATCATAGGGAGTTTTTATCCCGAAAAAGAAAAGAGGATTTTACTTTATGCCCATTGGGACACGCGTCCCTTTGCTGATGAAGAACCGGACCCCGGTAGGCAACAACAACCTATTGCAGGTGCGGATGATGGGGCAAGTGGGGTAGGAACATTGCTGGAAATTGCCCGTAACTTGCCACAGTATCCGTTGGAGGTAGGAGTCGACATTATCTTCTTCGACCTTGAAGATTGGGGACAGCCCTCTTTTGAGACAGATTGGGTGCAGGGTGAGTGGTGGTGCCTCGGTTCACAGTACTGGTCGGAGCAACCACACGTGGAGAATTACAAAGCAGATTATGGTATCCTGCTTGATATGGTGGGCGCTGCGAATGCCTCTTTCCTGAAAGAAGGATACTCTACACAGTATGCATCGAATATATTGGAGAAAGTATGGAATACCGCAGTTAAATTAGGGTACGGGAATTATTTCCTCTCGAAAAGCGGAGGGTATATCACCGACGACCACCTACCGGTAAATAAGCATCACCGGGCTCCGAGCATCAATATAATCAATTTGAAAACCGATACCCAAACGGGGTTTGCCCCGCATTGGCATACACATAGGGATGATATGCGAAATATCGACCGGAGCACTCTTAGAGTCGTAGGACAGACAGTAATGGAAGTGATTTATAGTGAAAAATGAAGAGTGAAAATGAAAAATTAGAAGTCTGAAGTTAAGAAGTTGAGAAGTCAAGATTTGGCTTACGCTGATTTGCAATTCATTTTCCATTGTCAATTAATAAAGTCTTAAATTTTAAATGTTGAATGTTGAATATTGAATATTGAAAAGATGATACAGACGATAAACGAAGTACAACAGGAGATTATTGACGAGTTCAGCATGTATGATGACTGGATGGATAAATATGCCGTTATCATTGAGCAGGGAAATGCTTTGCAACCCATCGATGAAAAATATAAAACTCCCGAAAATATCATTGAGGGATGTCAGAGCCGGGTCTGGTTACAGACCGATTACCGTGACGGGAAACTTTGGTTCCAGGCGGAAAGTGATGCCATTATAGTGAAAGGGTTGCTTGCATTGGTACTGCGGGTATTCAACGGACGTACTCCCGATGAAATAATCAATACCGATTTGCGTTTTATGAAAGAGATCGGGTTGACAGAGCATCTTTCCCCCACGCGTTCCAACGGTTTGCTTTCCGTTATCAAACAGATCCGTTTTTATGCCATCGCTTATAAAGCAAAAAATGATGTGGTAATGTGATGATGTGGTGTCACAATCCTGAGATTTGAGGTTTTAAGGGGTTGTTTTGGTTTGCCGGAAAAAATGTAATGGATCACCCCATTTGCCGTATCCTATGGTTTCGCCCACAGAAGCAATTCTTACTTCGAGGCATTTGTCGCATTGGATGGCATCCTCATCGATACAAGGTTTGTTTTCGTAAAGCAGATAATCTTTTTTGTAGGAAGGTGGGGTGAGGTTAGGCATAATCACGTTGGCTCCGAATAAGAACCCTTTTTCCCGTCCGAATGGATCTAATGCCTGCATGGCTGTGGTGGAAGCGATGTTTACATCTTTCAATAAAATCCTCAATACGGCTATCATCCGAAGTGTAACATCCAACCGCTCTTCTTGCGGGATGGAATAAGCATTGAGTTGATGGAACGGGGTGTTTGAATGCTCGATAAAGGGACCTATCCCCATCATATCAATTTCCATGTCGCGGAAGAAAATAATATCGGCAGCAATATCTTCATAAGTCTGGAAAGGTACGCCCACCATACTTCCTGATCCTACTTGAAACCCAATATTTTTCAATACCCCCAGGCAATTGAGGCGGGTCTCAAACCTGTGCATCCTGTCGTCCGGATGCCATTTTCTATATAACTGAGGTGAAGATGTCTCTATACGAAGCAGATAGCGGTGCGCCCCGCTCTCAAAGAAACGGCGGTAAGTCTCTTCAGTTTGTTCTCCACAGGATAAGGTGATTCCCAAATCGAATTTCGATTTGATCTGTTGCACAATCCTGCAAACAAAATCGATGTGCTCCTCACTCTGATTCTCTCCGGATTGAAGTACTAACGAACCGTAACGGTTTTGATAGGCAAAGGCAGCCGCATGGAGGATCTCCTCTTCATTGAGACGGAAACGGTTTACCGCTTTATTATCTTTTCTCAATCCACAATAGAAACAGTTCTTCCGGCATACATTTGAAAATTCCACTAACCCGCGGAAATAGACGACCCTGCCCACTTCCTTCTGTTTGACTTTCATCGCCAGGGATTGCAGGGCTTCAATCTCTTCTTTTGTTTCCATTTTTAGGATGGGAACAATATCCTCCTTCTTTAGAAAAGGAGAAGAGAGTATTTCCATAATATGGCGTTGTAACTTTACCTTTCCCATACCGCAAAGGTATCAATCTCCGTTTCTACTCATTTCTTCCGACCGGTTTTTTGCCGCATCGAGTATTCCTTCAAAATGTTTTCCGATCTCATGTGTACGGAAATAATCGAGTCCGGCCTGGGTCGTTCCACCCTTGCTGGTGATATTTTGTATTAACTGTTCGATACTGTAGCTTTTCTGATTCTGGGAAAAGTAGAGGGTAGTTCCTTGTGTGAGTTCCAACAGCAGTTCGTCGAGAAGTGGTCCGGGAAGGTTGAACTCCTTCATTTTCTCCTTGAAGATCTGGATAAAGGCGAGGATGAAAGCAGGACCGCTACCAAACACAGCTGTGAACAGATCAAATCCATTCTCTTCTAACCGCACAGCTTTCCCCAGCTTTTCCAACAAATGGAAAATCGTCACCGCATTCTCATTTTCCGGTTGATTGCTGGCAAAAGCCGTCACCGATTTACGGTAGGCCATCGCCAGGTTAGGCATGATCCGTAGGATCAGTTGCTCCTTACCCAGATAACGTTCAATAAAAGCGATGTTTCTTCCGGCTACCGGTGAAACGACGATTTTGCCGAATCGGTCAAGAGGTTCCAACTCTTCTAAAATTGTGGAAAGATCCTGGGGCTTTATCATCAGCCAGATCACATCCGCAAAAGCAACCAGATCGTTAATCTTGTCATAATAAGGTATATCTACTTCTTTCCGGCTTCTGGCAAAGTAAGCAAATTCAATATCTTTCTCCTCTTTCAATCCCTGATAAACTGCTTTGGCCAGATTGCCGAAGCCTATAAAACCATGTTTCACTTTCATTAATTACCAATTACTAATTACCAATTACCAATTATCAATTATCAATTACCAATTACTAATTACCAATTACTAATTGCCAATTACCGGCTGATTATTAATATGTTGATTTTTTGTTTCACTCTCCCGGTCCCCCAGTCCCCCGTTCTCCCAGTCCCCCGTTCTCCCAGTCTCCCGTTCTCCCGATCTCCCAGTCTCCCGGTCACCCTTTCTCCTAACTCTTCCCGTCATCTTTCCCGAAGCGGGTGAAAGGGATGCGGTTGCCCATGGCATTGATGATGTAATTGGGCCGTTGCCCGTTCACGATCCACATCTCTACGCCATGCTGCATACATATTTCCGCCGCATGTATTTTGGATGACATGCCACCGGTACCCAACAATGACTCTTTCTCTTCAATATATTCTCTGATGGAATCTAAGTCAGTTACTTCGGCGATTAATTGTGCATCGGCATGCAGATGAGGGTTCCGGTCGAAAATGCCATCAATATCGGAGACAAGGGTGAGTAGGTCTGCCTCTGTGATCATCGCCACCAGCGCAGAAAGCTTATCGTTGTCTCCCAACACGATCTCTTCTATGGAAACGGTATCATTCTCATTGACGATGGGTATGTAATCAACCTGCCAGAGTCGTCTGATGGTATTACGGGTATTCTCGTTGGCTGTCGGATTCTCAAAATCACGGTAAGTCAGCAATATCTGGGCGATATTCAATCCAAAAGTACTGAAAATGGAGTCGTACAGCTCCATCAGCTTAGTTTGCCCGATCGCAGCCAGCGCCTGTTTGGAGTCGACATGTTTGTTGAATCCATTGATCTCTACGAATTGTCTTGCCGTGGCAATCGCGCCCGAGGAAACGATTACGATATCGTATTCTTTTTTCAGTTCCACGATCTGACGCGCCAGACTTTCTATCACGGCGAATGATATCCGGTTTGTTCCGGCCGTCAGCGTGGATGTCCCTATTTTTATAATCAGTTTCTTCTTCATCCTATTTTCTCTGTCTTATCCTCCTTTTTAGTTCTCAGTTCTTCACTCTTAGTTCTTAGTTTTTAGTTCTTCACTTTTCACACCTAACCACTTAACCACCTAATCACTTGGGCACCTAAGCACCTATTCCCTCACGTGTCCGTTTCCATATATGAACCATTTGTTCGTCACCAATTCCTGGGCACCCAGTGGACCACGGAAATGGAGTTTTTGAGTGCTGATGGCGATTTCCGCGCCTACCCCAAACTGACCACCATCCGTGAAACGCGATGACGCATTGTGATAGACCGCGGCACAATCCACCTCTTGCATGAATTCAACGGCTTTGGTGGCATCGTTGGTGACGATTACTGCTGTATGCCCGCCCGAATAGCGGTTGATCATATGTATGGCATCCTGTATTCCGTCCACGAGGGAAAGGTAGAGTTTCGGCGCCAGATACTCCTCACAGAGCGTGGCGGCATCATTTTCTTCCCTGATATCTTTATGCAGTGACGCTATTTCTTTGTTTCCCCACACCTCAATACCTTTTTCAGTAAGGTGCGACACCAGGTCGGACAGATTCTCTTCTAATCTGTTGATATCTTTGTGTATGAGTACCTTGTCAATAGCATTGCATACGCTGATACGTTTTTTCCCATTTACTATCAGCCGGACGGCCATGGCAAAATCGGAGTTGTCATCCACATAAAGAAAATTATTTCCTCTACCACTCACGATGACAGGCACAGAAGCATTTTCCTGCACGAACCGGATTAATCCTTCCCCGCCGCGCGGAATAATGAGATCCACCCGGCGGCTGTTTTCCTTGATGAGGCGTTGCGTTTCTTCCCGTGACAGATCGAGATATTCTATATAATCCGTACCAACCTTCTGCCCGGCTAATGCTTGTTGCCATAATTCGGTGAGCAATAGGTTAGTATGGCGTGCCTCTGTCCCTCCTTTCAGTAAAACATGATTTCCCGCCTTGAAAGCAGTGGCCGCTGCCTCTATGGTGACGTCGGGCCTCGACTCGTAAATAATCAGGATGGTTCCGAATGGTACTGTCTGATTGACAATACGGAGCCTGTCTTCCCGTACGAATTCATATAGGGTTTTCCCTTCAGGATCGGGTTGTGAAGCAACCTCTTCCAATGACCGGATCATTCCGTCGATTTTCTTTTCATCCACCTTGAGCCGGTCTTTCATGGAAGCGTCCATCGCGGGAAATGCGTGCATATCGGCCTCGTTGGCCTCTGTTATCTTCTTCCTGTTAAGCTCCAATAATTGGGCGAGGGAAGATAATACATTGTTTTTTTGTTCATTCTTCATTGCTGTGATACGAATATGATAAAATAATATATTTGTTGGGATAATGCCATTGTAAAAAAAATAGATAATTGAAAGTATTCCGGTTTCAAAGATAACAAATTATTCTTAAATTATTTCTTTTGCTATCCAAATTGAATTATAATGAAATAGTTTAAACCCTTTTCAACTTGTTAAGTCCAATGGTCGATGATTAATAAAGAAACTTATAGCCAGTCTTTTAAAGCCCTTTTCCGGAACCTTGTCCCATATGTGAAACCCTATAGGAAGATGATTGCGGGGACACTCCTTCTCACGCTGGTGGGATCGTTTGCCGCCCAGGTAAATCCGCTTTTAGTGAACGAGACGATCAATCGTGTGGAAGAGTTGCTCAGGCAGTCCGACCCGTTTGAGAACGGGGTGCGCTTACTGTTGATCATTTCCGCCATCATGCTTGCCAATGAGTTGCTGAACATCGGTATCCAGTTCGGACAGAAATATTTCGGGGAGAAAATCCGTATCAAAGTGGGAAGCGACCTTTCCCAGGCTGCTGTAGATCGTATATTGAGATATAAGATGTCGTTTTTTTCCGAACCGGAAAACCAGACCGGATTATTGCAAACCCGCATTAATAGGGGAATTGAGAGCCTTATCGGGCTGGTACAGAACTTCTTCCTCGATATACTGCCCCTGTTTTCAACCGCTATCATCGCCCTTGTGGTGATGTATAACGCCAACCTCTATGTGGGGTTGCTGGCTACGATCATAGTTCCGGCTTACTTTTATGTGAGCCAGAAACAGGCAGGTAGGTTGAAAGGATGGCGCATCCAGTTGCGGGGGCAACGCGAACGCAAGAACCATGGATTGATCAATATTATCGATTCCATCACGGTGATCAAGAGCTTCGTACGGGAAGAACCGGAAGGAAAGAAACAATATGATGTGCAGATGGAGATGCTCAACAACCAATTGCAGACCCGCCGGACAAGTTATGTCTACGAGAGCCTGAAATCGTTTATACAGCAGATCGGGGTGGTGCTGATCATTATCCTTACCGTATTTCTGGTGCTTGACGGACAGATGGGAATCGGTGCCATCATGATGCATATCATGCTCTTCCGCAACGTGTCGGCTCCCATCAGCCAGTTGCATCGTATCTATGACCAGGTGAATGACGCCCTGATCTATGCCGACGGATTTTTCGAGGTGCTTGCCAACGACGATGCGGTAGAGGTGGGTGGTGACATAAAAGCCCAGGATGTGAAGGGACAGTTTGAAGTACGTGATGTGACCTTCACCTATCCCAACGGGAAGGAGGCGCTTTCGGATGTCAGTCTCACCCTTGAAAAAGGCAAGACGACGGCTATTGTCGGCTTAAGCGGGGCCGGCAAGAGTACCCTGATTAATCTTCTTTGTAAATTTTATAAGCCTGATCGCGGAGAGATCCTGCTGGACGGGATCGACCTGGAAGAGTATGAGAACGGGTCATTGCGTAACAATATCGGTCTGGTATTGCAGAAGAATCATATTTTCAAGGGAACCATCTATGACAATATCCTTTACGGGAAACTCGATGCTACGCGTGAGGAGGTGATCGAAGCATCGAAAAGTGCTTTTCTGCACGACCAGGTGCTTCTGCTGCCCGACGGTTACGATACCGACGCTTCCAACCTGAGTGGCGGACAGCAGCAACGGATCGCCATTGCCCGGTTGTTCCTGAAGAATCCGCCGGTGATTTTCCTTGATGAGCCGACCGCCAGCCTCGACGCCATTGCCACCGAGCATATCAAGATGAGCCTCGATGCCATCAAGGAAGGCCGCACGGTGGTGATTATTTCCCACTCACTTTCGCAGATCGTGGATGCCGACGTGATCCACGTATTAAAAGAGGGACGGTTGGTGGAGACCGGCTCGCATGAGTCGCTCTATAAACTGAACGGGGAATACCGCAAGATATTCGACGCTTCCGCCCGCAGCCTCAACCTCGACAAGATGCTCGACACCATCGCAGGGTGAGTATCCTTAATCAAACCGGATAATAAACCGTGTCCAGTTGTCGGGGTAAGTGCGTAAGGAATATTGGACATCATGCTGTGCGAGTACTTCACGGATAAAAAGCAGTCCGATCCCCTGTCCTTGGGGTTTGCTGGAAAAGAAGGGGTTGAATATCTTTTTCTCGACCTCCCTGCTGATTCCCTTCCCGTTGTCCGCAATGACCAATTTTTTCGACTGCGCCTCTGTGGTGATGATGATTTCCCCATTTTCTTCAATACTTTCCACCGCGTTCTTGATGATGTTCAGTATTACCTGGTCAAAGAGCGATGTGTCAAGCAGTACCGGTGGAAGGTGCTCGTCCGGCTTGAAGGTGAGCCGGATGTTTTTGTGTGTACACATCACTTCCATAAAACGTATCAGGTTGGTGATTAACCGGTTCAGGTCGATCAGTTCCCGCTCTGCTTTCGGAATCTTTACTACATCGGCAAAGTTGGTGATAAAGCGACTCATCCCATAACATCTCTCCACGCAGATTTGCATGGCCTGTCGCATATCCTCTGCTTCGGGGACCGGTTCAAGTCCTTCAATCACGGTGTCGAGGGTGGAAGTGATCCCCGCGGTGGTGTTGTTTACCTCGTGGGATATCATGCGGATCACTTTTTCGTATGCTTTCTTTTCTGCCCTGCGTACTTCCTCCGTAAGACTTTCGATCAAGTAGAACGGACGAGGGAATCCCCGGTCGACAAATGATTCCAGTGAGCATTTATAGACGGTACCATTACTCAGGCCGATAGAGCGGGTTTCGTGCATCGGTATTTCTGAAAGGTCGATCGGCACCGATTCTTTTATTTCGGAGATTGTCTTGCCTCTCACCCCATCCGCATTCTTCACATCTAACAGTCTGACTGCCGCCGGGTTGAGGTCGGTAATCTGGTGGTCGTAGTTCAGCACGATGACACCCATGGGTGAAGCAGTGATGAGCAGGTCGAGGAATTCATTCTGTTCGCGGAGTTGGAGCCGTTCGTTCTTCAATTGCGCCATCATCCTGTTGAAGATGGCGACTACCCTGTCGGCTTCGTATTGTCCCACTTCCCGGAGTTTGGAACTGAAATCCTGTTCCCGGAGCAGGTCCATCCCGTTACTGATCGTTTGCAAGGGGCGCACCGTTTTCCGGTAGAAAATGACCAGATATACCACAGTTCCCAGGATAAGCCCCTCAAGCGCCAATGTTTTCCACGAAGGAGCATCCAAGTTCTCGTAAAGTGTAAACCCGAAGACCAGCAGCAGTAAAATTGCCAGAATATAGAAATAGACTTTCAGTTTCATAACCCATATTTCTCAATGCGCCGGTAGAGGGCGGTCCTGCTTATCCCCAGCGCGCGGGCGGCTTTCGACAGGTTGCCGTTATGTTGTTCGATCGCATGGCGGATAGTTTGTGCTTCCAAGTTGTCCAACGTCATGGGCTGGTCTGTATGGTAGCTGCCGGGCAGGATTCCTCGCCTTTCCTGTACTCCCTGCACCCCCTGAGCCCCCTGCATGGGTGTTTGGCTGCGCAGGTCGTCTGCCGAAATGCGGCTCTTTCCACTTACGAGGATGGTGCGCTCTATCAAGTTCTTCAATTCCCGTATATTTCCCGGAAAGGGAAGCGTTTGGAGTAGTTCGAAAGCGTCGGGAGTGAATGAAATGGCAGGAAGCCTGTTTTGTGCCGATTGGCGGTCGGCAAAGAATTGTGCCAGCAGGGGAATATCTTCTTTTCGTTCGCGGAGTGCCGGCAGATGAATTTGAATCAGGTTGATGCGGTAGAAAAGGTCTTCACGGAATGTCTTTTCCCGTACCATTTGCTGCAAGTCGGCATTGGTTGCGCTCACCACCCGTACATCCACTTTTCGGGGAGTACTGTCGCCCAGCACCTCGAAGGTCTGGTCCTGCAATACACGCAGCAGTTTCACCTGGCAGGTGATGTCGAGTTCACCGATCTCATCCAGAAAGATGGTTCCCTTGTCCGCCAATTCGAATCGTCCGGTACGGTCGGCTTGGGCATCGGTAAAGGCTCCTTTGCGGTGCCCGAACATCTCGCTTTCGAATAGGCTTTGGGATACGCCGCCCAGGTTGACTTTCACAAACCGTTGTTTTTTGCGGGAGCTGTTTTTGTGGATGGCCTCCGCAATCAGTTCTTTCCCTGTACCGCTTTCTCCTGTGATTAATACCGAAGCATTGGTGTCGGCGATTCGGGCTACGGTGGAGAGTACGTCGACCAATGCCTTCGATTGTCCGATGATGAAAGAGAAATCATATTGACCATCCAGCTCCCGGCGTGTCTGAGGAAGATTGTCAATAGCTCTCCGCGCTTTCAGTTCGAGTGCGGTTTCTACCGACTTCAATAGTTGGCGGTTATCCCAGGGTTTGGTGATGAAGTCGAATGCACCGGCTTTCATCCCTCGTACTGCAAGCGATATGGAGCCCCATGCGGTAATCAGTATGACGGGCACCCTTGGACAAAAGACCTGTACTTTCTGTAATAACTCTAATCCTTCTTCTCCTTTGGTGGTCAGTGAAAAATTCATATCCATCAGCATCAGGTCCGGCGAGGTATGGCGTACGAAATCCAGCGCCGCTTTGGGAGAAGCCACCGCTTCGGTTTCATATCCCGCACGTTTCAGCAGTAGTGAAAGTGAAGAACGTACAATCGCATCGTCATCAATTATCAAGATTATCATGAGCGCAAAGTTACTATTTTTATCTCATTGGCATTACTTGCTCCGATTTATCGGGGTTATCCACATTAACTCATTGACTTCGTTCATTTTATGTCGTCACTCGACAAAGCGAAAACAAGTTTGGCTATGTGTTCGTTCCTAAGAAAATTGACACATTATTCCCTTACCAACCGTTCAAATTCAGCATCCATATTTACGCCCTTTTCAAAATCATACAATGTGAGGCTGCGCAGTTGATAGAGATAATACCAGTATAAATGCATTTCCGAAACGTAATTGGCTCGGGCATTGTCTTTCGAGAGCTGAGCGTCATTCAGGTCGAGGGTGTTGATTTTTCCGATCATGAATGATTCTACCGATGTGTTGTAACGTTTCTGTGCGATCACATCGGCTTCCCGGGATATACGCAATTGTGCTGCCTGGTGGTTGTATTGCTCTACCAACAGGAAGATATCCTGGTTGAAATCCATCTGTTCCTGTTTGAGACGGGAAGCGATCACGTCGCGGTTGGACTCCGCCACTTTCACGCGCCCCTTGCGTTTACCCCAATCAAGAATGGGGATCTTTACGCCTACCTGTATCACCTGGTAATCCATCAGGTTCTGGTATGCTGCCCGGAATGCCTGATCCTGCCCGGTATATCCTACCGAAGCGAACAGGTCTATTTCGCGTTGTGCCCCTTTGGCTTTTGCCACTTCATAATCAGCTTCCAACTGGCGGCGACGGATATTTTGGGCAAGCGGGTTATTTTGTTGCGCTTTTTCCAACACCTCGTGATAACTGATCACCGGATATTGTGTCATTTCAGGGATTACCGGATCGATGGTGTCGGTTTCGCTCAGTCCCAAAAACGACCGTAGCCGGAACATCGCACCATTGAGGGACGACTCTTCTTTGGTGAGGTTGGATGCTGCTTTCAGGGCTGAAAGTTCCAGTTGCAGCAGTTCGTTTTCCGATATCTGCCCCATTTTACGGCGTGCCTGTGCAATTTCGTAGATACGGTCGGCGTTCTTCTTGTTCTGTTCGGCGATATGCAGGTTTTCCTTTGCCAGGAGTAGCTGGAAATAATAGGTGATGGTGCGTAGCGTGATGATTTCCACGTTTTCCAGATAAGAGGCTTTCGCTTCGTTATAGCGGATGGGCTCAATACGCCGTTTCCATTTCATGTTGTTTACGCCGAAGATGGGCTGGGAATAGGTGACCCCTACCGGCACACTCATATAGTAGCGGTTGGCTCCGGACGAATTCAGCGGATCGATATATTGCAAAGAGGTGTTGAGGGACAGTTTTCCGCCGGTTAACCATACATTCTGGTCGATGGAGATATCACCGTTTACACTCAGTGAATTGGTTCTGACAAATTTATAGGAGCCATCGTCACTTTGGTATAGGTTATAACTCCTTCTGTAATCCGGCAGGGTGGCAGAGAAATTCACTTCCGGCAGCAGATCTGCCCGGTAGGTGCGGTATTCCCAGTAGGATGTCTTTAACTCGTTAAGCGCCACCGCGGCGTCTACCGATTGTAGTCGCGCCATCTCAATGGCTTCGGGAAGTGTCAGCACCTGCTGTGCCGGCACCCCCGTTGCCATAGAAAATAAAAAAAGTAGAGTTATGAAATTTATTTTTTGCATACAAGAGTCATACAAGGGTCATTGAGTCTAAATCTATCCTGCCATAAACAAAGGATGTGCCAAAAATGTAATCAATTGTGTATTAGATTATAATAAAACAATAACTGTCCGAAAACGAACAGTCAGGGTTCGTTTTCGGACAGTTGAGATGGGTTTGCGGCAAAATTTGCTTTTTAACCGATTACAAGGCTTATTTGTTTGCCAAGCCCTGTTTCAAATATCCTGTAGAGTGTTGAAAGCTGGATATCGCACTTTCCGTTTTCCAATCGGGATATACAACTTTCTTTGTCCCGACTTTTTCGGCTAGTTGTTGTGTCATATTCGCTTCTTTCCGTGCCTCTTTCAGCATTTCGCTGATCATAAAACAGTGCGCTTTTTCTTCAAACTCGTCTCGTTTTTTGTGCCGATCTTACCATATTTGATGTCTAACAACTCGTCAAAGTTCTTCGCATTTCTGATTTCGTCCTTGTTCATTGCTTTTCCCTTTAGTTGTTCTTTCAATGTTAACTGAAAAGTTATCTATATGCAAATAAAATGTAGTTTTCTTCACATTATTCACATTGGCATATTAATTAATCATCACATCAGTACATCATCAGAATACCGCCAAATATCATATAGCTCTCTACTACCTGCATACGATTCATCACGATTCCATTCTCTTTATAATATTCTTCGCACTCAGAGAGTGTGCAAGGCTCAATAAATAAGTGTTTCGTATATCGGTTCAAGCCTTGAAACAATCACGGTCATCACCGATTCAAAACTTAGGCCGTCATCCTGTCTTATCTTTTTCAAAAAAAGCGACCAATGTTTATTTCGTTCTTCATTGGTTACAAACTCTTTGGTGAAAAGCGGATGTCCTTTGAAATAATGAGTTTCACGATTTTGAAAAGTGGCGTGAATGGCTGCCGATAAAATGTCGTTGTCCAATTCCTGATTTTTAAGAATTTTATATACGTCGTAGAAATCTTTATAGCGGCTGTTTACTTCAGAAAGTTCAATCATCGCCTGAAACTTTTCGGCAACAACGGATTCCAACGAATACGCCAAAATACTTGCCGTCGGCAATTCTTCCATCAAAGCAGGGTACGATATAACTAACGGTCTTGGCGTAACTACGTCGCCGAAACCAATATCCATTTTCATCACCTGACGAATGGTGTCCAAGTGGGCAACGAGCGACAAACGTATTCCCGTATAGTCCTTCTGTTCGGTGATTTCTTCCGTTGCGATAGAATTTATATCGAAGTTTACACCGTCTTCTTCACACGCTAAACCGCAAATTTCTATGAATATTTCTTTGATATGCGCTACATCGTTTTTGATTTTCACACCTAAAAAGTCGATATCCAACGTTGGCCGCGGATATTCCTTTTCAAAAGCATACAACAACGTACCACCTTTTAGGTAGAATCTTTCGCGGTAATCGCTGATAGACAATCGGTAGAGTAGTCGTTCATACAAATAGCGAATAATAAGCAATTGGTAATCCAATCGCTCTTGCTTTGCCAAGTTAAGCAACTTTGCCTTGATTGATTTTGCAATATCTTTGGTCATAGTCCGATTTCCAAATAAGTTTTAAGCGTTTTTTCTACTCTCATTTGCTTCGCATAGCCCATCAACTTAGACAGGTTGCGGTCTTTGCGTTTCAGGTAATTTTTCAGGATTTCAGTAGCCACATCCAATCCGATTTTAGTGCGGTATTTAACGGCATCACAAACCGATTTTTCCAAATCGTATATTTTTACTGTGTAACCGCCAATTTTTTGCTTGATAACCCCCATTTCCTGATATTTGCGCATCCAGTAATATAGCGTAATCGGGGGATATTCGGGCAATGCTATTTTCCTGTTTTTTTCTATGGCAATGTTGAATGATTGCGGTATCTGTACCGTCAAATCATAATGCGCCCAAGCCGAATAGAGGCAAAGCACCCCATCGGGAACAATCTTTTCGATGTCAATCATCGTATTGTCAAATGCAGCGCTCTCGTAGTGATATACGCCCCGCTTTACACGTTCCACAATACCTTCATCAACCAACTGCAACAAGTGGTTGTAGGTGGACTTATCAGGCAATTGCTTTTTTGTCAGATAGCCCTTATTCTTGCTGAACAGCATTTGAAGTTTATGATTCATGCCACATAATTTTGGGACAAATATACCGCTTTTATTTGAATGAGCGGTATTTTAATTCCAAAAATAAGTTTAATAAAATGATATTAAGGTATTTATTGATAAGAAACTATAAAAAGATGATTCTTCACTGTTTTGTGCAAGGTGCAAGCATCTACACTCTAAAATATAAAGTTGGGTGTTTTTTCAAATACATCTTTTATTTGGTGTTTTAGCTGATGATAAAATTTATTATCAGCTAAATCAGTAGTTTTATTGCCACATTTAGCTGATAATAATAATTCACATGATTATTTCATTATTCGTATTATCCTCATTGGCACATTGACACATTAATCGATCATCACATCAGTACATCATCGCATCAATCACTCATCCCGCAACGCTTCCATTGGCGGTACTTTTACTGCTTTCCGTGCAGGGAACCAGATGCCGATAATAATCATCAGTGCCAGTAATAAATATGTAATCCCAAAGCCGATCAGGCAACGTCCCCAAGTGAATGACTCGTAATAGGATAATAACCCGGTAACTTTAAGAACATATATGATCACTGTTGCAGGTATTATTGCCGAGGTTAAGAGAATTACACCTTCTATATAATATTTCTCTAAGATCTTTTTCGGAGTATCTCCCAATGCAATCCTTAACCCTATTTCTCCTTTTCTGTGCTGGGTGCGGAACCAGAATGTGCCGATTATTCCTAAAAAGATATTTACCAGCAGGAAAAAGGTAATGAACATGCGAGTACGCAGATTATTCATATCGTCCCGTTGGAATATCTTTCTATTTTCAGGGATCGACTCTATAGTGCTGAGATAATAATTTCCAACACGTAACTGCTCCGTCATTTCGGAGCGAAAGCGATCAATAAAATCACGCTCTTCCTCCGGTTTTACCCGTACACATATTTCCAATGCGTTGATTTTATCTCCGGTGAAAGTTTCTAATGTTTTATTTGATAAAGCACGTGCAAAGTATAGATCCCATGTGTTGAAATGGTCATAACGGACTCCTTTTGATACGGCTCCCACCCGATAGGTTATTGAGTCGCCTTTTCTTAAGGATATCTCTTTTCCTACAGCCGATTCACCATTGGAAAACAGTAGTCTTTCAACACTTCCCGAAATCACAAATTCATTCTTTTCAACAGCCTGTACCAGTTCATCGGTACTTCCACTTTTTGCTTTATACCGAAATACTTTGAAAAAGTCAGGAGTAACTGCTCTTTCCAATACGGGAAAATTTGTTTGAAATGTATCCCTGTAGAGGTGATGAGATATGTTATTCCCAATATGAGGACTGGAATGAAAAGATAGACTGGCAACTTCGACTAACGGGTTATGTTGTATCCGCTCCTGGATAATTAGGAGTTGCTCTACTTCCTTCTGAACAGATTCTTCCTTTTTGAATTCAGGGCTATTCTCATTCAATATCCCGAGGCGCATGATATAGGTATGCTCCGTATCAAAACCCATCGGTTTTGTATAAATACCCACTGTTACGTATAAAAAATCTACTATAAACCATAAGAAAACAGATACCAGAAAAAATTCGAGCCAAATACCCATATTCTGTTTCCGTTCATTCCAGATAATTTGTAAAATATGCTTGATCATAGTCCTATTATTTAATTAGAAAGGATGGATTCTACAATGGGTTTACGTGAAGTACGCCATGCAGGGATAATAGCCGACAGCACATTCAATAGTATACAAAAAAGGAATGCAGACAAAAAGGTGACCGGACTAAGCAGAGATGTAAACGGAACCATTGCCCCTTCATAGAGCATTTCTCTTAGTGCATAAGCTGCTATATAGGAGAGTATAAGGCCTAATAGTCCACCAATTAGGGTTTGTATAAGGCTCTCCGTCATAATCTGATATATTAAATTATTTCTTGTCGCACCATATGCTCGCCGCACTCCCAGTTCTGACAGTCGTTTGCGCATTTGTGATCCGGTCATACTCGACAGGTTGACAGCAGGGATAAGTAATAATAAAGCTATAATTACAGTATACTGAATAATAATTTTTGATACGTTGACTTCGTCTCCGGCCTATTCCCGATTCAAATAGGCGAAATGGCTTTCAGGCTGCCCTTTATACTCGGCTGCATATTCACCACTTAACCCCTCGTTATGTTTTTGACGTAATTGTTCGGCTTCTTCTTTTATTGCCGGAAAATCTTTCCTGTTTTTGGCCAGGATATAAATCCGGTATTTTCCTGCGATCCGGTCACTTTCTTCTTTATATATTCGGTTGTGAGGTAAGGGGGATCCATATTTGGGAGTAAGCGGCCGTTGCCAGCACATTCACATTATTCACCACACCACACACGGTATAATCGGTATAATTTAACTGGATTGTTTTTCCTACTGCGTCTGTTGTCCCGAACATCTCGCGGGCAACACCCTTTGAAATCACAGCTTTATAAAGACCTGCATCGACATCCGCTTGAGAATAAGGACTTCCTTCGATAAAATGGAAATCAAATACCTGCCAAAAAGCGTCATCGGTCAATAATTTATTGTATGATTTAACTATTCTGCTTCCCGGTAGTGTGGCTAACGCAGGAGGCTCGTATGCAGAAACAATTGTTACGGCCTCGGGTGTTTTTAATGCTTTAAAACCCTCTTTCGCCAGTTGATAACCAACCGTACTGTTCCTTGATCCGGCACTGTTCGTCCGTTGCGCCCTCACAAATTTCATATATAACATTCGGTCGCGATTGGTCTCGGGCGGGTAGGGCGCATTCTTCACCTGATGCGACATTACCATCACCATGATCATGCTGATCGCCAATGCCGTGCCGATAATGGATATGGCACTTAGCACGGGATTTTCTTTTAACAGCCTCCACGCTTGTTTGAAATATTGTTTAATCATATTTTAGACTTTTAGAATCAAGAATCAAGAGCCAAGACTTTTTAAGTGAAAAATTAAAAGTGAAAAGTGAAAAATTGAAATTCATTATATTAGTCTCATTGGCACATTGGCACATTAATCAATTATCACATCAGTAAATCATCACATCATCACATCAATCACTCATCCCGCAACGCTTCCACCGGATGGACTTTCGATGCTTTGTATGCCGGGAGCCAGGCGCTGAATAGTATAATCACTACGAGTAACAGATAGGTCATCAGGTTTGCCACTAAAAAGCGCCATGTGAAATGCTGGGTTATATAGGGTGATCCCACTACGGTTTCATATTTCCTATGGAGGTCTATATTGAGTTCGATCATACCGGCTCGTGCAATCACGTAATTAATAATGAGGGCAGGAATAACCGCCAAGGTGAACAGGAGAACAGCTTCTGTGATAAACTGCCGTTGTAATGTTGCGCGCGTGCTTCCCATCGCCATGCGCAAGCCAATTTCGCTGCGCCGGGTTTCATTGCGGAACCAGAAGGTGGCAATGATTCCCAAGGCGATATTTAACAGAAAGAAAATCATCAGGGCTGTACGGGTGCGTACTTCGTTGGTTATTCCCAATTCATATCTGAGGTTTTCTTTTCGTTGGTGGAACGACTCTATATTTTTCAGATAAAAATTCCCGATACGTAACTGTTTTGTCATTTCTTTTCTAAAATTGAGGATAAACTGTTTCTCCGGTGTTCCCTGCTTCACCCGAAAACAGACTCCAAAACCTGTTAAATTGTCTGGTGTAGCCGATGGTGAATCACCAAATACACCTCCTTCCGGTAATCTGTAATCGAAGCGTTTCTGGTCGTTCAGTACGTCGGCGACTACATAGTTCCTCGAGCCATCACCTATGTCTGCCGTAATGGTTTTTCCAATGGCCGATCCGTTCTTGAACAGTTCCCTCTCCACTTTTCGCGTGATGAGGATGGAGTTATTCTGATACAGGTCGATGTCCGCCGGACGCTCCCATGATCCATCTTTTGCAGATGTGTACCGGAAGATACGGAAAAAATCACCCGAGCGGACGTTTTTAGTTTCAGCAAATACTTCGGTAGGATCACCATCATTGTATTTCTTGACAGAGGTCCTGTTCTGTCCTCCTGAAAATGGTACGGATCCCCATGAGAGATAGGTCAGGTCTGCATATTCCACATCCTTGTATTCTTTGATCTTACGGACGAACAGATCCAGGTTTTCCATTATTTTTACCGAATCGCTTTCTTGCGGATTGTATCGGTTAGTTTCATCCCCGTAAATACCGTAGGTTACAAGATAGGTGTCATTTATATCAAATCCTTGTGGGATACTCTTGTTGTGCAGCATCACAAAAGCGTAATCCGTCAGTACCCAGACCAATACAAAGACGACCATCAGTTCGATGAAAATCCAACCGTTGTATTTGCGTTGTGCCCAAATCTGTCTGAAAATATGTTGTAACATGATCAGTTGTATTTAATGTAGAGTGAGTCGGTGATCTGCTTGCGTAACGACCGATAGACGGGTACCAATGCTGATAGTATGTTCATCACAAGGCATACCAGCAGGACGATAAGGAATATTTTTCCATTGAAGAGCATGGTGGCGGAGAAATCGACCGATGCACCTTCGGGAAGTGAACTGGCGTATTGTCTTCCCATATCGAGGATCCAATCGCGTGTGAACAAAAGGATCAGATAAGAGAACAGTAATCCTGCCAATCCTCCCAATCCGGTGAGCAGCAGGTTCTCGGTCAGCACCTGGTTGGTGAGTTTGGAGCGTGATGCCCCGAATGCCTTGCGTACTCCCATCTCTCCTAACCGCCGTTCCATACGTGTGCTGTTCATCCCCGACAGGTTGAGCGCGGGCACGAGGAGTAGTAAGAATATGAGTAGCCAATTCTGGATCCGGATTTTTGTCATATCAGGCCCTTCATTCGACCAATAACGGTGTATGGCCACCGATTGTATATCGGGCTGCCCCATCAGGTCTGCTTTCCAATCCGTAGCCTGTGCATTGTAGCGGCGCACATTCTCGTTTACCTCGTTGCGGATGGATTCAAAGTCAGATGGAGAGTGTGCCAGCAGATATACCGCGCTTATGCCGCCAATCATTCCGCCCCTTTCGGACCATTCCTTGTCATAATCTTCGATACAGGTATAGGGCATCCATATCTGGGCGTAAGTCTCTTCCATTACATACGATATATCTTTTACCACACCCACGATACGGTAAGGTTTAAAGCCGTATTCAAGATATTTTCCTACTACATCGGACGAACCGAAAATATTTTTTGCCAGCGATTCGGTGATGACAACAATCTGTAATCCCGACCGGAAGTCGGCATTGGAGAACGGTTTTCCCGACAGAAAACGGAAATTAAAGATTTCCCAGTAAGCGGTGTCCACATATCGGCTTTTGACGTTGACAAGGTTATCGTCATTCGGCAGTGATGCAAAATTGGATCCCGACATCATGACTGATATTTTTTCGGGAATTTCCAACGGCATAAAAAGCAATCGTGCCGCTTTGTAGGACAGATTACCCGAGTTTGTGTATTTAAATCGTACCGTATCGACCGGAGCCATGCTTATCGTTTTTGCATACATCATCCTGTTGCGATTATACTCCGGATAGATATTGGCAGTTTTGATATGATTCAGGATAGCCATCACCATCACCATCGAAATACCCAATGCCGTTCCGATCACATAAATGGAGCTGAAAAGCTTGTTTTGCCTTATCAGTTGCCACGCCTGTTTGAAGTACTGTTTGAGCATATTTATTAAACTAAGAACTAAAAGTGAAGAACTAAAAACTAATACTTTATTCATTGACAATTGACAATTGACAATGAATTGCAAATCGATGTAGTCAATTAATAATCAGCATAAACCAAATCTTGACTTCAGACTTTCTTTTTCTCATTAGTACATTATTCTTATTAGTCTCTTTGGCATATTGTCTCATTGGCACATCATCACATCGTTAAATCATCACATCAATCATTCATCCCGCAACGCTTCTGCCGGTGGCACTTTTACCGCTTTTCGGGCTGGAATCAGGATACCGAAGATAATCATCAATGCTAACAGTAGATAGGTAATGAGAAAACCGATAAAATATCTTCCGACGGTGAAAGGCATCAGATAAGTTTCGCATATCCCTTCCCTGCCAAGGATAAAGATGATGATCATCGTGGGGATCATTGCTGCCGTAAGCAATAGCAGACCTTCTATATAATATTTTTTCAATACCTCTTTGGGTGTGTCTCCGAGTGAAATACGCAGACCAATTTCACTCTTGCGGTGCTGTGTCCTGAACCAGAATATTCCGGTAATACCCAGAAAGATATTAACCAGCAAAAAGAGTACGATAAACATACGCATCTTCAGGTCGTTGATATCATCTTTCTGGAATGCTTTTTTATTGACCGGTATCGATTGTATCTCTCCCAGATAGTAGTTGCCAAGGCGTAATTGTTGGGTCATATCCTGCCGGAAACGGCGGATAAAATTATGGTCCTCTTCCGGATTTACACGAACACAGAATTCAAGAGAAGAGACCCATTCACCCGAAAATCTTTCAAGAAAATCGTTATCCATGCGTTGCGCAAAATAAGAATTCCAATTGGAGAAATTGTCGTAACGGACAACATCGGAAACGGCTCCTATCCTGTATAACTGTGCAGAATCGCTTTTGGAGAAGGATATCTGTTGACCTACGGGTAATTCGTCTGATTTAAACAATTCTGTTACCACATCAGTAGAGAGAACGAGATCGTTGCGTTCCAACGCTTGTACTAATTCGTCGCTACTGCCATTTACCGACTTGTATCTGAATACACGGAAGAAATCCGGCGTAACCGTTCGGTTCAATACACCATATCTTGTCTGCAATGTATCCCGGTAAATGGTCATCGACCTGTTACTCCCGATATGAGGACTGGAGTTTTGCGATATGCTGGCCGCTTCAACCATGGGATTCCGCTCAATGCGCTCCAACGCCGTATGTAAGTACCCGACAGCTGTTTCTGTGGATATATCTTTTAGATATTCATGACTGCTCTCATTCAACAAGCCCAAATGCATGATATAGGTATGTTCCGTATCGAATCCCAGAGGCTTATAGTAATTATGGAGTGTGACATACACATTATCTACTATGTACCAAAGGAAGACGGAAACAATCAGCAGTTCTATCCATAAGCCGATATTTTGCTTGCGTTCGTTTTTGATGATCGTGAGGATATGCTTCAACATACTATGATTTATTTAGAATGAATAGAATCTACAATGGGCTTGTGCGATACGCTCCGTGCGGGGATAAATGCCGATAGCACATTGAGCAACAAACAGAAAAGGAAAGCATACAGGAATATGGCGGGACTGAGCAGTGACGCCGGGTTCAGCGTGACTTCTCCCAATTGGTATGCCATATCACTATTTTCATAAATGATTCCTTTTAAGGCATAGGCGGCAATATAGGAAAGAATCAACCCTACCATACCGCCCAACAGCGTTTGCAGCAGACTTTCCCACATCACTTGCGAAAGCAGGTTACCTCGAGTGGCGCCGAAGGCCCGCCTAACGCCGAGTTCGGAGAGGCGCTTCCTCATTCTGGAGTTCATCATTCCCGATAAGTTGATCGCCGGCACGATTAACAGCAATACCAATACAATGGCCGACTGCTGTACAATCGCTTTCATATCGGGTTCCATATTTGCCCATTTGCGGTGTATGTAGACAAAGTGGGTATCGGGTTGTTTGCGGTAGAATGCCTCGTAAGTGGTTGTTGCGTCATTGTATCTTTTGCGGAGTACTTCAGCTTCTTCCTTTATCGCAGAAAAATCCTTTTTACTTTTTGCCAGTATATAGACCCTGCAAACGCCTTGTATTCCTTCTTCACCACCGTCAGGAAGAACTGTCGTGGTGATTGGCGCCCATATCTGAGAGTAAGCCGCCGTTGCCACTGGGGAAACATCTTTTACTACACCGTTTACGATGAATTCAGTGTAGTCGATTAAAATACGCTGCCCGGAAACGGCCGTAGTGCCGAATGTTTTGAGGGCAGTTTTTTCTGAGATGACTACTTTTCGTAATCCGGCATCCACATCCTCTTTAGTGTAGGGTTTACCATCGATAAATGAGAAATCGAATACACGCCAGAAATCTTCATCGGTAAGCATTTTATCATAACTTTCAGCGAAGATTTGTCCCGGGATGGATACTATCGCTGATGGTGTAAAAGGCGACACAATGGCTACAGCTTCGGCCGTTTTCAGGGTTTTAAAACATGCCTTTGCAAATGCATACGACATGGGGCCATTGCTTGATCCGCTATTCGGGGATCCTTTCTCCCTGCTCGACATCCATTTCACATAGAGCATCCGGTCGCGGTTGGTCTCGGGCGGATAGGGCGCGTTCTTCACCTGATGCGACATCACCATCACCATGATCATGCAGATCGCCAATGCCGTGCCGATAATGGAAATGGCACTCAGCACGGGATTTTCTTTTAACAGCCTCCATGCTTGTTTGAAATATTGTTGTAGCATACTTTTTTAACTAAGAAAGTAAAAATGAAAACTATGACTTTATTAATTGACAATGAATTGCAAATAGAGGTAGTCAATTAATAATCGGGATCAGTAAATCATCACATCAATTTCATGAGATTTGCCGGCCGTCGAGGAAGCGGATGATACGGGAAGTCTCTTTGGCCTTGCTTTCGTCATGCGTTACCATTACGATGGTACGGCCGTCTTCCTTGTTGAGCTTGTGGAGCAGTTCCATCACTTCGGCACCCATTTTCGAGTCGAGGTTCCCGGTCGGCTCATCGGCAAGGATAATGGACGGGTTACCGATCACGGCACGGGCGATTGCCACACGCTGGCACTGCCCTCCCGATAACTGGGTGGGAAAATGGCGCATCCGGTGCGATAGCCCGACTCGCGCAAGCACTTCTTCCGCCAGGCGGCGGCGTTCACGTGCCCCCGTCTTGCGATAGAGTAGGGGTAGTTCCACATTGTCGAGCACATTGAGCGAGTTGATCAGGTGGAAGCTCTGGAACACGAAGCCGAGGTTTTCGTTACGGAACTTGGCCAGTTCGCGATCTTTCATCTCGGCTGTCTCTTTGCCGTCGATAATCACTTTCCCGGAGGTGGGGGCATCTAACAATCCCATCACATTGAGCAGGGTGGATTTTCCACATCCCGACGGTCCCATTACCGCGAGGAATTCGCCTTGCTTCACTTCGAGATTCACGTTTTCCAACGCCACAGTTTCAATCTCTTCAGTGCGGTAAATCTTGTGCACCTTGTCTAATAAAATCATTGTTTCCATTTTTGTCATTTATTTGTTTATAATATTTTTAGAATAAATACTTTAAGAAGTTAAGAAGTAAGGAAAATCTCACTTAAGACATTCAATCTTCATCAATCTCCATCAATCTCATTCAATTATCATATCAATCTTCTCTCATTAGCAAATTATTCACATCCGGTCAGGCCGGAATCTTCGCTACGCTTCGATTGGCACTACCTGTCCCGATTTATCGGGATTAGTCATTCCTCCCTCAACGCCTCCACCGGATGGATTTTTGATGCCCGGTAAGCAGGTATCCATGCGCTTAATCCGACGATTACCGCCAAAAAGAGATACGTTATGATATATGTGAGGAAAAAGCGAAGCCATTTTTGGCCGGTTATGTATATATTGTCAGGGATTCGTTTCCCGAGAGTCTCTATCAGGTCGGCCTGCACGATAAAGGTGCTGATACAAATGGCAGGAATGATGGCTATGGTCAGTAATAATATCGCTTCCAGAATAAACTGTTTTTGTAAATTCCCGCGGGTACTGCCCATTGCCATACGCACGCCTATTTCGTTGCGCCGAGAGGCAATACGGAACCAGAATGTGCCGATCACACCCAATGCAATACAAAATAAGAAAAATGCCATGATAATCATATTGGTGCGAATTTCATTGGTCTTTCCGAACTCGTATTCTATATTGGCTTTCTTCGCTGTCATGGACTCGATATCCTCCAGATATAGATTCCCGATCCGCAAAGAAGGAGTCATATCTTTTTTGAAGCCGGAGATAAACGGTTTTTCGGGTGTTCCTGCTTTCAACCGGATACACACGGCGTGGCTGTTCATATTCCCGACTGATAATGGTTCGGCAGGGATGAAAACGGCCGGTGCCGGAAGGTCGTAATCAAACCGCTTTTGGTCGTTCAGTATATCTGCAACCATATATTCCTTGCTATTATCGCCTCTGCCGATGGTTATCTTTTTGCCTATGCCTGATTGTTGTCCGAACAATTTTTTTTCGATCATACGGGTGATGAAGACCGCATTGTCCCGATACAGGTCGATACCTGCAGGACGTTCCCATGAGTTGTCCATGGCGGATGTATACCGGAAAATGCGGAAATAATCACCCGATGAGATAAACTTTCTTTCAGTAGACGTATTAATGGTATCGTATTGTATTACCCCTCCGTAAAAACCGCCGGAATTGGGGAGTGTTCCCCAGCCGGTATTGAGCAGGCTGGCCGTTTCTACCTGTCCATATTGTCTGATTTTGCGCGTGAATAGCTCCAGGTTCTGCATCATCCGGAGGGAATCGCTCTCCGCGGCATCATACCGTGAGTTTTCTTCCGGCAGCACACCATAAGTAACCACATAGGTATCGCTGATATCCGAGCCTGTCGGAATGCTTTTATTATGGAGGAGTACGAAGCAGAAATCCACAATGTACCACATCAACATGCAGACAACCAACAACTCAGCGAATATCCATCCGTTTTGCTTGCGTTGTGCCCAAATCTGTTTTAAAAGTTGTTTTATCATCTTTGAATCATGTATAGCGTATGTGAAGCGAATCAGTTATATTTTTCCGTAAGGAACGGTACACGGGGATCAATGCCGAAAGGAGGTTCATCACGAAACAAACCAGCAATACCGCCACAAATATCTTGAGATTGAAGAGCATGGACAGGGAAAAATCGACCGTTGCACCTTCCGGTAAAATATCTGCAATTTGTTTTCCCAAATCGAGTATCCAGTTGCGCGATACCGATATAAACAGATAGGAAAGCAGCAATCCCGTCAATCCCCCGCCAAAGGTCAGTAACAGGTTCTCGGTAAATATCTGGTTGAATAATTTCTTGCGCGAGGCGCCGAAGGCTTTCCTCACGCCCATTTCACTCATGCGTTGTTCCATACGGGTGCTGTTCAATCCGGAGAGGTTGATCGCCGGAACCAATAGGAATAACAATACCAACAATACGTTGTGCAATGTGATTTTATGCATGTCGGGACCGACATTCGACCAGAAACGGTTGACTTCCACTTTCTTCGTATCGGGTTGTCCTGCCAGGTCGATATTCCACTCGGTTGATTGCGCATTATAACGCCGGATATTTTCGTTGACTTCTGTGCGGATCATATCAAAGTCATCGGCTGAATGCGCCAACAGGTAAATATTCCGCATTGATCCTATCAATCCATCGAGTTCATTGTCTTCTTTGTTATAGTTTTTATTTGTAGTATAAGGTATCCACACCTGCGCATAGGTGCCCGAAAGCACATACGATACATCTTTCACGACACCCGCTATCCGAAACTCTTTAAAACCGCATTCGATGTATTTTCCTACAATATCGATCGTACCGTACAATTTTTTAGCCAGTGATTCGGATATCACCGCCGCAGGTATCCCGGAGCGGAAATCAGCTTCGGTAAAGGATTTTCCTGATAAAAAATGAAAATGAAATACATTCCAGTAGTGGTTGTCTACATAGCGTACCTGAACCTTATTGAGGTAATTATCATTTGGCAGGGAGACGAATTTCGAGACAGGATCCATTGCCAATGATACCAATTCGGGCGTTTTCAGTGACAGGAAAAATAGGGTGCTGCTTTTATAAGAAAAACCTCCCGAGTTCGTCCATTGGAGGGCGGTATCTTTTGGTGTTACTATAATCGATTTCACGTACAGTGTCCTGTCGCGGTTGGTTTCAGGATAGATGTTCGCCGTTTTCACATGATTGATGATTGCCATCACCATCACCATGGAAATTCCCAATGCCGTTCCGGCAATATAAATGCCACTGAACAGTTTATTTTGCTTAATCAGATGCCACGCCTGTTTGAAATATTGTTTGAGCATTTTTCTAGACTTTTAAAACCAAGACTTCTTCACTTCTCAACTTCTTCACTTCAGACTTCTTTTTTATAAGTCACATTGGCACATTATTCTCATTCCGATACTTTCAACTTGTTCTTATCCCGATACCGGCTCATGTCTGATACTACTGCACGATCGCCCGGTTCCAGGCCGGAGATCACCTCTACATATTGATAATTGCTTTCGCCCAACCGCACCTTGCGTTTTTCAAGCGTACTGCCATTCAGGACAAACAGTTCATAGGTACCCGGTCCACTGTAATAGGGTCCGTTGTCGAGGCGCAGCACATCCTCCTTGACGGCATTCATCACATAGACATCGGTACGTAATCCCGAGCGTAACCGGGCGTTGTCGGGATCATCTAATTGCACGGTGAACTGGATTACGCCGTTTTTCGACAGTGGTGTCACGTTGCTGACGACGCCCGTCAGCTCATCACTCCCGACCCTGACGACTGACTTGCTTCCTACAGAAATACGGTCCCCATAACTGTCGGCAATCTCTCCGTCGATACGGAACTGAGACAGGTCCGAGAGGATGGCCACTTCAGTGCCTTGTCCCACGCGGGCACCCACCTGGTTGTTGATATAGGTGAGTATGGCTTTCCTTGGCGAGCGGATCTGTGCGTCTTCGAGGATACGTTTCGTTTCGGCCAGCGTCTTGCGGAAAATCTCGAGTTCCAGTTCCTGCACACGCAGTTCGGCATCAGCCACCTTGCGGTCGTTCTCTAATTTCTTGTGTGCCTGTTCCTGTTCTAATTTTGCCACGTTGTATTTGATCTCCACTTCACGCACCTTATCGGTGGTACCCGCCCCAATGCTGTCCAGATATTTCTCATTGACCACCTCCACCGCCATCTTATCTATCTGCATGTCATTGACTTTCAACTGCATCTGCATGTCACTAAGTGTGCTGCTGTTTTTAATGCGCTGCTGTTCAATGCGGTACTGGCGCATCTGCAGTTCGTCTAACATCTTGCGGTAGTCAGTCTCAATACTTTGAAGGTCGAGTTGTAGCAGGGGAGTACCTACATCCACGGAGTCACCGGCTCTTTTATGCACTTTCATGATGCGGCTTTCGATGGGAGCTATGACGGTCTCTTCGAATGCCGGCATCACCTTTCCCGACGCGCTTACGGTGACTTCAATCGTGCCTTTATCGACGGTGGAGAGTTGTATATTTTTTAGGGAAATGTTGTCACGCAGCAAAGAGATGATCACAGCTATCACCACGACAGAGGAGAGGATGACCGCACCGTATTTGATCCATCTTTTTCTTTTCTCTTTGAGGAGAATATCTTTGGGTATTTTTCTGTCCATGAATGTTGTTTGTTTTGCCGGATCAAAAACAAAACGTGTGCCATAAATGTAACAGGTTGATTTTTAGATGTTTGTTGTGGTATGAAGTGTCCGATATCGGACAGTGCTGTACGGAAGCGAACACCCGTATAGAAGGTACGGTAAATTCAATTCTATATTGTTTGGTTACTCTGCCGGTTTTTCATGTAGTTTGCCCAATGATTTGGCTATTACCACCGATACCATGGCATCACCTGTAACGTTGATTACTGTGCGGCACATGTCGAGTGGACGGTCTATAGCGAAGATCAGTGCAAGGCCGATTGCCAGTTTATCGGCAGGAAAGCCGATCGACTCTAGGACGATGACCAGCATGATCATACCGGCGCCGGGTACGGCTGCCGCACCGATAGAAGCCAACAGGGCTGTTAAAATAATGCTCAACTGGTCGGAGAATTCCAACGGAAAATGGAGTGCCTGGGCAATGAAAACGGCTGCTACTGCCTGATAAAGGCTTGTGCCATCCATATTGATGGTGGCTCCCACCGGTAACACGAAACTTGATACCTCATTGTCGACTCCCAGATGATCTGTAACCCGCTCCATCGTTACCGGCAGTGTGGCGGCACTCGAACTGGTAGAGAAGGCAAGGAGCTGTGCCGGGGCAATTCCTTTGATGAACCAGCCGGGGTTCTTTCCGGTATAAAGATAAATCACAATCAGGTAGAAGCAGAGTATCAGTATCAGCCCCAAGACCACTGTCGCTCCATAAAAAAGTAGTTTCTGAAGGATTTCTACATTGTCGGAATTGACAACGATCTGCGCCAGGAGTGCAAATACGGCAAAAGGGGCGATCAACATGATCAGGTTGACCATCTTCAGCACTATTTCGTTCAGGCCGTTGATCAACCTGGCGACCGGCCGCGCACTTTCCGGGTCGATCAGCAGCATGCTGATTCCGAAAATAATGGAAAAAAATATCACCTGCAGCATCAGGCTGTTATTGCCGAAAGCCGTAAAAATATTATCAGGGACTATGTTGATCAGGAAAGTCAACGGGCCACTGTCCTGCTGTCCCGCTTCCTGTATATTGCTGGTGATGGATGCATCCCCGGCATAGACCTGTGTCAACTCATCGATTGTCTCCGGTGAGATACCTGCTCCGGGTTTTAATATATTGACCAGAATCAACCCTATAGTAATAGCCGCAATAGTGGTACTTACATATAGAATGATCGTGCGGATTCCTATGTTCTGGAAGCTCGATATATCTTTCAGGTCGGAAATTCCCTTTACCAATGATGTGAATATTAGCGGGATAGCTATCAGTTTTAACAGCCGGATAAAGATAGTCCCGAAAGGAGCGATCCAGTCGCCAACGAACTGTTTCCCTCCATTAAAATTACTGAACAATATGCCGGCCAATATGCCGAGCACCATTCCTATTACAATCTTCCAATGAAGGGGAAGTTTTTTCACGTTTTATGATGATTTTTTATTGATTATATCCAATAATACCAACGCATGGGTGTGTGCTTCATCTTTCCCGGCATAAAGCAGTGTTACGTTTTCATGTTCTTTTTCGAGATCTTTTATCCTGCGCAGGTTTTCCTTTTCTCCGGAGAGTTCTTTACGGTATCGTTCGCCAAATTCTTTCCATTTCGCAGGATCATGTTGAAACCATTTTCTCAATTCTGTGGACGGGGCGATCTGTTTTAACCAGAGATCTACATGGGCGTTTTCTTTAGAGAGCCCACGCGGCCATAACCGGTCTATCAATATACGATAACCGTCATTATCACCCAATTGCTCATATATACGTTTAATTTGGATCATAATGCTTTATTTAAAAGTGATTATTGTATTTTATAGATGGATTGGATCACCACTTTATAACAAAAGGATATAGAGAAAGTTCAAATTCTTTTTACATAAATTTTGGATTTATTTGTTCTATAGCTGCAGCTATTTCGCATATTCGCGTTGTTTTCAGGAAAAATCATGTAATTTTGCCAAACGAACCCGATAGAAGAGTGTTTATGATGATTGAATAATATAAAATAAAATTACCGCATGAGACATAGTATTTTAATAGTCATGAGTGCTATTGTGCTTATGATCGCATCGTGCAATCCTAAAAGTGAAGAAGTGAAGATTTTGAAACAATCCGATTTTCCCGCGCCTCCGGTAGCGGAAGTGGTCCCCGACACGTTTGTCAACTTCGGGCAACAACGTATCGACAACTATTATTGGCTGAAAGATAAGACCAATCCCAAAGTAGTTGATTATCTCAACGCCGAAAATGCTTATACCGACAGTGTAATGGCCTCCACCAAACCACTCCAACAGACTATTTTTGATGAGATCGTCGGGCGTATTAAAGAAGATGATGAAAGTTACCCCTCGTTTAAGGATGGTTATTACTATTATAGCCGTACCGAAAAAGGGAAACAATACCGTACCTACTGCCGCCGTAAAGGCTCGATGGAGGCGCCCGAAGAAATAATTTTCGATGTGAACGCGATGGCGGAAGGCAAACCGGCATTTATTTTCAGGGGCTATTCCATCAGTCCGGATAACAGCAAGGCGGCCTATTTTTATAATGAGACCGGCTCCTATGCGGAATTCACGATGAAAGTCAAAGACCTCGCCTCGGGTGAAAATGTGGGGTTTTCGAAAGACGGCGTGGTTTCGGTGGCGTGGGCCAATGACAATAAGACGCTTTTCTATAGCCTTATCGACCAGACATTGCGCTCTTCCAAAATATACCGACAAGCGTTGGACGCATCCGAGGGTGAGCTGATATATGAAGAGAAGGACGCCCGTTTCGGTACCTATGTCTCCGGCAGCAAGACCAAACAGCATATCTTCATCACCAGTGCAAGTTCCACCACATCCGAAGAGAGATATGTCTCTGCCGACCGGCCTGCCGATCCGTTCAAAGTGTTCCTCCCCCGTGTGCAGGATGTGGAGTATGAGGTGTATTCTCATAGAGATAAATTTTTTGTCCGTTATAAGGATAAGGAGAATCTCAATGGCATGATCTATGAAGTGCCGCTCACAGGCTACGAGGATCGTGCTACCTGGAAGCTGTTTGTGCCGCACGACAAGGATGTCCGCATAGAGGGGATCGATATACTGAAAGATTATGTGTTATTGGAGTTAAGGAAAAACGGTTTGGCGGAAATCCGGATCAAACCGGTGTCAGGTGAGGGAGATACAGAAACCATCGCTTTCCCTGAACCGGTTTACACGGCATCACTGGGTGGTAATCCCGAATATGATGCTGCCACATTCCGTTATTCATACACCTCGCTTAACCGCCCTACAACTTTGTATGAGTACAATATAGCCACCAAAGAGACCGGGAAACTGAAGGAGCAGGAAGTGCCCTCCGGTTTCAATCCCGATGATTACACGGTAGAACGGCTATGGGCGACCGCCTCCGACGGAGTACAGGTGCCGATGGCTATCGTCTATAAAAAAGGATTGAAAAAAGAGGGCGGCAATCCGGCATTACTGTATTCCTATGGCAGTTATGGAATGAGTTCCGACGTCTATTTCAGCGCCAGCATGTATAGCCTGATCGACCGCGGTTTTGTATACGCCATTGCCCAGATTCGCGGTGGAAGTGACCTCGGTGAGCAGTGGTACGAAGATGGAAAATTGTTGAAAAAGAAGAATACTTTTACCGATTTCATCGCCTGCAGCGAGAAACTGATAGAGGATGGTTATACTTCTCCCGACAAATTGGCCGCCATGGGCGGAAGTGCCGGTGGTTTGCTGATGGGGGCGGTGACGAATATGCGTCCCGACCTCTACCGGACAATCGTGGCGCAAGTGCCCTTTATCGACGTGGTCAATACTATGCTCGATGATACTTTGCCACTCACCACAGGCGAATATGAAGAGTGGGGAAATCCCAATGAAGAAGAATATTACAACTATATCCTCTCTTACTCTCCTTATGACAATATTAAAGCACAGGATTATCCCAATATATTGATTACCGGGGGGATCAACGACTCGCAAGTGCTTTTCCATGAGCCTACGAAATATGCGGCCAGACTGCGTGCCATGAAGGCGGATGATAACATCGTGCTGCTTCACATGAATATGGATTCCGGCCATGGTGGTGCTACTGGACGCTACGACGGCATCAAGGATACGGCCTTTGAGTTCGCCTTTATCCTCAACCGTGTCGGGATTGACAAATAGAAAAAGCCAAGTGTATGGATCCACATCATCACGATCATCCGCACGGTCATAATCATAGTGATGGACATGGCCATCCCCACGGGCATCATCACGACCACGGGGATGTGAAGAATATCAGGGCGGCATTCTTCCTGAACCTCTCATTCACCATCATTGAGTTTGTGGGAGGACTGATTACCAATAGTGTGGCGATCCTTTCCGATGCAGTGCACGACTTGGGTGATAGCTTCTCGCTCGGATTATCGTGGTATTTCCAGAAAGTGGCCAAGAAACCCCGCACAAAAGAGTATACTTACGGTTATAAACGATTTTCCCTGTTAGGCGCAGTAATCAATTCAGTGGTACTGTTGGTGGGGAGTATCCTGATTTTAATACATGCTATTCCCCGCCTGTTCAACCCGCAGCATCCCAATGTGGAAGGGATGTTGCTGTTGGCTGTGCTGGGCGTGATCATTAACGGTCTGGCTGTTGTTCGCCTGAGAAAAGGGAGTTCTATCAACGAGAGGGTGGTATCGCTCCACATGCTGGAAGATGTGTTGGGGTGGCTTGCCGTGTTGATAGGAGCGGGAATCATGTATTTCGTGGATGCGCCTTTTATTGACCCGTTGCTATCCATTCTTATTTCCCTCTATATCCTGTATAACGTGTATAAGAATGTCCGAGACAGTCTGCATATCATTCTGCAGGGCAGCCCCATGGAACTGGATATGGATGAAGTGAAACGAACCGTGCAGGAAATGGATGAGGTGCAGGAGGTCCATGATCTGCATGCCTGGTCGGTGGATGGTGAATACAACGTGATGACCGTCCACGTGGTGCTTCGAAATGCGGTATCCATGGAAGAACAGCACCGGTTGAAACTGATTATCCGCGACAAACTGCTGGTGCTGGGTGTACAGCATTGCACCATCGAGTTTGAAATCGCCGATGAAGATTGCGGCATGGAGGATTGTTGTTGATCACTCCAAATAGGTATAACCATATAATCCCGACCGGTAGTTGGAAAGGAACTCCTTGCCTTCTTCCACGGATATTTTTCCCTGCTTCACCGAGCTCATCACCCAAGTCTCGACGGTACGCACTAATTTTTTTGGATTGTACTGCGCATATTCCAGCACATCCGCCACCGATTCGCCATCAATCACCTGGTCGATTTTGTGCCCGTTTTCACTGGTCGATACATGCACCACGTTGGTGTCACCGAACAGGTTGTGCAGGTCGCCCAAGATCTCCTGGTAGGCTCCCACAAGAAATACGCCGATATAATAGGGTTCGTCCTTCTTGAGTGAATGGACGGGAAGAAAGGCGGAACGGAATCCGTCCTGCGAAGCGAAGTTGGCTATTTTCCCATCGGAGTCGCAGGTGATGTCCTGTAGGGTGGCAGTCCTGTCGGGTTTTTCATCCAAACGATGGATAGGAATGATGGGGAACACCTGGTCGATAGCCCAGGAGTCGGGGAGCGACTGGAACAACGAGAAATTACAGAAATACTTGTCAGGCAACAGGGTGGATAACTGCCGTAACTCTTCGGGTGCATGTTTGGCCCGATTGCTGGTGATATTGATTTCACGGATAATCGAGAAATAGAGCTGCTCCATCTGCGCGCGTGTTTTCAGGTCGAGCATGCCCAGACTGAAAAGGTCGAGCGACTCTTCCCTTATCTGCTGCGCGTCGTGCCACGCTTCTAACATCCGTGCCTGGGTGAGCGTATCCCAGATATTGTAAAGTTCCTTCACCAGTTCATGCGCGTCCTCTTCCATTTCCTGTTCTTCGGGCCAAGCCGGCAAGGTGGCCGTTTCCAGTACTTCAAAAATCAGCACCGAATGGTGGGCCGTAAGCGCGCGGCCCGACTCGGTGATGATGTCGGGATGGGGCAGATCGTTCTTATTGGCCGCATCCACAAAAGCGAATACCGAGTCGTTTACATACTCCTGGATGGAGTAATTGATACTGTTCTCGGTGAAGGAGGAGCGCGTGCCGTCGTAATCGACACCCAATCCGCCGCCTATGTCCACATATTTGATCTTGAATCCCAACGAATGCAATTGCACATAAAACTGGGCTGCTTCCCGCAGCGCCGTCTTGATACGGCGTATCTTGGTGATCTGGCTCCCTATGTGAAAATGGATAAGCTGGAAGCATTCCTCCATCTTGCTTGTCTTGAGCACCTCCAGCGCTTCGAGCAGTTCACTCGAATTGAGGCCGAATTTGCTGCCGTCGCCACCCGATTCTTCCCATTTCCCGCTGCCGGAGCTGGCTAATTTCACACGGATACCGATATTGGGTTTCACTTTCAGCCGTTTGGCGATCTTGATGGTCAGGTCGAGTTCATTCAGCTTTTCCACGACGATGAACACCTTCTTTCCCATCTTTTGCGCCAGCAATGCCAGTTCGATATAACTTTCATCTTTGTAGCCGTTGCAGATGATGAGTGAGTCGTTGTCGGTATTGATGGCCAATACGGCATGCAGTTCCGGTTTGGAACCAGCTTCAAGGCCGATGTTGAACCGTTTACCGCTCGAGACGATCTCCTCCACCACCTGGCGCATCTGGTTCACCTTGATCGGGTAGATGATATAATTCTGGGCTTGGTACTCATATTCCTTGGAGGCGATGGCGAAACTTTGGGATATCTTCTCGATACGGTTGTCCAGTATCTCCGGAAACCGGATCAATACGGGAGACGAAACATCACGAAGGTACAACTCGCGCATCAGTTCGCTCAAATCCACACCGGAGCCCTCCTGTTTACGCGGGGTTACCAGTACATGACCCTTTTCGTTAATGGAGAAATAACTGTTTCCCCAACCGTTGATATTATACAACTCTTCCGAGTCTTCAATACGCCATTTTCTCATTCCGGCAGATACTTTTTAATGGTGATACATGAATTTGACCGGTCATTACGCAACCTGATCAATTAACCGGCAAAAATACGCATTAATTTTGTTTTTTGAAGTGACTATCCCCAAAATGATAAGAAAAATATATTTAATCTTTTTTAACCGACTTCTTGCAGCAATTCATGATTGAAAAACATCATACTAAATATAAACCAGAATGTTCACCTAAACATAAATAGTATGCTATCGAAGTTTAATTTGCCATTAATAGTAATGATACCGATCCTGTTTTGTGCTCTGTCTTGTGATAAAAATGACGGCGGCGTACGTGCAAAAGATTTGCCCGACCCCATCAAGATAGAACTGCGCACGGCCGAGCAGGAGATGGTACGCGCGGATCAGACATTTGCTTTTGAGTTTTTTGAGCAGATGTTTGAGGAAGAGTCGCTCGACAAAAAAGACAAGAACTTCATGGTGTCGCCGCTGAGCCTGAGCATGGCATTGACAATGACTTTGAACGGAGCGACAGGTGAAACCGATACGTCCATGCGACAGACGCTGAAGATGGATGATTTCTCGGATGCTGAACTCAATACCTATTATAAAAAGCTGAAGGAGGCGTTGCTGAAGACCGATCCTTCTACCAAATTATCGATTGCCAATGCTATCTTCACCAGGAAGTCCGTAGAGTTCAAAACCGATTTCATCAATACCAATCAGACCTATTTCGACGCAACCCTGAAACCGGTCGATTTTACCAGCACTGAAACCGTCGAACTCATCAATAATTGGGCTTCTGATAATACCAACGGGCTGATAAAAAAAGTGATAGAGAAAACCAAACCCGAAGACCTGATGTATTTGCTTAACGCCATCTACTTCAAGGGAATCTGGACATCGGAATTCAACGAGAAAAACACGGATCAACAACCGTTTACCTATGAGGACGGCACTCGTAGGAATGTGGATATGATGAAACAGACGGCAAAGTTCAACTATACCGGAGATGAAAATATGCAATTAGTGCAACTTCCTTATGGTAATCAAGCTTTCAGTATGATGGTGTTGCTGCCTGTAGATGGGAAAAAGTTGCAGGATGTAGTGACTGCGACCCGCCGGGAAGGATATTGGGAAGGGGTGAAATCTGCTTTGCGCGAAGCTGAAGTCGAACTCTCCCTACCTAAATTCAAGACCGAGTACAGTAAGAGGTTGAATGAAGTGCTCTCGAAGATGGGGATGGAAATTGCCTTTTCCGATGCTGCCGATTTTTCGCGGATGAGTGATGTGTCTGCTAAAATCGATTTTGTGAAGCAGGATACTTATATCAGTACGGATGAGGTAGGTACTGAAGCGGCGGCTGTTACTACCGTGGGGGGGGTGATGACCTCTTTACCGGTGAAGCCGGAGAAAGTGGTATTCAATGCCGACCACCCTTTCATTTATCTTATCCAGGAAAATTCCACCGGCGCCATTCTTTTTATGGGGGCAGTGAAAAATTTTGATGAATAGATTTTACAACGCTTTCACACGATTGTTATTACATATTTAGCAGCCATTTCCATACCGGAATGACTTCAATTGTCTTGTCGTTCATTTCTATCACTCGTTCTGTATCACGGGTAATAATCAATAGTTTCCTGCATTCCAATACGCCGGTAATTTTCAACAGGGCTTTTACTTCCCGGTCAAGTGTGCCGTCGCTATTGTCGAGGTTGTAACATATTTGGATAGCTGTGTAATCGTCAGGAATATAGAAGTCTACTTCGATTTTTTGACGATAGAAATAAACAGTATCATTTCGTCCATACTTGCGCAACAGGTTTATGGCGACTATGTTCTCCAACAAAGAAGTGTTTCCGTCCAATAAAAAGAGGTTCAGAATACCGTTATCCGTGAAATAATATTTGGGTGAAGTTTCCTTGTCGACCAGTTTACCCGCAATGTTTTGTACAGGAATAATAAGCCAAGCATCTTTGGCGTATTCCATATAATTAATAACGGTCTGCGTTCCCACCTTTGCTCCGGTCGATGATACAATATTCGCTATCCGGTTAAACGACAATGGTTGTTTTACGCTTTCAGCCAGTTTCTTGAACATGATACGTAAAGCAAACGTGTTATCTATCGTATGGCGGGCTGCAATATCTCCCAAATAGATTTTCTGATAAACACTGGTCAGGTAATCCCGTTTGACAGAAAGTCCTGCTCCCTCCGGAAATCCCCCAAAATAGAAATAATCATTGAACTTTCGTAATATTTCGGCTTTACCTTCTGTAGATAGGAGATGATTGGCGGTTGCAGGAATATTGTTTGCCATTAAAAACTCTTTGAAAGAGTACGGATAAACATCTACTGGTATATAGCGCCCTCCTAAAGTGGTTTGAATATCCTGACTTAACATTCTGGCATTGCTTCCCGTGATATAAACCCGGTGTTTGGTGTCGGCCATACGGCGGGCGAACTTTTCCCATCCGGGAACGTTTTGTATTTCATCCAAGAACAGGATTGGTTTTTTTCCGTACATTTCTAAATGAACTTCCAATAATAGATTCAAATCTTTTGCCATCATTCCGGTAAGGCGTTCATCTTCAAAATTGATATAAAGCATCTCATCCCATTCTAAACCTTGTGCAAGTAACTGCTGCATCCGTTGGTATAAGAGGTGAGATTTTCCTGCCCGTCGGATACCTACAAAGACGTAATTCCCGAATTCCTCAAAGGTGAAGTCGCGTGGGATTATCTTGTATCTTGGTACTTCCAGTTGATTGTCGGCAATAACCGTTTTCAGAATGTTTTTATCCATATTTTCCTATTTTTTATTCTATAGAAAATACAAAGATATCCTATTTTTATTTTATATACAAAATAAAAACTTATATTTATTGTTTTAAAAACAGAATAAACCATCTTCAAAAAAATCGTGATAAATTTTGTCTTTACTTCCAATTGAAAACTTCATTCTGGAATGAAACGGTATTTTAAAGGACGAAACTTAAATTGTTCACTTTTGGATCGACCTTGATCTGAATTCAAACGTCTGATGGTCGGAAATCAATTTATGGATTTTCAATCCATAGCGATTCAATTATATTTTATTTGTGGTACATGTTTCCATTTTTGTTTATTTATTCGTTTGAATTTCAGTTTAGTTGTGCAAAATGGAAAACTTTGTGTGCCTTTATAAAATATAATAATCTCATTATCAGATGTTTGTGTTTTGTTTTGGAAAACTTTCCAATTTTGTTGATAAGTAAATGGATAAAAATTTTGCATTCTTGGAAACTTTCCATAAACTTGCAGAATCAAAACCGTATATTCATAATTTGTAATAGATTTGGAAAACGAGACACATTATGATGAAAGATCAGTTTTTATTTACTATATAATTTTTTCCTGATGAAGAAGAAAACATATACTTTCGACGAAGCCTATAAAGCCTCCTTGGGATATTTCCAGGGCGATGAACTGGCCGCCAAGGTATGGGTAAGCAAGTATGCCCTTAAAGATAGCCAGGGTGATATCTATGAGAAGACACCCGAAGATATGCATTGGCGTCTGGCCAAAGAGGTGGCGCGGATAGAAAAGAAATATACCAATCCATTGAGCGAGAAAGAGTTGTTCGATCTGTTCGACCGTTTCCGTTATATTATCCCACAGGGAAGTCCCATGACCGGTATCGGAAATGATTACCAGGTGGCATCCCTGTCGAACTGCTTTGTGATCGGGATGGATGGCGACGCTGATTCGTATGGCGCCATTATCCGTATCGACGAGGAGCAGGTGCAACTGATGAAACGCCGTGGCGGGGTAGGACACGACCTCTCCCATATCCGGCCGAAAGGGTCGCCCGTGAAGAATTCGGCACTCACCTCCACCGGCCTGGTGCCTTTTATGGAGCGTTATTCCAATTCCACGCGCGAAGTAGCGCAGGACGGCCGTCGTGGCGCCCTGATGTTGAGCGTGTCTATCAAACATCCCGACTCGGAAGATTTTATCAATGCCAAGTTGGAGCAGGGTAAAGTAACCGGGGCCAATATCTCTGTGAAAATTGACGATGGATTTATGGAAGCGGCTTCAGAAGGAAAACCTTATGTGCAGAAGTTTCCTATTGATTCCGACAAACCGAAATATGAAAAGGAGATCGACGCCGAGAAATTATGGAAAAAGATCGTGCATAACGCCTGGCAGTCAGCCGAACCCGGTGTGTTGTTCTGGGATACCATTATCCGGGAATCGATCCCCGACTGCTATGCCGACCTGGGCTTCCGGACCGTGTCGACCAATCCATGTGGTGAAATCCCGTTATGCCCGTACGACAGCTGCCGCCTGCTGGCTATCAACCTCTATTCCTACGTGGTGAATCCGTTTAAGGAAGATGCTTATTTCGATTTTGAGTTGTTTGGCAAACATGTACGGTTGGCGCAACGTATCATGGATGATATTGTGGACCTGGAATCGGAAAAAATCGATATGATCCTTGAAAAAATAGAAGCCGATCCCGAGTCGGAAGAAGTAAAATCATCTGAACGTAACCTCTGGAAGAAGATCCAGCGCAAGACATTGCAAGGACGTCGTACCGGCGTGGGCATCACCGCCGAGGGCGATATGCTGGCGGCACTGGGTATCCGCTACGGCACGGACGAAGGCAACGATTTCTCCGAAAAAGTACACCGTACCGTAGCACTCAATGCCTATGCTTCGTCGGTGCAGATGGCAAAAGAACGGGGTGCGTTCGAGATCTTCGATTTTGAAAGAGAAAAAAACAATCCCTTTATAAATCGCCTTAAAGAGGCTGATCCACAGCTTTATGAGGATATGGAGAAGTATGGGAGGCGTAATATAGCCCTGCTCACTATCGCTCCCACCGGAACAACCAGTCTTATGTCCCAAACCACGTCGGGAATAGAGCCTGTCTTCCTGCCTGTCTATACCCGTCGTCGTAAGGTAAACCCCAACGACAAGGAGGTAAAGATCGATTTCGTGGATGAGAACGGTGATTCATGGGAAGAGTATACCGTGTTCCACCATAAATTTGTCACCTGGATGGAAGCCAACGGTTATTCCACCACCAAACGCTACACCAACGAAGAGATCGAAGAATTGGTGGCTAAATCCCCCTATTATAAAGCTACGTCCAACGATGTGGACTGGCTGCAAAAGGTGAGAATGCAGGGCCGGGTACAGCAATGGGTGGACCACTCCATCAGTGTGACCATCAACCTGCCGAACGATGTGGATGAAGAGCTGGTGGGAGAATTGTACATGGAAGCCTGGAAGAGTGGCTGTAAAGGGTGTACGGTCTATCGCGACGGATCCCGTGCCGGGGTACTGATTGCCAATGGCGACAAGGATGAGAAGGAAAAGGATGATTGTTATGAATTACCGCCCATTGTCACTTCCCGTCCCGTTGAACTGGAAGCCGATGTGATCAAGTTCCAGAACAACAAGGAAAAATGGATCGCTTTCATCGGGTTGCATAACGGCAGGCCGTATGAGATTTTCACCGGTATCAATGACGAAGATGATGGTATCATGTTGCCCAAGACGGTCACTTCCGGGAAGATTATCAAGGCATACGACAGTGACGGGCGGAAGCATTACGACTTCCAGTTCCAGAACAGGCGTGGTTACAAGGTGACCATAGAAGGGTTGGATGGAAAGTTCAATCCCGAGTACTGGAACTATGCGAAATTGATTTCCGGCGTATTGCGTTATGGTATGCCTATCGACCAGGTGATCAAGCTGGTATCGGGGCTGGAGCTCGACCGTGAGACCATCAATACTTGGAAGAACGGTGTGGAGAGGGCGCTGAAAAAGTACCTGCCCAACGAAACCGAAGCCAAAGGACAGAAATGCCCCGTCTGCGGCCAGGAAACACTGGTCTATCAGGAGGGATGCCTCAAATGCCGCAACTGTGGAGCTTCGAAGTGTTAGAGCCAGTGTCGTAAAAGAATATTTTGCTTAATTTTTTTACCCGCCAAACCGGTGGTTAAACCGGTTTGGCGGGTAAGTTTAATCTAAAGATGAAACGATATAGTTATTGGTTACTGATTCCGCTCACTTTTCTCCTGTTGGAGTGTGGCGCAAACAATGGAAATTCTGCAAACAGGCATCATTACGATTATCAGGTCAAGGTTGTCAGTATTACAGACGGCGATACGTTTAGGGGCCTTACCGAGGATAGAAAGGAAATCCGATACCGGGTCCACGGTATTGACGCCCCGGAAAGGGGGCAACCTTTCAGCCGGAAATCGAAGCAGTATCTCTCCGATTTGATTTACAACAAGACGGTCGGTATTATCGTCGAGAAAGAAGGAGACAGGTATGGCCGTCCCGTTGTGTGGGTCTATACGCCGGATGGCAAGGATGTTTCCGCCGAGATGATAAGGGCAGGCATGGCGTGGCATTATAAAGATTATTCCGATGATGAAAAGTACGCCTCGTTAGAGAAAGAGGCCAAAAACGACAGGGTAGGGATTTGGAGTGATCCCCATCCTGTGATGCCTTCGGAACTAAGAAAAAATCAAAGGCAAACTAAAAATAGTGCCCGATGCTTGCGAAGGGATAGAGCGTCTTGGAAAGGCTGGAGTATCCCAGTTCAAGGCAGAGCGGTCCCAACCTGGTGAGGTTGGAGTAGCCGATACTCCCGCCAAAGAAATATTTTCCGTTCAGGAGCTTCAGTGGCTCGTCGTGATGCACAATTCCGTTCAAGCGCAAGAGAATATGCTGCTTTGATGCGAAAAGGTAGCGAATTTCCGTGGAGAGCATGCCTACCGCGTCTTTCATCAACTCCATACCACGTGATCCCTGCAATGCTATCTGCTGGGGAACGTAATGTCCCTTGTATTGTCCCCCTACAAAGTTGGCATATACCAACGGGATACTGTCATTGGCATTGAAAATAGCCCTTCCCGACACTTCGGGGGTGATGGTGAGTTTATCGGACAACCTGAATGGCTTAAAAAAGTTTATATCCAAAATGTTAAGGGGAGCCTTGCCGTACATCTGATAGAGATTGTCGGTGTGTAGTGCATATTGAAAGGAAAAATACTGTCCGGAGGTGGGGAGGTAGTTCTTGTTGAGATTATCGTATGTTCCCTTGATAAAATAATTTATATACATCTTGTCTTTCAGCCTCAGGCCGGGAGCCTGGAGGTTCGGTTCGCTCCGGAGTCTGGACCGGAAATGGAAATTATCGATATATGCGCCCAGATGCAGCCGTATGTTGTATAAGTAAAATTCCGAAAAATTGAGCTGAAGGTTGCTTCTTGTGAAATCGAGCTTATAAGCGGATTCTCCTTTTTCATAGATGTCTATTTCATTGAAGCTTACCTTGCCGGTAACGCCACCTCTGTAAAAAGGGCCGTTATTGAGGGAGTAGTTGACTTCAAGATAGGAATTACGGCTCAAACGTGCTGTGATGTCAAAAACGGAATTCATGGAGGAATTGAGTCGTATGGATGTATGCGCGAGGATGGCCGACAAATCTCTTGTGTCGAAGTGCAGGCCGATATCAAGCGCGTTGAGTGTCTTCTCCTCTACCGTGAATACCAGGTCGAAAGGTGATTGCCCGTCCAGCCGGTAATAGACCCTGGTAAACAGGCCGCTTGCGTAGATGCGCGAAGTGAAAGTAGCCAGTTCTTCGCGTGCGATCCTGTTATTATTGATATCTATTCTTTTGATGATATCTTTCTCTTCAATCTTCGAAAGTCCTTCGAACCGGATACTGTTTATTTCCAGTGTATCCATCTTGATATAGGGATTCTCAACTTTTTGCATGCCCTTCATGGAATCCGGTATGGCCAGCGTTTCTTTCAATGCCATGAGCTCGTCCAGTCTTTTCATGGCAGCTTGTTCTCCCCGGTTTATGATGGTATCGATGCCCGGACTTTCAAAATCCAACATCCCATACGGATAAATGTCGGGGGTAATAAGTATATCGGTATTGGCAATGTTGTGACTTCTTTTTTCCTGTCCCGTAAAATTCAATAGTTGGCTAACTACTTCGGTAAGTGTGCCACGGTTCTTTTCCATGTCTTTCTGGTCGGCAGGCATCATTACGCCGATCACGATATCGGCCCCCATCTCCCGTACCACATCTACCGGATAATTATTGATGAGCCCTCCGTCTATAAGCAGCAGAGAGTCCTTTTCCACAGGTGCGAACATACCCGGGATAGCCATGCTGGCTCGTATAGCTTCGGGCAGGATCCCTTCCCTGAGAACCACTTCACTTGCGGTACGGGTATCGGCAGCCACACATGCGAATGGAATCGGAAGATCATTGAAGTCCATGGAGTCCTGATAGCCGATGGTAAGGTTCGAAAACAAGCTGTAGAGATTTTGACCCATGATCACGCCTGGCGGTAATCGTACTTGTCCCTTCCTTTCTTTTATCTTCACTTCGTAGGGCAGGGAAAAGATAAATTCCGGATTGTCTTTCAATGAAGCCGGAAGATGCTCCCTGTATGTTTCGTCGCTTAACAAGTGTGACCAGTCCTGCCGTTTTATAAGCGAGTCGATTGTATGCGTGTTATATCCAATAGCATAAAGCCCGCCTACAATAGCGCCCATACTGGTTCCGGCAATATAATCGATGGGGATACCCATTTCCTCCAACACTTTAAGAGCCCCTATGTGGGCAAACCCTTTGGCGCCTCCGCCACTGAGCACTACCCCCACTTTCGGGCGGTCTTTTTTTGTTTCCGGCACAGAATTAAATCCCGTATTCAAAATTGTATCCTGTTCTGAGGTTGTTCCCTGTTCCGGAGCGATTTGCTGCCCCATAACCGCTCCCACAAAAAGGAGTTGGATAAAAAATAAAATGAATGGTTTACGCATATTAATCTTTATAGCCTGAATTATTCATATTAACTGATGTTTCGCACTTGAAATTAGGTTGATAATCAGAAGATAAAAAATAAAAAAAGTAGCATATTTTAGCTGATATATCATTAAAAATGACTATATTAGCGAAGGATTCCAAACCATAAAATATGCTACTGGACAAAGGTATAAAAAATATTCAAGAGTTGAAAGCGGACTTTACCCCCTCGAGGGTCTCCGCTGAAGATATTTACAGCCGCTTCAAGGCGTTGAAGCTGAGCGAATGCTTTTCGGAGTTCAAGTACTTCAAGCGTTGTGGATATGACTTCAGGATGGTGCTGGCGCTGCTGGTGTCCATAGTGTCCGGCCCGGATAAAACGGTGAACGCCTACCGCAAAAGCATCCCCGGTGAGGATTGCGAGATGGGAAAGGATGTGTTCTACCGCTTGAAGAACAATCCCCGTATCTGCTGGCGGATGGTATTGTGGCATGTCGCCCTGCGCTTCCTCAAGGTCACCTCCACCGGTGAGAAAGGGTCTCCCGGAGACGGGAAGAAGAAGGATGAGCCGTCCCGTTATCTGATTTTTGACGACACCACCCTTCCCAAGAGTGGCAAGCGTATCGAAAAGGTCGGCAAGGTGTGGGACCACGTTACGAATCGCTACGTACTGGGTTTCAAGCTGCTGGTAATGATGTACTGGGACGGCAAATCGGCCATTCCCCTGGACTTCAGCCTACACCGGGAGAAGGGCAAGAAGCAGGATCGCCCTTTCGGTATGACCTTCAAGGAGTTGCGCCGACAATTCAGCCGCAAGAGGGTGAAGGAGTCATATACGGCAAAGCGTGCCGAAGAGTTGGACACGGACAAGCTCACGATGCTGCTTCGGATGTTCTATTCCGCGATTTATCGCAAGATCAGGGTTAATTATGTGCTGGTCGACAGCTGGTTCACCTGCGATGCACTGGTACAGGCGGTACGGGGAGTGAAGGATCAGGCCGTACACCTGATCGGGATGTACAAGTTCCCCAAAACCCGGTTCGGGTATGCGGGGAAGTTGCTGACCCACGCCCAGATCAACAACATGCTGGGAAAGCCGAAGCGCTGCCGCGCACTGGGATACCATTACAAGCAGGGCAGGGTAACATACAAGGGCGTGGAGCTCTGCCTGTTCTTCAGCCGCAGGGGAAGCAACGACAAGTGGAAAGTATTCTTGACCACTGACACTTCCCTGTCTTTCAAGAAGATGATCGAACATTACCAGGTCAGATGGGTTGTCGAGGTATTCAATCGCGAGGCCAAGCAGCTGCTGAACCTTGGCAAATGCCAGTCGAGCAACTTCGACGCCCAGATAGCGGAGACCACCGTGAGCATGATAGCCTACCTGCTGTTGACGTTGCGTTTCCGTTACGACAACTATGAATCCAAGGGAGCCCTGTACCGGGCTATGAACGGAGAGGTTCTCCGTGAGACCCTTGACAGACGCCTTTGGGGACTGTTTCTGGAAATGGTTTGTGCGGTAGCCGAAGCCATCGGGATGGATGCGCTCGACCTTCTGGAAAAGTTGCTCTACAATCAGGAGGGAGAGTCTATGGTCTCCGCACTGTGGACTGCAATAAGAAAAAATGAAAACTGTGAAACTGGATAGTATATAGCACTAATAAACAGGGGTATAGAAATTAACGCATTTCCCTTCTATCTCTCTGACATATATTTAGGGGAAGTGCGAAACATGAGATATTAAAAAGAAAAGTTCTTTTATCTTGCTGTTAAACAAGATACTGCGTATATTGTGTAGTACAAACATAAAAATAAACGCGCAAAGAACTTTTCCATGGACGAAAATAGTAAAAAACAGTCAGAAAACCTATTATTTCCCGAATTATTTTCCTTTGACCCCATTCAGGGCAAACGTGTCGAGGTCAGTTTCACGGCTCCCGACCTTTCATCCCAGGGGGGATTGTTGCTTCTTGGCGGACTTGATCATCGCATAGGTCTTATCGACCGATTGACGGGGTGCTTAGAGGATAAGCGCTGCCCCTGGCTGATTGATCACACCTACGATGAAATGCTCACCCAGCGTATCTTCCAGGTAGCCTGTGGTTATGAGGATGCCGATGACTGCGACCTTTTAAGGGACGACTCCGTGTTGAAAATGTGCGCTGGAAAGTCCCCCGATTCCTCCCCCCTGAGCTCCCAACCGACCATGACCAGACTTGAGAACGGGCGTTCCATACGGGAGTTGTATGAGATGGGGGTATGCTTCGTGGAGGAGTTCATAGCCTCCTATGACGAAGAACCCGAATGTATCATCCTTGACTGCGACGAGACTTCCTTCAACGCTTACGGGGAGCAGCAGGGAACGCTTTTCAACGATTATTATGGCGAGAAATGCTACATGCCCCTGCTCATCTTCGAAGGCATCTCGGGTAAAATGATCCTTCCCATGCTGCGTACCGGCCGCCGTAACAAGTCGACCAACATCCACGGCATCCTGCGCCGGCTGATAGGGATGATGCGGCGCCACTGGAAGAAGACCCGCTTCATCGTGCGCGGCGACGCCCATTTCTGCTCGAAAGAGTTTATGGACTGGGTCGTGGGAAAGGAGCACGTGAAGTTCGTGTTCGGCCTGACGGGCAACCAGGTTCTCAACAAGAGGGTGAAGCCCTGGCTGGACAAGGCGCTGAAGGCTTACAGTGAAAATGGGGAGGAAGTGCGCCTCTTCCGCCAGTTCACCTATAGGGCCGGCAGCTGGGAACATGCCAAACGGGTGATCGTGAAGATAGAGGTGAACCACCGCGGTCCCAACGTGCGCTTCATCGTCACGAACCTGGAACACCCCAATTCTCGCTTCATATACGAGTCCCCTTACTGCGGCGGGGGCACCATGGAGTTGTACATAAAAGAGATGAAAGTTTACCTGTCCGCCGACAGGTGTTCCTGCAACAGTTTCTCCGCAAACCAGTTCAGGCTCTTCGTGCATGCCGCGGCGTATGTCCTGCTGCATACGCTCAAGGAGACCGTCCTCAAGGGAACATGCCTGTACAATGCAAGCATACTGACCCTACAACAGAAAATCCTCTCCGGTGCGGTACATGTCAGGACATTGAAGACTAAGATCAGAATAGAATTCTCCGACAAGCACCCATACCGGAATGAATTGTCCCTCGCATTCCAGCGATTCTCCCTCTGGAGTGGAGCGGCCTGATTACCCGTTATTCAAAGAATATCAAACAATTAACCTTTCCTGTCGACTTCCCCCCGAAGAATCGACCGGGGATGCCATCTCCGAAAAGTATAAAAACAGGTTTTTCGGACTTTTTACGCCCATAAAAAATTCCTTGATGACGGTAAAAATGGAAATAAGAGACCATGAAATCCGATAAATCTCCCGGAACGGGTCAAAATTACAAATCTCCCGGGTAAAAAATCATCCTGAGACGACAAAAGGATTAGAGTATGAATAATTCAGGATAGATAACATCTTTATAATTCTAAACAAAAAATGGTATTCTTATGTTTTTAAATGAACCCTTTTCAGACAATTTTTTTTGTAGACGAGATGGGAGCCCCGGAATAATATCTGTTAAAGAGGTCTATCCGGCTATAAATATTGATAAATAAGAGATTGGTTAAGAAACCTTTATCTGCGTTGATGCGTTTTATAGGGGTATCATATATAAAAAAGAAAGGAGCTGACAATGGCTAAGTATTCAAAAAAAGCACAGGAAAAGATTGGTGAGGTCATGCATGAATTTAAAAAAGGAGAATTGGAGACTTCATCCGGCAAGAAAGTAACCGACAGGGACCAGGCTGTCGCCATAGGTATTTCTGAAGCCCATCAGGCAGGATATAAGGCGCCGAAAAAGGCGGATCAAAAGGGAGCTTCTTCGAAGAAATCCGATAAGAAAACCGCTAAAAAGCACTGATTGGAAATAAAGACTACCCACCGGATTATTTCCGTTCATCTACTTTTACTATTTTTGTAGTATGGACGATACCTATAAGACTGTAACGGAACCTGCCGAAGGGTATGTCACCGAAAAGAAGAGCAAATTCATCTCGCATATCTTCCCTGTAAAGAATGCTGATGAGGTAAAAGATATACTGGAAGAGCATCGGAAGAAATATTACGATGCCCGCCATGTATGCTGGGCTTATATGCTGGGATGGGAGAGGAATGACTCTCGTTTTAATGATGATGGTGAACCCTCGGGAACGGCCGGGAGGCCTATCCTGGGACAAATCAACTCGGCAGAACTGACTGATGTGTTGATCACGGTAGTGCGTTATTTCGGAGGAACACTCCTGGGGACGGGGGGGCTGGTCAAAGCCTATAAAGAGGCGGCTGCCGACGCCATTGCCAATGCAGAGATCGTGGAGAAAACAGTTGATGATGTCATCGAAATAACTTTTGACTATACCTTGCTTAATGAGGTAATGCGTGTGTTAAAACAATTCGACGGGGTGAAATGGACGCAGGATTTCACTGAGAGTTGCCACATGCGCCTGGAGATACGCCGTGCATTATCCCTGCAACTCACCAATATGCTCACGTCCATTTATGGGGTGGAAGTCAACCATCCATAAGATAAAAACTATTAGCGAATATCACCATCAAATCCTGTCTGAGAACCGAACACAAATATAAAATCAACTGCTGTTTTAGACATAAAAACACCTTAATAAATAAGGAATTTCAAAAAAAAGTGGTGTACCTTGCACAAAATTAGTACTTTTGCAGCCGAAAACAAAAAGAAAGATCATATTGAATGGATAAAAACCTGGTTATCGTTGAGTCGCCTGCGAAAGCAAAGACAATTGAGAGGTTTCTCGGAAAGGATTTTCATGTCATGTCCAGCTACGGGCATATCCGCGATCTGAAGAAAAAAGATTTCAGTATCGATATCGAAAACGGCTTTATGCCAATCTATGAGATCCCTTCCGATAAGAAGAAGGTTGTCACTGAACTGAAAGCGGCGGCGAAAAAAGCCGAAACGGTCTGGCTCGCTTCCGATGAGGACCGCGAGGGGGAAGCTATCTCCTGGCATCTCTATGATGCGCTGGACCTGAAGGAGGATAAGACCAAACGTATTGTATTTCACGAGATCACCAAGGATGCCATTCAGCAAGCTATCAAGAATCCTCGTAAGATCGACCAGAATTTAGTGGATGCACAGCAGGCAAGAAGGGTCCTCGACCGTATCGTGGGGTTTGAACTCTCGCCCGTGTTGTGGAGAAAAATAAAGCCTGCCCTGTCTGCCGGACGTGTGCAATCGGTGGCGGTACGGCTCATTGTGGAACGGGAACGGGAGATACAGAATTTTAAATCGGAAGCGGCTTACCGTATCGTGGCCCATTTCACGAAAGAGGAAAACGGGCACCAGTACGAGATCAAAGCCGAATATAACAAACGGCTGAAGACCAAGGCTGAAGCTCTGGCGCTGTTGGAGAAACTCAAATCATCGACTTTTACCGTGGGTGATGTGCATGTCCGTCCGGGCAGGAAATCGCCTGCTCCCCCCTTCACTACCTCCACCCTGCAACAGGAAGCATCCCGTAAGCTGGGTTTCTCGGTGGGACAGACCATGATGGTGGCACAGCGGTTGTATGAGTCGGGGCAGATCACCTATATGCGTACCGACTCTGTACACTTGTCCGCCTTGGCAATTGGAACTGCTAAGACCGAGATTAGCGGACAATATGGAAATGAATACATCAAAAGCCGGCAATACGCCACCCAATCCAAAGGGGCGCAGGAGGCGCACGAAGCCATCCGCCCGACTTATATCAGCACACATGAAATAGAGGGTTCAGCACAGGAAAAGCGGCTTTATGAACTGATCTGGAAACGCACTGTCGCTTCGCAGATGGCTGATGCCGAACTGGAACGCACCACGGTCGATATCACCATTTCCAATAACGACGGCAAATTTATAGCCAATGGTGAGGTGATCAAATTCGACGGTTTTCTTAGGGTTTATCTTGAAGGTACCGATGAAGAGAACGGTGAGAGTGAAGAAGGAATGCTGCCTGCCATGAAAAATGGAGAACAGCTTGCCATGTTCGAAACGAATGCTACAGAACGTTTTACACAGCGTCCTCCAAGATATACCGAAGCGGCGTTGGTGAGGAAAATGGAAGAACTGGGTATCGGACGTCCATCCACCTATGCGCCTACCATCTCTACCATCATCAACCGGGAGTATGTAGAAAAAGGAAATGTGGAAGGAGAGGAAAGAGCCTATAATATCCTTACCCTCAAAAAAGGTGTTATCAAAGACACGGACAAGAAAGAGATTGCCGGTGCCGATAAGAATAAATTGATACCTACCGATATAGGTATGGTGGTAAACGATTTCCTGGTAGAGTATTTTCCTTCGGTGGTCGATTACAACTTCACAGCGAATGTGGAGAAGGATTTCGACAAGATTGCCGAAGGAAAAGCAAAGTGGAACAAGTCGATTGCCGACTTTTATAAGATGTTTCATCCTATTGTGGAAGAGACATCGCAGATGCGTACCGAACACAAGGCCGGCGAACGGGTATTGGGAACAGACCCAAAAACGGGGCGCCAGGTATCGGTGAAGATCGGACGTTATGGTGCCATGGCACAGATCGGTACCCAGGAAGAGGAGGAGAAGCCGCTTTTTGCTTCGCTACAGAAATCGCAATCCCTCGAAACCATCACCCTCGAAGAGACATTGAAACTGTTCGAATTGCCCCGGACACTTGGTGAGTTCAGGGAAAAAGAAGTGGTGATCGGAGTAGGCCGGTTCGGACCCTATATCCGCCACAACAGTAAATTTGTCTCCCTGCCCAAAGGAGTTGATCCGTTAGAGATACAACTCGATGAGGCTATCGAACTGATAGAAGCGAAAGAGAAGAAAGATAAGGAAAAGATTATCACAACCTTCAGTGAAGAGCCCGATCTGCAGGTGTTGAATGGACGTTATGGCCCTTATATCGCTTATAAAAAATCGAATTATAAGATCCCGAAGGGGCAAAAACCGGAGGAACTCTCCTTGGAAGATTGCAGGAAAATCATTGCCGATACCGATAAGGGAAAAAAAGCCAAAACAGTAAAGGAAACGACAAAGAAAACGGCAAAGGGAACACCGGCAAAAATGACGACAAAGAAAGCAGCTTCCGGAAAATCGACAACGAAGAAGACAGTAAAAAAGAGTAAAGAGTAAAGAGTAAAGAACCAAGATCCAAAACTCAAGACGATTCAGCGAATGATTACCATGATACGACCTACAACCCGGGGCGATCTGTCCGAAGTGATGGAGATGTACGCCATCGCGCGTGATTTTATGTGTCGTACCGGAAATGCTTCGCAATGGATAGATGGCTATCCCCCGGCAGCCTATATAACGGCTGAGATTGATGCGGGACACAGTTTTATATGTGAGAATGAGACCGGAGAGCTGGTCGGCACTTTCTGTTTTATTATGGGTGATGATCCCACTTATGAGAACATTTACGGGGGACAATGGCTCAATGATGATCTTTATGGGACGGTACATCGTATGGCATCGTCAGGAAAAGAAAAAGGCGTTGCTGAAGCTTGTTTCCGGTGGTGTTTCGCCCAATGTCGCAATATCCGTGTAGATACGCATCGTGATAATCGGGTGATGCGGCAGATACTGGGAAAACTGGGATTTACTTACTGCGGTATCATCTATGTATCCAACGGGACAGAACGGCTCGCTTACCAGAGAACAGATAAATTGAATAAGATTGAATGAGATTTGATGGAAATGGAAGAGATAAACCTTGATATAGGTATTGACTATAGTAACAACCCATTCTATACTGAAACATGGTTTTTAATCCTGATCGCGCTATTACTCCTGTTTTTACTGATACAACTTATCCGGGGTGGTAAGAGAAGCCGGCGCAGCCAAAAGGCTGAGAAGGCTTTGAAAGAAGTCCTCAAAGAGTCAGAAGAATTCCAGGAGAAAGCGTCAACTGGGACCGATGGATAGGGGGATGCCGGAGAATTCCGTTCAGTAAAGAACCAAACCGATTATACCGGAGAGAAAAATAAGCAGGATCGGATCTACCTTTTTGATAGATGCTACCAATACCGCCCCGAAAATAATCCAGCTTTTATAATCGATAAAATTATAGGGCGTGATCAATATAAGTGCAGCAGAGGCAATCAGCCCGATAATGGCCGGTTTCAGTACCGAGAGGGACGATTGCATCCAGGGATTGTTCTTGAGCCTGAAGAAGAAAGCAGAGACAAGTGTCATCAAAATGAGAGAGGGAATACTTACTGCAAAAGTACAGATAGCCGAACCGATCACCCCATAACCCGACGCAAACCCCATGTCAGTAACGGTTGCGTAACCCACATAAGTAGCCGAGTTGAAGGCGATTGGCCCCGGCGTGGTCTGCGAAATAGCCACAATGTCGGTAAAATCACCTACCGTCATCCATTGATGCGCGTCCACTATCTCGTGCTGTATAAGGGGCAACATGGCATACCCCCCACCAAAACCGAATAGTCCGATTTTGAAGAATGCCACAAATAATGCCAGATAGAGTTCTAATAGTTCCATGCTACTTCTTTATTCTCGTCCTCATAAAAATAAAATGGGCTATTCCCAGCATAATGGCTGCAAGAACAATATACATGGGAGATATATTCAGTTGCCAGACCGCAAGGGCTACGACGACCGGAATCCACAGGTTTTTCCATTTCACTCCGGCTGATTTACCCAGACTGAATAGGGGAGAAACAATCAATGCTACCACTGCGGGACGGATACCTTTGAAAATACGCTCTACTACCGGGTTGTCCTTAAACTGGGTGAACACCATGGCGATAAGCAGGATTGCGATAAAGGAGGGTAAAATAACACCTGCTGCTGAAAAAAGACTCCCTTTAAACCCCAGTCGTTTATTCCCTGCAAATAAGGCTGTATTCAACGCAATAGGTCCGGGCATGGACTGGGCAATGGCAAGCATATCCATAAACTCGTCGTCCTGTATCCACCCCTTTTTGTTGACTACTTCGTTACGAATAAGAGGAATCATAGCGTAACCACCTCCAAAAGTGAAGGCGCCGATCTTGAAGAAAACAAGAAAAATTTCCCAGTATTGTTTCATTCCACTCATTGTTGTTTGGCTTCGCCGTTATTCGATAGTTATTCGCTTCGCGTTATTCGATAGTTATTCGGCTTCGCCGTTATTCAATAGTTATTCGCTTCGCGTTATTCGCTTCGCGTTATTCGGCTTCGCCGTTATTTGTGCTTCGCACGTAACTCTATAACAACTGAACAACAACTGAATAACAACCGAACAACAACTGAACAACAACCGAATAACAACTGAATAACAACCGAATAACAACTGAATAACAACTGAATCACAATTGAATAACAAAGAAAAGCAGATTGCAATCGGATAAGATCTTCTTGCTAATCTGCTTTTTATAAAAAGCCGCACCGGTGGAATAAGACGAAACTCCTTATGACAGGATTTGAGTGTCCGGGTATCTTTGTAATCCGCTGTTCCGGTAAACCGGAATCCCGAAGGCTGCGGCCCGCCATTGATACCAAAAACGAGTCTCGGTTCATAAAATGTAATTGATGAGTTTCCCAATCGACCAATGCGGCAATAACTCGATCAATTTTACATATCCAAAGATAGGGGCTAAAAATGAAAGTTCCAAATTATTTATGTTATTTTTTTGCCCCTTTCCTCCCCTTTATCCGCGATTTCACTTATTATCAGTAGGATTATGACTCTGCCAGGAACGTCCGGATCTCTTCGTCGGAGACCTCATGATTGGTCAGGTCGCCCGCAAGATACTGGTCGTATGCAGCCATGTCCACCAGGCCGTGTCCGGAGAGGTTGAACAGGATCACCTTCTTCCTGCCCTCCTCTTTGGCCTTCAGTGCTTCACGGATAGCCACAGCAATGGCATGGGTGGATTCGGGAGCGGGGACGATACCTTCGGTACGGGCGAAAAGGATACCTGCTTCAAATGTTTCCAACTGCTTTACACTTGTGGCTTCGATGAGATTCTCCCTCAGCAGTTGGCTTACGATGCTGCCGGCACCGTGGTAACGAAGCCCTCCTGCGTGGATATTGGCAGGAGCGAATTTGTGTCCTAACGTGTACATCGGGATCAGCGGAGTATAACCGGTCTCGTCGCCAAAATCGTAACGGAATTCACCCCGGGTCAACTTGGGGCAGGAAGCCGGTTCGGCCGCGATAAACCGTGTGTGGGTCTTTCCGGCGATGTTGTGGCGCAGGAACGGGAAACTGATGCCGGAGAAGTTGGATCCGCCGCCGAAACAGCCGATCACCACGTCGGGATACTCTTCGGCCATCGCCATCTGTTTCTCAGCCTCCAGGCCGATGATCGTCTGGTGTAACGCCACATGATTGAGCACGCTGCCCAGCGTGTATTTGCAGTTGGGTGTCTGCATGGCCAGTTCAATCGCTTCGGAAATGGCTGTACCCAGGCTACCCTGATAGTTGGGGTGTTCGGTAATGATTTTCCGTCCTGCTTTGGTCGACATACTCGGAGAAGGGATCACCTGTGCTCCCCATGTCTGCATCAACGAGCGGCGGTAAGGTTTCTGTTCATAGCTGATCTTCACCATATATACTGCCAGTTCCAGGTCGAATGCCCTGGCGGCGAACGCCAATGCGGTACCCCATTGTCCGGCTCCGGTCTCGGTGGTGATATTGGTCGTCCCCTCTATCTTATTATAATAAGCCTGTGGCAGTGCAGAGTTAAGCTTGTGTGATCCGACCGGACTTACACTTTCGTTTTTGAAATAGATATGTGCCGGCGTGTCGAGAGCTTTCTCCAATCCGGTAGCGCGTACCAGCGGGCTGGGACGATAGATCTTGTATTTCTCCCTTACCTCTTCCGGGATATCAATCCACGCATCGGTCTGGTTCATCTCCTGGCGCGACAGCTCTTCGGAGAAAAGGGGATACAGGTCTTCTGCTTTCATGGGTTCTTTTGTCTGCGGATTGATCATCGGTTGGGGTTTGTTCTTCATTTCAGCCGTCACATTATACCACTGGGTGGGAATTTCTGATTCCTCCAGCATGAATTTCTTTGTTTTTTCCATCATTTCTATATTTAGGTTTAGTATTTGTTTACTCAGTTTTTATATATAACGAATTACTCAATCCGTGTGAGATGGTTTGTCTGGATATTCTCCTCCACGATCGCATCGATCACGGCTACCGCCACCATATGCACGATGTCGCGTACTGATGTTTCCACATCGAGGATATGTACCGGTTTTTTCAGTCCCATCTGGATGGGGCCAACGATGTCGTTTGTACCGGTCTCCCTCAATAGTTTGTATGCTGAATTGGCGGAGCTGAGATTGGGAAATATCAGTGTATTTACTTCCTTGTCACGCAGGCGGGAGAACGGGTATTTCTTATCACGCAATTCCTTGTTGAGCGCGTAGTTTACCTGCATCTCACCATCGACTACCAGTTGGGGATACCTTTCATGGAGTGTCTCTACTACTTTATGCACGCTGGCTGGACTTCCTATGGAGTCGGAACCGAAATTGGAGTAGGAAATCATGGCAATCACCGGGTCGTGTGCGAAGAACTTGACGGTGGAGTTGGCCAGCCGGGCAATATCTATCAATGCATCGGTATCGGGGTGGCGGTTGAACAACGTATCTGCGAGGAAAAGGATACCCTTTTTCGTATTGACGATATGCATGGCACCAATATGATTCAACCCGTCACGGATACCGATCACCTCTTTGGCGATAGCAATGGTGTCGGCATATTTGCTGAAGACACCGGTGATCATGGCATCGGCATCACCTGTTTCTACCATCATCATCCCGAAATAGTTCCGTTCAAACATCTTTTCAGCTGCTTCGTCGAATGTCATGCCTTGCCGTTTCCGCTTTTGGGCAAGTATCTCGGCATATCGCAAGCGACGTCCCTCTTCCCGGTCGTGACGAAGATTCACAATCTCCATTCCTTCCAGGCTGATCTGGTTTTCCTTTGCCACTTTTGCGATCTTCTCCTCGTTCCCCAGGAGCACCGGCTTGCAGATACCTTCGGCATACGCCCTTTCGGCTGCCTTGAGCATATTCAGATGGTTTGTTTCCGAGAAAACCACCCTTTTGGGGTTCTGGCGTGCCATCTCGAACAGGCGGCGGATCATCTTGTTATCCAATCCCATCAGATCACGTAGCTTATGGTTGTATTCTTCCCAGTCGGTGATCGGCTTGCGGGCTACTCCCGATGCCATCGCGGCCTTTGCCACCGCCGGGGCGACGGTAGTCAATAGCCTTGGATCCAGCGGTTTTGGGATGATATAGTCTCTGCCGAAACTCAGTTTCTTGATACTATAGGCGGCATTCACTACGTCGGGCACCGCTCTTTTTGTCAGTTCTGCCAGGGCGTAAACCGTGGCTACTTTCATCTCTTCGTTGATAGCGGTGGCCTGTACGTCGAGCGCCCCACGAAAGATATAGGGGAACCCCAACACGTTATTGATCTGGTTGGGATAGTCGGAACGTCCGGTGGCAAAGATAATATCCTCCCTTGAGGACATGGCCAGTTCATAGGATATTTCGGGGTTGGGATTGGCCAGTGCGAATACGATCGGATCGGAACCCATCGACCGGAGCATCTCTGGTGTAAGCACGTCGGCTACCGAAAGTCCGAGGAACATATCGGCATCTTTGACAGCCTCTTCCAGGGTGGAGATATTACGGGAGGTGGCAAACGGTTTTTTACGCTCGTTCAGGTCAGTCCTTGAAGTATTGATCACCCCTTTGGAATCGAGCATCACAATATTTTCCGGTTTTGCTCCCAAGGCAATATACAACAGGGTACATGAGTTGGCAGCTGCTCCCGCACCGTTTACCACGATACGGATATCTTCAATCTTCTTTCCGTTCAGTTCCAGTGCATTGAGTAATCCACATGCGGAGATGATCGCCGTGCCGTGCTGGTCATCATGCATAATGGGGATATTCAGTTCTTTTTTCAACCGCTCTTCTATTTCGAAACACTCCGGCGCTTTAATATCTTCCAGATTGACGCCTCCGAAAGTGGGAGAGATCGCTTTCACTACTTCTATAAATTTTTCAGGGTCCTTTTCGTTCACTTCTATATCGAACACATCGATTCCCGCGAATATTTTGAAGAGCAGACCTTTCCCTTCCATCACCGGTTTGCCGGCCATGGCACCGATATCACCCAGACCCAGTACGGCGGTGCCGTTGGAGATCACAGCTACCAGGTTTCCTTTCGATGTATAGTCATACGCTCTCTGCGGATCTTTTTTGATCTCCAGACAAGGCTCGGCTACGCCGGGCGAGTAGGCTAATGAGAGGTCACGCTGCGAACTATGGGGCTTGGTAGGAACGACTTCTATTTTTCCGGGACGTCCTTGCGAATGGTAGGCAAGTGCGTCATCATGCAGTTTATTGTTTGTCATTTTGATTGTTATTGTACGGTAAAAATATAAATGAGTACAAAATTATAAAATAATAGTGACAGATTATAATTTTTAGACCATTTAGGCCACAATTTAAAATGGTTACCGGGTAATATGCTGATAAATATATATCTGCGGCTCAAAGCAATTCATGAAATTGAATCTTCGAGCGTAACAGGATCTTAATGTAAAGTATGTTAAAACTTGAAAAACTGATTTGAGTTTTTGAGTTTTCTGTCTTACCTTTGCTCCGTTTTTTAGGTATAAAATGGAATTAAATGAACGAATAATAGAAAAAGCAGGAGAGCTGTTCCGGAAATATGGTATAAAGAATGTGTCGATGGATGAGATAGCATCCTCGATGGGTATCTCCAAGCGTACTTTATACGAGAATTTCAAGAACAAGGAAGATATTTTGTTATCTACACTCCATTGGTTTGATGATAAAAGAAAAGAGGAATTTGAACCTCTTTTCGCACAATGCAAAAATTCGGTGGAGGTATTTATCAAACTTATTGAGGTGTATGAGAACGCACAGGATTGTAGTGCGAAGTTCTTTGAAGATATTCAGAAATATTATCCACGTGCTGCCAATATGATAAAGAAGCATACTGAAATTAATAAAACCCATCTGAGGAATTTTTTGCTGCAAGGGATTAAAGAAGGGTATATCCGCGAGGATCTGAATGTGAATGTGGCTGCCTTTCTGGTAGAAGAAAGTACCTACACTTATATACGCGCCTCCTACCTCGAAAAGCCTCCTTTCTCGTTTAATGAGCTTTTCTATACGATGATGATCAATTTTGTGCGGGGTATTATGACCGGAAAAGGGATCAGGATCATAGACGCTTATTTGCGGCAACAAAAAACCAATTGAACTGTGGCATGGCAATAAATGCCTAATTATGATGGAATTACTCATGGAGAGGATTGGCTGTCGATGAGCGAAGGCAATTTGAAACACAGCGAATGGAATTGAAGTATAAAAAGAAAAAGAAGCAATTACAATGAATCAACGAAGTATAATACTATTATTAATACTGCTGTTGTCGGTTCTTGCCGGCTTGTCGACGGTAGCGGCACAGCAACCCGATAGTTTGCAGGTCGATTTGAACCGGGCTTTGGAGATTGCCTTGAGTGAGAACCCCACGGTAAAGGTGGCTGACATGGAGATCACCAAGAAGCAGTATGCGAAGAAATCGGCTTACGGAGCCCTTATGCCGCAGATGGACCTGATCGGACAATACCAACGTGCTATCAAGAGGCAGACGGTTTATTTCGACGAAGGTTTCGGCCTGGGTGGCGGAGGTATTGATCCGGGTGATTATACCGACGAAGAATTGCGGATACTGGAGGTCCTTCAAAAAGTGATGATGCCCGGAGGCGGGACCGATAGTGGGGAAGGTATCCAGATGGGCCGTTTCAACGTCTGGTCGGGCGGATTGAATGTGAGCCTTCCCTTGGTGGTGCCTTCACTCTGGAAAAATATCCAGATGAGCGAGGTGGATATCCAGCTCTCCATAGAGAAAGCGCGCGCGTCGCGTATCGATCTGGTGAACCAGGTGAAGAAATCGTTCTTCAGCCTGTTATTGGCACAGGATAGCCACGATGTTTTCAAGAAAACTTACGAAACCGACTCCATCAATCTTGAGGATATCCGCAACCGGTATAATCAGGGAATTGTGGCCGAATACGATGTGATCACTGCCGATGTACGGCTTAAAAGTCTTATCCCCAGCATCCTGCAATCGGAGAACATGATGAAGATCGCCGAATTGCAATTGAAGATGCTGATGGGAATCGATGGTGATATACCATTGAAAGTGGTGGGTTCCCTGGATGATTATGAGAAGGGCATGTTCAACGCGATCATTCCGGCGGATACCTCGTTGATGAATAATAGTGATATCAGGCAATTCGACCTGCAGGCAGAGCAGGCAAAAAAAGCTTATGAGCTGCAGAAGTTGCAATATGCCCCCTCACTGGTGACTTCCTTCAATTGGACGTATATGAGTCAGAATAACGATTTCAAGTTTAACACCTATCGTTGGGACCCCTATTCCATGCTGGGCTTTACCCTCCAGATACCCCTTTTCAGCGGCGGACAACGTTATCATAATGTGAAACAAGCGCAAATACAATTATGGCAGCTCGCTGAACAAAGAAAGGATGTGGAGAGAGGACTCAAGCTGTCGATCAGGAATAATTACGACCTTATCCACAAGAATATCGAACAGGTGGTAGCTACACAATCATCGGTAGAACAAGCCCGTAAAGGACATGAGATTACCCTGAAACGCTATGAGACAGGGATGGGTACCATAGTTGATGTCAATGCTGCGGCATTGGCCGTACTGAATGCCGAATTGCAATACAGGAACGCTATTTACGACTATCTCTCCGCGAAAGCCGACCTGGAGAAAGTATTGGGATATGATATTACGCCGGTGAATGTTGAGTGATTAAGTGCCTAAGTGCCTAAGTGCCTAAGTGCCTAAGTGGTTAAGTGCCTAAGTGATTAAGTGGTTAGGTGGTTAGGGGTTCAACGATTCAAAAATAGAAACAAATAGATAAATAATTATATGAGACGATACAGTTTATTGAGAATAGCTCCATTATTGGCAGTTGCATTACTTGCTTCCTGCGGGGGAGGAGATCGTACCAAAAATGCTGAAAGTGAAGCTACGCAGAAAATAAAGGTACGTGTGGAAAAGGTACAGTTGGTGCCGGTGGACCAGATATCTACCTTTACAGCTACGGTAGAAGCAGATCAGGTGAACAATATCGCCCCTGCCATGGGAGGCCGGATCCGTGGGATTAAAGTAGATGTCGGTTCGCAGGTTCGCCGTGGACAGGCACTGGTAACCATGGATAATGCAAACCTTTCACAGCAGCAGACGCAGGTTGCCACGCTGAAACGGGACTATGAACGCTATAAAGAGCTTTATGAAGTGGGAGGTATCTCCAGGCAGCAACTCGATCAGGCAAAAACACAACTCGATGTGTCGGAATATGCCTTGAACAATCTGGATGAGAATACAACCCTGACCAGCCCCGTGAATGGGGTTGTGACAGCCCGCAACTATGATCCGGGTGATGTGGCCGGTCAGTTGCCCATCCTCACTATAGAGAGTATCAGTCCCGTAAAAGTGAAGATCAATGTGTCGGAGTCTTATTACAGGCAGGTGGTGAAAGGGATGCCGGTAGAAGTGCAGGTGGACGCTTTGGGTGATGAGACATTCAAGGGAAGTGTCTCTTTGATTTATCCCACGATTGATCCGGGTTCACATACCTTTACGGTGGAAGTGTCAGTACCCAACAACAATCAGGAATTACGCCCCGGTATGTTTGCCCGCGTGAAGATGAATTTCGGTACCAACGAACGCCCATTGCTCTCCGACAAGGCCGTCCTGAAACAGACAGGATCTAACGACCGTTATGTTTTTGTGGAAGAAGAGGGGAAAGCTGTCTATACTTTAGTACAATTGGGAGTCCGGATTAATGATAGATATGAGATTATATCCGGGCTGAAGGAAGGCGATAGTGTAATTGTAGAAGGCAATACCGGACTGATTGACGGGAGTGAGGTTGAAGTCGTGGAGTGAAGAGGATGGGTATATAAGTGGCTGATTATATGGGTGTTTAAGTGCCTGAGTGGTTAGGTGGAATAGTGGAATAGTCAAAATCCCCAAAACTCAAATCCAAAATCCCAATTCCTCATTCTTAATTCTTAATTCTTAATTTTTAATTTTTAATTCTTCATTCTTCATTCTTCATTCTTCATTCTTAATTTTTAATTCTTCACTCTTAGTTTTTAATTTTTCACTTTTAATTTTTAATTGGTTTAAATGAAGATATACGAAACCGCGGTGAAAAACCCCGTGGGAACATCATTGATATTTATCGGCGTTGTGCTGATAGGGTTCATGTTCTACCGGCAGTTGCCGATAGACCTCTATCCCAATATCGATATAAATATTGTCTCGGTCATGACTTCCTATTCGGGAGCGGGTGCCGAAGACGTGGAGACCAATGTAACCCGCCCTCTTGAAGATGTGCTGAACTCTACGGAGAAGCTCAAAGAGATCACCTCTCAATCGAGGGACGGTATGTCGATGATCATGCTCGAATTCGAATTCGGCACCGATATGGATGCCGTAATGAACGATGTGAGAGACAAGGTGGCTATGGTCTCGGGTTTTCTGCCGGAGGGAACCGAAGATCCCATGATCCTGAAGTTCAGTTCCGATATGATACCGGTAGTGGTCCTCTCCGCTACGGCCCAAGAAAGTTCCGGGGCGTTGTATAAGATACTCGATGAACAGGTGGCCAACCCGCTCAACCGTATTTCGGGAGTGGGTACCGTTTCTGTCAGCGGAGCTCCTGAGAGGGAGATACAGGTGAATGTGATCCCGGAAAGACTGGAGGCATACAATATCTCCCTGGAGCAGATCGCACAGGTGATTGCCAATGAAAACGTAAATGTCCCTGCCGGTAATTTCGATATCGGCACGCAGACCTATATGTTGCGTCTGGAGGGGGAATTCAGGAACAGCCGCGACCTGAACAATATTATTGTGGGTAACAATGAGGGACGTGCCATTTATCTGAGGGATGTGGCTTCAGTGAAAGATACACTGGAGTCGCGTGTACAGGAAAGTTATACCAACGGGCAGAGGAGCGCTTCCATCGTGGTACAGAAACAGTCGGGTGCCAATACTACGGCGATTGCAGATGCGGTAAATGCACAACTGCCTATACTGGAAAAGAGCCTTCCTCCGGATATCAAGCTTGTAACCGTGATGGATACTTCCGATTATATCAAAGTATCTATCAATAGTTTGTTGGAGACGATCATCCTGGCATTGATTATTGTCGGTATCATCGTGCTTTTCTTCCTGGGCCGATGGCGCGCCACTATCATTATTATGGTGAGTATCCCCATCTCGCTGATCGGGTCGTTTATTTATCTTTATCTCACCGGTAACAGTATCAATATCATTTCGCTCTCGGCGCTTTCCATCACTATCGGCATGGTGGTGGACGATGCCATCGTGGTGTTGGAGAATATTACCACGCACATCGAGCGGGGGAGTAGGGTCAAACAGGCGGCTGTGTACGGGACGGAAGAGGTCTCCCTCTCTGTAATTGCTTCCACGCTCACCATTATAGCCGTGTTCCTGCCGATGACCATGGTAGGCGGTTTTGCCGGGGTGATGTTCAAGCAATTGGGATGGATGGTGACCATTATTATTTCTTTGTCGCTAATCATAGCTTTGACACTCACCCCGATGATGAGTGCCCGTATGATGCGGTCGACCAAGGATGTCAGGATGTCCGGCTTTGATAAGTGGTATAATAAAAGGATATTACCGGTGCTCAACCGAATCGATCATTCCTATTCACGGTTGGTGAATTGGGTAGCCCGCAGGAGACGCCTCACCATACTGGGGGTAGTGGTGATTTTCATCGTCAGTGTGATCATCAGCTCCATCACGTTGAAAACGGAATTTATGCCGGCGTCGGACAACAATGAGATTGGCATAACCGTGGAGATGCCTACCGGAGCCCGTATGGAAGTCGCCCGTGAGGCAGGCCACAGGATAGCACAGGGAATGCAGGAGAAATACCCGGAAATCGAGATTATCTCTTTCAGCGTGGGTGCTGCTTCAGAAGATAACACCTGGGCGGCCATGCAGGAAAATGCGTCCAATATCATAACCTATAGGATGCGCTTGACGGAATCAAAGAACAGGAAAAAGACCATTTATGATATTTCGGACGAAATACGCCAGGACCTGGGGAATATGCCGGAACTGCATCGTTTTCGCGTAATACCGGGTGGGGATGATATGGGGATGACCGGTGGAAGCAATGTTGCCTTGGATATATATGGTTATGATCTGGCTGCCACCGACCGGCTTGCCGATGAGATGAGGAAGAAGCTGGAAGGAGTAAAAGGACTGCGTGATATCACCGTATCAAGAAAAGATTACCGCATGGAGTACCAGATACAGTTCGACCGGGAGAAATTGGCGTTGAATGGTTTGAACATGGGCACGGCGGCCAATGCTATCAGGAACAGGATCAACGGGCTTGTCCTGTCGCGTTATCGTGAAGAAGGGGAAGAGTACGACATCCGTGTACGCTATGAGGAACAATATCGCCAGTCCATCGAAGATATCGAAAATATATTGATATACAATCCAATGGGGGTGGGTATACGCGTACGTGACCTGGGGACAATAGTAGAGACTTCCACCTTGCCGCAGATCGACCGCCAGGACCGCCAGCGTATTGTCACTGTGACCGGTACAATTTACGGACGTGCACTGAGTGAGGTGGTCACCGATGTAAATACCATTATGGCCGAAGCAAATCTGCCGCCGGGAGTACAGATGGAGATAGGGGGATCGCTGGAAGACCAGCAGGAGTCATTTTCACAGTTGGGACTTCTTCTTATGATCGTTTCCCTGCTGGTATATATCGTCCTGGCATCGCAATTCGAGTCGCTTACCTATCCTTTTATGATTATTCTTACCGTGCCGTTTGCTTTTACCGGTTCCATCCTTTTCCTTGCCCTGACGGGAGAACCGCTTGGCATCATGGGATTTGTAGGGTTGATCATGCTTGTGGGGATGGTGGTAAAGAATGCCATCGTGCTGATCGACTATATCAACCTGAACCGGGAAAGGGGTATGTCTATTATCACAGCCGTAGTGCATGGAGGGCGTTCCAGGTTGCGGCCCGTATTGATGACTACCCTTACGACTATCCTGGGGATGATTCCGTTGGCCATAGGCACGGGACAGGGATCGGAGATGTGGAAGGGATTGGGTATCTCCATTATCGGAGGTATGACCTTCTCCACCATCATCACCCTTATACTGGTGCCGGCACTCTACTCCATGATGGCGGGCTACGGCGTGCGCAGAAGGCGTAAGAAACACCGGGAGGTATTGGTGGAATAAAAGTGCCTAAGTGGTTAAGTGCCTAAGTGGTTAAGTGTGGAAAGGTGTTTAAGTGTGGAAAGGTGTTTAAGTGTGGAAAGGTGTTTAAGTGCCTAAGTGGTTAAGTGCCTAAGTGGTTAAGAGAAAAGGTGGAAGAGTGGGAGACTTGGGAGAAATGAAAAATTAAAAACTAAGAAGTAAAGAAATTTAAGAAGTCTTTATTCTTTGTTCTTTGCTCTTTATTCTAAAAAAAATGAAAGCAGTAATGATAACTTTAGACCAGGCGCACTACGATGAGATCGTGGGTAACCTGAGTTCACTCAATATACGCGGGTTCACTGCGTGGAAAGAGGTGCATGGACGGGGAAGCAAGAAGGGCGAACCACATTACGGCTCGCATGCATGGCCTTCGGTAAACAAAGCTATCCTCACCGTGGTAGAAGACGATAGGGTAAAGCTGTTACTGGATTACCTGAGGGGGCTCGACGAAGAATCACCCAATCTGGGACTCCGTGCCTTTGTCTGGAATATTGAAGATATGATGTGAGGGCGGTAATCTTGGGTATTGATTTTATGCCGTTGGGTAACCAAATATTCCATTTCGGTAAGTTCATAAAAGATGATATTTTATTGTGATATACCTTTGTACAATAAAATCTTGAATGAATAGGGAATATGGATAATCAGCAAACATTTTATCTCAAGCCTTGGCATTTTTTATCGGCAATCCTTCTATTCACTCTGTTGATGGGAATTCTTACCGGAAAGGATGTCCGCAATATCCCCTTGTTGGTGGAAGGAGATTCACTGCTGACAGAGTTAAATGAAATCGACTTCGATAAAGAGGGTACCACCTTTCTCTATTTCTATAGGAAAGATTCCCAATTATGCCAAAAGATGCGCTACAACATAGAACAGTTAGATGCAAAAAATCTTCAGGGCGTTAATTTCTATGCTATGGATATTGAAGAGAATATTGAATATTTTTATAAATACAATGTTTCCGGAATACCCAACCTGTTGATATTTAACGGTAATACCGAAGCAAAGCGCGTTATGGGGATCGTGTCCACCGGTAATCTGGAGAAAATAGTGGAGAGAACAAAATGATAAATTTTTATTATATGGGATGAAGATGATAATCATTACCATCCAAACAAATGAATAACGAAGAAGAAAGATGAAACAAAGAACCATAAAAGAAGCTTTTTCTATTCAGGGAAAAGGACTACATACAGGATTAAAGTCGACCATCACATTCCGTCCGGCACCTGTGGATTTCGGGTATAAAATAAAACGGACCGATCTTGAGGAAAAACCGGTAATTACGGCTTCTGCTGAAAATGTAATTCATAGCCAGAGATGTACCCTCTTATCTGTGGACGGAGTACAGGTTGCTACGATAGAACATGCCTTGGCGGCGCTTTACGGCTGTGAGATTGATAATTGTCTCATTGAAATTGATTCTCCTGAATTTCCCATACTCGACGGGAGTGCAGCAGAATACGTGAAGAATATTCATCGCGTGGGTATTGAGGAGCAGTCTAAGGAGAGAATCTACTACGAGGTGGATCATGAAATTGAATATTTTGACGCTGAAACAGGGTCCTTTCTGCGATTATTGCCCTCCGACAGTTTTAGCGTCCATGTGCAAATTGGGTTCGATTCGGATGTCTTGCCAGTACAAAATGCTTCCCTGGAGAATTTATCCGATTTTGAAAAGGAATTATCGATGTGCAGGACCTTTGTGTTTATCAAAGAAATCGAAAGTCTCCTGAAAACCGGGTTGATCAAGGGGGGCGATCTGGACAATGCCATCGTCATTTATGATCAACTTATTCCACAGCAGGAACTGGACCGGTTGGCCGATGTCATGGGCATAGAGAGGAAACAGGTCGATAAATTGGGATATATCATGAATAAACCGCTTTTATTCCCCAATGAACCTGCAAGGCATAAGTTATTGGATGTGTTGGGGGATATTTCGCTTGTAGGGAAGTTTATGAAAGGGACCATCATAGCGAATCGTCCCGGCCATAGGGTCAATAACCTGTTCGCACGGAATATCATTGAGCATATGCAAATGAAACCGGTCCTTGAAATGGTGGAGGTTGTATAGAAATCTGCAATCGGTATGAGAACTATTCTTTTATTTTTCAGTAAAAACATTGCTCCTTTGTTAGGGATGGTACTGGGGTTGATAGCCGGATATTTTTACTGGCAATATTATGGAATCTATGATGGTACCTTCGGATTTTCTTCGGAATGGTGGGTCAATAGCATATATGGCTCATTATTGGGCGGATTAGCCGGTTGCTTCATCAGGAAACAGCGTCTTTGAATTATAACATATCTCACTTATGAAATTTACCAAATTGTTTCTTACTGTGTTTTCCGTCATGGTGCTCACTTCCACTCTCCATGCACAAAATTATAATACAGCCCTGGGGGTGAGGTTGGGATACGACAGCGGTTTAACGCTGAAGCATTTCTTCACTCATGAAAATCCCGGTGAATTAATTTTATCTATTTCCCCCCGGTATTTTCAGGTTGTGGGAATGTATGAATACCAGAAACTTCTTCCAGGATCTTCCGATTTCTCGTGGGTTTTGGGACTTGGCGGGCATGTGGGAGGTATACACCACGACAAGGATAAACACAAAAGCAATTTGTTGCTGGGTGTCGATATGATGGCGGGGCTGGAATATAGTATTGCCCGCACGCCCTATGTGGTTGCGCTCGACTGGAAACCGTCTTTTAACTTCACCAACAGTTATAACGATTATTGGTTTCACGGGTTTGCCGTTAGTGTGCGGTATACCCTTTTTTAGTGCTGTGAGTTGTCTTTTGGTAAATCACTGAATACAATGATGAAGTATGCATATGTTTTAGTTCGGTAGCCAAAAACAGCGTTTGAGTCAATTTTACGGAGATACAGCGTTTTAAGGCCATATCTTTGTATCATCAACCAAGAGATTGGATATCGCTTCTAAGGAAGTGATCAAGATAAAGAGATTGCCTCGATCCTTGACCTCAGATACTCCAACCATGCGCAGGATTGCCGGTAAGAAGATTGCATCGCACGCTTGATGGGATAAAGGTGAAAGTTAGATTGGGGCAACCTCCTCAAACAGGATGAAGTTTCTTCTTCTTCAGGACTCAACGGACAGCAGGAAATAATATCCGAAGTCCGTTGAGTTTCAATGTGATTTATATAAACCGTCACTTTTTTCGATAAGTGATATTGATTATATTTGCACTGTCCTTCTTATTGAATTATAAGCAACGAATATATTTATATGGGCAAAAATTTTCGAAAAAAAGATCCCCCCGTCATTCTATTAAATAATAGAACGGCATTTTTATCTGCCCTGTCGTTGAACATATTTTTTGTTTGTGTGCAGCTGATTATCTTGATGTATAGTTTCTATATGGGAGAGAACATCGGGGAAAAGATTTCCAGAAGGCTATCCGGTTCAAACTTTTACATACAGCAGGCAAGTTTGTTTGTAATCAATACATTGCTGTTGTATATCTTTTTTCGGATTGAATTCTGGATCATTAAACGTTATCCCAATAATCGGGGGAAAGCCTGGTTGTCGTTCATCGCTTTGTTTCTGTTTGTGGCATCTTTAAGTACTGCGATCTCACAACTCTCCGGAATCTGGTTCAAAGGGGAGTTGACAGCATATCAGTATTCTATTGTTCAGTTTATCAAGGATATGATGTTTTTCATTACTTCCATTTTTGTCACTTCCCTGATCTACCTGACCATTAAAAACCAGAAAGGAATGGAAGAGAACAAAAATCTGGCCATTGAGAATTTCAGGAACCGGTATAACGCGCTGAAAAATCAAACCGATCCCCATTTCCTGTTTAACTCGCTCAATTCGCTCAACGGACTGATCGGTTATGACGATGAACGCGCGCATGAATACGTGATGCAGCTCTCATCCGTATTTAGATATACCATACAGGAACATTCGGTAGTGAAGCTTTCAGAAGAACTGGAGTTTGCCGAATCATATATCTATTTGATGAAGATCCGGTACGGGGACTCCCTTTCTGTCGATATCCGGATACCGGACAACCATCCGGAGTACTATATCCTGCCTTTCGCCATACAGACATTGGTGGAAAATGCAGTGAAACATAATATTGCCAGTCGGCAGAAACCATTGAAACTGACCATCCGGATGACGGAGGCGGAATCGGTCATTGTGGAAAATAATCTTCAGAGAAGGCAGGATATAAGGCCCGGAAACGGTCTGGGATTGTCGAATCTGAATGAACGGTACTGGTTGATGTTCAGGGAAAATATCAAAATACAGGCCGACGATGCTGTTTTCAGGGTCGAGATCCCATTGATAAAAAATCTGGATAAATATAACGATAAGTTTGTCAATTAAAACAATCAAAAGTATCTATCTTTACTCTTTATTCTTTACTCTTTACTCTCAAAAAAATGAACGCTGTCATTGTAGAAGACGAATTTGCCGCCGCGCAGAATCTTGAAAGGCTTTTAACGTCGATAGACGAAAATATGAATATCCTCGCCGTATTGCAGAATGTGGACGAGAGTATAGAGTGGTTTTTAACCAATCCGCTCCCCGACATAGTCTTTATGGATATCCATCTGGCGGATGGAGACTCTTTTTCTATTTTTAAAAGTATCGAGATTCATTGCCCTATTATTTTTACGACAGCTTACGACCAATATGCACTGAAAGCTTTTGAAGTGAACAGTATAGACTATTTGCTCAAGCCAATCAGTAAAAAGAGTTTGGAAAAAGCATTGACCAAACTGAAGAACTTTGTGCCCAATTCCAATAATTCCGAAGTGATCACGCAGATAATGCAGAGTATCAACCAGTTCAATAAACATCGCCAGAGGAATTTTCTTATCCCTTTCAAGGATAAATTGATACCCATTTCATCCGACGATATTGCCTTTATTTACTCCCAAAATAAAAAGGCCGAGATCGTCTGCTTCAATAAGCGTGACTATATGATGGATACCTCGCTCGATGATTTTTTGAAACAACTCGATCCTGACCTTTTTTTCAGGGCAAACCGGCAGTTTATTATCTCTCATAAAGCCGTAACCGACATGTCGATATGGTTCGACGGGAAACTGGCCGTCAATCTTTCTGTTTCTACCCCGGAGAGGATCATTGTGAGCCGTGCCCGTGCCGGTGAATTTAAAGAATGGTACATGAGGACAGATGATTGATATATGATTGATATATAGTTCTCCCTGCCGGGGGCATGCTTTTATTTCCAATCTGTTAACCTTCTTGTAAAAATACCGGCACTTTAGCTGTAATTACCCTAAGTTGAGTATTGCTATTTTATATTTCAGCCCTTAAAAATGCCGTTTAGGAATCCTGACCACAACAATCTGCTCATTTGTGGTATTACTTTGTATCGTCAAAAAAAGAATTTTTTTCGGTTTCCAGAGTTTCAAAAATCGATAAACCGTGTAAATTAAGTAAAAAACAGCTTAAGAAGATTTTTTTTTGAAACGATATTCAGTTCACTAAAGAATACAATGATAAAAGAAAGAATCATTCAACAGGCCACATACTTTTTTATCCGTGACGGTATTAAAAATGTATCCATGGATGACCTGGCATCGTCGTTAGGTATCTCAAAGCGGACTATCTACATGAATTTTAAAGATAAGGAAGATATTCTAAAGCAGTGTATCCTTGCTTCCCAGGAGAAGATTGAAAGAAGCATTCATGAGATCATAGACCAATCAGAGAATATCATTGACGGGTGTTTGCAGATCATTGGTCATTATAAAAACATTCAATTGCCTTCGGGAAGGTTCTGGGATGATATTTATAAATATTATCCGGCAATTTATCAGTTTATCTTGGATGGAATGGGAAAAAACAACACCTGTTTGAAAGAATTGCTGGAAAAGGGAATACAAGACAATTATTTTCGTGAAAATTTGAATATCGATGAAACATTAAATTATTATGTAATAATAAGCAATATTTATTCATTGAGAATTTCTTTCTCCCGCACAGATTTAATTTCCAATATAATGGTGAATATGCTTCGCGGAATTTCTACCTATAAGGGCATTGAAATTATTGACAAATATATTGATAACATAGCCCATTCAAATAATTAATAATTTTATGAGAGTTACAAAAATTGGTATCGCCTTGATGGCGGTGTGTGGATTGTTCAGGTTATCCGCCGCAAATGCGCAGGAAACGGACTCCGGGATATTGCATCTGGACCTGGAGACGGCTGTTCAAGTTGCTTTGAACGAAAATCCCCTGGTCAAAGTGGCCGATATGGAGATCGAGAAAAAAAACTATGCAAAAAAAAGTGCCTATGGCGCCCTGTTACCCCAGGTTGACCTGATGGGACAGTTCCAACGTATGCTGAAACGCCAGACGATGTATCTGGATACGGATATGGGTAGTCTTTTTGGTGGCGGTTCCGGTGGTACGGGAAATCTTACCCCGGAAGAGCAGGAGATCGCGGCTGTATTGGGAAAGTTGATGGCACCCGATCCCGATGCAGCGGATGAGGGTATTCAGGTGGGACGAAAAAACATGTGGACAGGAGGAGTCAACGTCAGTTTACCCCTCGTAGTTCCGTCATTATGGAAAAACGTCCAGATGAGCAAGGTTGACCTGGAAATGGCCGTGGAGCAATCGCGTGCGTCAAAAATCGATTTGACACACCAGGTTAAGAAGGCTTTTTACAGTACATTATTGGCCAAAGACAGTTATGACTTGTTCAGGGAAACTTATACGAACGACTCGTTGAACCTGGCAAATATTAAAAATAAATTTGATCAGGGGATTGTGGCAGAATATGATGTCATTACCGCCGACGTGCGTCTCAAAAGTATTATTCCCAATATCCTGCAGGCCGAAAGTATGTTGAAGATTTCGGAACTGCAATTGAAAATGCTGATGGGGATCGATGCGGAAGTGCCTGTAGAGATTGTAGGGTCGCTTTCTGAATATGAAGACTCAATGTTTGAAGCCATCGTTCCGGATGATAATAATCTTCCGGCAAATAGTGACTTGAGACAATTAGACTTGCAAGCCATGCAGGCGAAAAATGCACATGAGATGAATAAACTGCAACGTTTGCCTACACTCACCTCGTCTTTCAATTATTCCTACATGAGCCAGAATAACAATTTCAAGTTCGGCGACTATCGTTGGGATCCCTATTCGGTGGTGGGCGTTACCCTCGCTATACCCATCTTTAGCGGAGGACAACGGCATCACAATATCAAACAATCCCAGATCCAGTTATACCAGTTACGGGAACAACGCCGTAACCTGAAACGCAGCCTGGACCTGTCTGTGAAAAACAGCGTGGAACTGATCAATAAAAGTATTGAACAGGTGGTGGCCGCAGAATCATCGGTGGAACAGGCGAATAAGGGGTACGAGATCACCAGGAAGAGATACGACACGGGAATGGGTACTATTGTGGACCTGAATGCGGCCGCATTGGCAGTGACCAATGCAGAACTGCAATATCGGAATGCTATTTATGATTATCTGGCATCCCGGGCCGATTTGGAAAAAACCCTCGGTTATGATTTGTAAATTGATTTACTGATTCCGATAAAGCGGAACAGGAAGTGATGATTCCAATGAATCAAAATATAGAACAAAATAAAGAAATTGAGACTAAATAAATAAAATCAAATGAAACTAAACAACTTTCTCAAATTTATACCGCTGGCAGCCCTATTGGCGCTTTCGTCATGTGGTGCAAAGGGTGAACAACAAACGGAGAGTGTGAAAAGAAACGTGACCGTGGAAGAGGTCAGATTAGTACCTGTGGACCGATTAGCTTCTTTTACAGCCACTGTGGAGGCAAAAACCGTTAATAATATCGCTCCGGCCATGGGCGGGCGTATCAGGACCATTCATGTGGATGTGGGCAGCCGGGTGTCGAAAGGGCAGACGGTGGTGACCATGGATGCCGCCAATTACTCCCAGCAGGAGACACAACTGGCAACATTGAAGCGTGACTATGAGCGATATAGGGAACTGTATGAGGTTGGGGGAGTTTCCAGGCAGCAGCTGGATCAACTGAAAACACAACTCGATGTGGCCCAGACCGCCCTCAATAACATCGGTGAGAATACCGGCTTGGTAAGCCCCATAAGCGGGGTGGTGACTGCCCGAAACTATGACCCGGGTGATGTGGCCGGCGGGACGCCGATTTTGACCATTGAAAATATTAATCCTGTCAAGGTTATCATCCATGTGTCTGAATCATATTACAGTAGGGTTTCCTTGGGTATGCCTGCTGAGATAGCGGTGGATGCTTTGCAGGGAGAAGGGTTCGAAGGGAAAATCTCGTTGATCTATCCTACCATAAATTCTGCTTCACGTACTTTCCCCGTGGAGATCGAGGTCAACAATAGCGACCAGCGTCTTCGCCCGGGAATGTTTTCACGGGTGACACTTAATTTTGGCACCAATGACCATCCCGTTGTCCCTGATTTGGCTGTCCTGAAACAAAGCGGATCGAACGACAGGTATGTGTTCCTCGAAAAAGATGGAAAGGCCATTTACACAAAAGTGGAACTGGGAACCAGAATTGGTGATAAGTATGAGATCGTGTCGGGATTACAAGTCGGTGACCGCGTGATCGTGCAGGGAAATACTGGTCTGATTGACGGAGTTGAAGTGCAGGTGGGAAAGTGATAAAGTGATAAAGTGATTAGGTGCCTAAGTGATTGGTTTCCAAATCCTACATCAAAAATAAAACTATATGAAGTTATATGAATCAGCAGTCAAGAATCCTGTCGGGACTTCTTTGATCTTTATTGGAATAGTGCTTATCGGGATAATGTTTTACCGGCAGCTTCCGGTAGACTTGTTGCCCGATATAGAAGTGAATATGGTGTCGGTAATGACTTCTTATCCCGGTGCAGGTGCCGAAGACGTGGAAACAAACGTTACCCGGCCTTTGGAGGATGTCTTGAACTCTACCGAAAATATCAAAGAAATTACCTCCACTTCAAAGGATGGGATATCGGTGATTATGCTCGAGTTCAATTGGGGATCGGACATGAATATCATCATGAATGATATCCGAGACAAGTTGGACCTGGTGACCAGCAATCTGCCTGACGGTGTTTCAGATCCAATGCTCTTGAAATTCAGTACCGATATGGTTCCCGTGATTATACTTTCTGCCACAGCGGACGAAAGTGCCAACGCATTGTATAAAATTCTCGACGACCAGCTCGCAGCTCCTCTCAACAGGATATCGGGTGTGGGTACGGTCTCCATCTCCGGGGCACCACAGCGTGAAGTGCAGGTAAATGTGTTCCCCGAAAAACTGGAGGCTTACAATATATCCCTGGAGCAAATCGCCCAGAAAATTGCGGCGGAAAACGTGAATATTCCTGCCGGTAATCTTGATGTGGGTTCACAAACCTATATGTTACGCCTTCAGGGAGAGTTTTCCGAGAGTAGGGAATTGGAAGGTATAGTGATTGGTGTCAGTGAAGGACAATCTGTTTATCTGAGGGATGTAGGAGTCGTGCGTGATACCGTGCAGACAAACGTGATGGAAAGTTACACCAACGGAGGCCGCAGTGCTTCCATCATGATCCAGAAACAGACAGGAGCCAACACGATGGAGATTGCGAACGCAGTGAAACAACAGCTGCCGGAATTACAGAAGAATCTCCCCCCCGATATCCAAGTGGTAACGGTAATCGACACCTCGGATAATATCAGAACCTCCATCGATAGTTTGCTTGAAACAATCGTGCTGGCCCTTCTTATTGTGGGAGTCATTGTTTTATTCTTCCTGGGCCGATGGAGGGCGACCATAATTATCATGATAGCCATTCCTATTTCCCTTATAGGTTCGTTCATATACCTCTATATCACGGGAAATACGATCAATATTATTTCATTGTCCGCCCTTTCGATATGTATCGGTATGGTGGTGGACGACGCCATCGTGGTGCTGGAGAATATTACTTCCCATATTGAACGGGGTAGCCGTCCCCGGCAAGCGGCTATTTATGGTACCGAAGAGGTGTCGCTTTCGGTGATCGCATCCACGTTGACCATTGTGGCGGCTTTCCTGCCCATGACTTTGGTAGGTGGTTTGGCAGGAGTGATGTTTAAACAGCTGGGATGGATGGTAACCATTATCATCACCCTTTCAATGATCATTGCTTTGTCGCTTACCCCCATGATGAGTGCTAAAATGATGAGATCCGCGAAGGAGGCGAAAGTAAGTAAATTCGACAAATGGTATAACAAGCGCATCATTCCGGTACTCGACAAAATAGACGTCGCTTATAGCAGGTTGGTAAATGCTGTGGTAAGAAAGCGCGGATTGGTATTGAGTGTTATCATTGGCATATTCATAGTAGGCGCTGTTGTATCGGCGATAACACTCAAAACCGAATTTATGCCGAGTTCAGACAATAATTCCATTTCAATGACCGTGGAATTACCTACCGGTACAAGGATGGAGATCACTCGTGAAGTAGGGTTACAGATCAATCAATTGATTGAAGATAAATATCCCGAGATAGAGATCAACTCGTTTACTGTGGGACAGGCCGATGAGGATAATATGTACGCATCAATGCAAGAGAACGGATCTCAGATTATGAGTTTCAATATCCGCACAAAAGAAGCCAAAGACAGGAATAGATCTATCTTTGATATCGCCGATGAGTTGCGTAAAGACCTTGGCGCCATCCCAGCCGTCAGCAATTATGTGGTAACACCCGGAGGACGCAGCTCCGGAGTGATCGGTGGCGGAAGTACGATCGACGTGAATATCTACGGGCATGACTTTGCCGAAACCGACGAGCTTGCAGCAGAAGTGGAAGCGAAATTGCAGGATGTACAAGGCTTGCGGGACCTTACTATTTCACGTAAGGATTATCGTATGGAATACCAGATAGAATTCGACAGGGAAAAGCTCTCCCTTAACGACCTGAGCATGTCAACTGCTGCCAGTGCGGTCAGAAACCGGATAAACGGATTAACGATGACCTATTTCCGTGAAGAGGGTGAAGAGTATGATATCCGTGTGCGCTACGACGAACAGTCGCGCCAGTCGATAGAAGATGTGGAAAACATCATGATATATAACCCGGCGGGTGTGGGTGTACGGGTGCGGGATTTAGGAAGGGTGGTAGAAGATTCGTCGCTGCCCGAGATCGAACGCAAAGACCGTCAGCGAATAGTGACCGTAACCGGTTCTATCTACAACCGCGCGTTGAGTGATGTGGCTACAGATGTGGGCAGTGTCATCTCATCTATGGATATCCCGATGGGAATACAAATGGAGATCGGTGGTTCCGTGGAAGACCAGGAGGAGGCATTCGGCGACCTGACCATGCTGCTTGTGATCGTTATCCTGTTAGTATATATTGTGATGGCATCCCAATTCGAGTCGCTTACTTACCCGTTTATTATCCTTCTTTCCATCCCGTTTGCGTTTATCGGCTCATTACTGTTTTTGGCCCTCACCGGCCAGCCGCTTGGTATTATGGGACTCATTGGGCTTGTCATGCTCGTGGGGATGGTAGTGAAGAACGGTATTGTACTTGTGGATTACATCAACCTGAACCGGGAGCGGGGCATGTCGATTATCACGGCCGTCGTGCATGGTGGAAAATCGAGATTACGACCTGTATTGATGACGACCTTTACCACCATACTCGGTATGGTACCACTGGCTGTGGGTACCGGTCAGGGATCTGAAATGTGGCAAACGCTTGGGATTTCCATTATAGGCGGGATGACATTTTCAACGGTTGTGACGCTTGTCCTTATTCCTGTTCTCTATGCAATCTTTGGAGGAAACGGGGTGAAACGGCAACGGAAGAAGCACCGGGAAGTATTGGTAGGTTAAAGAGTGCCTAAGTGTTTAAGTGCCTAAGTGTTTAAGTGAAAAGTTGAAAAGGTGGAAGACGAGAAGACTTGGAGAGTGGGAGACTTGGAGAAAGATTGAATAAAGATTGGTAATTGGTAATTAGTAATTTGTAATTAGTAATTTGTAATTGACAGAATGAAAGCAGTAATGATAACTTTAGACCAGGCGCACTACGATGAGATCGTGGATAACCTGGGTTCACTCAACATACGTGGGTTCACTTCATGGAAAGAAGTGCACGGAAGGGGGAGCAAGAGTGGTGAACCGCATTACGGTTCACATGCGTGGCCCTCGGTGAATAAGGCTATCCTCACTATTGTAGAGGACAGCAGGGTAAAACTGTTGTTGGACTACCTAAGGACGCTCGATGAAGAGTCGCCCAACCTGGGCCTTCGCGCCTTCGTGTGGAATATTGAGGATATGATGTGATTCTGAGAAAACTACATTAAGTCGGAAGAGGGTGTATCACAATGTGATTTCACCCTCTTTGCATTTGTACTCCTGTCGGAAAACAATCCCCACCATTTGGATGATGGGCGGTACGCGCTTATCGAATGTAAACTTGGCAGTCGGGATATAGAAGAGGGTACAGAACATCTGCCCGAATTAAAAAGACTTGTGCAGGAAAAGAATGAAAAGGAAAAGCAGGTAAGGATGCAACTTGCTGATCTACTGATTGTATTGACCGGTGATAAATTGGCTTATATACGTGAAGATGGCGTGTAGGTGATCCCCATAGGGTGTCTGAAAGATTGAATTGTCAGAGGGACACCTCAACTGGATAACTAATATACTGTATTTGGGAAGGTGGTAAAGGATTGGCTGGTATGATGAACGAAATAAGCCTGTCCGGCGTTTATCTGTAAATATTCCAAAAAATATGGCAATCATCAAAAGTATCCTCGATACAGACCTGTACAAATTTACCACCGGTTATGCCTATTCGAAGCTCTTCCCGAGAGCGTATGGCGAATTTGAATTTATTGACCGCAGCAATGGCGACTATCCCGAGGGGTTCGACCGGCTGCTGAGAAAGGAACTGGAAGAAATGACGCGCCTCGCCCTTACCAAAGAGGAAGAAGCATTTGTAAGGAAGCAGATGCCTTACCTGCCGCCCATCTATATCGATTTCCTGAAGGGATTCCGTTTCGATCCGTCGGAGGTGGAGATCACTATGGAAGGGAGCAAGCTGCATATCAAGGCGCAGGGGCTTCTCTACCGTATTACCCTTTGGGAAACCCCTATTCTGGCGACCGTTTCGGAACTCTATTTCCGTGAAACCGGTAGGTATCCCGACCTGAAATATATGGAGGAGGTGACGCTGGAGAAAGCGAAAAAGATGCGGGAACACGATCTCTCGGTCTCCCTTTTCGGGATGCGGCGGCGGTTCAGTGCTGATGTGGAGGACCGGGTGACAGGGCTGTTGAAACAGTATGCCGGTGCCAGCCTCTATGGGACGAGCAATGTCTACATGGCATTTAAGCATAACCTGAACGTATCGGGGACCCATCCGCATGAATGGGTACAGTTCCACGGATCAATTTACGGCTATAAGATGGCCAACTATATGTCGATGGAGAACTGGATCAATGTATATGATGGAGACCTGGGTACCGTACTGACCGACACCTATACTACCGATGTTTTTTTGCGTAACTTCAGTAAGAAACATGCTTCGCTCTTTACCAGCCTGCGCCAGGACAGCGGAGACCCATTGGTGTTTGTGGACAAAGTGATCCGGCGATATGAAGAATTGCGTGTCAATCCAAAACTTAAATACCTGGTTTTTTCGGACAGCCTGAATGTGGACAAAGCGATCCAGATAAAAGAATACTGCGGTGAGCGTATCGGCTCTACTTTCGGTATAGGAACCAACCTGACCGCCGATGTGGGGAACGATATCAAAGGGATGAATATCGTGATGAAGTTGTTCCGCTGCAAGATGACGCCCCGGGAGGAGTGGCAGGAATGCATCAAACTGTCGGACGTAGAGGGAAAGCATACCGGCAGCGAGCATGAGATCGCCATTGCACAAGCGGTATTAGGGTTGTAATCAATAATAAAAATTGTATTGATATTCGTTGCTGTTGCCGGCACCGTCGACAACGGTGAAAGTGAATACCTGCTCTTGCCCTCTGGTCAACCGGCTGTCATCAAACCGGTAAGTATAGACCGACGATTTGATGTCGTGCGTGAACAGTATATATTCCCCATTAATCTCTCCCCGGAATGAAGCGATGCCGCTCTTGTTATCGGTGAGCCGGATGCGGAGGCGCTTCTGACTCACCCATGAGGTGGGCTCAACAGGGGTAATTACCGGTGCGATGGTATCGGCGGAGACGGCATATCGGTCGCCCAATTCCCGGATGCCGACCGAAATACCTCCGCGGACATACTCTCCACCCACCCAGCTTTCAGAGCCGTTGTCGCTGACTTTTACGATGCCATAATTCTGTTTGTTCTGCAAGGTGTCGGTATGCATCCCGATCCATATATTTGCGCGGTCATGTAACGGCACGGGGCTGTCGTTTACCCGGTGCAGGTTGGAGTAATGGTTGGGACTTCTCGTGGAGGAGTGCGAGAAACAGATGTCATCATACAGGTTCCCTTTCGGGATTTGCAACTGAAAACCGGTATCCATATAGGTGTTATAGAGGTTCCATGCCATCCAATGGTCACATTCGGGCCTTTCGGGGATGGGACGGGGCTTCCCCTGGACCGTGAAGTGATAAGTGAGCCTGTTCCCGTAATGGTCTTCCAATTCATACCGGAAGCGATAAGGCCTCTCTTCGTTGATATCGATATATCCACTGTTCTCAGTTTCATAAAAGGGTAGCCTGTTGCCTGGTTCTATAAACGATTTCATAAAGAATGACTTGCGCTTTCTCCAGTCTTCGAAATCAACGAAAGTGTTGAGCATGCGTGTGTCTGCAAAGGAATAGCGATCTACAGTGCTGCTGAACACCTGCCGGTCGTCCACGAAAAGACGGATATGCTTTACGCCGTAGATATTATTTTGACCGTCCATCCGGTCGTACCCCTTCACACCTACGCCGATACGCCCCCATGCTTCGATCTCTCTTGGCAATGATAATGGGTTTCCTGCTTTGTCTTTGCCGATATTAAGCCTGACAGGATTGATGCTACCGTTGACTACTCCTTTTCCTGTTACGGGATAAAAGGCGATTCCCTGAAGATCCGGTTTCCGGGTGTCGGAGATATCCGGCAGGAATTCCAATGCGTCCATCGGTTCTTCGGTTTGGGTGTCCCGTATTTCAAAATGGAGGTGAGGACCGCCGGAACCGCCGGTGTTACCACTCAAGGCAATCTGTTCTCCCTTTTTTACAGGCAAGAGTCCCGGCTCCGGATAGAGGGTGACACTGAACCGCTCCAGCTGGTATTGTTGTTCCTTTACCCATTCGTCAATCTCTTTGGAAAAACTGTTGAGGTGGGCATAGACGCTGGTATGGCCGGTAGATGGATGGTCTACATAGAGCGCCAGTCCGTAACCTCCCGGTGAGATGCTGATGCGGGACACGTATCCATCCTCGATAGCGACGATGGGCTTGTCGACCACCTGTTGTGTTTTGAAGTCGATCCCCGAATGGAAGTGGTTGTTCCTCAACTCACCAAAGTTCGCGCTGAGAGCAGGTGAGATGGTCACGGGATTTCTATACTGCTGTGAATAGGATAGGAGGGTGTGGCAGGAAAACAGGAAAAGTACAAGTTGTAGTTTGAATGGACACATTATATAAAACTAAAAACTAAGAATTAAAAATTAAGAGTGAAAAGTGAAAAATTAAAAATTAAAAGTGAAAAACTTGGAACTACGATTTGCAACTTTCCATTCTCAATTGTCCATTGTCAATTTTCCATTGCCGAAGGCATTATCAACAATATCCTTGGCTACTTCATCTTTTGATTTTAGTGCAAACGATTGTTTTTCGCCGTTGCGGGAGAGGATGGTTACTTTGTTCGTGTCGTGCCCGAAGCCGGCTCCCGGGTCGTTCAGAGAATTGAGTACAATGTAATCGAAGTTTTTCTCCTCCATTTTCTTCATCGCGTTGTGCTCTTCGTCATTGGTCTCCAACGCAAAACCAATGGTGAGTTGCCCCGGTTCTTTTATCTTCCCGAGCGAAGCCGCGATATCGGGATTGGAAATTAACGAAAGAGTGAATTTCTCCTTCCCTGATCGTTTTATCTTCTCTTCACTCTTCTGTTCCGGACGGTAGTCGGCTACGGCAGCTGAAAGGATGGCTGCGTCCATCTGCGGGAAATTTTGTAAAGCGGCATCGTACATTTCGGCGGCCGACTCTACATTCACCCTTACTATATTGGGATGAGAAGCCGACAAGGCTGAGGGACCCGTGATCAGGATCACTTCCGCACCCCGTGAAGCGCACTCTTCCGCCAAGGCAAACCCCATTTTCCCCGAAGAGAAATTGCCGATGAAACGCACCGGGTCTATCCGTTCGTATGTCGGCCCGGCAGTGATCATGATTTTCTTTTTCTCGAGATCATGGCCGGTCGCGAAGAACTGTTCCAGCGTGGCCACGATATTTTCCGGCTCTTCCATCCTGCCTTTGCCTTCAAGATGGCTGGCCAATTCACCTTCGGCGGCATCGATGATATATATCCCGTCGCCCCTTAGTTTCTCGATATTGCGTTGGGTGGAGATATGCCGGTACATGTCCAGATCCATGGCAGGTGCCAGGAAAACAGGTGCCTTCATTGAAAGATAAGTGGTCACCAGCATATTGTCCGCGATGCCGTTGGCCATCTTGCCAATGGTGGCAGCCGTCGCCGGTGCTACGATCATCAGATCGGCCCACAATCCCAAATCAACATGGCTATGCCAGGTGCCGTCACCCGACGTGAAGAATTCACTGATCACCGGCCGTCCCGACAGCGCGGAGAGTGTCACCGGAGTAATGAACTCTTTTCCGGCGGACGTGATCACGATCTGTACTTCTGCACCTTTCTTTACCAGCAGTCGGGTGAGAATGGCCGATTTATAGGCCGCTATGCTTCCTGTGATCCCTAATACAATATGTTTTCCCTGAAGCGACATGTTTGTTGATTCGATGATTTGTTGATTCGATGATTTGTTGATCCCGATAAATCGGGACGAGTCGAGTATTGATAATTCCGGCAGGTAATCCTGATTTCCTGACCGACGCGATGAAAACAATGCAAAAGTAACAAGAATCAGGCTCGAAATAGCTTCTTTTTACCTGCATTTATCAATTTTGATGTTAAATAAATTAAAATATGCAATAATATTTGGTACTTTGTATTGCATAATACCTTGCTTTGATTATCTTTGCAGTATTAAATGATACAGAGATGAATATTGAAAATACGCAAAGCCAGATGCGGAAAGGAGTACTGGAATATTGTATTCTTTCCATCATCAGAAGGAGCGAAGCCTATCCCGGAGATATTATCGATGAGATGAAGGACGCGGGATTGCAGCTTTTGGAGGGGACCCTTTATCCTCTGCTCAATCGCTTGAAGAATGCAGGCATACTCACTTACCGGTGGGTGGAAAGTACTTCGGGGCCTCCGCGAAAATATTTCCGTCTGACGGAGAAAGGAGACCAGTTTTACATCCTCCTGCAGGCCACATGGAACGAGTTAGCGACGGGAGTTGATACCCTTATGCAAAAAGGGGACGGTTCAGATAAAAATCAATCAGAATAGAATCCATATGAAGAAAGTAATCAACATTAATTTTCAGGGTCAGGTGATTGCCATTGAGGAAACTGCTTACGAGATACTCAAGCAGTATATCGGCAGTCTTAAGATCTATTTTTCGCGGGAAGAGGGTGGCGATGAGATTGTGAACGACATCGAATGCCGTATCGCCGAACTGTTCGGTAATCGGTTGAAGCACGGTATCAGTTGCATCACTGATGAAGATGTGAAAGCAATTATCGACAGTATCGGCAGGCCGCAGGAATTTGATTCGGATTACGAAGAGGAATTTGTTTCGGATCAGAAACCCTCATCTTCCCAGTCGGGTACCGGAAACCCTGGGGGATCCAAAAATGAGACCTGGCCAGCAGGAGGCGAACGCCAGGGTCTGTACAGGAATGCCAGCGACCAGATCATCGGCGGCGTTTGTAGCGGATTGGCACACTATTTCAAGACCGACCCCGTGTGGATACGGCTTCTCTTTGTGTTATTCTTCGGATTTCTTTTTTGGGTATACATTGTATTATGGATTGTCTTAAAACCTAAAATGTTGGAATCGAATGTTTCCAAGCGGCTTTACCGGAATCCCAACGATCGCTTTATAGGTGGGGTATGCGGCGGTATTGCAGCCTATTTCCGGATAGACTCATGGATACCCCGACTCCTGTTTCTTACCCCGCTTGTTTTAAATATGATCGGGATGGTCTCCATTTTTCCGTTGAACCGGATCTTTGATAATGTGGGTTTCAACTGGAATATCAACTCGGGTCTGGTGGTGGCCTATGTTGTCCTTTGGGCAATTATTCCTGCGGCAAAGACCGTAAAGCAGAAACTGGAGATGATGGGTGAAGAGGATTATATCCGCTCCATCAGGGAAAAAGTAACCGATAATGTAGCGAGCTCAAGGAGCCGTGCCGGCAACGAGGGGAATTTTCGTCCGTCGGTAGAGAAAAAAGAAAACTTCCATTCCGCAGAGCCGGTGATTAAAGATGAAGGGGGGGAAACACCAGAGGTAGAAGAGATGCCGCCCGTACCACCTGTTACGGAACATCGTAGCACAACTGTATCCCCGCCTGAACGCTCGGGCTGCCTGAATACATTGGTGATATTTCTGAAAATCATTTTCTTCTCTGTGGTCGGGATCTTCCTGTTGGTACTGATTGGCCTGTTTATCGCATTATTGGTAACAGGTACACACCTGTCGCCGTTGAAATCGCTGTTTATCGCCCCGGGTTATGAAACCACATTGCTCTATACCGCATTGGGATTGCTCTTTGTCGTTCCTATCATTGCTGTAGTTACGTGGATTATACGCCGTGCAATGAAAGCCAGGTCACGTCCTGCTATCGGTATTATCGCCTCTGTACTCTGGATTGCCGGCCTGGTAATTTCAGGAGTACTGGGGACAAGAATAGCGAATAAGTTCAATGTGGAAAGCTCCAGCGAAAGAACGGTCTCTCTTGCGCCCGTTACATCCGGCAAGATGTATGTGGATATGCTGCCCTATGGTGAGGATTATGCTGAATTCAGGACCTCAAGGGAGGTTTACGGTATAGATTTCGGGTTGCATTCCGAATTCGACGAACTGCCTTATAGCACGATCAATGAAGATTCACTCCTTTTCGACAATATCAACCTGCAAATCGGAAAAAGCAGCGATTCATTATTCCATGTGCGGGTCATATCTGCCATACACGGCAAAGACCTTCGTTCTGCCAAAGCCGATTTGGCGCAGTTCTCTTATGATATTGTACAGAAAGACTCCCTGCTACTGCTTCCGGAATTTTTGTCGGTGCCGGTAGGGCAGGGATTCAGGGATCAGAGCGTCACCGTGGAGATATCGGTGCCGGCGGGCAAAACCATTGAGATGAGTGAAGCATTGCGGGATTACAAGGATAACAGGCCCCCGGCCGTTGTACGCAAGAGGATCAGGAATTACTCACGCAATACCAATTATCTGCCGGTGAATGTATCTGACGAAGGTGAGGCTTACATAACATTCACTACTGATTCAATATAAATAACTTTCTCAATCTACTCTGCTTGACTTTTCATTGTGAGTTGGAAGGCCGTTCCCCCTGTGGAGCGGTTTTCCTTTTTAGATTTAAATTCACCAAAATTTGAATTTTACAAACGATTAGAGTAAATCCACACTTATGGTTGAATCTGCGTTTAAAATTAATTTTTAAAATATTCGTTCAGCTATAAAAAAACTATTATCTTTGCATCCGCAATTCAGGAACTGGCGGTTCACATAGCTGTAGGCCATGCTTTCGGATAGCGACGGGCAGAGGCCTGTTTTTTTCTATTTGAATTGATGATAACGCCCAGATGGCGAAATTGGTAGACGCGCTAGTTTCAGGGACTAGTGTTGGTAACAACGTGCAGGTTCGAGTCCTGTTCTGGGCACCGCATAAGCGCAGGTGGTGAAATTGGTATACACGCTACTTTGAGGGGGTAGTGCCGGTTACGGCGTGTGAGTTCGAGTCTCATCCTGCGCACTCTTAAATCGAAAATATTTTAATTGTCAGTAAGTTATCTGCTTAGTTCCTATTTACAGTGAATTTTCAGTACTGCACGGATCTGTAAATATCAGTAAAAAAATTTTCGCTTCAAACTTGGTATTAGCCGATTTAAAATCAAAAAATCGGTACACTTGAGATGACTATCCACTTTCCCGGTATTGGATAGGAGAGATGCCTGTTCTTTTTTTAAAATAACTGCCAAAAAATGAAGCATTGGGGAAATTCAGCTTTTCTGATATCTGTAAGACTGTCAGGTTGGAGCTTTTCAACATCGCTTTGGCTTCCATGATGACCATTTCGTCGATCCATTGCGAAACCGATTTTCCACTGACCTCCCTGATTATTTTTGATAAATATTTGGGCGTAAGGAACATTTTATCCGCGTAGAATTTAATACTTCTTTCCTGCCTGTGAAACTGGAATAATAATCCTATAAAATGTGTCAAGTGCTTTTCACTACGGGATAAGGCTTTACCGTTTTGGGTTATTTCGTAAGTGTTCAGCAATTGAAGCACCTCGTATACAAGCGTATGCAATAAACTCTTGGTTATTTCTTCCCGGTACAGGTGATCCTCCCTTTTGTATTTTTTTACGATGAATGCATGGAAATCGAGCAGGTTTAACATTTCCTCTTCCTTAATCTTCAGGCAAGTGATTTTTCCTATTTGCTCAAAAAGATCTGTCTCGGCAATTAGTTTAAAGTCAGAAACAAAGTCGAAAGAAATAAAAATAAACTCTACTAACCAGTCATCGCTGTAATCACATATTTCCAGCAAATAATTAGGCAAAAGCGTAATAATCATATTCGGTTCGATATGATACTCCTGGAGATTTATTTTTACGCGGGCGTTTCCCCTTACACAAATTGCCAGGGCAATGTCCTCTATTATATTGGGATGTTGAAAATCAAAAGAGTAGTCTTTTATCCGGGCTCCGTTATCCGAAAGGATGAAATTTTTCACCCCGGTTATCGGAGCTTGTCTGGATACATCTTCCAACGAAATTCTTCCATATCTACCTTTATTCATAAACCTGATAGTTGTTATCCATTTGGCTATAAAACAAATAAACAGATGCTACACTGGACTGCAAATATAGCGAAAGCCGAGAGAATGCCAAACTTGTTTGAGCATTTCCGAGGCACATCCTACTATTATGTAAATATAGTGAATTGGGCGTTAGAAAAATATAAAAGCGATATTTTGAACATAATTGACGAATATTTGATTTCCTTCCTTATACTTAATTGGCGCACCTTTACACCCAAAAAGCAGTATTATGAATAAAACCGGGTTTATTTCAGGGAGCATTTGCTTACTGATATTGGCTATGCATGTGTCTTGTTCCTCAAAAACGGAAGACAGGACGGATTCGAAGAGTGTACGGGTTAAGGTACAGAAGATAGCATACAGCGACGGTACCTATACAACAGAATACGTAGGGACTGTAGAGAGTGAGAATTCCGTGAATGTCAGTTTTCTGACAATGGGTACTATTGAACAGATGACTGTGCAGGAGGGGGAGGCCGTTCAAAAAGGGCAACTCCTGGCAAAGCTGAATACAAGTTCGGCGGAAAATATGTATAATATAGCGAAATCAACGCTTAACCGGGCCCGGGACGGGTACGACCGCTTGTCGGCCCTGCATGAGAACAATAGCCTTCCCGAAGTGCAATATGTGGAAGTAAAGACAGCATTGGAGCAAGCCGAGTCGGCGGAAAAAATTGCCCTCAAGAATCTGGAAGATTGTAATTTATATGCGCCCTACTCAGGCGTTATAGGCAAACGTTACCTGGAAACGGGAGCCAATGTGTCACCCGGCATACCGGTTTATAGTATAATGAATATAAATTCCATAAAAATAAAGATCGCGATACCCGAGCGTGAAATATCATCCGTCAGGACGGGCGGGAAAAGTCATATCGTTGTCCCGGCGCTTAACGACCGCTCGTTTGAAGGAAAGGTTATCGAAAAAGGCGTGACGGCGCATCCCATATCGCATACCTACGACATAAAAGTGCAAGTGGAAAACAAAGGCCATCAACTGTTGCCGGGCATGGTTTGCAAGGCTTACCTGACAAGTGGTGACGGTCCGGAAGACGACGCATGGAAAAATATTGTCGTGCCGCTTAAATCCGTTCAGTTGGATCATTCCGGGAAACACTTCGTCTGGTTGGTGGATGAAGAAGGAAAAGCATTTCAGCGTGAAGTAAGCGTCGGCAGTTTTATCGGTAATGGCATCACTGTTACCGGCGGACTGCATGAAGGCGATATACTTATTACGGAAGGTTATCGAAATGTGAGTCCGGGAGCAATGGTTGATGTGGTAGAATAAATAACGGGGAAATGGAAAAGAAGGCAACAATTATAGACTGGACGATGAAATATAACAGGTTAGTCCTGCTTTTCGTGACAGTATTCATCGTTTTTGGTATTTATGCGCTGGTGGAAATGCCCAAGCGTGAATTTCCGTCAGTCACCATTCGCCAGGGCGTTGTGGTTGGCGTATACCCCGGTGCAACTTCCGCCGAAGTGGAAGAGCAATTGGCCAAACCACTCGAAAACTTTTTATTCACCTATAAAGAGGTGAAAAAAGCAAAAACATACTCCCAGTCTAAAGATGGAATGGTATATGTCTTTGTTGAACTGAATGATGATGTCTATAATAAAGATGAAGTCTGGTCGAAAATAAAGCATGGTTTGACAACCTTTAAAATGCAATTGCCCTCGGGCGTACTGGCATTGATCGCCAACGATGACTTTGGCGACACATCGGCATTGCTGATCACTCTTGAATCCGATACGAAAACCTATCGTCAGCTCGAAGAACAAATCGAGATATTGGAAGGAAAACTCCGTTCCATCGAATCGGTCTCCAACTTGCGGCGTTACGGTACACAAAAGGAACAGATCAGCATTTACATCGAAAAAGAAAAACTGGCGACTTATGGCATCAGTGTCCTCAATCTCTATCAAACGTTGACTACCAAGGGTCTTATTACACTCTCAGGTAATATTGACAACAAAGATATGGTTGTGCCGATCCATATTGAACGTCCCTATCTGTCTGAAAAGGACATCGAGGAGCAAATCATCTATTCGGATGCCGGAGGCAATCATATCCGTCTGAAAGATATAGCCCGGGTAGTGCGGGAATACCCAAAGCCGGACAGTTACATTACCAACAACGGGAAAAAGTGCCTGGTACTCTCCACTGAAATGAGGGAAGGATACAACATTGTCCAATACGGAAAAGATGTGGATGTAGTCCTCCGGGAGTTTCAGGAAAGCTTGCCGGAGGATGTCGGCATCTACCGGATCGCCGACGAACCTAAGGTGGTGAATAGTTCAGTATCCAATTTCCTGCAGGAACTGTTGTTGGCGATAACGGCGGTCATGCTGGTGGTTGTCATACTGCTTCCGTTGAGGGTTGCCGCCGTATCAGCCTCGTCTATTCCAATCACCATTTTCATTGCGTTGGGTACTTTGTTTATCGCAGGTTTCGAACTCAATATCGTAACGCTGGCAGCACTGATAGTGACACTGGGAATGATCGTGGACAACTCGGTGGTGATCGTGGACAGTTACCTTGAAAAACTGAATCAGGGGGTGTCCCGCAAAGAAGCAGCCGCAGAAAGCGCCAAAGAATATGTGAAGGCGATAGCGTCGGCCACCTTAGCCATTTGTTTTGCATTCCTTCCGTTCTTATTTGTGGTGAGCGGGCTCATTCACGATTTTATCGTGGCATTCCCTTGGACAATACTTCTCACCCTGAGTATATCATGGGCTGTCGCCATACTCGTTATTCCTTTCCTGCAATACTTCTTCATACGAAAAGGATTACGGCCGGGAAAAGACGAAAAACCCAAAAAGGGGACAATCATGCTGGAAAAACTACAGGGCGGTTACGAGTGGTTGCTGGCGAAGGTGTTCAGGTTTCCCAAATTGTCGATAGTTATTACTGTGGCAGCCATTGCGGCCGGTATCATCATCTTTATGAATATACCCCTGAAGCTGCTTCCCATTGCCGAACGTGACCAGTTCGCCGTGGAGATATACCTGCCCGGGGGAAGTTCCCTGGAACAGACCGAAGCGGTAAGCAGGGATATGGAGGCAATATTGCGCGCGGATGAACGGGTTGTTTCGGTGACTGCTTTTTACGGCGCAGGGTCACCGCGTTTCCATACAGTCTACGCCCCAAAAATAGGAGGTCCCAATTTTGCACAATTTATTGTGAATACCACATCGAATCGCGATACGGAAAAGATACTGGATGAGTATGCCGATAAATATGCCCATTATTACCCGAATGCATTCGTCAAATTCAAGCAGTTGGAATACGTGGCGGTAGATGCCGATGTGGAGATCCGCCTGGCGGGAGACGATATTCCCGATCTGAAACAATTTGCGGATACATTGATGGCCGAATTAAACAAATTGGAGGAGCCTGTCAGGATATATACCAGTTTTGAGGAGCCCCTGCCGGGTATCAAAATTTCGGTAGACCCCATCGAGGCGAACCGTCTGGGAATAAGTGAAGCCATACTGGGGATAAATCTGGCATCACGGTTTGCCGATGTGCCGATCACCACCGTCTGGGAAAATGATTATTCCTTGCCGGTAGTCCTCAAATCGAAGTCGACAGAGGTGGAAGCGGCAGATGTCGCCAACGAATATGTTTCAGGGATACTTTCTCCTGCCGTGCCCCTACGCCAGATAGCCCACGTATCGCCTGACTGGAACGAAGGGCAAATCGTAAGAAGGAACGGCATCAGGACCCTGTCTGTCTATGTGGACCTGAAAAGGGGTGAAGATGTAAGCAGCGTACAGTCGAAAGTGGAAACCATTGTCGGAGATATCGCCGGCACAGCATTATCCGAAGGTATTTCCATCTCTTACGGCGGGGTGGAGGAGTTTAATGACGAAAACCTGCCCGGAATAGTGAGAGGACTGATAATGGCTGCTGCTATCATGTTCCTGGTGATGGTCTTCCACTTTAAGAAGGTCAGCCTTTCCGTCCTGGTGTTGGTGTCGATGTCATTCAGCATCTTCGGGGTTGCGTTGGGGATGAATATAGCGGGTCTTCCCATCAGCGCCACAGCCATATTGGGTATGGTGAGCCTGATAGGGATTATTGTCCGCAACGGTATCATCATGTATGATTATACGGAAGAGCTCAGACGCACACAACATAAAACAGTGCGCGAAGCAGCTATCTTATCCGGTCAGCGCAGGATGCGCCCTATATTCCTTACATCTGCTGCCGCGTCGATGGGTGTGATACCGATGATTATCAGTCAAAGCCCGCTGTGGTATCCTATGGGTACGGTTATCTTTTCAGGGACAATCGTCTCGATGATATTTGTGGTCACTATCCTTCCCCTGGCTTATTGGTTGGTGTACCGGCATAAAGATAAAGAGGATCACCCATCTTCCATTCCCGAAGATGTAGAGGCATGTCCCGAAGATGCAGAGGCATGAAACGAACCCTCTCTCTGAAATGAAAAAATTACACAAAGACATGGTTAATTAATATGAAAAAAAGATATATTGCTCCGATAATAATCCTTTGCGCCTTCACAGGAACAATCCAATTGAAGGCACAGGCAAAATACAGCCTCGATGATTGTAAAAAAATGGCTTTGGAGTATAATCGCTCCATAAAAAACAGCCGTTTGGAAATTGAAGCCGCAAAACAAACAAAAAAGAATGCCTTTACCGGTTATTTCCCCAAAGTGAGTGCCACCGGCATGGGTTTTCGTTTTAGTGACCCCTTACTCGAGTACAATATGCCGGGAGGCGACCTGCCGGTGTATGATGGCAATCCTGCCAACCTTCCCGGTGCCACCCAATTCGCTTATTTTCCGGGTATTTCACTTTCATTACTGGATAAGGCTAATATTGCTGCTGTTACCGCCGTGCAACCACTCTATGCCGGCGGACGCATCGTTACCGGTAATAAGTTGGCCCAACTGGGGGTTAACGTCAACCAAAGCAGGCTTATACTATCCAAAAGCGAAGTCCTGCTGCAAACCGAAGAGCAATACTGGGGCATTGTGTCACTGAACGAAAAGCTGAGAACCCTGCACCTGGCTGAGGGGCTGCTCGATACCGTGTACAAGCAGGCGAACGATTCTTATCGGGCGGGATTGATAAACCGGAACGATGTGATGAAAGTATCCATCAGGCAAAGTGAAATGAGAATGAACCGGCTTAAGCTCGAAAATGGGATCAGGCTTGCAATGATGGCCTTCAGTCAGCATATCGGGTTGGCGTATGATTCGACTATGGTTTTGTCCGATACCCTTGTCGCCAGCCAAAGTCCGGACGAAGTATACCTGGATGCCGGTCAGGCTTTGTTTCACCGCGAAGAATATAAGCTACTGCAAAAGAGTGTGGAAGCAGAGGAACTGCAGACCCGGTTGAAGATCGGGGAATATTTGCCTGAGGTAGGCGTTGGTGTAGGGGCGGTATACTATGATTATGATTTTAGTAATAACAAAGGTACATCCAATACAATGGTATTTGCATCCGTAAAGATTCCCATTTCCGATTGGTGGGGCGCTTCCCATGCCATAAAAGAAAAAAAGTTTAAGGAACAGATTGTTCGTAACAATAGCCGGAATGGTGAGGAATTGCTTTTATTGCAGATACAGAAAGCGTGGAACGAGCTTAATGAAGCATACAAGCAAATAGAAGTGGCGAATGAAACCGTGGCCCAGGCCGAAGAGAACCTGAGGATCAATAGTGACAATTACAAGAACGGCATTGTGAATATTTCCGATATGCTCGAAGCACAAATGATACTCCAGCAGACAAGAGACGAACTGACTGATGCCCGGTCGGGCTATAAAATCAAGCTTGTCACTTATTTGCAGGTAACCGGACGGTATGAATTGTAAAATAATTTACTATATTTATATCCTGAATTGAATATTGTACTTATATGAAGATCCTTACATCGGCACAGATCAGGAAGATAGACGCAGAAACAATATCAAGGGAGGGAATACCGTCGCTTGAGTTGATGAAACGTGCTGCGACGGCATTCTTTCACTTTTTTGCGGAGAAATACACGGATAGGGACAGTTCCGTAATTATCTTTGCCGGGGTGGGTAATAACGGAGGGGACGCATTGGTAGTCGCCCGTTTATTACATAAGGCGGGTTATCCGGTAAAAGCTTATATGGTGGAATTCAGTAATCGGTATACCGAAGACTGTGCCCATAATGTCCGCCGCATGAAAGCAGAAAATATCTCCTATAAAAAAATTGTGGAAAAAGGAGATATTCCCGATCTGTCACCCTTCGATGTGGTAATCGACGGTATATTCGGTACGGGATTGTCACGTGAAGTGGATGGCGTGGCCGCCGAAGTGATTGCACGGATCAACGGGAGCGGAAAAAAGGTGATCAGCATCGATGTGCCAAGCGGGTTGTTTGCGGACCGGAAAACGGAGTTCGCAGTGAAAGCGACCGAAACCGCGACTTTCCAGATTCCTAAACTGGCATTGTATCTGCCGGAAAATGCCGCTTTTACCGGGAATGTACAGATCGTACCAATAGGCCTGAGCGAAGAAGCTGTTGCTGAAGCTGAGACGGATACCTACCTGACGGAGAAGAAGGATATCAGGGGGATGCTGAAACCGCTTCCCAAATTTGCCCATAAAGGTACGCAGGGACATGCGCTGGTCATTGGTGGGAGCCTGGGTAAATGCGGATCGGTCTCCCTTGCTGCGAAAGCTGCCCTTAAAACCGGTTGTGGATTGGTCACCGCCTATTTGCCCAAATGTGGAGTGATACCTATACAGTCCAATTTCCCTGAAGCAATGGCCCTTGAGGATAAGGGGATGGAACATATCACTTCCATAGATTACGATCTGAAACCGGATGCCGTTGGTATCGGTATGGGGATGGGATTGCATGAAGAAACAGAGCAGGCGCTGTATTCTTTCCTCCTGAAAAGCAGGGGCCCGTTGGTGGTGGATGCCGACGCATTGAATATCCTTTCCCGCTATCCTGATTGGCTCACCCTCCTGCCAAAAGGAACCATCCTGACCCCCCATCCTAAAGAGCTTCAGCGGCTGATCGGTGGATGGTGCGATGATTATGATAAGATCGGAAAAACAAGATTGTTTGCGCGAAAATATAATGTGGTCGTAATCGTAAAGGGAGCTTATTCACTGGTTATCGATCAAAAAGAAATGTATCTGAACAACAGTGGGACGCCGGCACTGGCTACGGCAGGAAGCGGGGACGTGCTGACCGGCATGGTCACCAGCCTGCTGGCACAGGGTTACCAACCGTTTGTGGCAGCCCGGATAGGAGTTTTCCTGCATGGAATGACTGCCGATATTACCGGAGACACCATTCATCCCCGTAGTTTCGTGGCTTCGGATATCATTGAAAATATAGGAAATGCCTACCGGAGTTTAGAAAAAAAACAGTGATGCGTTTGTGATTTACGAATTAATTATGTAATTTTGCACCTCAATTTGCCAATAGGCCAAAAAAGAGGCTGTGGAGAACAGTCCGCCTCAGGCACGTAACTTCAGGTTATTTTATTTATGTACGTCATTGTAGACATTCAGGGTCAACAGTTTAAAGTTGAACAAGACCAAAAATTATTTGTCCACCGGATCAACGCCGATCAGGGTGCTGAGGTGGAATTTGAGAAGGTGATGCTCGTGGATAACGATGGTGCCGTAACAGTTGGCGCGCCGGTGATCGACGGAGCAAAAGTGGTAGTAGAGATCCTTTCCCACGTGAAAGGCGACAAAGTCCTTGTCTTCAAGAAGAAAAGAAGAAAAGGTTACCGGAAGCTGAACGGTCACCGTCAACAGTTTTCCGAAGTGAGAGTAAAGGAAATTATTGCTTAATCAGTTAAAATCAGAAGGAAATGGCACATAAGAAAGGTGTAGGTAGTTCCAAGAACGGCCGCGAATCGGAAAGTAAACGATTGGGCGTTAAAATATTCGGTGGTGAAACGGCAAAAGCCGGTAATATACTCGTGCGTCAGCGCGGTACATCCCACCATCCCGGAGAGAATGTGGGTATGGGTAAAGATCATACCTTGTTTGCACTGGTAGATGGCGTTGTAGTTTTCCGTAAAAGGAGGGACAACCGCTCATTCGTGTCGGTGCAGCCGAAAGTACAGGCAGAAGCCTAACAGCAATTGCCTTTGGTGTTCCGGTAAGACGGAACTTGAACCATAATATATAATTTTTTAGTTGATAAAAACAGCCTGCTTTCCAAAGTATGGTTGTTTTTATTTTTATAGGGTTCTATGCAGTTGACTTCCGAACAAAAGCAGTTTATCCGTGCACATGAGCGTGACGATATCCGTGAAACGGCATTGCGTTTCATGCGCGACGATATGTCTTTGTTGCTGACGCAGATTGCAGGACGACAAATGACAGAAAAGAAAATTCCGTCATGGTATGCGGAGAGAGATATCGTTTATCCGCCACACCTATCTCTGGAACAGTCTTCATCAGAGCTTACCGCCCGTTACAAGGCTTCGCTGGTTTCAAAGGGGGCTGAATTGTTTAGTGGTTTGCTCCCCTTTGTTGAGGTGACGAGTCCCGAGGCGGTTGAGGGTAACAGCAATACCTTTGCCGATTTGACCGGAGGAATGGGCGTGGATTTCTCTTTTCTTTCGCCTTATTTCCGGGAAGCGATTTATGTAGACCAGAATAAGGAATTATGCCGTTTCGCGGAGCATAATTTTGAGGTGTTGGGATTGGAGAATGTGGCAGTGTATTGTGCAGGAGCAGAGAATTTTTTAAAAGAAACATCTCCTTTAAACTTTATCTATCTCGATCCTTCACGGCGGGATGATAGCGGGCAAAAAGTGTTCCGGATTGAGGATTGCAGTCCCGATATATTGGAAATAAAATCGTTGTTGCTGGAGAAATCGAGTAAGATCATGGTGAAATATTCACCCATGCTGGATATCTCTTTGGCGGTGAAAAGTCTGGGTTGTGTGAGTGAGGTGCATGTCGTTTCGGTGGATAACGAATGCAAGGAACTGCTCTTCCTCTTATCGAAAACTGTCTTGGGGAAAACTGAAAGAGAGTCGGTGGATTTCCCTGCGCAATCAGCACTTTCCTCCAATAGCCGTGCAAATTCTATGGAGAGTCCCCGGTTTGTGGCGGTGAATCTTAAACGGTTGGGCGGAGGAGAGTACTTTTCATTTACCATGGCACAAGAACAAAAAGCAGTGGTCTTCTTTGCCGAAACCCCTGAACGCTATTTGTACGAACCCAATGCCTCCATCCTCAAAGCGGCTGCTTTTAAGTCGGTAGCACTGGCGTACGACCTTCAAAAACTGCATGTTAACAGCCATTTATATACTTCAGATAAGCTGGTTAAAGAATTTCCCGGACGTATTTTTGAAATAGAGACCTTTTTTGTCCCGAATAAGAAAAACATAAAGGACTTTTCCCAAGAAACAAAAAAAGCGAACATTACTGTCCGCAATTTCCCGATGACCGTCGCCGAAATCCGCCGTAAAACCGGATTGCAGGAGGGGGGCGATATATATCTGTTCGCTACTACACTCTCAGACGAACGAAAAGTCTGGATTGTCTGCCGGAAAGTGCGTGTCACCGGTTAGCATACATCAAACGAAATGAACCTGACTTAGGTCTTTGGCAAAATTGTGTATGGATTTTTCTATTTTCTTGACCGTGTTTTTACGCGGACGCTTTCGTCCGGTAACATAATGACTTAACTGTTTTTGATTAATGCCGGTAATAGTTTCTAAACCGGATAACGAAAACTGTTTAGCATACCTTTTTAAAAAAGACTGGACATTATACCTAAACTCAATGCCATAATCCCCTTTTAGTATTTCAGGAAGGTGATTTTTATTTTGTTCGATATATAACGTTAACCCTTCCAATACATTTTTTTGTGCAGCTTCTACGGTTTCTCCCGCACCATAAATGCCGGGGCAGTTTTCCGCATACGCATCAAAATAGTCGCTACTACTCTCAATGATAATAATTATTTTTTTCATCACTACTTTTTCTTTTAAGACTTCGGGGTTCCAAGCCCTAGTTCTTTTGACAATTTTATTCTTAACCCTTCTCCCATCTCTTTTGAACCATGATAGGGAACTGGGGGAGAAATAATTCCGTCCTTTTCATAAAAATAATGGCTTCCGGTTGCGTTGACAAACTTCTAACCATTCTTTTTTATTTTTCGATGAAATTCATTGTATTTCATACGACTAAAATTATTTATTTTCTATTTCATCAGATTTTTTCTTCGTTCAACAGAGTCAAAACAAGTTTTACCTCTGTATTCACTTATCGAAAAAATTCAATGGTGTCGTATGGAACTCGCTTTTAGTCATCTACTTCTGCGAGAACAATTACCATGCTCGTTTCATAATGTTAATGCTTAATTGATTAACATGAGGCAAAGGTAGCGAAATGGATACTATTATCCAAATATTTTCAGTTTTTTGAAAACCATCATCTGTGGCTTCCACAAATTATGTATGCTCGTAACAATTACTTACACAGGCCCTAAATTCACAGATACTTATCACTGACATCTTTGTTCTATTTGGTATGGCAGAGACTATCTTTTTATTAACTTTTCAATAGTTTTAATGAAAAGGGTCGCCTGTTGATATAGTTCATTCACTGTTTCACGGTCGAAATAAATGAAATCGGCATAGTCACTTGCTTGTCTGTTTTCAAATAAGTCGAAGTAAAACTTGTTCATTTCTATGGATAACTTCCCTGTTTTGGTAAAATTCATACCAAGCATACTGCGAACGCCGGAGTGGGTTTTCGCTTCAATATTATAACTTATAAGAAGTGCCGAAACAGCGTAATAGCTGGCGTAATACAAACGATTCACGGCTGTGTTCCATAATTTGTTTTCCATTAATATTGGTAATTCTGCAAGGGTTTTATGAGCATTCTCTAAACGGTGAGCAACAATTGCCTGACGGATTGCTTGGTTCATAGTAAAATCCCCTCCTTCATTACATTCCGGTAGAAAGGTGTGATAGACATCTGCCCTTCCCACACTTGCTTCGAGAATACTTTCGGACTAATCATTATCCCAGTATCCAATTCCACATCATAAAGAGGAAATGTGATTGTTTGCCTGTCTTGCAGGCTGATTTTCTCCTTATCGACCAGTATTAGCACATCTATATCACTGTCTGGTTGGGCGTCCCCACGCGCTTCACTACCAAAGAGAATAGCTGTTGCATCCGGTGCAACCCGACGCAGGATCTCTTGGATAGTTTTAATTATTTCCGGATGTCGCATCGTATTGCTTTTTATCTGTTATTCTAACTCTGCAAATATAATACCCGGTAAGCGATTTTACCAAATCTTTGAAGAAAAATATTATTCGCTCATTAGAAAATAGATATAAAATAAGAACTTCAAAACAATCTCTTATTTATGCCTTTCTACCAATATTGCTTCAATATCCTCCAGTTTCAGTTTCTTTGTTTTCAACAGGATCAGGAAGTGATAGAGCAGGTCGGCGGCTTCGTTTTTGAACAGGTCGATATTGTTGTCTTTGGCTTCGATCACCAACTCTACGGCTTCTTCTCCCACTTTTTGGGCTACCTTGTTCACTCCGCGACTGAACAGTTTTGACGTATAGGATCCTTCGGGGTTTTCTGTAATCCGTTGCTCAATCACGTTTTCCAGTTCGTACAGAAATCCTTTGGGTTGTTTATCGCCAAAGCAGGATGTGGAGCCGGTATGGCAGGTTGGTCCTTGCGGATAGGCTTTGATAAGGATGGTGTCATTGTCGCAGTCGGTGAGTATTTCGTCCACGATCAGCCAATTGCCCGATGTCTCTCCTTTTGTCCAGAGGCGGTTTTTACTTCGGCTGAAAAAGGTGACTTTCCCTTCTTTTTTTGTTTTTTCTAATGCTTCTTCGTTCATGTAGCCTACCATCAATACCTGTAGGCTGAGCGTGTCCTGAATGACGGTAGGAACTAATCCTCCCGATTTTGAAAAATCGATATTCATCGTATGGGTATGTTTTGAGTTTTTAAATAATCTTTGAGTGTGGGGATGGATATCTCCCCGAAATGAAAAATACTGGCAGCCAAAGCCGCACTGGCTTTTGTTTTTGTAAATACTTCCGAAAAATGAGCCACTGTTCCCGCCCCGCCTGAGGCGATAACGGGAACCGCTACCGCTTCACTGACCGCAGCCGTGATATCGATGGCAAAACCGTCTTTGGTGCCATCGTTGTTCATGGAGGTGAGCAGGATCTCTCCAGCCCCGCACCGTTCTCCCTCCTTTGCCCAGTCGACAGTGCGGAGATCAGTCGCTGTTTTACCCCCATGAGTATAGACAATCCATTCGTTATTTTGAAAATTGGTGTCGATGGCCAATACAACGCACTGGCTTCCGAATTGTCCGGCAATTTCGGTGATCAGTTCTGGTCGTTTGACGGCAGCGGAGTTGAGGCTGACCTTGTCCGCTCCGGCCTGGATGATGGCACGGGCATCGTCTAATGAGTGGATACCTCCGCCCACGGTAAACGGGATATTGATCTCCTGCGCAACCCGGGTAACCAATTCCGTAAGTGTTTTACGCCCTTCGATGGTGGCGGTGATATCCAAGAACACCAATTCATCCGCACCTTCTTCTACGTACCGTTTGGCAAGTACCACCGCATCACCGGCATCACGGATATCCACGAAATTGACCCCCTTTACGGTTCGTCCGTCCCTGATATCAAGACAGGGAATAATTCTTTTTTTCAACATTTTCTTTGTTTAATATTTGAGATTCAAGAATCAAGAACCAAGATTCAAGACTTAGTAAGCCACTCAGTTACTTGTCCTCTTGGGCACTCAGGCACTTGTCCACTCAGGCACTCAGGCACTTTTATCCAATAAACTCCCGCAATTCCGGCAGCCCAATTTTCCCTTCGTAAAACGCCTTTCCTATGATTGCTCCGTCGCAACCGAGTTGCTCCAAAACAGTTAAATCATCGACGGATGAAACACCTCCGCTGGCAATCAGTTTTACACCAGTTTCTTCAATAATTTCCCTATACAATTCATTAGAGGTTCCCTGGAGCATGCCATCTTTCTGGATATCGGTACAGATAACGTAAACGACTCCTTCCCTTGCATAACCCGAGATAAAGTCCACCACATCCAGCTCCGATTGCTGCATCCAGCCGTGCGTGGCAATCTTCCGATTATTACTGTCGGCACCGAGGATAATTTTTTCCGGACCGTATCTGTCGAGCCATTGCCGGAAAATATCGGGTTGTTGTACGGCGATACTTCCGCCGGTAATTTGTGCCGCTCCATTCTCGAAAGCGATGCGGATGTCTTCATCCGATTTGATACCACCACCGAAGTCTACTTTAAGAGAAGTCTTTGAGGTGATATCTTGTAAAACCTTATGATTGACGATATGTTTGGAACGGGCGCCATCAAGGTCCACCACATGCAGGTATCGTATGCCGTTGGCCTCGAATTCTTTGGCCACTTCAAGCGGATCTTCATTATATATTTTTTTTGTGCTGTAGTCGCCTTTGGTGAGGCGTACGCACTTACCGTCGATAATATCTATAGCTGGAATAATTCTCATTTAATTCTCATTTAATTCTCATTTATTTGCCGTCATTGAATCATCCTATTGTCACATTTCACCGATCTAATTCCTAATTACAGTTCTAAAAAATTTCTCAGTATCCTTTCGCCCACATCACCCGATTTTTCGGGATGAAACTGCGTAGCGTAAAAATTATCTTTTTGCATGGCTGCGCTGAATGGTAGGATATAGTCGCAACGGGCGATGGTTTCGGAGCAGATTTCGGCATAGTAGCTGTGTACAAAATAAACTGTATCCTCTTTGCCAAAACCGGTGAAAAGGGGACTGCCTTCCATGTTCAGGTTGTTCCATCCCATGTGAGGTACGATATCGGTTGCCGGAAATTTTTTCACTTCCGCGTCGAAGATACCCAAACATTTTGTGTTACCCTCCTGCGAGTGCCGACACATCAACTGTAGTCCCAGACAGATACCCAAAGTAGGTTGAACTAAAGATTGAATAATTTCGTCTAACTTTTTGTCTTTTAGATATGTCATAGCCGATCCTGCTTCTCCTACACCGGGGAAGATGACCTTGTCAGCCGAACGGATCTCACCGATATCGCCGGTTACCTTGCAATCGTAGCCCAGCCGTTTGACTGCATTCCTAACCGATGCGATATTGCCGGCATTGTATTTGATAATTGCGATCATCTTTTAATCTTTTAATTATTTAATCGTTAAATCATCACATCATCACATCATTAAATCACCACATCAATCAAATGGTTCCTTTTGTGCTGGGTATCCCTTCGGTTCCGTCATGCCTTACCGCCATTTTTATGGCGCGTGCAAAGGCTTTAAAGATCGATTCTATCTTATGGTGTTCATTGTCGCCTTCGGCTTTTATGTTGAGGTTACACCGCGCGTTGTCGCTGAACGATTTAAAGAAGTGCATGAACATCTCAGTAGGGAGATCGCCCACAAATTCACGTTTGAATTCGGCCTCCCATACTAACCACGGGCGTCCCCCGAAGTCGATGGCTACTTGTGCCAGGCAATCGTCCATCGGCAGCAAAAAACCGTATCGTTCTATTCCTTTTTTCTTGCCCAGCGCTTGTAGAAAGGCTTCCCCAAGGGCGATCCCCGTATCTTCGACGGTGTGGTGTTCATCCACCTGCAGGTCACCTTTCACACGGATGGTAAGGTCGATATTGCCGTGGCGTGATATCTGGTGAAGCATGTGGTCGAAAAATCCGATCCCGGTATCAATATCACTTTTCCCGTTTCCATCGAGGTTCACCTCTACGAAAATATCGGTCTCGGAGGTCTTTCTCGCTGTTTTACCTTTACGTGGCTGTTGTTTCAGGTACCGGTAGATTTCTCCCCAATCGGTAGTGCACAAGTCAGTTCCCTGATGTGAACTATTGCTTAATAAAATAGACTTACATCCGATATTTTCAGCTAATTGTATATCTGTAATCCGATCTCCTATTACATAGGAGTGTGCCAAATCGTATTCCCCCTTCAGGTAATGGGTAAGCATGCCCGTGCCCGGTTTACGGGTGGGTAGATTTTCGTGAGGGAAAGAGCGGTCGATCAGCACCTCATTGAAGTGTACACCCTCATTTTCGAAAGCCTTGATGACTTTATCCTGTACGGGCCAGAAGGTCTCTTCGGGAAATGAAGGAGTACCCAGTCCATCCTGGTTGGTGATCATCACCAGTTCATATTCCAGTTCTCCCGCGATACGGGAGAGGTTCCGGAATACCTTGGGGTAGAATTCCAACTTTTCGAGACTGTCGATCTGTTCGTCTTCCGGTTCAATGATCAACGTCCCGTCCCGATCGATAAATAATACTTTTTTCATATTTTTTTAGAATAAGGAGTAAAGAACAAAGAATAAAGACTTCTTAAATTACTTCACTTCTTAGTTTTTAGTTTTAATTTTTCACCTTCCTACTCTCCAACTCTCTTCGTCTTCCACCTTTTCACTTAAGCACTTAACCACCATCCGGTTTTCTTCCGGGGTGCCCACTGTGATGCGGAGGCAATGCCGGACAACGCTGTGACGGTTTCTCACAACCACCTTTTTATCCACCAGGTATTGATAGATGGCATTGGCATCCGTCACCTCCACCAGCAGGAAATTGGCATCGGAAGGGTATATATGGCGTACCACGGCCAATTCTTTCAACTCTTTTTCCAGCCATGCGCGCTGCTCCAGGATAATGGCGAGCTGCCGCTCAAATTCGAGCGGGTTGGAAAGGGCTCTCAAAGCTTCCGCCTGATTCAGTGCGCTCACGTTGTAAGGAGGCTTTGTCTTGTCCATCAGCGCGATGATGGCTTCGCTTGCATAGGCGACTCCCACGCGTGCGCCTGCCAGTCCCCACGCCTTACTGAAAGTCTGCATCACGATCAGGTTGGGGTAGTCTGCCAGCTTTTCGAGGAAGCTGCCTTCTGAACTGAAATCGATATAGGCTTCGTCGACCACCACGATTCCGTGGAATTCCCGGAGCAGCCGCTCTATATTTTGCAAGCGGTTGCCTGTAGGGTTGTTGGGAGAACAGACGAAGATGCATTGAGCTCTATGGGACAGCATCTTATCTATATCCAATTCGAATTGATCGTTGAGCGGCACCCGGATCACCTCCACGTTATTGATATTGGCCGACACCTCGTACATGCCATAGGTAGGTGGACAGATAATTACCCGGTCCCGTTGAGGTTCACAGAAGATACGGTAGATCAGGTCGATTGCCTCGTCGCTCCCGTTTCCAATGAAAATATTCTCCACCGGGATCTGTTTTCTCTCGGAGAGGGCTTTTTTGAGTAGCCGTTGATGAGGGTCGGGATAACGATTGTTTTGTCCGAACGGATTCTCGTTGGCATCGAGAAAGATACCTTCATTGCCCGTAAATTCATCTCGAGCGCTGGAGTAGGGATGTAATCCCAGAATATTGGGACGTACCAGTGTTTCCAGATCAAATTTCTCCATTGTCATCTTCTTGCATTTCTGTTTGAGGGAATTCTTTTGTTTCTTGTGGTGTTGTTTGTGGGAACTCATCTGCTTTTTGTAGTTCGGTCTGTAATGAAACCTGAGATCCCTCTTCTTCTATTTGTAAAGAATTTTGTTCCGATATCTGTCCCTGCGTAAGACCGGCGGCAGTTTGTCTTGCTTTGACTGCTCCCAGACGCAGGGTCATGGCGTTTTTGTGGCCCATGAGTTGTTCCTCTTCGGCCATGATCTCTACTGCGTTGCCGATGCTGATAATTCCCTCTTCGCTGAGTTGCTGGAAGGTGATCTTCTTGACGAAGCTGTCGAGTGATACGCCGCTATATGCCGCCGCATGTCCGCTTGTGGGAAGTGTGTGGTTGGTGCCGCTGGCATAGTCGCCGGCACTCTCGCAGCTGTAGTGCCCGAGGAAGACGGAACCGGCCGTGGTGACTCCCCGACCCAGCAATACCGGGTTTTCAGTAGCCAGGATGAGGTGTTCCGGAGCGTAGAAATTACTGAAATCCACACATTCGTCCAGATCGTTGAAAAGGATGGCCTTGCTGTTTTTGAGTGCCTGTGCTGCAATCTCTTTCCGGGGTAGGTTCTCCAGTTGGATATCCAGTTCTTTGTTGACTGCTTTGATCACTTTTTTGTTATCGGAAAGAAGGATTACCTGGCTGTCAGGCCCGTGTTCGGCTTGCGACAATAAATCAGCAGCAACGAATGCCGGCATGGAAGTGTCGTCGGCAATCACTAAGAGTTCACTGGGTCCTGCCGGCATATCGATGGCGGTTCCGTAATATTGAGCCGATCGTTTGGCAGCCATCACATATTGATTTCCCGGTCCGAATATCTTATCCACCTTGGGGATACTCTCCGTGCCGAAGGTCATCGCCCCGATAGCCTGGATACCTCCTACCGCAAATATTTTTGTTACGCCTGTCAGGGAGGCAGCATAAAGGATAGCAGGATGAATATTTCCTTCCTCATTGGGAGGTGTACACAGTACGATCTCTTTGCAACCGGCAATTTTTGCAGGTACAGCCAACATCAGTACGGTGGAAAAGAGTGGGGCAGTGCCACCCGGGATATAGATACCCACCCGTGTGATGGGTCGCGATTCGCGCCAGCAGACTACACCGGGAGCTGTCTCCACTTTCCGTACCTCTTCCTGTTGCGACCGGTGAAAAGCCTCTATATTCCTGTATGCAAGTTCGATGGCTTTTTTCAACCGCTCAGATACCAAAGAAGCGGCTTTTTCAATGGTCTCGCGATCTACTTCCAGCCTCTCCTGGACAGGCCAGTCGAATTGGCGGCTGTATGTCAGTACTGCTTTATCTCCCTTGCGGTGGATATTGTAAAAAATCTTCTCCACCGTATTCATCAGCTTCCGCTGTTTGATCATAGGGCGTTCGGCAAGTTTTTTTCTTTTGCTTTGTGAAGGGTTTGAAATCGTTTTCATTATAACTTTATTTAGAGCCAAGAGTCAAGAACTAAGACTGAAATAATGTGCTAATTTATTAATAAGCCAATATGCCAATTAAATTGCAAATAATTAAATTATTAGTCTCATTGGCACATCATCACATCAAATTATCATCTTCTCAATGGGAATCACAAGGATACCCTCGGCTCCAAGGCGTTTCAACTCATCGATGATTTCCCAGAAATCGTCGTCACGGATGACAGAGTGGACGCTGCTCCATCCTTGGTCTGCCAAGGGAAGGATACTGGGCGAGCGCATGCCGGGCAGCAACCTTACGATATCGGGTATGACATCATTGGGAGCGTTAAGCAATACGTACTTCTTGCCACGACCGTTTTTGTAAGCCTTTATACGGAATAACAACTGCTCCAGCAGTTCGGTTTTAGCGGGAGGCAGGTTTTTGTTGACAATAAGTACCGCTTCGCTTTTGATGATGGCTTCCGCTTCCTTTAGACCATTCATGATAAGCGTACTTCCGGTGCTCACTATATCGAAAATGGCATCGGCCAGACCGATCCCGGTAGCTATCTCCACACTTCCTCCCAGTTCTTCGATTTTCACGTTGATCCCTTTTTCCCGGAAAAAATTCTTCAGGATTTTAGGATAGCTTGTTGCTACCCTTTTGTCGTTGAAATAATCGAGTCCGGTATATACTTCATCTTTCGGGATGGCGAGTGAAAGGCGGCAGTTCCCGAAACCCAGTTTCTCGATCTCTTCCACATCCTTTTCTTTTTCCCATACTTCGTTTTGTCCCAGGATACCGATATCGGCCACGCCCTGTTCCACATATTGCGGGATATCGTCATCCCGCAGAAAGAGAATCTCCATGGGGAAGTTACGGGCTTCTGTTTTCAGTTTGCGGTTGCCGTTGGAGACATTGATACCGCACTCCGTGAGGAGATCAAGGGATTTTTCGCTTAACCGTCCGCTCTTTTGAATAGCGATTTTAATTTTTTCCATATTGATGTTCAATAAAAAAACCCGCCTGAGTTTTATTCAGACGGGTTTGTGCATATATGCTTTTTCTGTTCGTACATACCAACCTCAACTCGCCTGGGTGCAAGTGTGAAAATGATGATGATGGAACAGATTTGCTTTCATTTTTGTTATTTTGATGCGGCAAAGATAATGAAATTATTTGAAACAAGGGGTAAATAGATTTTTTTTATGTTGCTGATAATAATTCTTATCTTAAATTTGTCAGTTTACAGAAATGATTTAGGGTTATATTCCTTCCTAAAAATCCTCAAAAATAAGAGAAAAGCGGGTCTGGTTATCTGTGGATGGCAATTTTTTATGTAGATTTGCACCCGATGAAAGAAAAGCTGTTTATATCCCTTTTGGTATGTATCCTGTGTGTGTGGACTGCGTATCCGCAGGCACGTATTATCCTGCCCGATTCATCGCAGATCACGACGAATCGCGATTCGCTGGATCTTCTTCCCCGACAGGTTCCCCAGCATCCTGACCTCGGCGATGATTCGATATCAGTTGGGAGGCCATCGCACCTCAACCGCCTGAATGGGTCTGGTACGGGGGGCGACTCCTTGCTCCAGTCGCCACGAATGACCCTCTGGAGGATCGACGCGCGTACCGGTAACCGCTTGCCGGCCGAGTCGGATACATTGCTTTATAATTACCAGCAGAGCATCCTTCCCGACGGACAATCGGTCGCGATGGGTTTTCTGGCACCGTTGGGATCACCGGCTTTCTCGAAGATCTTTTCCGACAGGCCGGAAACCGAGCCGTTTATATTCAACAATGCCTACTATCTCTATCTCAAAGACCCGGAAAAAGTATTGTTCGTCAATACGCCGGTACCTTATTCCCGGCTGAGTTATAACCGTGCCAATCCTAAGTTGACCCGGGAAGAACGTTTTGAGGCGCGATTGACTTCCAATTTCGGGAAAAGCCTGAATGTGGGGTTGGATGTCGATTTGATCAATAGCCGGGGATATTACAACTCACAAGCGGTAAAACATAATAACTTTTCACTCTTTGGGAATTACCTCACCGACAGGATTGAAGCACATGCTTTTATAAATACGGGATCGGTGAAAAATGCGGAGAACGGGGGAATTACGGATGAACTGTTTGTCACACATCCGGATTCCATCCAACAGAGTTTCACCGCGAGGGATATCCCGGTCAAGTTTACCAGCACATGGAATTCGTTACGGAACAATCGTTTTTTCTTGTCGGGCAGGTATAACCTGGGGTATGTGGATGTGCCGGGCGATTCGTTGCACAAGGGAAAGGGGCGGTTCGTGCCTGTGGCAAGTATCGGTTTCTCGTCGCAATATACCCAGCAGTACCGGCGATTCCTGTCGTATGATACTGCTTATGTGAATGTGGGGGGCGTGGATATGCAACGGATAGACCAGTTTTATCCCAACCGGTATTATGAAAGGGCCGTGGACGACAGTATCCGGTTTACATCCATGAAAAACAGTGTTTCTATCAGTTTGCGGGAAGGGTTTAAAGAGTGGGTGAAGTTCGGACTGACCGTTTTTCTGGAACATGACCTGCGCAATTATTCCATGAGTGACAGCGTGGGAACCGGCATGATGAAGCACCGTGAAAGCGCCGTTACCATAGGAGGCTTGTTGAATAAACAGCAGGGGGAAAACCTCCTGTTTAATATCCGTGCAGACCTTGGACTATTGGGCGCGAACCTGGGTGAATTCAGGGTGATGGGGGATGTGGAGACCGGTTTTGATATTGCCGGAAAGCGGACCACTCTTTCGGCGAATGCATACATCAAAAATTTGAAGCCTAAATACCTGGAAGAGAACTATTACTCGAAATATTTCCGGTGGAACCATAATTTTGGGGATATTCGTAGGGTGTATGTAGGCGGTAAGCTGCATATACCGTTTACAAATACGACGTTGAGCGCGGGGGTGGAAAATTTGCAGAATTTCATTTATTATGATCAGGACAGGCAAATTGCCCAGGAGGGTGACAATGTACAATTGCTGACCTTGCGTGTGGAACAGAACCTGCGGTTGGGCATATTCAACTGGGATAACCAGGTGGTCTACCAGACTTCAAGCAATCAGGAGGTGATCCCCGTGCCCAAGCTCAGTCTGTATTCCAATATGTATCTGAAAACGAAAATCGTGAACGAACTCACTTTGCAACTGGGAGTGGACGCCCATTATCATACAAAATATTTTGTGCCCGGTTATGAGCCGGCCCTGTTGCAATTTTACAATCAGCGGGAAAAAGAAATCGGAAACTATCCTATCGCTACTGTCTATGCCAATATGCACCTGAAACAGACCCGTTTTTATGTGATGTACTATAACGTGGCTTCACAGTTCATGAATCCGAAAGAATATTTTTCATTACCGGGGTATCCGGTCAATCCTCCTATCCTCAGGTTGGGAGTTTCGGTGAATTTACATAATTAATTCTTTACAGGCTTGCCATACCGAAAACGTTTATATCTCTACCTTCTTTTGCTGATAGTCGCCGTAGTGGTGATGATACTCCTCAGGACGGGGATGGGCGGTTCCCGGAGTACACCCCTTGCTCCGCGTGATTATAGCGAGATAATATCATCGGGTGAATTGAATGTAGTGACAGATTACAACAGCATCGGATTGTATGTTTCGGGAGATTCTTTACAGGGTTTTCAGCGGGAGATGATCCTGGCTTTAGAAAAAGAGTGGGGGATCAAGGTGAATCTCTTCCTGGAGAATAGCCTCGATGAGAATCTGGAGGGACTACAGGCAATGCGCTATGACCTGGTCGCCCGTAATATCCCGGTCAATATGCAGTTGAAAGATACTTTTGCCTTCTCAAACCCGATTACGCTGAACAAACAGGTGTTGGTGCAACGCAAGCAGGAGTATAACGACAGTATAGGGCCGATACGGCAGCATCTCGACCTGGCTGGAAAAACCATCCGGGTAGCAGCTGATTCTCCTGCTATCCTACGTTTGAACAATCTTTCCCATGAAATAGGGGATACTATCTTTATTGTGGAAGATCCAACCTATGAAGCCGAACAGTTGGTGATGATGGTGGCCTCAGGTGATATAGACTTTACGGTATGCGATGAGAAAATGGCCCTGCGGCTGGCGAAACTCTTGCCGGAGATAGATATTGAAACCGATATCAGTTTCACGCAGTTGGAAGCATGGGCAGTGCGGAAAGATTCTCCCGTGCTGCTGGACAGTCTGAACCATTGGCTCGACCGGTTTAAAACCACTCGGGCTTTCCGGCAACTTTACAGGAAATATTACTGACGTAAATAGCCGCCTCACAAAATGGGGCGGCTATTCAAGTTTACCCGTAGTTTATTAATGTAATCTCGTTCGTTCAAACATTCAACGTGGTCCCCCTCCGCGCCTTCCAACCGGCCGGGAATCACGCATTTCTTTCTGTCGGTCGGCACGATATTTTTTCCACTGGTCCATCTTTTCCTTTCCGATAATAGTTTCCAGTTGGGCATCGTTTTCGGTTACCTCCTTTTCACGCAGCGCCCGCATCTCTTCGCGATTTACAGTGCGTTCCTTCATTGCCTCGTCTCTTTTGGCTCTTTGTTCGGCAACCTGTTCGGCCCGTTTAGCATCCTGCTCCTCAAATAGAGCTTGTACCTTGGCTTTCTCCTCGGGCGTTAATCCCAATTGCTTTTCCATGTTCTCGGCGCGTTCTGTTGCGCTCCATCTCATGCCGCTACGGGCATCCTGCCTGTTATCCCTTCTATTTCTTGTGTTGTCCTGCGCTTCAAGGGTAAAGCCCAAGGTGAATATGGCAACCAGTGCCATGAATACAATTTTCTTCATAATACATACATTTTAAAAAGTGAATAAAAATAAGATCTGTTCTTATGACATGCGAAGATAAGTAAAAGTTTAAATCAAAAATTATCTTTTATGATGATTAAGTGTCATATATTCAATTATATATAGATGTATTTGTGAGGTTTATCCGTATGAAATCCGGTTTCGTCGATAAAAATGTCTTGTTGATCTATTCCTTGATTATTTTTATTTTATCATCTATTTTCGGCGAATAAGTGTATATTTGCATTTGGGTTGTCTAACTTTAATTCGACAGTTGTGGAGAAAAAATATAAAGCAGATAACGGATTAGGAAACCTCTTCTGGGGGATTGCATTGCTTTTCCTGCTGGGATTTCTTTTTTACAGGCACAGGCAGGGAGAAATAATCTGGATGGATATCTTCTACATCTCCTTTGGTATTATTTTTATTCTATCGACGACCATAAGGGAATATGTTATTACTGAATTGAATTTTCTCGAAATCCGTTTTGTATTGCGGTTGTTCTCTAAGAACAGAAGAATAGCCGTTGGCGATATAATAGGTTTGCAAAAGATAAAAAAGAACCAATTGCGCATCGACAAGGTGCGGGGTTTTGAAGTGCTGAGGGTAAAGGAATCGGATATGGATGCCCTGATAGCCGAATTGAAAGACCGTAACCCCCGGATCAGGATTGCCGGGGAGGATTAAAACATCTCTTCCCGTGGATATTTCTCTTCCACTTTGCTGAAAAGCCAGGAGGCCACGGTACCCACTATGAAAAGCAGTAAGCTCCAGAGCAACGCTCCCCAAAAACTCAATCCGGCCAAAGCCAGTTGATCGGCGGTGAATGCCGGGAATACCACCGTGGGGAAGATGGCCAGTGAAGAACCCACTACCATTCCCAGTATGAAATGATACATGCCGGAGTAATATCTCCGGAAAAGCCATGAAGCCAGCTTGGCAAAAAGCAGCACGCAGACGATAAACCCGATGATCAGCGGAATAATGACCGCGAAGTCGAAATCCTTGATGCCGGTCGCCATCTTGTCGTAAAGTCCAAAGTAGATAAGGAAGTTGGAGGGACTCATTCCCGGGACGATTAACCCCAATCCCATCAGCAAGCCTGATCCGAGCCATACCATCAGGTTGGGGGTTACTTCGGTGAGTTGCTGCCCACCGACCATCATCAGTGCAAAAATGGCGATAGTGGTAACGATAAGAATGCCTATATCGGAGGATTTCCTTCCTTGCTGGCCTGCTGTTTTATAGAGGGACGGAAAAGTACCTGCCACAAATCCCACGAAGAGGGAGACGAACAGTGCGGCATATTTGCCGAATGCTTTCTCTACCACTACGGCAAAAAGGACGATGCCGATGGCGGCGCCGATGGCTACCGGAAGGAAGTAAAGCACGTTCTTCATGAACTTCTTCCGTATGTCGGCGAGAAACCGGATCAACGGGTCATAGATGCCGAAGATCACGGCCAGTACACCTCCCGACAAGCCGGGAAGAATGAATCCGATCCCTACGAGGGCTCCTTTCATTAGACGGATAAACCAGTCTGTAACAGGGTTGATTTGTTTTTGTTCTCTCACTTTATTGGTTTCCGGCTCCTTCATTATTTTTTGTGGTTTATTGCTGTACGTGCCTGAATTATTTATAGACTGCAAAGATAACCTCTACTAAACGATATTACCCAATCTTAGTTGGATAAAATTTTCAGTCGAATTATAAAAAGCTGATATTTAGCAAGTTGATAATTTATTCATTAGAATAAATATTTACTCAAGTTTCGAAAATCGTAGTTTTCCGACCCATTACAGCTCTTAAATTACCCTTATATTGCAAAATATGATTCCAGTTCTTTTAGCGTGTTCTCCCTTGTGCGGATATCTCTTACAACATTCCCCTTCTCGAGCACCACGATACGATCGCATACTTCAGTTACATGATTGAGGTCGTGGCTTGAAATCAACATCGTCATTTTTTTTGTCATTTTCAACTCGTTGAGCATCCGTTTCAACCGGATTTGTGAAGTGGGATCAAGTGCTGTGAAAGGTTCATCGAGGATCAATACCTGCGGGTCGCTGATGAGTGCCGCGGCAATGCCTGTTTTCTTCTGATTCCCTTTTGACAGGTCACGGATCAACTTCCCCGATCCCAGTATTTCCCCGTTGAAGAACTCTTTCATCGATTCCAGAAACTGGGAGACGTCACCTTCTGACTTGTTATATACCTTGGCGGTAAAATTAAAATATTCTTCGGGTGTGAGGAAATCGATCAGGAAGCTCTCGTCGAGAAACGATCCCACTTTCGACTTCCATTCGTCGTGACGGGCCACTTTTTCCCCATCGATCTTCACCTCGCCGGAGGAGGCTTCAATAAGATCAAGGATCAGCCTGAAAAAGGTGGTCTTCCCCGCACCATTGTTTCCCACCAGTCCGAAACTCTCTCCATGATCGATTCCCATAGATGGGATATCCAACACGGTAACGCCGTGATATGTTTTTCTCAGGTTTATCACCGAGATAATTTCAGTTCCGCGCGCTATGTCGTGAGGGATGGGTGGGGGAGTATTTGCTTGCATATAGGTAGCTTTATCGGTTTGTATTATAGAGATTGATGAGATTGATGAGATTGAATGAGATTGATGAGTGGGACCTAACCCTTTTTTCTGAATCCTGTACAGAGGGCATATTTTCTTCTCAGAAACTGCTGTTCAATCATTTTCAAAATCGGTCCGCGGAAGAGAATCCCTGCCAATCCCAATAGCGTAAGAATGATCAGTGCTATATGGATGGCCGAGATCGAATCGAAGACGATGATCAACAGGGTGGGAAGTACAACCAGTGGAATCACTATGATAAAATTCTTGTAGCTTGCCCCTTGCATATTCATTGAAGAGCCTTTTGAGAGTTCCAACCGTTTGGTGTTGAAAGTGGCTCCAAAAAGGTAAACGTATATATTGACTCCTACGTTATAGATGAGAGCGACCAAATGATAAATAATGATTTCCCTCCCAAAAAAGAAATAGGGAGTAGTGAGGATAAATGACACAACGCTTAATGCCAGCATGAAATAGTAATTGGCCCTGATATAGGTCTGCGTGTCTATATCCCTTGTCATCAGAAAATCGAAATGGGCACCATCCCAGTTAATGATCCATTGGCCGAAGATGATCATCCCGATTCCGGTGACAAAAATGGCGACAAACATCAATAATCCGGCTTGGTTGTCGTGGGTACTATTCGGGTAGAAAAGCAATCCGTAGGACAGGAACAAGATGCCTGTATAGAGCGTCTTCTTGGTCCGACTGTGGCGAAGCACCAATTTCATTTCGAGAGAAATAAGTTCTCCTATTTTCCCGAATCGTTCCATGAAGGTGAATTTCCCGGTGTCTACCTCTTTCCTTTTTACTTTTCTGTCGATCTTTTCGGGATAATAATTCTTTGAGAAGTAGCGTTTGTTGAGCAAAAAGGCCCATCCACTGAGCAATATGCCGGTAATCCAGATAAAAGGTCTACTGAGTAGAAAATCAAAAATATCTTGAGAGAGTTGAAACAACGAGAATATTTTGAAATACTCCAGTGTTGCCAGCAGGCTTCCTATGGCCAGCATGACAATCATACCGAGGAGTAGATTGCTGAATTTCCGTTTTAGAAGAGGGGCAAGCAGAGTGTTGAACCAGATCAGAAAAATAACCAGAAACAGGAATTGGAAAGTACCTCCTGCCCCATAAACCGGAGATACACCGGTGATGGAAAAGGGAATAGCAAGACAGAGTATGATATAGTTTAGCGGGTTGAGTAATGGTCTCAACAGGAGATAATTGACCAATATATGCCTTTTGATGGGGAATACCTGGTAATTCTCCAGATTGAGGGTGCTCAACGGTTGCATGATGTAACGGATCAGGAGTATGGCTATCACACCGTATATCATGATTCCATTGAATGTACTCGCCGGGTCCTGTTGGGGAGCTATTTCTTGTAGCAGTTTGGGCAGCATGAATCCCATCATCACGAGGACTACCACAAGATAAAGAATCATGAAGCCCATCAGGATGTTGATCACCAGGTTTTTGTAGTATCCGGGTGAGCGGATGCTTTTCAGCCAGTAATGTTTGAACAGTATTTTATACATGTGCCAGGGATGCATAATGGGCTTATTTCTTTCCGAAAAGCGCTCCGAAAATACTGCGGGTAATGGTTCTGCCCAGTTCGTTGCTGATTTGCCGTTGTGTGCTCTTACCCACCTGGGAGAGGATGTCACCCAGAAAACCCTGGTCGGCTTTCTTTTGCCGCGCCACGGCACGTTTCATCCGCTCTTCTTCGAGGGCTGCTTTCTGTGCCTCTTTTTGCTGGCGGATACGCTCCTTTTCCTCTGTGGCAAGACGCCGCTCTTCCTCAAGCAGGTCCTGCTTTTTCGACAGTATTTCAAAGGCTGATTCCCGGTCGATAAAATTCTCATACACCCCGTAAATCAGGGAACTCCGGATCAATTGATCCCTTTCACCTACGGTGATTGGGCCTATCTGACCCTGCGGCGGGAGGATATTGGCACGTTCCACCATTTGTGGAGCACCCTTTTCATCGAGGAACGAAATGAGCGCCTCACCCGTGTTGAGTTGGGTGATGGCTTCGGAAGTATCGAAGGCGGGATTGGCACGGAAAGTGTTGGCGGCTACCCTTACCGCTTTCTGATCGTTGGGTGTGTAGGCACGCAACGCATGTTGTACACGGTTTCCGAGTTGGCCGAGAATACTTTGGGGGATGTCTGCCGGATTTTGGGTGCAGAAATAGATCCCCACACCCTTGGATCGGATCAGCCGGACTATCTGCTCCACCTTTTCGAGTAGTGCCGAGGGCATATCGTTGAAGAGCAGGTGTGCTTCATCAAAGAAAAAGACCAGTTTCGGTTTTTCCAGGTCACCCACTTCAGGAAGTGTCTCATACAGGTCGTTGAGCAACCATAGCAGGAAGGTGGTATATACCCGTGGTGACCTCATCAGCTTGTCGGCAGCAAGGATATTGATCACTCCTTTTCCCTGTTCGGTCTGGATGAAATCGGTGATTTCCAGGTCAGGCTCGCCGAGGAACTTGTCGGCTCCTTCGTTTTCGAGCCGGATCAATCCCCGTTGGATGGCGCCGATACTTGCGGGAGAAATATTACCGTACTTGGTGGTGAATTGTGCCCGGTTATCACCGATATATTGCAGCATCTTCTGCAAGTCTTTGAGATCGATCAGCAGCAGGTCGTTATCGTCGGCGATCCGGAAGGCCATGGTGAGGATGGCGCCCTGTGTCTCGTTCAGGTCCAGCAAACGTTCCAGCAGTAGGGGCCCCATGGAGGTGACGGTGGTCCGTACCGGATGCCCCTGTTCGCCGAATACATCCCAAAAACGTACCGGGAACGGTTTGTATTCGAATCCTTTTTCGGGCAGGCCATATTGTTCTACACGTTTTGTAACACTCTCCTTATTCCCTCCTGTCTTTGCCACACCGGAGAGGTCACCCTTCATATCGGCGGCGAACACGGGTACTCCCATCTCGCTGAAGGTCTCGGATAATGTTTGCAGGGTGACTGTCTTCCCTGTGCCGGTAGCACCGGTGATAAGGCCGTGACGGTTTGCCATCCTGGGTATAAGGCATACTTCCGCACCATCGTTAATAGCTATAAAAGCGCGTTTGCTGTTATCGAACATATCAGACAATTATTAATTTGAAAGTTGAGCAAAGTTAACGAAATAATTGAAACGAAAAACGAATTTATGATATTGAGTTAAATTTTTTGTGATGCAAAAAATATCATATAACTTTACCTTTAATTGTATAACAGTTTAAAAAATAATATACCGATGAATTATAGACATATTTTACTTTTTTCTCTCATATTGTGCTGTTTTTCTTTGGCTGCACAGCGGCAAGGAAAAGAGATATATCACTATATTCTGCCCGAATTCACGAAGGGGACAGTTTTAATGAAAGATGGTACCAAAAATCCGGCTCTACTCAATTATAATGCTGCAACAGAAGAGATGATCTTTGATCAGAACGGACAAAAATTGGCTTTTGCAGAATTAACATTGAATCAATTGGACACCGTTTTTATAGAGAATCGTAAATTCGTGCTGCTTGATAAGAATAAATTTGCCGAAGTAATTCACCGGGATGGATATAAGTTGCTTGTTCAACATAAATGCCGGATAATCCCTCCCGGGAAACCGGCTGCGTACGGAGGTACTTCACAGACCTCTTCCACCACCAGCTATTCAAGTTGGTCGGGATCCGGTGTAATTTATCAATTGGATCTGCCGGATGATTTCAAAGTGAATAGTTCTGTGATTTATTGGTTAGATAATGGTGAGGGGTTGAAGAGTTTTTCGTCGATGGGGCAGTTAAAAAAAATCTACAATAAACAGAAGTCGCTTTATAACAAATATACCAGGGAGAACAAGGTCGATTTTAAAGACACGGAAGCGGTTGCTTCCCTGATCCATTACATGGAGACAAACTCACAGTAGCCACTCAGATATTGATACATATCGAGAAAGCGATTGCCAGCAGGAATCCCGAGAGAGAAGTGAGTTTCAGGTAAGGGTCGAGCGCATGGTCCTTTTTTCTCCGTATGTCATCCAATATCCTGAACAGAAAGAGAAAAAACAGCAGGTAAAGGTACCGGTACCACGGCGATGGCTCATACATGGTGCTATACCCGAGGAAACAAAGGAACGTGGCGAGGGTCATTGCCGCATGGTATATCTTTGCTTTTTTGATTCCCATTTTTACAGCGAGGGTAACTTTCCCGGATGCCTTGTCGTTCTCTATATCCCTCATATTATTGATATTTAATATCATTGCGCTGATCAATCCCATCCCGATGGCGGGCATGACGGGATGGAAATCGAGTACATGGGTGTGGAGGATATAAGTACCTATCACCGGTACGGGACCGAAGAAAATAAAAGCCAGAAGATCGCCCCAACCCTTGTAACCATAGGCATGTCTCCCCAGTGTATAGAAGAGCGCCGCAAGGATGCTTGCTCCACCTAAACCGATCAACAGGAATATGTACGAGCGTGGAATATAATCGATTACATCCATCACCAGCGCAAGACCGGTAATGATACAGATAGTGGAGAAGATAGCGATGGCCCCTTTCATTTCCCGGACAGAGATTTTTCCACTCTGCAGGGTACGGGCAGGTCCTTGCCGGCGTCCGGTGGTATCGGTGCCTTTCTGAAAATCACCCAGGTCATTGGCCAGGTTCGCTAATATTTGAATAGCAACAGCCAACAGGAGAGTGAGCAGGAGGATCGTCATACTGAAGTTTCCTTCGTGCAAGGCTAACCCACTTCCCAAAACAACAGTTGCCACGGCCAGGAAAAGTGTCCGTAGACGAAAAGCGGATATCCAGTTTTTTACTGTGGACATGTTGATTGAGAGTAAAGAGTAAAGAATAAAGAGTAAAGACTTTTGGGATCAAGGCTTTTCCCGGTTTTTAGTACGCCCGGGCGAATATTACCCGTTGTGTCGACGGCTTGCCGGTCACCATACACTGGCCGGGCGTCTTGTCGCCGTCAAGTGGGATACAGCGGATCGTAGCTTTGGTCTCATCCTTGATACGTTCTTCCGTTTCGGGTGTACCGTCCCAATGGCAGAGCAGGAACCCGCCTTTCTCGATCTCTTCTTTGAATTCTTCGTAGGAATTCACCTCGCGGGTCTGGGAAGCACGGAAATCGGCTGCTTTCCTGTAGATATTTTCCTGCATCTCGTCCAGCAGCGATTGGATGTGGGTTTCAATATTGTCGCACGACAGCGTCTCTTTCGTGAGGGTATCCCGTCGGGCTACCTCGATGGTGTTGTTCTCCAGGTCGCGTCCACCCATGGCAAGGCGCACCGGTACCCCTTTGAGTTCATATTCCGAGAATTTCCACCCAGGTTTCTTGTTGTCGGAGTTATCATATTTCACACTGATGCCGAGGGCTTTCAACCGTTTCACGATACCAGCCACTTTTTCATCGATCTGTTGCAGTTGTTCGCTGTTCTTATAGATGGGAACGATCACCACCTGATAAGGTGCCAGTTTTGGGGGGAGCACCAGCCCGTTGTCGTCGGAGTGCGACATGATCAGGGCGCCCATCAACCGTGTAGAAACGCCCCATGAGGTGGCCCACACATAATCGCGTTTCCCGCTCTGATCGGTAAATTGTACGTCGAACGCTTTGGCAAAATTCTGTCCCAGGAAATGGGAAGTACCTGATTGCAGAGCTTTACCATCCTGCATCAACGCTTCGATGGTGTATGTGTCGACAGCACCGGCAAAACGTTCGGATTCCGATTTGAATCCCTTTATTACCGGCATAGCCATATATTTCTCTGCAAACTCGGCATAGATATTGATCATCTGCTCGGCCTCGGCGATAGCTTCCTCTTTTGTGGCGTGGGCAGTATGTCCTTCCTGCCAGAGGAATTCGGCCGTACGAAGGAAAAGACGTGTACGCATTTCCCAGCGTACTACGTTGGCCCATTGGTTGATAAGGATAGGTAGATCGCGGTAGGATTGTATCCAGTTTTTGTAAGTACTCCAGATAATAGTTTCCGAAGTGGGGCGTACAATCAGTTCCTCTTCGAGTTTGGCTTCAGGATCGACCACCACGCCACTGCCGTCGGGCGCATTTTTGAGGCGGTAGTGTGTCACTACGGCGCATTCCTTGGCGAATCCTTCCACATGGTCGGCTTCACGGCTAAGAAAGGATTTAGGAATAAACAACGGGAAATAGGCATTCACATGTCCGGTTTCCTTGAACATATCGTCCAGCTGGCGTTGCATCTTTTCCCATATCGCATAACCATAGGGTTTGATCACCATACAACCGCGCACGGCGGAATTCTCTGCCAGTTCAGCTTTAATTACTAGATCGAGGTACCACTGGGAGTAATCTTTACTGCGGGGCGTAAGCTCCTTCAATTCTTTAGCCATTTTGTTACAATTCTATTTTTGGAACCGTTCCGACAACTCTCTTCCTTAAAAAATGCCCATTCGCAACACCTTGCAAGAAGGGGGCCGTTGGAAAACGGGTTCCGGAAAGGATTTATTTTTTTGTTTGCGGGTGCAAAGATAATGATTTAATATAACTAATTTGCCAATTTTCTCAGGAACGAGTACATAGGTAAACTTGTTTGAGCTTTGTCGAGTGACGACAGAAAATGGACGAAGTCAATATGTCAATGTAACTAATGTGCCAAAGTGGTGATGTGGTGATGGAACTTCGGAAAAGATGTATCTTTGTTGATCGTATATCACATTTATCAATTGAAGAAATGAACAAGGAGTATTACAAAAAGAAAATGGAGGAGAATGCATTGGAGCTGGATAAGGTGAAATCCCGGTTAAGGATATTTCCGTTCCTGAAAATTGTATGCTTCGTGGCGGGAGTTTTGCTGGTGATTGGTACCTTTCAATGGGGATGGGACAGGACAATCTGTCTTATATCGGCTGCACTCTCATTTGTGGTTTTCTCTTTGTTGTACAGGTGGGACGAATATTACCTGCAAAAGAAGGCTTATTATATGGCTTTGCACAGTGTTTTTACCAATGAGATCAGTTTTTTAGAAGGTGATTACGCTTCGTTCGATAAGGGAGAACAATTTATCGATAAGAAGCATGCCTATTCTTATGACCTGGATATTTTCGGAGAAAACTCCATTTATCACATGATCAACAGGACGGTAACACATGAGGCAGGTGCTATCCTGGCCGGAAAGCTGAGCTCAATACCTGGCAGTGAAGAGGAGATACTGGCAAAGCAGGAGTCGCTCTCGGAGTTGGTGCGGAAAGATGATTTCAGGCACCGGTTTATGGCTATCTGCAAAGGGTTTGATGAAGAGAAAAATAATTATACACTGATCACCGAACACAAGAGTAATAATTCCCGGCTGACTTCCAGGGCAGGGTTGGCACTTATTTATATCTCTATTGCCATCACACTGGCATCAATGCTATTGGCATGGATGGAAATCATTCCCTGGTCGGTATTTATCACATTGTTTATGATACAGCTTTTCGTCCCGATGACTTTTAACAAGGTATTGAACAGGGTTGGTTCCGATATCGGCTTTTTATACAAAAATACCAGAATCCATGCCGATTTGTTACAGAGTATGTATCCGGAAACTTTTAATGCTGCTGAAAACAGGGATTTAAAAGAACACCTGTTCGGTACTTATAACTCCCGTGAAGCATTGAAAGAGCTTTCTGTCCTGTTAAAGAAATTCGACCAGCGTAGCAATGCTTATATTCTTGTGCTGCTGAATGGCCTTTTCTTGCGCGACCTGTTTCTGTTGAGGCAATTCTATCGATGGAAAGACAAATACCTGCCACATCTTCAATCCTGGATCAGTGCATTGGCTGAGATGGAAGCAAGAGTTTCCCAGGCTACTTATATGTTCAATTTGCCTGAATTTATTCAACCATTGATCACAGAACGGGCCGATATCCTCATCGAAGCATCCGGATTAGGACATCCGTTTATCTCCAAAGAGAAGCGGGTGGACAATGATATCGTGATCAATAAAAAGCAGTTCCTGATCATTACGGGAGCCAACATGGCAGGAAAGAGCACATTTCTGCGTACGCTGGGAGTGAATTATATCCTGGCTGTCAGTGGTATGAATGTGTGTGCGTCGAAATTCAGTTTCACGCTGTTCAACCTCTTCAGCAGTATGCGCAATACGGATGATCTATCATCGGGCACCTCTTATTTCAAGGCGGAACTGGAAAGGATGAGGGAGTTGATCCGGTATTGCCGTGCACACCGGCATACACTCATCATACTGGATGAGCTGTTAAAGGGAACCAACTCAAAGGATAAACTCGACGGATCGGTATTGTTCCTGAAAAAAATGGCGGAGTTGCCGGTAACGGGGATTATCGCTACCCACGATCTGGAATTGGCGAAATTAGAAGATGAGTTCCCCGGTCTGTTTCAAAATTATTGTTTCGAGATATCCCTTTCGGAGGAAGAGCACTACAGCTATAAAATACAGCGCGGTGTGTCCAGGAACCTGAATGCTACTTATCTTTTACAGAAAATTTTATCGGAAGAGTTGTAATCTCTCTTATCCTATTCTTTCCTTCTCAGATTTCCCCGGTTAAAAGAGAAGTAAATACCCGGCAGGCCGATCAGGGTGAAGATAATGAATCCCCAGCGCATAGCCTGTAAGAAAACGGAATTGGGTACTTCTTCAATAGAGTGGCTGCCGAAAAGCAGGGAGAAGATCAGGGTGACGATGCTCATACTGATGATCTGCCCGAATACCCGCATGGAAGAGGCGAGTCCCGAAGCTTGTCCATATTGCCGTCTTTCTACTGAGCTCATAATGGTATTCATATTGGGAGAAGAGAAGAGGGCAAAGCCGAGTCCCACCCAAATCAGAATAGCCACAATGATCCAGATGGGAGTTGAAGGGCCAAGGAAAGCCAGCATGCCTAACCCCGTGGTACACATAGCCATGCCGGTTGTGGCAAAGTAACGTGGTTGTATCTTGTCCGACAGCCGCCCCACGATTGGAGAAAAGAGAGCCATCATGACCGGTTGTGCTACGATCACCGCCCCCGCATCGCGTGGAGAGAGTCCCTGTACCTTTTGCAGGTAGAGGCTGAGAAAAAAGACGATGGCAAAGGTCGATGTGTAGTTGATGAGTGCCGACAGGCTGGAATAGGTGAAAAGACGGTTATGGGAGAAGAGGCGCGTATCGAGCATCGGGTACTCTGTCCGGCTTTCATATCTCCAGAAAAGCAGCAGCAGGATTACAGCCCCACTCATCATTCCCCAACCCATAGCGGAAGGAATCAGTGAAGAGCCATAGACCAATGCGGCAAGGCCTACCATAAACAGGAGAGTCCCTGTTTTATCTCCTCCTTTGGCGGATGTATGTTTATTCTCTTTACTCTTTAAGAAGAGGTATGAGATAAGGATAGTGACCAGGCCAAAGATCGCGGCTATCAGAAAGAGGGAGCGCCAGCCGATATGGAGGGTGATGAAGCCTCCGATCAGTGGACCCAATGCCAGTCCGCTATATACCGAAGCCACGGAGATGCCGAGTACCTGTCCTCGTCGTTCAGCCGGGAATGAAGATACCAGGATAGCCTGTCCCGTGGTACCGGTAAAAGCGGCGCCGATACCTTGCAGGAAGCGGGCAGCAACCAGCCAATGCCCATCAGGTGCCACATAGCAGATACCGGATGAAATGGTGAACAGTATCACCCCCAATTTGAATAATCGCCGGTTGTCAGTCCGGTCGCCCCAACTTCCTGACGGCAGCATGAAAAGTGCCATAGCCAGGATAAAAGCGGTGATAACCCAACTCAGTTCAATGGCATTGAGTGCCAGGTCTCTTTCAATAGTGGGTAAGGCGATATTGACTGCTGATACCAGAAAGGTACCCATGAAGGAGGTTACCGACACCACCAATAATATCGAAAGGTCTTCTTTTTTTTCCATAGTTTATGCTTTCGCAATTGGTTAATTATTAATTATTAATTACCAATTACCAATTACTAATTACCAATTACCAATTACTAATTACCAATTACCAATTACTAATTACCAATTACTAATTACCAATTACTAATTACCAATTACTAATTACCAATTAATTACCCTCATAACTTAGATTGACACTCCTTCCGAAGATCGGGACAAGTTATCCCGACTCATCGGGATTATTCACTACTTATCCCGTTTACCCGATAAATCGGGACAAGTTATCGGGATTGGCACATTCTCACATTAGTAAGTATCCCTGACGTGCTTCACCGTGAGGGGCGTTTTATCAGCTGCCCTGAGTTCAGGAGAGGTGATGGTGATCGTTCTTTTTTCTCCCGGTAACAAGTCGATGAAGTTGTCGCTGAAGCGGGCACCCTGGATGGGTATTTCCACAAAGACGTCTTTCGCCAGCTTTTTGCTTGAAAGGGTTACCCTGTACTCACCATCACGGTATTGTACACTGGTTTTGACTTCCGTTTCCGGCAATTCCAGCTTGTTGGGCCAAAAGAAGAAATGATCTTTGGAAGATATCACGTTTCCTTTGCTATCACTGAGAAAAGCATGGATCATGGTATATGCCTTCTCCGTTTCACTCACCAGATCGGCTATATTGAATGTCTTGACGATTCGGCTGTCGTTGGCTTTGGCATCGACACGTTCGGTGAATTCTTTCCGTTTTCCTGTGGAGAAATCGATCACCTGCACCGTAAGACGGAGATTGTTGTAATCCTGTAGATAATCGGACATGGTGTAATAATTCAATTGGCCATCCTTTGATTCGACACCCAAGGCGAGGGGGGCCAGGACATCCCTCATGCGGTAGTGTTGTGCCTTCCAGTTGTTGTAGTAATCGATACTCGACCAGGAGACTACCGGCCAATCGTCGTTGATTTGCCAGTAGAATGCTCCCATGCAATAGGGTCTTCCACGGCGCATCGCCTCCACCGCCTCCTCCATGCCGTTGCCCTGCATGACGAGACCTATATAGACGAAATCCTCGAAATTCTTCGGCGTATGGAAATACATGTCCATATATTGTTTGATCACTTCATTTCCAATTCCGCTTTTCTGATGTATCTTCATCACATCGGAACTGATATCGAAATCCTTTTCTTCTGCAAAGGTCCGGATAGTCTTCATCTCAGGGAACGACTGGAAGCCGAATTCGCTGGCAAAGCGTGGTAATCTGTCAGCCATTGCTTCGAATGGCATACGTCCGTGCCAGAGTCCCCAGTCGTGCACGTCGCTGGATGCGAATTTTCCGGGAATTCCCCAGTTGGAGTCGTAAGGTGATCCGTGGATATAACTGCGGGTACCATCTAATTCGTCCACTAAATTGGGGATCAATTTGCGGAAGGTTTTATCGTATCCCTTGAACCATGCGTCCATTACTTCAACCGGGTACTGTTTCTGCCAACCCCAGTATTTGAGTCCTTCTTCCACCTCGTTGTTACCGCACCAGAAAGCAAGTGAGGCGTGGTTGCGAAGGCGCTTGATATTATAAATTACCTCCTCCCGCACGTTCGCCAGGAAAGCGTCGTCGGAAGGGTAGGGCGTGCACCCGAAGATAAAGTCCTGCCATACAAGGATACCCCTTTCATCGGCCTGTCGGTAAAAATCCTCATTTTCGTAGATGCCGCCTCCCCATATCCGGATGAAATTCATATTGGTGGCGGAAATATTTTCGAAAAGCCTGTCATAGAAAGCCGCATCCTGTTGTGTGGTGAAGATCTCGCCCGGGATATAGTTGGCACCTTTGGCAAAGATAGGTGTTCCGTTGACCTCGAAATAGAACGATTTGCCATGTTCATCCGGTTCCTGTATCAGGCGGACGGAGCGTAAACCTGTACGTACTGTTTTTTTAGCAATTTCCCGGTTGCCCGACAGAACTTGCACCCTGAAATCATAAAGATGTTGCTCTCCCCAATTTACAGGCATCCACCGTTTTGGTTGATCAACTTCCAATGGTATGGAAACCACGTTCTTTCCCGGCTGTAGGGTCACGTTCTTTGAAACAGGTTTACCGGCATCATCCCGAAGGCTGTATGTCACAGTAACGACAGCCTGTACGGGTACATTGGCTAAAGACTGGATTTCTATCTGATTCTCAATCTTGGCCGACTGTGCTGTTACAGACGTTTGTTTCACATAATAGTCCTCGATGCGGGCATCGTTGTAGAAATTGAGCGAAACCGGCTTCCATATCCCCATCTGGGCGATACGGATACCCCAGTCCCATCCGAAATGGTAGGGTGCCTTACGGTTATAAATACTTAGTTTCTCCTCCCTGTGGTCGTTTCCTGCCGGGTAGTCGTAGCCAAAAGTCGCCCTTGCCGGCATCATCAGTTGTAGCGGTGAGTAGAAACGGATATAAAGATGGTTCTCTCCCTCTTTGAGTAACTGCTTCACCGGGATCTTGTATCCGATGAACATATTTTCGGAATGCAGGATACGTGCGCCGTTCAGGAACACATCGGCATGGGTGTCCAACCCCTCGAAAAGGAGTTGTGCATCGTCATACTTCAATTGATCGGCCGTTATGGTGAAGGTTTTCCTGAAATCCCAGTTTTCATCTTCCACCCATTGTATCTTCTCTTCGTTGGTACCATAGAAAGGGTCGGGCAGCACATTATGGCGCACCAGGTCACGTTGTACCGATCCCGGTATTTCGGCAGTGTACCATTGGTTATTATTCATCTGTGAGAATTCCCAGCCCTCATTCAAAGAGAGTGCCTCTACCTGCTGTGCCGGTAAAATAAATGGGATGGCAAGAAGGAACAAAAGAGATATAAATTTCCGCATAAGATAATGGGTTTGATGTTGTCGCACTTATTTGTGTACAAATATAACGATTTGTTTTTGACTTTTTATCTGTTGCTTTACTGATATCGGAAGAAAATTGTAAATTTGTGAGAGAAAAAGCAACTAAACAGGGAAAATGGGAAAAAACACCTTTATAGACCGCAGTGAGTTCTTCCGGCTTTATGCCAGACTCTACTCCTTTCTCAGGCAGGAGTGGGATGTCAGGAAAGTGTCCGGCTTGAAAGGGATGTTGCTCCAATCTTTCAAAAAGGCGGAAGAGCAACCCGGGAGCGAGACGTTGTATCCCCTTGTGCTGGCTATGCGCACGGCTGTCATTATTATCGATGAGATAGGACTGAAGCAACCGGCCGTATGTGCAGTCTTGCTTTTTCATAGGGCAATAGCAGGCGATCAGTCCGCGGAGGAAATCGAGCAGCTATTCGGCAGCGAGGTGGAGAGTATTCTGCGGGGATTGAGGAAAGTGAATCAGTTCAGTGATAAAAAGAATGCCGTTGAGTCGGAAAACTATATCAAATTGCTGCTTTCCATTGCTGAGGATATCCGGGTAGTATTTATCATGATAGCGCAACAACTCCAGCGTATGCGCGATGCAAAGGAGAGTGAACCTTCATGCAGGTTAGATCTTGCCGTGGAGTCCACCTATCTGTATGCGCCTCTTGCACACCGGCTTGGCCTTTATACTATAAAATCGGAGCTCGAGGATCTTTCCCTGAAATATACCGACCGGGAGCAATATGATTTCATAGCCCATAAACTGAATGAGACGAAGCGGTCGCGCGACCGTTATATCAGTGAATTTATCGGTCCGGTAAAGGAACGTCTGGATAAGACGGGACTGAAATACGATATCAAGGGACGTACCAAATCCATCTATTCCATACAGAATAAACTCAAAAAACAGAAGATCGAGTTTGAAAATATTTACGATCTGTTCGCCATCCGCGTAATCCTCGATGCATCACCCGAACAGGAGAAAGCGCAGTGCTGGCAGGTGTATTCCATTATTACCGATATGTATCAGCCTAATCCCAAACGGTTGAAGGACTGGCTCTCGATTCCCAAAAGCAATGGTTATGAATCGCTCCATATCACGGTGTTGGGGCCGGACGGGCGATGGGTGGAAGTGCAGATCCGTTCAAAACGGATGGACGAGATCGCTGAGCGCGGATTGGCAGCCCATTGGAAGTATAAGGGTGTAAAGGGGGAGACCACGCTGGATAACTGGTTGAGTTCGCTGCGGGAGTCGCTGGAAGACAGCGATACCAACCTGAGCCAGAAGCTGACGGATTTCAAACTCGATCTGTATGACGAGGAGATCTTTGTTTTTACTCCGAAGGGCGACCTGTTCAAACTTCCCAAAGGAGCGACGGTGCTTGATTTCGCTTTTGCGATACATTCTAACCTGGGAGCCGCTTGTGTATCGGGAAGGGTGAACGGGAAGAACGTACCCATCAGGCACGTGCTGAAAAGTGGCGACCAGGTGGCAGTCAATACTTCGTCACACCAAACACCCAAGCAGGACTGGCTGAACTTTGCTGTGACCTCAAAAGCGCGGACCAAAATACGCCAGTTGCTGAAGGAGGAAGCCGGCAAGCAGGTCGATATAGCGAAGGAAACACTTCTGCGCCGGATGAGAAACCGGAAGATCGAAGTGGATGAACCACGCCTGATGCAACTGATCAAAAAACTCAGGTACAAGACCGTCACCGAATTCTATGTGGATATTGCTTCTGAAAAGATCGATGTGAACTGGGTGATCGACCGCTATCTGGAATTGGAAAATAAAGAGTCTGAAAGCCGGGAAGGCCATGCTACGGTGAGTGCCGGAGAATTCACTTTAAAGACACCTTCCCCTGAAATCAGTGGTTCCGATGAGTTGATCATCGACCAGAACCTGACCGGTGTGGATTATAAATTGGCAAAATGCTGTAATCCTATTTTTGGGGATGATATTTTCGGGTTTGTCTCTTCACAGGGGATCAAAATCCATCGTGTAAACTGCCCGAACGCACACGATCTCTTCTCCCGGTTCGGTTACCGCGTATTAAAAGCCCGATGGTCGGGGAAGACAAGTTCGTCCAGTTATACTATTGTGTTGAGGGTGATAGGGAACGACCAGTTGAATATTGTGGCCAACCTGATGTCCATCATTTCAAAGGAAGAGGGTGTGCAAATGCGTTCTATCACTATCGACTCCAACGACGGCCTTTTTCAGGGAAATATTGCCGTGATGCTGGGTGATACGTCGATGCTCGACCAATTAATTAAAAAGCTAAAGGCTGTGAAAGGGGTGAAATCCGTCTCCAGATTGAACTGATTGTACGCGCATTGTAAAAATGAGGTCGTATCCCGTCCCCCAGGATACGGTAGTCATATCGTAGGATGTATTCTCAATCCTCCTCTTCCGGAATTTCGGGATCAATGATTGGATCTGGTTCGGGTTCGGGTTCGGCTGCGACGGGAATTACTGTGTCGAGTTCCGGCAGGGTGGGTAGCAACTGTTGTACGTAATCCCTTTCAAAGTCCTGGGGACGGAGTATCCGGCCCTGATATTGGATAAGATCGATATCCATGATCATCCTGCCTAAATATTTATCTCTGGGGGTACGTCCTACGGCCCGTTCTGTCTGTTTAATCTTGTCAATCACTTCTTCCGGAGACATCTCAGTATTGGCTTTTGCAAGCACATTGCGAAAAAGGTACGCATACTTGTCGTCTTCCGGCTCAGTCAGGATGGGCTCACTGAAAACAATATCAGGAAAAAGAAATGAAAGCATTCTTTTTGCCTTGTCGATATTGGTCTTGGCAAACGTATTTGATCCTATGCTTAGTAAAATTGTGCTCATACTGATAATTTGAACTACAAATATAGACATTTTTAATTAAAATGAATAGTGAATCGCAAATTCTATTATCTTTGTTGTATTAAACCTTGTGAAAAATGAGAAATTTTCAAATCGCACTGTGCCTGTTTTTCCTGGTCTTTTCTTTTGATCTTTTGGCTCAGGATGCCAAACCTATGGTATATCGGGTCAATATAAAGGAGAATATAGGTAGTAATACCTGGATATATCTCCAGAATGGCCTTCATGAGGCAACAAAGAGAGGTGCCTCCGCAGTGCTTTTACATATGAATACTTATGGAGGGAGCGTACTGGAGGCCGATTCTATGCGTACGACCATTCTCAACGCATCCCTTCCCGTATATGTTTTCATTGACAATAATGCCGCTTCAGCAGGTGCTCTTATCTCAATTGCCTGTGACAGTATTTTCATGCGCGGCAGCAGCTCTATCGGTGCTGCCACAGTGGTAGAAGGAGGGAGTGGGGAGAGGGCTTCCGATAAACATCAGTCCTATATGCGAGGTATCATGCGTGCCACGGCCGAAAGTCACGGCCAGATTGTGACTGTCCATGAAGGGGATACTGTCACAAAATGGAGACGTGACCCGAAAATTGCCGAAGCGATGGTAGATGAAAGAGTTGTGATACCCGGTTTTGCCGATTCTACACAGATACTTACCCTGACAGCCAGCCAGGCCATGGAATTGGGTTATTGCGACGGTATTGCGGAAAGTGTACATGAAGTGATTGTAAGCCATCTTGGTTATAACGACTATACTTTAGAGACCTATAATCCCTCTTTTTATGATAGGATCCGGGGATTCCTTACCAACGGGATCGTGCAGGCATTCCTTATCATGTTTATTATAGGAGGGATTTACTTTGAATTACAATCACCCGGTATAGGATTCCCCACGGCGGCAGCCATTACGGCCGCGATCCTTTATTTCACCCCTCTCTATCTTACCGGCTATGCCCAGAATTGGGAAGTGCTGTTGTTTGTACTGGGGCTTATTTTTATTGTCTTTGAGATATTTGTTGTCCCCGGTTTTGGCATACCCGGCATTTTGGGGATACTCTTTGTTTTTTCTGCATTGGTGCTCGCACTCATAGGGAATATACGGTTTAACTTTGAAGGATTACCTGCCATGGAAATGTTCAGGGCGTTGATGATTGTCTTAGGCGGTACAGGGCTGGGGCTGGTACTTATAATCTACCTCTCGGGCCGGATCGGTAAGCCCGGATTCCTGCAATTCGCGGCGCTGCATACCGATCAGGAAGGATATGTATCCGTATCGATGGAACCGTTTTCCCTGGTGGGTAAAGCAGGAGTGGCAGCGACTGACCTTCATCCCTCCGGCAAGGTCAATGTGGAGGGGGATTTCTACGATGCCATCTCACTGAAAGGTTTTATTGATAAAGGAGATGAAGTGGTGGTGAAACGGTATGAGAATTTTCAGTTGTATGTGGTTCGGAGAAAGTGAAAAGGTGGAAATCTGCGAGTAAGTGAGAGTAAAGTAAGTTTACTTACATTTGCCGAGCGATAGCAGATTGCGCGAAGCGAAAGGTGAATAAGGTGGAAAGGTGAAATACACAAAATACCCCGAAGCAAGCAAATGCCCGGGGTATTTATATTTTGTCGTAACCGTTGTACGCTGTTGTAAAACAGAAGGTCTTGTTAGTTATAAGCCGCTATTTCTTCGTTAGAATAAGCCATTCTCTTAGAAACGAAAAAGATCGCAAAGGGGATTACTAACAGTATAACTGCCCAGAGAATATTGCTTACTAAACTGCCCTTTTTCATGTTATTCACATAGATATGCCCCAGTAATCCTTCAATTACCAATATCAGTCCGATGATTAAATTGGTGTTATTGGTTGCACCTGTCAAAAAGGGAATTACCAAAATAGCAACGCCAATAAGCATTACCACTACCCCGATGTTTCTTGCTAATTCTTTCATGTGTGTTCAATAATTTATGTTTCTGATTTCGTAACGCAAATAAACACAAAATTCAACAAACAAGGAAATAAATAGAGATAAAAATTTCGTATTCAGCCAAAAAATGAACTTTGGAGCCAAAAAATTGACTTTTTATCGCTTTGTAATGCTCAAATTGTATATTTTTGTGAAAAAGTTTCCGTTGATGTATAGGAGAAGGACGGAGGTTGATATCGTTTTGAAAGACTGATCACACTAAAACTGGATGGTAGTGAAAAATATACTTGTTTTTTTATATCAATGGCTCATATTTGCGCCGATTTTTATTGTGCTCACCCTTATTACGGCATTGACGGTAATGGTGATGGCTCCCCTTTTCGGGAGTAAGTTCTGGGGCTATTATCCACCCAAATGGTGGTCGAGATTAACCTGTTGGTTGGCGCTATGCCGGGTGAAGACACGCGGACATGAGAATCTGGATCCCGGACAATCGTATGTGTTTGTGGCCAATCATCAAAGTGCATTCGACATTTTTCTGGTATATGGTTTCCTGAATCAGAATGTCAAATGGATGCAAAAGCAGAGTTTGCGAAAGATTCCGTTCGTGGGCTTTGCCTCCGAAAAAGCCGGCCACGTATTTGTAGACAATACTACTCCTAAGGCGAGGGCAGCCTCCCTGAAAAAGGCGAAAGAGCAAATCGTAGATGGGGTATCTATGGTAATCTTTCCGGAGGGTGCACGCACGAGAAGTGGACAAATGGGCCGTTTTAAGCGGGGCGCCTATTATGTAGCCCACGATATGAATCTGCCTGTGGTGCCGCTGACGATTAACGGTACTTTTAATGTGTTGCACAGGGACGGTTTTCGCCTCAGACCGGGAAAGATGGAACTGGTAATCCATCGGCCCATACCTACCGCATCACTGGCGGAGGCCGGGATACCCGGATTGATCGACGAGACGAGAAATATCATTTATTCTGCCTTATGGGAAAAATACAAATAAAGTGGACTATATATAAAAAGAAATGGTTGTCTCACGACAACCAATCTTCATTGTTAACCTTAAATCTAATACCATGAAAAACACGTTACAAAAGTAACGAGTTCCTTCATTTTCTCCAAACAATCCAACGGAAAATATTGACCTTTTAAATTTATTTAGTATTTTCAAGTCTGCTGTGGCAGCCAAAAGAATATTGGTTGATTTTTGTTTACATATTTTCGGGAATTGTTGGTTTTTTAGATATAAATCCGGGAGGTAATGATGTTATTTTGGAATGTAAATCCTGATGATCAGGATATGGAGCAGTATAAAACTTTTATTGTCAACCGTGTGAGATCAGTAGTTGCAAATTTATAGTTCCTTCCGATATTTCATAGGTACATATATTAAACCATGGTTTGTTTCCGGGGCAGCGGTTTGTTTGAATCCTAATTTCTCAATTTTCATATAATATGTACCCGTATTCCTGAAAATCAATTCCGATGCTACGAACATTTACACTCGGAAGACAAACTCTGGCACTTATAGGAATTATCCATCCAGACTGACTCCTGCACTGTTAAATGTAATATCCTCAGTGACTATATCCTGCGATTGTGCCGGAGACTTTAGGGAAAAATAGTAAAAAAACAAAGAATGATGTAACCAAAAGAGAGTAAATTACGTCTAACAATAAAGTTGTGGATTAAAAATAATTACGATAAAAGTATAAATTAAACACTATTGACAATGAAGACATTATTTACTATTCTCCTCGCCACTATGGCATTCGTAAGCGCTCCGGCACAGAGCAAAACTGTAAAGCAAAACCGTCAGGTGGCCCCATTTACCGCCATCAACGCCTCGGGCGGGTGGGATGTGATTGTTCGCCAGGGTGACCGTCAATCAGTTTCCATAGAAGTCAGTGAAGAGGCATTGGATAGGGCTATCGTGGAAGTAAAAAACGGTACGCTGCATATTTATAACAAAAAGAACAACCGCGCATTCTCCTTTAATGACTTACGTAAATCACGTAATATCGTCCAAAAGGCGTATGTTACCGTTACAGATTTAGCGAAGATAGAGGCGTCAGGGGGAGTGGATATCAGTTTTGAAACACCAGTAAAAGCCGGCGATTTCGAACTTGAATTGAGCGGTGGTACTGATTTGGAGAATTTAAGGCTGGACTGCAACCGCTTCAAGGGCCAGTTCTCCGGCGGATGTGATGCGGAGATAAGGTTTATTGCTGCACAGGAGGTGAAAGCCGAAGTGAGCGGCGGTAGCGATGTGGAATTGCGGGATATATCCGCACAAACGACCCGGATTTCTGCCAGTGGAGGATGCGACATTGAACTGGAGGGAAAGACAGACGAACTCATCATGACTGCGAGTGGTGGGTGTGATGTTTCGGCTTCTAAACTCACCGCATGCAATTGCAATGCCGATTTTTCAGGCGCCTCCGATGGGAATATCCGTGTAACAGACCGTCTCGATATCACTGTATCGGGCTCCGCAGATGTTACTTGTTTCGGTAATCCGGGCGACGTAAACAAAAGAGTAAATAAGAGTAGTTCATTGAAATTCAGCTAATAATAAGATAACCTTCTTACAGCCAATTGGCCGATTAGGTAATGCCGGGATTGAAGCCATTTTCCTATGTATCATAATAGGGGAAGTGGCTTCTGTTCATTAGTTTCAGTCATAAATGCGGTTTGCGAAAAAGTTGAGCAATCCCCAGTTGAATCGGTACCAGCGCCTCGTAGCCCGCTGCTTTCCGCCAAACTGGAGCAGAAACCGCGCACGTCCGGTATTTTTATTCAGAAAACTTACATCCATAAAGTCAAAATAATGAAACCCCTTGTTTTCCGATATCTGCATCGCCTGATAAATAGTGAAGATAGTAGGATAAAGTAGCTTATATCGTTTTGATTTACCCCAGTAATAAAGGCAATGGACTGTCTCTTTTTTCTCGAATCCCAGAATTATGCCTCCGATAATTTTACCCTGATAACGGGCAAGCAATATTTTTCCGTTGCCTTGCTTTATATAATGACAGAAGAAATTTTCGAAATATTGGTAAGGAGGGAACCTGCGGGATATCTTTTTGTTATTCGTATTACGGATTAGCTTGTACATCTCCGGTAACTTATCTTCAGAGGTAAATTCTTCTATTACAACCCCTTTTTTTATAGCGTTGTTGACCTGGTTTTTCCTGCTCTTCGAGAGCTGATCCCAAATTCTTCTTTTACGCTGGAGGGAGTTCCGGACGTTGATCCATTTGACCGAATAGAATCCGTTCTCACGAAACCCCTTATATCCGAAAATCGTGTTGCCCACGTTCTCATAACGGATAAAGAATACCCGGTTACGTACCTTTTTTACCAGATGGGCAATAAGGACATCGAATATTTCTATTTGTGGCAGTTTTTTTCTGAAAAAAGCCGGTTGATGGGAGATGACACACCTTTTAAATAATTTTCCCCTCAGGAAACGATTGGTCCGCATAATCACAGCAAACATGGCAGCCACGGGTTCCTCATCCTCGAATGCAATAAGCATCAAAGGGGTATAGGCAGGACTGTGGGCGTACCAATCGAATGAGGAAGGACTGTGAAAAAAATTGGTTCCCTCCATCGGGGGAAGATCCTCTTTACGATAATATGTTTTTACATTGTATGCCATATCTGTTTTGAATGTGCAATACGGATCAATTAAACAAAAATACTAAAAATAACTAATATTGCAATGTCTCGGTCTCTTTTTGAGAATCAGTGCTTGTTCGGGGCTATTATGGTTTTAGGTTTTATAAATTTTATGTAATTTTGCAAATGGATGGTGCGCGCGGTATAATGCCGTCTGAACCCTAATGATATAATACATATTCCGATGAGAAAAATCCTTCTTTCATCCTTTTTTTTCCTGGCTGTTTTTTGGTTGCATGCCCAGGAAATACCTCTCTGGCTCCGTAACAGTGTGATCTCCCCGGACGGTGCTGCCGTGGCATTTACCTATAAAGGGGATATATTCACCGTGCCTGTCTCCGGCGGCAGGGCTACACAAGTGACTTCACACGCATCCTACGATACACGTCCTGTATGGTCGCCAAAGGGAGACAAGCTGGCTTTTGCTTCCAACCGTGAAGGAAATTTTGATGTATATGTGATTACGCTCCAAACCGGAGAAATTAAACGGATCACTACCCATTCCAATAATGAATACCCTGAAGGATTCCAAAACGATACCACCGTACTGTTCAGCGCCTTTATCCAGCCTGCGCAGGAAAGCCAGCAGTTCCCGATGGGATTGTTCAATCAGATATATGCCGTGACGCTGCAAGGAGATCGTCCGTGGATGGTCTCTCCGATCCATATGGAAAATATTGCCCAACAGGGTAATCTTTGGCTTTATACCGACAGGAAAGGTTATGAGGATGTATGGCGAAAACATCACACCTCGTCCATTACCCGTGATGTGTGGTTGTATGACAGCAAAAAGAAAACGCACCGCAAACTGACTGCTTTTAAAGGTGAAAACCGCAATGGTGTTTGGTCGTCCGAAGGGAATAGCTTTTATTACCTGAGTGAGCAGGATGGGACGTTTAACGTATATCGTGGCGACCTTGAAGGAGGTACCCCGGTACAGCTGACACATTTCAAAGACCACCCCGTACGCTTCCTCTCGATCGATAGAAACGATAATCTTTGTTTCTCTTTTAATGGAGAATTGTACTATATGAAGAAAGGGGAAAAACCTCGTAAAATTGATGTCCGTACCGTTTCAGACAATTTTGAAAGGGATGTGGTTCACCAGACCCTTACTACCGGCGCAAGAAGTATCGCTGTCTCTCCCAACGGAAAGGAGATCGCTTTTATTGCCCGTGGCGATGTATTCGTCACTTCCATTGAATTCAATACCACGAAGCGAATTACTGATACCGCGGAACAGGAGCGTGATGTGGATTTCAGTCCCGACGGACGTTCGCTCGTTTATTCGGCGGAACGCGACCATACCTGGAACATCTACCGTACAGAACTGGTACGTAAAGAGGATAAATATTTCTGCTATGCCCGCGAACTGAGAGAGACAAAGCTGACTGATACAGGTGCTCCTTCCTTCCAACCGCTGTTTTCTCCCGACGGGAAAGAAATCGCTTATCTGGAAGACCGTTCCGCGATCTATGTGCTCAATATAGAAAGCAAAAAGTCGCGGAAGGTGATGGATGCCAAATACAATTATTCCTACAGCGATGGTGACCAATGGTTCCAGTGGTCGCCCGACAGCAAATGGATCCTCTCGGATTATATCGATACGGGTGGTTGGAATAATAAGGACGTAGCGCTGATCAGGGCTGATGGCAAGGGTGGGACGACCAATCTCACGCTCAGCGGTTATACCGACGTGCGTGCCAAATGGGTGCTGGAGGGTAAAGCCATCCTGTTCTTCTCCGACCGGGCCGGATATCGTAGCCATGGCAGCTGGGGAGCGCATCGCGATGCTTACCTGATGTTCCTTACTCCCGATGCCTATGATGATTTCCGGATGGATAAGGAAGAGCGGGCATTGAAAAAAGAAATGGAGAAGGAGACGAAGGAGAAAGATAAGAAAAAGGAGAGCAAAGAGAAAAAGGGGGATAAGGATGACAACGATGAATCGAAAGCTGAGAAGGATTCAACCAGGACGGTGGAGCCGCTTGTATTCGACCTCGATAACCGCCGTCACAGGGTGGTGCGTCTGACACGCCACTCTTCCAGCTTGTCGGATGCCTATCTCAACAAGGATGGATCAAAACTCTACTATCTGGCCAGTTTTGAAAAGGGTGTCGATCTGTGGGAGCAGGATTTCCTCGAAAACACGACCAAGTTGTTGAGCAAAGATGTGGGTTATGGTTTATTGCTTCCGGACAAAGAGGAGAAGAATTTATACTTGGTATCGCAAGGAAAGATAAAAAAGATAGAGAACGGGAAAGTAACCGATGTATCGTTCTCAGCTCCCTTTAACTATCGTGGTGCGGCGGAAAGGGCCTATATCTTCGACCATACATGGAAGCAGGTGAAGGATAAGTTCTATGATAAGGAGCTGCATGGTGTGGACTGGAAAATGTATGGCGAAACATACCGTCGGTTCTTGCCGCATATCGACAACAATTTCGATTTCGCTGAGATGTTGTCGGAGATGCTGGGAGAATTGAATGCATCGCATACCGGAGCGCGTTACTCGGCTCCCCGGAGCAGTTGGCAGACAGCTACCCTGGGCGTTTTCTGGGATGATTCCTATAAGGGGGATGGCTTGAAAATCAAAGAGATCATGAAAGGGAGTCCGCTTGTCAAAGCGAATACAAAACTGAAGGCCGGGGTGGTTATAGAAAAGATTGACGGGGAACCGGTGCAAGCGGGAAAAACCTGGTGGCACCTGCTCGACGGAAAAGCTGGTAAACATGTTATCATCACTGCTTATACACCCGGTGAAGGAGATCGGTTCGAAGAGATTGTCAAACCTATTACATCCGGAGAGGAAAATGAGTTGTTATATAACCGTTGGGTAGAACAGCGGGAAGAATTGACTGAAAAATATTCCGGCGGACGCATTGGCTATATCCATATACGTGGAATGAACAGCGAGAGTTTCAGGGATGTTTACCAGAATCTGCTCGGGAAATATCGGAATAAGGAGGCTGTAGTGGTTGATACCCGCTTCAACGGAGGAGGATGGCTGCACGACGATCTGGCAACGCTCCTGAGCGGAAAGGAATACCAAAAGTTTGCACCCCGCGGAGAATATATAGGAAGTGATCCTTTCAATAAATGGAATAAGCCTTCCATCGTACTGATGGGAGAGAGTAATTATTCCAATGCACACGGATTCCCATGGGTATATAAGGAGTTGGGTATTGGAAAACTGGTAGGTGCCCCGGTACCGGGAACGATGACCGCCGTATGGTGGGAGACCCAGATCGATCCGTCTCTGGTGTTCGGTATCCCGCAAGTGACTGTAGTGGATACGAAAGGTACTGTGATGGAAAACAATCAATTGGAACCCGATGTGGTAGTATATAATACCCCGGAATCACTGTCGAGTGGGGATGACCTGCAACTGAAACGTGCAGTGGAGGAGCTGTTGAAAAATTAGTGAAAAGTGAAGAGTGAAAAGTGAAAAGTGAAGAGTGAAGAGTGAAGAGTGAAGAGTGAAAAGTGAAGAGTGAAAAGGTTTATAAGTAGTTAGAATTTTGGAAGAAGATTTAATTCTTAATTCTTAATTTTTAATTCTTACTTCTTACTTCTTACTTCTTAATTCTTAATTAGTTTTCAGTTAATAATTTGTAATTAAATAAAGTCTATGTCGAAAAAAATTCTTGTAACAGGAGGAACCGGATATATCGGTTCTCATACCGTGGTCGAACTGCAACAGGCCGGCTACGAAGTGGTGATTATAGATAATCTGTCCAACTCTAATGCCGACGTGCTGGAGGGGATTACCCGTATTACCGGGAAACGACCTGTTTTCGATAAACTCGATTGTACCGATTTTGCAGCAATGAAGGCGTTGTTCAGAAGATATACTTTCGACGGTATTATCCATTTTGCAGCCAGCAAGGCAGTAGGTGAATCGGTGGAAAAACCGTTGTTGTATTATCGCAATAACTTAGTATCGTTAATCAACCTGTTGGAACTGATGCCGCAGCACAATGTGAAAGGGATTGTATTTTCTTCTTCATGCACTGTATATGGAGAACCCGATACAAATCCAATCGATGAGAATGCTCCTGTTAAACCGGCCACATCACCTTATGGAAATACCAAGCAGATCAATGAAGAGATTATTCGTGATTTTGTGCATTCGGGCGCCCCTATCAAGAGTATCATCCTTCGTTACTTTAATCCTATCGGTGCTCATCCATCGGCAGAGATTGGAGAATTGCCTTTAGGTGTACCCCAGAACTTGGTGCCTTATATCACCCAGACAGGGATTGGCATTCGCCAGCAATTAAGTGTTTTTGGTGATGACTATAACACACCTGACGGCTCCTGCATACGCGACTTTATCAATGTGGTGGATCTGGCGAAGGCGCATGTGATCGCCATTGAACGGATGCTGGAAGACAAGTCGGACGAGAAAGTCGAGATATTTAACCTGGGTACGGGAACCGGACTCTCTGTATTAGAGTTGATCAGGGTATTCGAAAAAGTATCCGGAAAGCCTTTGAATTATAAAATCGTCGGACGAAGGGAAGGAGATATAGAGCAGATCTGGGCACAACCCGATAAAGCCAATAATGTGTTGGGTTGGAAAACTGTAGAAACCATTGAAGATACCATGGCTTCGGCTTGGAAATGGCAGCAGCGTCTCCGGGAAAAAGGAACGATGTAACAGTTTGGATTTAAAAAGAATGGAACAGGATCAGATAGAGAAAAACGGCAGGGATAGCCACTAAAAGACTGTCGATCCGGTCAAGGATACCGCCGTGTCCCGGAATGAGATCGCCGGCATCTTTCACGTTGCAGGTACGCTTGATGAGTGATTCGAACAAATCACCCAAGGTGCCGAATAAAGCCACCACTACGGATAACCCCATCCAGAAAATAGGGGTGAAACCGGGATAGAGCCGGGAGAAGATCAGGGAGGCAAGCAGGGTGAAAAAGATGCCGGCGATAAATCCTTCTATCGATTTTTTCGGTGAGATATGTTCTATCAATTTGTGCTTGCCGATCAGTGATCCGATGAAATAGGCGGCCGTATCATTCACCCAAAGGAACACAAACAGTGCCAGCACCGGTACCCAATTATACTCGTTGTTGGCCATATCGGGAGAATAGGAAATAAACATGAGCAGGCTCAATGGCATGGTGATATAGACCTGTCCGAAAACCGAATAGATGATGCCGTGAAGGATATCATCCCTACGCAGGAAAATGGCTGAGGCAATGAGTATGAGCAGATAAGTCAGGATAAAGACAGGTAGGAGATAGATATTGATACTTTCCAGATAGAGGAAGACCGAAATAAAGATGACTACTCCCATCAGGATGTTGAATATCTTGCTGATAGCATGGGTGGTGTCTTTTTCTACCATGCGGTAAAATTCAAACAGGCCGGAACCCAGTATGGTTCCGAAAACGGCAAGGAATGAAAACCGGCCTCCCAGCAGACCGAAGAGTATGACCAGGATATAGATGGTGCCGGCTCCCGCACGGGTAAAGATATCTTTTAGGTTCATTCTGCTTCTTTCGTCTCGGATTCGGCCGAAGCTTCTTCTTTCGTTTCTTCCGCTTCTTCTGCCTCTTCCAGGTCGATGTTGTGCTCTGTGAGAATATTATACCAGGAAATCATTTTTTTTACATCTCCGGCATAGACACTGTCCCGGCTGTAATCGGGAAGTACCTCTCCCATATAAACAAACAACTCTTTTCCGGAAGGCTTGGAGCCCAAGGAAACCTGTTGACCACCTTCTTTTTCTTTTATTTTTTTGAATACCTCACGTAATGGGATGTCCCCACTTTGGGTATATATGGATACATCACTCAAGGCTACTACCTTTTCCTGTGCGTATACAGGTACACGCTTTCCATCGCCAAGCGATTCTACGATATTCATATTTTTGTTGGTGGAGACAAGTTTATACAAACCGGGACGGCCAGTGATGGACAATATTTCGGACAACATAATTAAATTCTGTTTAACGAGGGGTTTAATTTTTTAACGGTGCAAAAATACGGAGTCCGCGCCACATTCGCAAACTTTTTCCCAAAAAGAGAATTTGTTTCGGAAAAATAACGTACTTTCGTGGTAGTGCGCTTCGCGCGCAGATGGGAGAGTGGGAGAGTGGGAGACTGGGAGACTGGGGAGGTAATATCTAAAAAGAATAATGAAAAGATGATTAAAAAAATAGCAATGGCAGGTATGGCAGCGGCTTTGTTAGTTTCATGTACAGGAAACCGTTCCGGAAAAGCAGGCGATAGTAAGATCTCGGAAAAAATGCTTCCGTCAATAGAGACTATGAACGGGGATCTGTTCTTATTGGCAGGGACTTACACATCAGGAGAGGGCAGCAAGGGGATATACTTATACCGTTTCAATACCGATACGGGGAATTCCGATTCAATCAGTATGGTGGAGGTCGATAACCCGTCGTACCTGACTTTGAGTCCCGATGAGCGGTTTATTTACGCGGTAAGTGAAAATAATGAGTCAGGCAGTGCTGTGCACGCTTTCTCATTCGATAAACGGAGCGGAAAGATGGAACTGCTCAATTCCCGCCCTGTAAACAGTAACGGTCCCTGTTATATTACGATAGACAGTAAAGGCCGGAATGTGCATACAGCAAACTATGGAGGGGGAACCATTACTTCGTTTCAGGTAAAAGAGGATGGCACACTTACTTCTGCCGTCTCGCTGATCTCTTTCAGAGGATCGGGTCCGGATTCTGTTCGCCAGAAGAGCGCTCATCTCCATAGTGTAAGGTATTCCCCCGACGGGCAATATCTGTTTGCTGCCGATCTGGGAAGTGATAAACTTTACCGGTTCGATATCAATGATACTCCCTTTGAGGGACAACCGGCTTTGAGGGATAACAGTCAGAAAGAATTTATGATGCCTGCCGGTACCGGGCCGCGCCACTTCGATTTCCATCCCGACAGAGGGAGGTATCTCTACCTGTTGGGAGAGCTGTCGGGAGAAGTGATTGTCTTTGATTATGCTTTCGGCGAGTTGACCCAGAAACAGATAATACCCGCTGATACCACAGGTGCCAGAGGTAGTGCTGATATTCATGTTTCACCCGATGGACGTTTTTTGTATGCGTCAAACCGGTTACAGGCTGATGGGATTGCCATTTTCTCCATTGACCCGGACGAAGGAACGCTTACAAAGACAGGTTATCAATTGACGGCAAGGCACCCGCGTAATTTTGTGATCACGCCTAATGGAAAGTTCCTTCTGGCAGCGGGCCGGGATGATGATAAGATACAGGTGTTCCGTATCGATGCAGAGACGGGTTTACTCACCGATACCCACCAGGATATACATCTCAGTAAACCGGTTTGCCTGAAATTTACAGAAAAGAATTAAAAGCTAAAAACTAAGAACTGGGAACTAAGAACTTCATTATTGCTTAAAAAATGACAGTACCGGTAAAATGTTACTTCTTATTACAACTCTTGTAATTGTGCAATATCGGCAATATTAAAAGGTGTGGCCTGATAGACGAAGTAGTTCAACCAGTTTATATATAAAAGGTTCGCATGAGACCGCCATTGCACTAATGGAGGTTGTCCCGGATCGTTGTCCCTGTAATAATTCTGAGGGAGTTCAACAGATTCCATTCCTTTTTCCTTGTCTCGTGTATACTCCTTATGCAGGGTGGAGGGGGAGTATTCGGAGTGGCCGGTTACGTAAAACTCTCTTCCTCCCCGCGAAGTGACAATATATACACCTGCTTCTTCCGATTCGGAAAGAAGGGTCAGTTCGGGGTGCCGGTTGATCTCATCGGCAAGAATAGTGGTGTGCCTGCTGTGGGGTGCATAGAATTCGTCATCGAAGCCGCGGAACAAAGGGAATGCGGGATCGTTTATCTTATGTTTGAATACGCCGAACAGTTTTTTCTCCAATGGATATTTATGGATACCATAAAAGTGATGCAGTGCAGCCTGTGCTCCCCAGCAGATATAAAAGGTAGAAGTGACATGTGTGCGCGCCCAATCTAAAATCTGGGTGAATTCTTTCCAGTAATTCACTTCATTAAAAGGAAGCATCTCTACCGGTGCTCCGGTGATGATCATCCCGTCGTAATAAGCATTTTTTATTTTGGAGAATTTGGTATAAAATGAAATGAGATGTTCTATCGGCGTATTCTTGGGAGTATGCGTGGAGAGTCCCAGGAATTCAATCTCAATCTGGAGTGGAGAATTCGACAAAAGCCGTATAAGATCGGTTTCAGTCGTGACTTTGACTGGCATCAGGTTGAGGATCAGTATTCTCAATGGACGTATATCCTGTGTGGATGCACGCAGGTCGTCCATCACGAAAATGTGCTCCTTTTTTAATATCTCAATCGCTGGTAACTTATCGGGTAAATTGACGGGCATAATAACAACTGAATAACAATCGAATAACTACTGAAGCACAATGTCTTCTTTTTTAATTTTCACTTCGCAATAATGACACTGAAGTTCTACTTTTTCCTTATCTGTCACATGAAACCGGGTCTTCATCGGTTCATTGTTGGTGATACATTTGGGATTGTTGCACTTCACGATCTCTACAATCTCATCGGGAAGTACCACTTTCTTTTTCTCCACCACTTCAAAATTACGGATAATATTCAAATTTACATTGGGTGCTACCAAAGCAATGCGGTTGAGTTCATCTTCACGGAAGAATTTGTCTGATACTTTGATGATCCCTTTGGATCCCATCTTGCTACTCTTCAGATTATTACCGATAGTAATCCGGTTGTTCAGCTTTTGCAGCTGTAACAGTGAAACCACTTTAAAAACGGCATCACTGGGTATATGGTCGATGGCTGTGCCATTCTCGAGTGCTGCAACCTGTAGTTCTTTTCCCATAACTCTTTTAAAATTACCAATTACCAATTACTAATTACCAATTACTAATAACTAATTACACCTAATCACTTTTTCCACCCTTCGCTTCGCGCAATCTGCTATCGCTCGGCAAATGTAAGTAAACTTACTTTGCCCTCACTTACTCGCAGATTCTACCTTTCCACCTAACCACTTAATCACTTAATCACTTAATCACCTAAGCACTTAACCACCTAACCACTAAAGCACTTAACCACCTATTTTCATCAAGTCGCAGATGATGGCCTGGCGTGTGAACATACCGTTTTTCGCTTGCTCAAAATAGTAAGCTTTCGGGTTTTCATCCACATCCTGATCAATCTCTTTTACGCGTGGAAGAGGATGCATTACCTTCAGGTTTTCTTTGGAATCTTCCAGCATGCGGTTATGAAGGATATAAATATTTTTTACTTTCTCATATTCCATGAGGTCTGTAAAACGCTCTTTCTGTACCCGGGTCATATAAAGGATATCAGCGCTGTTGATCGCCTCGGGCGAGAAGTCTGTAAATTCCCTGTAAGGGATTTTCTTGTTATCGCAGAACGTTTTGTACTTGTCGGGGATATGCAATTCTTCCGGTGCCACAAAGTTGAATGTGGGGTTGAAGTGCGAAAGTCCCTGGATAAGCGAGTGTACCGCACGTCCGTATTTCAGGTCGCCCACGATGGTGACCGTGAGGTTTTCCAGTGTTCCCTGCGTCTCGTAGATAGTGAACAGGTCGAGCATTGTCTGTGTAGGATGCTGGTTGGAGCCATCTCCTGCATTGATTATGGGTACGGGCGATATCTCCGAAGCGTAGCGGGCAGAGCCTTCCAGATGGTGCCGCATGATGATGAGGTCGGCATAGTTGCTTACCATCATAATGGTGTCTTTGAGCGACTCCCCTTTGGTGGAACTGCTGGTAGCTGCGTCGGAAAAGCCGATGATGCGTCCGCGCAGACGGTTGACTGCCGTCTCGAAACTGAGACGTGTACGGGTAGACGGCTCGAAGAAAAGTGTAGCACACACTTTCCCCTGCAATAAATCCCGGTTGGGATTCTGCTTGAACCTGGAGGCACTCTTGATGATTCGATAGATATCATCCTTGTCGTAATCGACGATATTGACTAAACTTTTGATCCCCATTTATCTCTGTTTTCTGATTATTAACTCAACATTCACAAGTAGTATGATATCACTAAACCAAACGAATGGTAGAACTATACTTCCAGGTCTATATCGAACTGTTCGTGCCACGGCAATCCCTGTTTGTTGAGTTGCTCCATGAACGGATCGGGATTGAACTCTTCCACATTGTAAACGCCCGGTTTTTTCCAGATACCCTGTAAGAACATCATGGCGCCAATGGTCGCCGGTACGCCCGTGGTATAACTCACACCCTGGGCACCGGTCTCTTGGTAGGCCGCTTCGTGGCTACAGTTGTTATAGATATAGTAAGTGCGTTCCTTGCCGTCTTTAATGCCCTTTATACGGCATCCGATAGATGTTTCACCCGTGTAGTTCTCTCCCAGTTCGCCCGGATCGGGAAGTACCGCTTTCAGGAACTGGATGGGGACGATCTTTTGTCCGTTGTATTCCACTTCATCGATCCGCGCCATGCCGATGTTCTGTATCACGCGCAGGTGAGTGAGGTATTCCTGTCCGAAAGTCATCCAGAAACGTGCCCGCTTGAGGGTGGGGAAGTTTTTCACGAGCGATTCCAACTCTTCGTGATAAATCACGTAAGACTCTTTGGGTCCGATTTCGGGGTAGTTGAGCGGCTTGTGGATTTCGTGCGGCTCTGTTTCCACCCATTGTCCGTTTTCCCAATATTTACCTTTCTGTGTTACTTCGCGGATATTGATTTCGGGATTGAAGTTGGTGGCGAAAGCCTTGCCATGGTCGCCTGCGTTACAATCCACAATGTCGAGGTAGTGGATCTCATCGAAATGGTGTTTGGCGGCATAGGCGGTGAAAATGCTTGTCACCCCGGGATCAAATCCACAACCAAGGATGGCGGTCAGCCCCGCTTTTTCAAACTTATCCTTGTATGCCCACTGCCATTTATATTCGAACTTAGCTTCATCTTTCGGCTCGTAATTGGCTGTGTCCAGATAATTCACGCCGCATTCCAGGCAGGCATCCATGATGGTCAGGTCCTGATAGGGCAACGCTACGTTAATCACCAATTCCGGTTTATATTCATTGAACAGTTTTACCAGTTCCGGTACGCTGTCGGCATCTACCTGTGCTGTCCGGATCGTCACGCCTGTACGGCGCTTTACATCTTCGGCAATGGCATCACATTTACTCCTGGTACGGCTTGCCAGTATAATATCGGTGAACACATCGCTGTTTTGCGCCACTTTATTGGTCACTACCGTTCCCACGCCACCGGCGCCAATGATCAGTACTTTTCCCATATTCTTGTTAAGTTGTTTAGATATAATACATTTGAAAGCAATTCCTGTATCTGTTCATATCGGAGTACGGACTGCTTTGACAAAAATACAATTATTCTTTGAAAGATAATGTGCTTCGCGTAGTAAATGATAGTACACTTTTCCACCTTTCCTCTTAGTCACCTGTCCACTTAGGCACTTAGGCACCTATCCATTTGCACCTTTCTGCTAAAAACCGTACCTTTGTGTAATTTCATACATAAAAACAGATAATCTTATGAACGAAGAGAATATCCAACAAATTTCACGTTCAACCAATGCCATCAGCGATTGGTCCCTTCAATTGCTTCAAAATATTGGTGTTACCGACAACTGGGCCAAGTATGTCAATCTGGTCATTCTGCTGATAGTGTTAACGGTGTTGGTGTTTGTAGTGCAATACCTGACCCGTATTATCCTGCAGAATGTGCTTGATCGTTTTGGAAAAATAACGCGTGCCGAATTCCTTAACAATCTTTCCAAAAGACGGTTTTCCCATTATCTGGCAATGGTGATACCTTACAGCCTGATAAAGGGTTCTATCCCTATTATTTTTGACCAGTTTCCGAAAACAATGGCGTTTGTCAATAAGTTGGTCGACATCTTCCTGATATTCTATGTGATATGGCTCCTGATGTCAGTCCTGAATGCCTTCTTCGACACGCTTGCCAAGAAGCCAAGGATGAGGGATAAGCCTCTGGAAAGCTATGCCCAGGTGGTGAAAATTGTACTTTATTGTATTGGTTTTATCATTCTTTTCTCAATATTGACAGGACAGAATCCCGCCCATATCCTTACCGGACTGGGAGCCCTTTCCGCCGTCTTGATGTTGGTCTTCAAGGATCCTATTCTGGGATTTGTGGCCAGTATCCAGGTATCGGCCAACGACATGGTGCGTATTGGCGACTGGATCACCATGCCCAAATATGACGCCGACGGGGATGTGTTCGAGATCTCACTCACCACCGTAAAGATCCGGAATTTCGATAAGACGGTTACAACTATTCCGCCTTATTCACTGGTATCGGAGTCGTTCCAGAATTGGCGTGGTATGGTAGAGACCGGGGGCAGGCGGTTAAAACGTTCCGTTTTTGTGAAACAATCCACTATCCGTTTCCTGGAAGATGAGGAGTTGAAAGAATTGGAAAGGATAGGACTCATCACAGGTTATATCCGTACCAGAAGTGAAGAGATCAATGAATACAATCAGGCAAATGGAGCCGACAAGTCTCTTTCCATCAATGGGAGAAACCTCACCAACATGGGACTTTACCGGCAATATATTCTTTCTTATCTGAAGAATCATCCTCAAGTACATAAGGAATTACTGATACTGGTCCGCCAGTTGCAACCCACATCAAAAGGGCTTCCTCTCGAACTCTATTTTTTTACTGCTACTACCGAGTGGCTTAAGTATGAAGATATATGCTCCGATGTGATGGACCATGTGACTGCCGCGGCTAAATATTTCGACTTGCAACTTTATGAGGATGTGTCTAATCCGATTATCTCTGAAACATCCGGCTATCTCCGAAATACCCGGGATGCAGATGCGGATTGATTATAATGGTAATTTTTACCCGCTTGTAGTTTATTTAGAAAAAATCATGTACTTTTGTATTTTGTAAGAAGAAATTGGAATTAAAAAAGGTATAAGGTTATCAAGTTAACTAAGAATAATTTGTAATGAGTAAACTTTATAGTGTTTTTACGGGTACGGGCTGTTATGTCCCTGCCAAACAGATAAAAAATGAGTTTTTCCACAATTACGAGTTTTATGATTCTACGGGGGAAAAACTTCCCACTCCTAATGAAGAAATCACTCGTAAGTTTGAAGAAATCACCACGATTGCTGAGCGGCGCTATGCCAGCGATGATGAGACGACGTCCGATTTGGCTCTCGTTGCTTCTCAGAGAGCTTTAGAAGCGGCTGGAGTGGATAAGGAAGAACTTGATTATATCATTTTTGCCCATAACTTCGGGGAGACAACCAAGGATAATATAAGGATAGATGTGCTGCCGACGATGGCTGCCCGTCTGAAACAAAAATTGGGTATTGCCAATCCTTCCGCGGTGGCGTATGACATTTTGTTTGGCTGTCCCGGGTGGGTGCAGGCGGTGATCCAGGCCGACTACTATCTCCGTTCGGGTGATGCAAAGAAGATATTGGTGGTAGGAGCGGATGTGCTGTCGCGTATATCCGATCCGCATGACCGGGACAGTATGATTTATGCCGATGGTGCCGGAGCTGCGGTGATGGAAGCAAGAGAGAGCGATACCCCCGTAGGTGTGATCGGTCACAACTCGCGCAGTGATGCGTTAGACTATGTGAATATGCTTCACATGGGGTATTCCTATAATCCGGAATTGGCAGAAAAGAAAGATTATTACCTGAAGATGAACGGCCGGCGGCTTTATCAGTACGCTCTGGAGAATGTGCCGAAAGCTATAAAATCCGGACTCGATAAACTGAAATTGCATATTGATAAGGTGAGCAAGGTGTTGATCCATCAGGCCAATGGGAAAATGGACGACGCTATCCTGAAAAGGTTATTCAACCTATACAATCTCAAGGAGGTGCCTGAATATATTATGCCGATGACCATCTCCTGGTTGGGCAACTCATCGGTGGCTACCGTTCCCACGTTGCTCGACATGATTATGCGTGGAAAGATGGACGATCATGTGCTGAAGAGTGGAGACAATATTGTATTGGCCTCTGTAGGAGCCGGTATGAATATCAACAGTATTGTTTACCGGTTCCCATAGGGCGTTTTCTTCTCTGTTTTAACTTAAATGGTATCCCTGGCTATGTAGTTCTGAAGCGCGGAAGAGAGTGTAGGCTTCTTTATCTAACGGATAATCCCAACAACCGAGGCTATGGTATATTTCACCACCGAATCCCGATTTGAATTTGTATAACCCATATAACGGATGTCCGGGATCTGGCGAAGGAGAAATGCCGAACATGTCATACTCAGTACATCCCGTTTGTTGTGATCTCATGATCGCTTCCCATTGCAATGCGTAGGTCGCCATCAGATTGCGGTGCAACGACGAGGATGCGCCGTACAGATAAGATCCTCTGTTGCCTGTAATGACCAGGAACATGGCCGCCAATGGTTTTCCGTCATATTCCGCTATAAGAAGGCTTACCTCGGCTGGAGAACTGCTGTTCTCAGCCCGGGCGTCAAGTACAGCCCGAAAATACTTTATATCATTCAAGAGCAGGTGATTCCTTGTTGCTGTCTCTTTATAGAGTTCATACCAGATATCCATTCCTTCCATTCCCATCGATCTTACCGTAACACCTTTCCGCTGTGCTAATTTAATATTGTAACGGGTTTTCGGTTTCATCTTTCCGAGAAGGATCTCGCTATCTTGTGTGAGATCGAGATAGATAGTGTTGGCCGGTAAAATATTGGAATGTGCCCTTTTGAAATTCCAGTGCTGCGTGCTGAAATTGAAACGAAGTTCCTGAGAGTGGCTTTCCGGCTCGCCTTTCCATATCCCGCTTTCGTCGAAGTGATCTTTTTCCCTGGCCCAATACGATTCCCAACAAAGATCATATCGGATAAGGATGCAATTTGCAGGTAACACAGATCGCAGAGATTCGGAGAGTTCTTCCAGGAACATGCCCTGGAATTCATCGGCCGGTTCAATTTCCGGACCGTAAGGCACATAAGCCACGGAATGACTCCGGTCGATCTGCTGCAGGATAACCAACAGGTCTGATTGTATATATGGCTGATCGTCCAATTTCGGAAAGAGATCGGGCCGTTGGGTAGTAAAATTAATGGCAAGGGTGTTGGCCCCCAGTGATGTTTTTACCTCCGACCAGAAAGCCGTTTGCTGCAAAATAGGTGTGGCATACAACTCTTCGGTACCTTTGAGGCAGACGTTCGTTAGCATATCTTCTTTATTTTCAGTAAAATTTAAACCTGCAAAGGTAGGCAAATTTTTTAACTTTACCTTTTGCATTATTCCAATCAAATAGTATATATTTGTAATTGTAAGGAAAATATGAGTATGAATAATAAAGTGATAGCTACTATTGACGTGTCCAGGCCCGCAGGGCGAAAAATTGTGCGAGAACTGCTGAACAAAAGGACCGTAACAATTCAATATCCTCCTCCTGAAGGAATTGAAAACGCTCCTACGCATGAAGAGGTCTTCTCGAAACTTTTGGATGATTTAAGCGAAGATTATGGTGTAGATATGAAAAAACAGTTTAAATTTTGAAGTATCAACTCCGTTATTCTGATCCTGCATTAGAAGATATAAAGGAACTTCGTTTTGTTATCCGTCATATCTATAAAGCTCCGAATACGGCTATCCAGTATTTGCAGGGGCTTTATGATGAAATATCTCGTCTTAAAATACACCCGGAATATCCGTGAAAGGGTTGTCTTGCGTGTAAACTCTTAGTGCATTTTCAGGCAGGATCGTAACAAAATCCTCATTGATAGTGGGCGACCATATTACGTTTCCTGAATTTAATTTGAGGTGATAGGCGAAAAAGTTATACATGGCCGCACGTTTCGAATAACCATAATCATGCTTTTCTGCCTGGAGATGAGCGTTTTCCACGAGGTGTTCAGCATCATAAGCGGGATACACCTTCTGAATATAGGGATATTCGATCAGAGGTGTATTTCTGGTCCAGTCGTTTCCATCAGAAATAAGCAACATTGGACCTGGCGCGCATAGGTACCGAGGCTTTTATCCTGTCGTCTATCGCCGTTAATAAAAAGGTCTGTGTAGCGCCACCGGATTCGCCGGTTATACCTACCCGTTCAGGATCGACGTCCGGTCGGGACAGCAAATATTCCAAGACTCTTTTGCTGTTCCCGGTTTGTAATAATATTGAAATGGGGATCTTATGCGAAACAAACGGATGAGAATCTCCGTATCCTACCATATCATACGCTAAAACGGCTGCTCCCATTCGGGCCAATCCTGATGATCTCCGCGCGTTTTTCCCATGAGACCCGGTCATTCCATGTCAACGCAAACTCTTTCATTTTCAGGTTTGCCTCATTTTCTGTCCAATGATGTCCTACGCAAAGCGAATCCTCCTGTGCAATCCCCAGTTCGCAGATTCCGAGGAAAATCAGAATGAAAGGATACACTTTTAGTTTAATCTTCATTATTAATTTGATTTGCTTAAGCGCATTATTTCATTCAACAGCAGGGGAAACGCGGGATATACCATGTCATGGCCATACCCGTCCAGTTCGAGTAAACGGGTCTGCTGGTGTCCCGCCACTTTCATCATGCGGGCGAGATAAGCATTCTCTTCGTAACGGCCCAGGAGTTCCAGTTCGCGGTCTCCGGTGATGAGCAACATGGGAGGGGCGTCGGCACGTACATGGAATAGCGGCGCATATTTATCCACCACAGGTTGTTTGTCGTCGATTCCGTTTTCCTTCCGTATCGTAAAGTGGGTGACAGCCTGTCCGCTAAAAGGGATCAGGCCCGCGATACTATTGGCATCGATATTATGCACGGCAAGGTATTGTTTATCCAGTCCTATCATCATGGCCAGATACCCACCGGCAGAATGTCCCGATACAAATATCTGCGAAGTATCGCCTCCATATTGTCTGATATTCTTAAAAACCCATGCCACTGCTGCTGCCGCATCTTCAATATATGCGGGCGCTTTTACTCCCGGAGCAAGTCGGTAGTTCACACCTACAATGCAGAGTCCTTTGTCCTTTAAAGCGTCGGGAAGTTCTTTGTTGCCTCCCGTCAGGCCACCGCCGTGAAACCAGACTATCGTAGTGAAATCTTTCTTATTTACCGGATAGTAGATATCGAGCATACATCGTTCACAGATATAGTTGTCTTGTGAGCGTACTTCTTCCGGATAATAGGGAATATTGGAGAGGGTCTTGTATTCAGTGTCCTGTGCGTCTACAGATGTGAATAAAACGATCAGTAGCAGGAGAGTTGGAATTCGGAACATAATTATTCAATTAAAAATGATAAATGATATTATTCGCGTCGCTTGTGATAAGCTTTCGGCGATAAATGATAGAACTCACTTCGCTCGTGATAAGGCGGAATATAATATCAGAATCGGTCGGGATCTGTGCGTACGGCTGTGGCAGTTACATTCCTGAAATCCCGGTCGAAGTGGGACAACAGCGTCTCAACCAGTTTCGTATGAAAAGCTGTATAAAGTTTTGTAGAAATATGTTTTCTGTCTTTTCGCTTTATCAATCCGAAACGGAGTTGTTTGTCGTCTACCCATATTTGGGGTTTGAAAAAAGCTTCATTTTTCCACAGGAGCGTACCATAGGTAAGGTAACCGTCTGTTGTTGTCACCCATTTATCTGCTTTTTTGTTTTCTATTGCTTCATATATCTTGTCCAGTAAAAGATCGGGATGGTCTGTATGAATGATGATTGCCATTTTGCGGGTATTTATTGTATTTTTGTATAACTGTTTATGGCATTTTTGACCGAGCCGTGGAGCAGGAGCAGGTTTTTAGCCTGTTCGTAAGAAAGTCCCAATTCATCCACGATCATGCGGGTACCCCTGTCTATCAGCTTCTGGTTGGTGAGTTGCATATTTACCATGCGGTTGCCTTTTACCCTTCCCAGCCTGATCATAGTGCTTGTCGTAATCATATTGAGCACCATTTTCTGTGCTGTTCCTGCTTTCATACGGGTACTTCCCGTCACGTATTCCGGCCCGACAACAGGTTCTATCCTGATATCCGCTTCTGCAGCTACAGGAGAATCGGGATTACAGCAAATAGCTGCCGTAAGGATCCCTTTTTCACGGGCACGGCGTAATGCTCCTATTACATAAGGAGTGGTACCTGAAGCTGCAATTCCCACCAACACATCGTTTTGATTGATCTTATATATTATGAGTTCTTCCCAGGCCTTCTCAAGGTCATCTTCGGCTGCTTCCACCGGATTTCGTAATGCAACATCTCCTCCGGCAATGAGACCTATCACATAGGTGTCGGGCATGCCGAAGGTAGGCGGGACTTCAGAGGCGTCGAGCACACCGAGCCTGCCGCTTGTACCTGCACCAATATAAAAAAGACGTCCTCCTCTCTGCATTCTTTCCACTATACCTGTCACCAGTTTTTCTATCTCGGGAATAGTTTTTTGTACGGCCAGCGCCACTTTCTGATCTTCCCGGTTAATCTCAGTGAGAATCTCCAGAACGGATTTTTGTTCTAGATTGTCGTATAATGAAGACTGTTCTGTTATTTTGATAAAAGACATTGTATTGATGTATTGATGTGATGATTTGATGATATACCAATGTGCTAATGTGCCAATGAGACCAATGTGCCAATGAGACTAATGTGCTTAATCCGATTAATTAGTCATCGGTAATTGGTAATTGGTAATTAGTAATTGATAATTAGTAATTATGATATTCAACCAGTCCCGGCATGGGAGATTGAGCAATTATTCCTACCTCAATTCTTTTTTCGGCTGCGGCCTCTTTTAAGGGCGCAGAGAAATACCAGGCGATAGAACCCACAAAATTAATTATATTTTTTTGATAATCGTATTGCATCACGTTCCTTTCAAAAAAAGCAGAAAAAGAGCGGATAACAATCTGTCGAATACTCTGGTCGCCGATATGTTTCAGCAAAAATGGGGAGAGGCTTGCCAGAAAACGATTCGGGAAAGGTTGACGGTATACCTTGTCGATGATAATCGCAGGGGTAAGGTCATACTCGTCGAGCAATGCCTCTTTCAGGCCGTCGGTGAGTTGGTTTTTCAACGCGTCACCCACTAAGTTTTTCCCTAATGCGGCACCACTTCCTTCATCCCCTAAAATGAAACCGAGCGGGGAGATCTGTTTTACAATCTCATCTCCGTTCCATTGACATGAGTTGCTTCCTGTTCCCAGGATACAGGCAATTCCTGCACTGTGTCCGCAAAGACTATGGGCGGCTGCTACCAGGTCGCTGTAAACATGAATGGTATCCACGGGGAAGGATTGAAGAATGGCATTGCGTACCAATTCTATTTTCTCAGGGATACACCCTGCTCCGTAGAAATAGACAGCTTTTATACCGACATCTTTCAGTGCGGGATAAACATTCGACCTGATTTCCTGCGCAATCTCTTCTCCGGTCTGGAAAACAGGACTAATGCCTTTGGTCGAAAACCGTTGTATTATTTCCCCGTTTTTTGTAAGGCACCAGTCCGTTTTGGTAGCGCCGCTGTCGGCAATTAAAATTTCTCGCATACTAGTACATTTTCTTTTATATACATGTGTGTTTCTTTTACATTTCTTTCACGTAGATTCTGTTTTCTCTCACGTGGATAAAGTGTTATGCAACAGTGTTTTGCATTGTTCTTGTCTATTTTACATCTTGATACTCTGTTTTCTTTCACGTAGATTCTGCTTTCTTTCACGTAAAAAGACGGTTCTTTTACGTTAAGTTATTGTCCATTTTCCTCTTTTTGTCGATCCCTCTCTTTTTATGTATCCATTATTTCTGTATCGGTTGATATTAAAATCAACAGTTCTTCTTGTAACATTTAAAATATCTCCAATATTTTGCAGAGAAAGTTTCCCATTAATTTCGATAAGCATAAATATAAACCAGTCTATTTTATTATTCTCTTCATTTAATTTCGAAAATAAATCAGGGTGTTTTTCTTTCACAAAGACTTTGAAATACTTTAGTTTATCCTGTAATAGCTCTATTGATAGTTTATCTTTCTTTAATGTATTGTTAAGTTCTGCAGCGATTGGAATGAAGCTAGTGGCTGATAATCCTTTTACAGAAAACTTACTTACAATAGAATCAAATTCAATCATATATTCCGGTGTTGTCCCGTTATACTCAAGCCAACAATGTTCTAATTTGTCAAAACCATACCCTGCATTTTCAGCTAATCGAACCATCCTAAATAGTTTGGCGATAATAGGGTTGCGCGGCAATGACAAGTCTTTTGATTTTATTTCCTCAAATGGTTTGGGCAAGCCCCCGGGATTGTAAAACTCTATGTAGTCATCAAAGATTCTGATTCTTGACTTAGCCATTGAGAAATGATCGGCGTGCATAAGCATATTCACCAAGGCTTCACGTATGGCTGTCAATCCTGGCGATAATTCCTGCCCAAAGCCTTCATTAGTCAATGTGAACTCCACATCTACTTTTGCTTTTAGTCGATTGAAGCAGGCAAAATAATAATCCCAAAGATTTTCATGTTCATCCAACCTGAAAGTGTAGCTTATCTTTACGTCTGAAATTGATGTGCCGGGTATTTCAAGGAGGTCTATGCGGAAGTCAGGAAAATGACGTTCAATACTTTCTCTTTTTCCCATAAATAGCAATCCGCCATAAGTACACTTTCCGTCTTCTATAACTCTTAGTTTGTTTAAAAACTCATCGTCTGTGTATCGGTTGTAACTAACATTAGGGTTAAACCGTGACATATAGCTTCGGTATTGCTGAAGGGATGTATTGTTTATATCACTTCTGTTGGTTTTCTCTACTTGTTCATTTGTTTTTGTACCATACGATTGATCTCTAAACATAGCATCAATCTCAAGACTTGTAGCTCTATGGTCCGCACTTCCTCTTCTTATAAAAGTGTTTTGAGGGTTGTTGAAATAGATAGGTTTATACTTCGACGGTTGGATGTAAAAACCCAATATACTTTTGCCTTCCATCTGAAACCTTTGTTGCCTTGTTGAGACAAAGGCATTGAACTTGCCTCCCCTAATGGTATTCAAGAAGTCTTGTTCTATCTGCTCAGGATTGGACAACCCCTGAACTTCAAATGTTTTACCAACTTGACTTATACCAAAAAGAATCCACCCACCAAACGTATTGGCAAATGAAGAAACGGTTTCCCATGCACTTTTAGGTAAACCACCTTTCGCGGATTTTACTTCAAAGTCCTCCCATTCCAGGTCGCCAAGCTTATTGACTAATTCCTCCTTTGTCATTGTTTGTTTTGCTTTGAAAAATTTTGTGATTCGGAGAGCATTCCACCCGAACCACACACGGGATCGTAAACCGTAAGCACCTATAATTTGATATAAATATTCCGTTTGTAAAGAATATATCCGAAAAGCCAGCAAACTGTGATAAACAGGAGAGCGTACAGCAGCGATCCGAAATAATCACCAGCCCAGGGACGCAGTAATACCTCATAGACAAACCCTTTGATGGAAATAGCTTCACCTCGCACCGTAAACCTGATATTGGAGAGCAGTGTAGCGAATACCCCGGCAAAAACATATACGATAAGCGGATTGACGCCGAACGCGTGAAAGAACCGGCTCCATCGCTCTTTTTTGTTGATATCGATGATCCAGATAAGCAATCCCAACAGTTGAGCGGCAAACCCTGTCGTGGTGAGGACGAAGGTCGGGCTCCATATTTTCTTGTTGATCGGACAGCCGTATTGCAGGAGCAATCCGGCGAATGCGAGGATGGTACCCCAGATCAGCAGTTTCTCCACACGGGTATGATTGTCTTTATTCTCAACGATTAATTTGCCGAACAGAAAGCCAATCAGTACATGGGCAATGGAGGGGAGTGTGCTAAGCAACCCTTCCGGGTCGAATGCGATCCGCTCACCCAATGAGGTAGTATCTTTGTACATGTGATCGGTACCCCATAATGTCCTGTCGATCACGGCAATGATATTCTGTTCCGACATGTCGAATCCTTTCCCAAATTGCAGGATCAGAAAGTAGCCTATTAACAGCAGGGCTGTTACCCATGGCAAATATTTACTTTTTACGAATAGGACGATCAGCGCTGCGAAACCATATGCCAGCCCTAACCGTTGCAGTACACCCAGTATGCGAAGGGTATCAAAATGGGTGGCTGCCTGGGTGAAAGGCTCTCCCGAAGCCAGTCCCCTGCATAGTTGTCCGAACCATCCCAATGCCAGGCCGATCACGAAAATAAGGACGGTGCGCCGTACAATTTTCCAGATGGCCGCTTTGGACGGTTCGAAATGGAATTTCCGCAGCGACATAAAGGTGGATACGCCCATGATAAACATAAAGAACGGAAATACCAGGTCGGTAGGCGTAAGCCCGTGCCAATGTGCGTGACGAAGGGGAGCATAGACAGAACTCCATGAACCGGGATTATTGACCATGATCATACCGGCGATGGTGATTCCCCGGAGAATGTCGAGCGAGAGTAAACGGCTGCTTTGCTGAGGAGCGTTTATTGTATTCATATATTTTAAATTACCAATTACCAATTACCAATTACCAATTACCAATTACAGATTATTCATTATCCATTCTTCACTTTTCATTCTTCATTCTTCATTCTTCATTTTTCACTTCGTAGATTTTCTGTCGTCACTCGGCATATTCGAGTAAACTCAGATGTTTTCTTCGCTCAACAGAGAAAAACAAGTTTTTCATCTGTGTTGCCTTATCGAAAACAGTGGCAAACGAGTTTGCTTCTGCCCTCGTTCCTAAGAAAATTCACTTTTTACTATCTGTAAAGGTAATATTTCTTCGATAATCTTTTGAATGCTTCTTCATCTTTTGTCCAATAGGACTGAATATCGGCAAAACGATGGTTCCTGGAAAACTCCAGACGGATAAAGTTGCTGCCGCTTACTTTGTCGAACATGTCGAACCGGTTTTCGGGAGCGTGATCGAACACTTTCTTGTCGGGATAGAGTTGTGCGGCTACCTCCATTACATGGAACTGTATATCCGATAGGCGTGCTTCCCGGAAATCGGTCAGGTATATTTGTACCCCTTGAAAATTGCTTCCTTGTCCAACCGCATAGTACGGTTTCAGGTGGATAGGACGGAAAGTCACTCCCGGCAGCCGTTTCGCATTCAGTGCCCGGGCGAATTCCCCGGCATTGATCCAGTCGGCGGCAAACATTTCGAAAGGGAGGGTATAACCCACCCCGATAGACATGTACCCCAGCTCTCCCAAGATTCCCGATACGGGATAAAAATAGGCTGAGTGGGCGAAAGGTATGTGGGGCGAAGTAGGAACCCAGGGTAGCCCTGTCTCCTCGAAATTCATTTTACGACGCCACTTTTTCATCTTTACCACCGTCAGTTTACAAGGTTGGGGAATCATCTTTTCTCCGATGATCATTTCCGCCAATTCTCCGCAGGTAAGGCCATAGACATAGGGAATCCGCAGTTGGCTGACAAACGAGAAGAAACCCTCTTCCACCAGGTTGCCTTCTACTTTCACCCCACCAAGCGGGTTCGGACGGTCGAGTACTACGAATTCGATGTCGTTTTCTGCTGCGGCCTGCATGGCCAGGTACATGGTAGAGATGTAAGTATAGGACCGGCATCCTATATCCTGGATATCATATACAAGCACATCCACGCCTTCCAGCATTTCTTTGGTGGGCTTCCGGGTGGCTCCATAGAGGGAATGGACGGGCACGCCGGTATTGGGATCGGTAAATGACTCGATCTTGTCGCCGGCATGTACATCTCCCCGTACGCCGTGTTCCGGACCGTAAAGAGCTACCAGTTCCACATTGGGTGCTTCATGCAGGATATCGATGGTCGACTTCAGGGTATTATCCACCCCGGTCGGGTTGGTAATCAGTCCAACCCGTTTCCCTTGTAATACTTTGAAATTGGATTCTTTCAACACTTCGATTCCCGTCTTTACGTGTATCTTTTGTGCGGAAGAAGTCAAAGGGACAAGCAGGCCCCATACTATGCATAGTAAGAATTTATTCATATCTTTTTATTAATTACCAATTACTAATTACCAATTACTAATTACTAATTACCAATTACTAATTACTAATTACTAATTACCAATTACCAATTACTAATTACCAGTTATTAATTACTAATTAGTTATGTTAAAAACAATAGTGCGGTCATCAAGACATTTCATTGGTCACTACCTCCCGACCTGCCGGGACAAGTTGTTCCGATTTATCGGGATTGGCATATTAGCTTCATCATCACATTATTCATATTGGCTCATTAGTTTTTCGCTTTCCCGAACTCTTTGTCGATCTTTAAGAAAGGAATCAGTATAAGAGTCGGGATAATGGCTATTACGATGAAGATAAAGAAATTCACGTAACCCAACTGCTCCTGTATCCAGCCTGCGGCCATACCCGGTAGCATCATGCCCAATGCCATAAATCCCGTGCAAATAGAGTAATGCGCTGTCTTGTGTTCACCTTGCGAGAAATAGATCAGAAAGAGCATATATGCCGTGAATCCGAACCCGTAACCGAATTGCTCGAGAGCTATTGCCACATTCACCCAAATGAAATTCTCCGGCTGGTATATAGCCAGGAGGAGGTAGGCCAGGTTGGGAAGTGTGATCGCCAATGCCATGGGCCATATCCAGTATTTAAGCCCTTTTCGGGAAGCTACAATTCCACCGACGATTCCTCCCAGGGTAAGGGCGATTACTCCCACGGTACCGTATACTATTCCCGCATCCTGTGTGCTCAGTCCCAGTCCTCCCACTTCACGTGCATCGAGCAGGAAAGGATAGGTCAATTTCACCAACATAGCCTCGGCAAGCCGGTACAATAGCATAAAAGCGATTGCCTGTCCGATTCCCTTTTTCATGAAAAAGGTCTTGAATGTATTGACAAATTCATTCATCACCTCCCCGGGAGTGTGGGCTGCTTTTCCCGTGTCGCTCGCAGGACGGGGCAGTGCGAACCGGTGCCACGCAAAGAATGCGATAAATAGTCCTGCCAGGATGAAAAAAGTGATGCTCCATGCATAAGGGATGTTGCCGGTACTTTTCTCGAGGAATCCGGCCAGGATCACCAATAATCCTTGTCCGGTAATGGAGGCGAGGCGGTAAAAGGTACTGCGGATACCGACAAAGAACGATTGCTGTGAATCGTCCAGCGCCAGCATATAAAAACCGTCGGCAGCAATGTCATGGGTGGCGGAGCTGAAAGCCATCAACCAGAAGAAAGCCAGTGATGCTTGCAGGAAGAAAGGGGCGGGGAGGGTAAAGGCGATCCCCGCGAATCCGGCGCCGATGAGCAACTGCATGGATATGATCCACCACCGTTTGGTTTTCAGGATATCCACGAAGGGGCTCCAGAACGGTTTGATGACCCATGGAAGGTAGAGCCAGCTGGTATAGAGGGCTATGTCGGTATTAGACAGTCCGAAGCGTTTATACATGACGACGGAAACGACCATTACCGCTACGTACGGTAAGCCTTCGGCAAAATAGAGGGTGGGTATCCATGCCCAGGGATTGCGTTTTGTATTCATCTTTTTTAAATTACCAATTACCAATTACTAATTACCAATTACTAATTACCAATTAGATATTACTTTTTGTCGTTTTTTGAATTGCCGTGATAATACGAATGATTTCTTCCAGGTCCTCCAACATACTATCACTTTGTTCCTGAGAGATGTAATCGGTGTCTCTTAATACTCTCAACCAAAAACGGGTTTCACGGGCTTCCCGATAAGATACACCTAATTTAGCCAGAAAATCTTTTCGGGAAAGTCCTCCAATTGATTCTTCGACATTTGCACCAATAGACGTTCCACTACGTAAAATCTGTCGAGACAATTCAAATTCTTTTTTCTCTTTACATAGATATTGATATAATTTTACAATTCTAATTGCATAGTTATATGTCTTGTCCAATATAATATTTTCCTTTTCAATATGATTCATAGCCCATAATTAGTCATTGGTAATTAGTAATTATTTCAGACTCCGGAAAATAATGGGTCAATATCTGTTGATAATTGTATCCTTTTTCCGCCATGATGGCCGCTCCGATCTGGCATAGCCCCACGCCGTGGCCCCATCCGGCACCGGTGAGGATGAATGTCTGCGGAATGCCGTTATCATCTTCATCCCGCGTATCGACAACGAATGCGGAACTATAAAGATGCGACTTCGATAGGGTGCGCCGTATTTCCAGCTCTTTGCCGATTGTCATCACCCTCTCTGTACCCATGATTTTCAGGCGGATAATACGGCTTGAAGTGCCCCTTTCGAGTGGTTGAAGGGCTATGATTTCTCCGAAATCGATGCCGGAGCGTTGTCTGATAAGGGTGGATAACTCTTCCTGCGAATAGGTTATCGTCCATCGGTAAAAATCGGATGTTTCCCGGTCATAATCATTCAACACCTGCCTTAATACAGTTACATCCTGTGTGTTACAGAAAGCGGGGGGAGAGGTGCGGATCCATTTCTCCGCATTTTCCTCAATGGTCAGGTCGGGTAGGGGTGAACCTTCGGTATAATCTGGTTTTGCCTGTAGATAGGGATGTGCCTTGGGTTCCCACACGTTTTCAAATGTCTCCATCACGCCGCCGCAACACTTTGAAAAGCGGGCGTCACAGATGGCACCGTCATGGAGGAGTACTTCTCCCCATGTTTCCCGGATCACTTTCTTTACCAGTTCCGTGGATTGGCGGGTAATTCCTTGATAACGCTGGCAGTGGTCGTCGGCACAGACGTCGAACCGGGCGTGATTCTCCCGGTCGTACCAGCGTACTATCTCCGTAGGGGTTTCGAATGAGGTTTGGTAACCGGTGCCGGCATTTTCAAGCGATCGGGTTTTGTCTATCTGTGCCAGCAGCCAGCTGCGGGAGATGACTGCATGTGCTTTCAGCAGTTCTTCGGAACTGGTAGCGCTCATTTCGGATGAGATCACACTGGTGAGATAGTCTTCTAATGAAACGATATTGATCGCCGAGAGATTACCGTTTTCCATAATAAATTTCAGGCTGCCTAAAAAGTGTTGGTCTTCTTTGCGTTCCCAGTGGAATTGCACGCCGATGATCACGTTTTTTAGCCCGAAAGCGTTATGATGCGGGTCGCCGGCTTCGAAAATAAGTTCATCGGATATCTGCCCGTTGAAAAGGATTTTCCCATCAGCCATTTCAACCGAATAATTTCCCGGCTGCATCTCTTCTCCATTCAGCTTATAACCGGCAGGCAACGAAAAATCAATTTTCTGCTGTCTCAATAATATCCCTACCTGAATCAATGGTTCACTCATATTTAAATTACCAATTACCAATTACCAATTACTAATTACCAATTTCACCTAACCACTTAACCATTTAACGACCTAACCACTTAACGACCTAACCACTTAACCACTTAACCACTTAACCACTTAATCACTTAGGCACTTAGGCACCTGTCTCCACCTTTCCACCTTCCCACTTTCTTCCTTGCCTGTAATTCCCATGTCCTGATCCTGTCTTTATAAAGGTTATGCGCATTCATTTTCACTATGTCGAGTGACGCATCGCTGTTGTCTTCCCAACGACGGCAGAGGTAAAGCACATCATAAATGCGGCCTATCTGGTAGTGGCGGGAGATGTTCAGTCCCAAGGCGTAATCTTCACCGTAACTGGTGTTGGGTACCTTGATATTCCGCAGCACAGGTGTATAGAAAGCGCGGGGGGCTCCCAGCCCGTTGATGCGCAGGGCGTTGTTCCGGCCGTTATCGGGCGTCCATTCGCGATGGTCGATAATGCCCGGTGGAATTTCTTCCATATCGAAGTTGGTCATCCGGTAGGTGCCTACCACCATAGCGCATTGTTGTTCGTAGAACGCGTCGACAATTTTTTGCAGCGTATCTTCTCCGCTATATACATCATCGCTATCGAGCTGTACGGCAAATTTACCGCATTTCGGGTGATGTACGCCCAGATTCCAGCATCCTCCTATCCCCAGATCATCCCTTTCCGGGATAATATGGTTCAGTCGTTCATCCTCTTTGAATTTGTCGATAGCCTCCGTAGTGCCATCGGTAGAATAGTTATCCACTACAATGAGATTGAAAGGGAAGGCAGTCTTTTGTTTCAGCACGGAAGTGATAGCATCTTTAATGGTTTTTACACGGTTACGCACGGGAATGATTACAGAGGCTTCGTATTCGAAATGGTCTTTATTGAATTCGATTTCGTCGAATTGGGGTGCCAGGTAAGCTCCCACGTCTTTCAGGTGTTGGGTACAAACCTGTTCCATCTCGATTTGCACCTGCCGGTTTTTGGGATCTACGTAATCGAATATCTTTTCTCCCGAGGCACGTGTGTCCTCTTCTATTTCGGTGTAAAGGTATTCATTGATATGCACCGGTAGATGGCGTTGCGATACCTTGAGGCGCAGGTCATATAATCCGGCAAATTGATAGTCTTCGTTCATCCTTGCTGCGGCTTCTTTCAAAGCATTTGCATTATAGAGCAGTAGTGATCCGAAATTGAAATCATCGCGCAGGCTTCCTTCCTGATAATCGATCACAGGATGATTCTTTTTCTCGCCGTCCGTGATGGCATAGTAATCGGCATAGACCATCCCCGCCCGGGTATCTTCAGCGATGCGTGTCATCCGCTCGAGGGCGAAGTATCCCGGTTTCAGCACGGACGGTTTCTGATAGATGAGTGAGTAGTCGCTATTGGATTTACCGGCGATTTTCCTGATCGTCTCCGTGCTTTGCAGCCTGTCGATAACAATCTTTTCACAACCTTCCGGGATTGTAACTGTTTCATCGGGAGTAAGCAGAAAAATCTTTTGTATCAGTTCCGATTGTTGGAGTGCTGACACTGTTTTCTTTGCTTGTTCCGGTTGCGTAAAAAGAATAAAAGCGTTTATCGTTTTCATAATATACTTAATGTGACTAATATGCCAATGTGTCTAATTAGAAAAGAAGTCTGAAGTTGAGAAGTGAAGAATACACTTTTCATTTTTCACTTTTCATTACGTAGATTTTCTGTCGTCTCTCGGCATAATGCAAACAAGTTTGCTTCTGCCCTCGTTCCCAAGAAAATTCACTTTCAATTTTCAATTTTCAATTAATAAAGAGCTTCAACCAACCCTTTCACCAATTGGTTGCGGTCTTTTTGATTCTTTACCGCTTCAATGGGAAATCCCAGAATGGCAGCGCCGTATTGTTCCCCTTTATATATGACTCCGGCGCTCAGGTTATTCTCCGAATAACGAAATACGGTAAAGGCATTCTCATCTGCCGGTTCGATGGCATCGGGATATTCCACCACATAACTCTCGCTGTTCAGTGTATTATAATAGGACCAATTGCCTTGCACCGAAGGGAAAGGCGAGATCACAGCTTTGACCTCTCCCGTTACTGCGCCATAATTGTTTCGCCATTTGTACTTGAGGGTGTTTTGTGCCCATTCCCTGTCTTCCGGCGTGGCGAACGGGTTATCCCACAGGTCGGTACCTACAAAAGCGCCGCTGACAATGATGTTACCGCCATCGTTACAGTAATCGGTGATAATTTCCTGGTTAGGTTTGGAGAACGTTTTGAATCGCGGCAGCTTTGCTCCCCGTGCCAACGACCATTCCCGCTGTTTACCCAGTATCCAGTCCACAATACTATAGGATTGTAAAGATACGGCTTTCTTTTCGATAGCAGCTGCGGATGAGGATACAAATGAATACCCTGCTTCAGCAAAAGCCTGTCCGTGGATAAAGGGGTAGTCGAAGGTATTGCCGGCAATGGCAGTGGTTTCGTAATTCGCATCGCTGTCGCCAAAGCCCGACGCGTCGTCGTCCATCCAAGGGATGACACGACGGAATTCATGCATATGGCCTATGAAATGATGGTCGGAGATATAAGGGACGCCATTATCCATATTGCCAGCGAAACCGGCAATGCTGTCCCCGGAAGTAGTAAAACTGAAGGGGGCGGAAACCCTTGTAAACCCATTGACGATTAAGATTTCTCCTTTCTGACCGGTTTTACGGCATACGGAGAGTATTTCCGACGGAAAGCTGACCCCTCCGTCGTTCGCCGCGACCACTTTGAAGCTATAGATAGAGTCTTTTTGTATGGTTGTGCGGAAGCTGTGGGTATTTACGATAACACCATTGTCGAAGCCTCCGCCATTGAGCCGGGTGTAGACTATATACCGGGAAGGAGTTGCCGACGGTTCAACCGGATCGGGAGAAGGTTGCCACTTCAATTCCACCTCGGTATCGCCAGAAAAAGAGGCACTGAACTCTTTTATCGGCAGGGGTTGCACTACATAAGGGCGGTTGTATTGGCTTGCCAGAAACCGTAGCATCCCTTTATAGATGGAGCGGCTTACCGTAAACCGGAAGGAAGGGTCCAGCCCGTAGCGCATATCGGCAAAGTTCTGATGCGATAACAGCTCCAGCAACATGGTCGGTACGTTAGGCATCCTTGCTTCGGCATAGGAACGGTTCCAAAGATGCCGGCGGGTCCATTCCGGTTCGAATTCGCGCCGTATGTCGGTCACGATATGGTCCATTATCAACTCCGAGAGATCGCGTGATGCCCATCTCGACTTGCCGTTTTCGAACCGCCCGTCGTTAAATTGCGTCATATAGATACCGAGCGTGCCGACGATAGTATCACCCCAGAAAGTGCCCGCATCGGTATGAAAAGCAAAAGCCAGGTCCACCGGGATATTGAGTCCCTCTTCTTTGGGCAATACCGGCGATCCACCTGCCAGCCAGTTGACCCATGCTCCGCGCGATGCATAGTCGTCGGTATAATCATTTTTCCCTTCGGTGCGGTTATATACGCTGTCCGGTACGCCTGCCCACTGCATCCAGTAACGAGCCCCCTCGGTATAACGGGGGTAACCGCTGATTTCGGGCCTCCCCATATTTCCCATTCCTCCACCTATCTTTACCGCATCTGCCGTGACTATCCTCCCGGCACGGCTGCTTTTGTTGGAAAGAGTGATTTTATGGTGGGGACCCTCGTCGAATTGAAAATATCCCAGAAAAATCCAGGTACCTCCACCCATCTGCTGGTTGACCATAAAATCGGTTTTTCCACCCGCATGGTATACGCTGTAGAGTGCATCTTCACTGCTATTTTTCATTGTCTGATAGGAAACATACACACCATATTTCCCCTTTTGGGGAATGTCGGGATGCCACTCTGCAAGGCTTTCCTCCCCCTTGGTTATTGTTTTGATTTGTCTGGCTGTTCCCATCCGGAACGGATTTTCCCCATCGAGGTAGATATCTCTGGGATTGGCAAAGCCTGCTAAACTGCTGTTTTGCCATGGTTCCTTTCCGTTGATTTCCCTATATCGAGAATCGCCATATCGGCCTGATCCGCCGTCCGGTTCTCCTGATTTACCTGATTCGCCTGACCGGCCGGAGCGGTTCCCTCCTGTAAAGTTGTCATTGTCTATGATCAGTTCCGTTTTATTGTAATCCCGTTCGCGGGGCATCAGCACGTTGGCTCCGGCGTTTTCAAGCATCGGTACCAGGAACGGTAGCACGTAACTCTGGGTGTAGAGGTCTTCCACCGTTTGAAAGATACGCGCCCGCTGCCATTCCCATCGCCCCAGTTTCTGCTCGTAATACCAACCATGGCTTTGCCAGAGGGCGATATGATTATTCAGCAGCCCTTTGTCGAAATCCCCAGCCGGTGAAGAGATATTGGATACGAGCGGTTTTTTCACCTTGTGCGCGATCATCCTGTTCTTGTCTTTCTGATTATCGCGGAAATAGTTAGGAATCAGATGGCTGATTTCCTGCCCGTCGGAGAAGACACTGATGGTGTATTTTTTTTGTGCCGCCGGAAGATGGTAACGCACGCTATCATAGATATGCAGCACGGTATTTTCCCGCATCGGGAGATAGGATAGCGAGAGGTTGGTATGCAGCTCTATACTTTTCTTTCTCTCATTCAGTGCAATACTGTCCACCGTCACTCGACCCGGACGCAAGAGTATTTCCTTGTAAATGTTGGTAAGCGACCTATCCAGCTTTTGTTTCAAAGAGTCATCGACATGATTTTGAGAAAAAACCGCGTAAGATATGGCGAGCATAAACAGAATAAAAACCGATCGTTTCATACGATTATTTTATCTTCTTAATTGTTTAATAGCGTATTTATATCCTTGAATTCGTATCCTCTCCTTTTCAACTCCTTTATCAGATCCTCCAGCCGGTTGTACAATTTGTCAGTCCGTTTCGCATCTGTCCCTATATGGATTAAGAGGAGAAATCCGTTCAACCCATTCTTCACTTCATAAGCCAAAATATTGTCATAAATCTTTTCCGAGGAGAGGTAATTTTTCATTTCAGGCGTAGTATAATCAGCATTGGATGTTGTTCCCGGTGTGAAATTCACTATTTGCACACCCATACTTTTTGCCCAATCGCTGATTTGCCGGTTATACCATTCGTAGGGCGGCATAAAATAGCGTGGAGAATCAATTTTCAAGCCGATTTTTTCCATTGTTCCATAGTTATTGTTGAGGTCTTTTTCGAAATCAGATTGTGAAATCAACAAGGAATCACGCTTTTGCCAATCGGCATACAGAAGGTGCTTGTCAGAGTGGGGGCCGAGATAATGTCCATCCTTTTGAATATCCCGTGCGATTCCGGGGTACTTCCTGTAGAAATCGCCTGTAAGGAAAAATGTGCCTTTTACATTATTCTTTTTCAGTACTTTCTGTATCGTCCTGGCGCCGTCGGCGTATTCATGTCCGGTAAAAACGAGAGACAGTTGTTTTTTAGATTGACCACCACGTACAATGCCGCCGGCGACTCTCTCCAAACCCTTCGCCTGCGCACTCAAATAACCCAGGTAATAGGTCAGTGAGGCGGTACCGTCCATCGTCGGTTCGTTGGTAGAATAATCGGCGTAATCATCATGGTATACCACATAATCCGATTGGAAACCGGCATATTTGTCTTCATTTGCCAGATAGATACCGATCAGGTTGCTGAAAATAGAGTTGTAAATGGGACCGTCTACTATGCCTCCCGTGACGGGTATTTGGTGGAGGTGTGTAAATGCGGAATGGGGATCTTCGGGGGTATCGCCCTGTTCGGGATATCCCACAATCATGGAGGTTCCCCATGGATTACATCCCAGCAGCCAGTCGCGCATGGCAGTTTCAATTTCAAGGAACGAATCATCCCCCGTAATTTCGTGGTATAACCTGCATTGGGTAATAAAACCGACGGTCAGGTTATTGGAGCACCAGATAAAGGGTATCCCGTTCAGGAAAGCATCCCCTTCAGCCCTTTCTTTCACACGCTGCAAGCCGGTTTTCATGTTTCGTATGAATTCTTTTTGAGCGCGCGGATCATTTTGCTGTACTGCTAAATGATAATGGCCGAGGTTTACAAATGGGTACCATTGATAATGGCGGGCCGAATCGGCACCCATCCAGGGCGTGACAGGTTCCAGCCTGCCGTAATTGACCGCTTGTGTGAGATGCTCTTTTTGTCCGCTGGATTTGTACATTTCCATGGCAGCCAACTGCATATCATCGGCCCAATTATCCTCTTCATAAAAATAAGGTGCTCCCCCGGGTGCGGTTTGGGAAACTCCGGGATTCTCCACCCCTTTTTTATAAGCATCCCCGGCTTTTTGTACCAACAGGGCCGAGAATTCAGGGTAATAAGGTGACAGCAATTGAGCACCCAATGAAAACGAAGAGGCATATTTCCCTAAGGTAGAAGCCATTCCGGTACTTCTGTTTTTATGCTTGAACAGCCCCTGTGGTTTGGGGCTGACAAAATAGACGGGGCGTTCTTTTCCCGCTCCCCAGCCATAATCGACCTTCTGTTCATTGGGCAAAGTAAATCCCACATGATCCCTGTCGTCGGCCAATTGGTTGAAATAGGTATCGGCGTCGGGATTCATCCTCACCAACCAGTCCAATCCCCATTTGGCTTCGTCCAGGATATCGGGAATACCGTTCGCCCCTTCATCTCCGTTTGCGTCATAATTATCTCCAAACGATTCGGGATACCGGCTATATGCAAAGAGCATCTGGTAAACAGCGTTGGCAGATGTAGTCACATATTGCAGGTAATCCGACGCGTCATGCCATCCGCCGACAGTGTTGAAAGGGAGTCCGTCGCGTTTTCCGCCGGGATCGCCCACGGAGATGGCATCGTGGGTGTGACAGGAGTCTTTGAGAAAGGGATTGTATCCGCACCGTTGTTGACGCATGTATTGTAATGGGATATCCGCTGTCCCGGCGTATATATCGTTACCGATACGGAAAGGAACGGATGCAGTCTCGCCTGCTTTCAGGATATAGGTTCCGGGCGTTTTGAGTGCCGTGAAGTTAAGCCGTGCCGATGACTGGAATGCCGGCTGTTTTCCCGTGTCCCGGATATCGGTAGTTGATCCGGTGAACACTACTTTTTGGGTAGCCATATCCATCACCTGAAATTCGCTAATGCTGTTATTCTCCTTGCTGACCCAGACGGCCACTTTCACATCCTCTTCCAGATAACCAACCTGATTGACACGTATCCATGATGATTGGGAGTAGCCTGCCAACACTATCCAAAACAGAGCCAATATTAGATTTATTCGTTTCATACGGGCATTTTAAATAGTCACGACAAAGATATTAAATATAATTGTGTTATATCCCATTTTTTACTATTTCTGATGGATCACTCTCTTTGTTGTCCGTATTGATATTTGTCACACAATAGTATCCCTTGGCGGTTATCGGGAAGCTCGTCTGGTCTGTGATCGACAAAACAATTCCCTCTTTTTTGATGTCGGGGAAATGATAAATGACAGACCTTACATTTCCCTGCTTGTTCCATGTCAATTGTCCGTTTTCGATTTTCACGTTTTGAGGCTTTGTCGGGGCGGGTGCAACTTCACGTCCCAGAAACGGAATCACCGCCGGAGTTTTATAGATCTCTGCCAATTTATTGGTAATACCTATGGGATTAGAAAGTATGAATCTCCCGCTATACATGGCATTTCCCATCACTTTTTTGTTTCTACGTGACAGGTCGAATTGGCGTTGCAATTCGAGGGTCGATTGAAAAGCAGATGGACTTGTTCCATCTCCGAATTTATAGAGGGCATGTCCAATCATGGGTACGGCGGTATGGTTATATTGTGTCCACCAATTCAATCTCTCCTGGAAATCGTTAGAGGAGTTACCAATTTCCTGGTATAACTGTGGCATCACCACATCTATCCATCCTTCCTTACACCATTTGGCCACATCGGCAAACAGGGTATTTAAGCTGTATTTGGGATCTGCCGCAGGCGAAACTGTGAAGACTATTTCGGGCTTATTGGTCGCAATCACCCCATGTACATCCTTGATGGCAATATCCACATTGGCCCTTCTGAAATCTTCAATAGAGCTGTATGCTGTCCCGTATTTCTGATAGTCGGATACGTCGGAAACCATTGCTCCGGCAGACGAGGGATCAGGGTAAAAGTAATCGTCGAAATGAATTCCGTCGACATCATACTTCGTGATAAGGTCTTTTACGATATCAGCCAACCGTTGCCTTACTTCGGGTAGCGCCGGGTTGTATATCTGTATCTTTTCGTGGCTGACCACCCATTCGGGTTTAACCGAGGCATGTAATGTCGGATAGGCGGTACCGTTATTGGCACGGGTAGCAATACGATAGGGGTTCATCCATGCATGAAATTCCATATCTCGCTTGTGTGTCTCCTCTATCAGGAATTGCAGCACATCATATCCCGGATCTTTTCCTCTTATACCGGTGATGGACAGGCTCCATGGCTCGTAAGGAGAGTTATAGAAAGCGTCTCCCATCGGTTTCACCTGGAAGATGACGGTGTTTATATTCAGCTCTTTGAACTTGTCGAGATATTGTATGTATTGGTTCTTTTGCGCCTCTACACCGTATTGGGTCATGGGCCAGTCCAGCCCCCAGGCCGTAGTAATCCATACGGCTCGCATTTCCTTTTTAGGAAAGACTAATTCATCGGTTGGTATGGGGTTCGGCCCATCGGGGTTGCCATCGCTACCCGGTCCATCATCACTACAGGAAATTACATATGCGGAGAGCAGAAAAATAATATAATAGTAAATTTTTTTCCTCATTGCCGTGAAATTTTATGATTCAAGTTTTATAATAGTATTGCCAGAAAAATAGATAAAAAATTACTTTGGCGGCGTTACACCGCCAAAGTAATTTTTCTTAGGGTATGTTCATTTCAGCCCTAATCATCGAGTGATTTCTTCGGAAACTCAACAATTACAAATCCTGCGTCATTCGAGGCTCCATAAAGCATTAGTTTATCATCGTTCCCTTCACGGTCTTTAGTGACATACCAGCCTGTTTGGGTAGAAGGAGAAGCGTTTACCGCTCCAAGTAGGGAATATTGGAAAATAGGCGTTTTTGCCTCTGATTCGAATATTTCCAGCGCTTCAGTGATAGAAGCTCCCCGGGTGATATCATATACATACATTACCACAGGATCACTGCCTCCGCGTGCTGCTGTAACCGCCATCAGGTAGCGTTCACCGTTAAAATAGACGATTCTTGGATCTGACGCCCTGATCGGAATGGAACTATTGGCCATTTTATATGCTACGGAAGCATCGGCATTGGTCACCATAATAGGGGCTTCGTGGCCGGTAAGCAGGTACTGGTCAGTGTTCCCGATACGATTTATATTCATGAATCCTCCCAAACCGGGTTGTGTATCCAGTATTTTTGGCTCCGAAATCTCGGTAAAGTTAGTGATCTTAAATCGTAATATCTGTGTTACTGCATTGTCTCCAAAATAGATATAACCGTTTCCGTCCTCATCTACATTTACCGAGAGGTTGTCACCGTGGCGTGCTCCTGCACCGGGAATCGTATTCTTGTCGATATTGGCAATTACCTGTGGCGCTTCGGAAGGATCGGTCCAGTGGTAGATTTTTAACGGAGAAACAAGACCGCCGGATAAATTGGCGATATAGGTATGTCCATGTGCCTGTGCCCCTAGATTCACCGCAAAAGTACCGCCTGTCACTCCAGTCTGATCTAACGGAATGGGCTTGATCTCGTTATTCTTCAGGTCGTTCACATCCAGGAGATGCGACGGTCCCAGGGCATTACGGGTGACAATCAATACATGCTTGCCATCAAATCCGGATCCTCTGGTTGATGAGGAGGCGAAATAGGGATAAATCGGGTTACCTAATTCATTGTTTGTATGGTCGATAATTTCGGGTTTGTTAAAATCGGCACCATACACAGGCACGTTCAATCTCAATGTGACGAAATATTCCCGGAATCTGGGTTCGTTGACCACTTTCACCACAATTGTATTGGCATCCTGTCCCTCTTCAAAATTGAAGCTGTAGCTCTCTTTATCCAATTTGGCACCATCGGAGAGTTCTACTTCAAAGCGTATGGCAGAGACGTCCGTCTCCGGATCAACTCTGGGAAAAGAGATTCTCTTTGAGTTTTCGTCCACCGTACCCTCTACTACAGTAGTACCATTGACTCCGGCATTGAGTATCTTGATTGATTTCAAGACGGCAAATTTGTCCGATTCCACGTTTTCAGGGAAATCTTCACCGCATGACAGCAAAAATATCATGAATAACGAAGCGAAAAAGAATCCGCTTTTTGATATATGATTGATTATTTTCATTGTATGGTCTATTTTAAGATGTGATTAATTTTGTGGCCATCCTTCGGTCTGTTGCAACACATACCCTTTACTGGCGTAATCATCCATTTGTGTTCTTCCTACCGGAGACAGGTATGGGTTGATATTCACCTGGTTCAGGAATGGCTGACGTCCGTTCGTAGAAGAGGTTCTGTAAAACCCTACCATGTCGTTGTTGTTTCCACCGTTGTACGTGACTTCTTCTCCATTCAATTTCATTATCGAAAACTTACCAGTGTTTCCGGTAGTCAATTCACTTGTGGCTTCTTTCGGGAAATTCACCCATCCACCGTGCAGTAAATCAATATTGTTATCTGTATCCATGTATTCCAACTTATACCAGCGTTCCAGATCGGCGATACGGGAGTATTCAAAAGCAAACTCCATACGTCTTTCCCTTCTTATTTCCCATAACAGGGGTGATACGTCAATATCTCTTGCGGGATCGTCTGGTAACTCAGCCAACAGCAGTGGTGCTGTTTTCTGTACCCCCATGGCTTCAGCTTCAGGAGCAATTGGCCTGTTCCTGATCTTATTGATTGTCTTGTTGAGATCATCCTGTGTGACAGTTGAAGATCCTGATTCAGCCTTGGCTTCGATCCAGTTCAGAAGCACCTCGGCATATCTTAGTACGGGATAATCGGTACGGTTGTTGATACTGGTAAATTCAACGGGAGGGGCATTCCCTGCCTCTACCGATTTAGCGACGCTCCTTGGCAGAAATTTGTTGACATACCAGTATGAACCTCGATTTTTAGAGGTCGGTTTGTCGTAAAAAGTGCCTTCAAATCGCGGGTCACGTGTTTTGATCACATTGGCCAACTCAAAATTTTTAGCCCCATCCATCGTTGAATTTTGCCAGACTTTTCCGTCATTCAAGATAAATGATTTGATCAGGTTGGCAGTAGGGCCATAGTTGATGGATTCCGACACATTATTGTAGGATGCTACACTATGGGTAACTCCGACAGCCGGATCGTAATGCCGATACATGATACAGTCCTTGTTGCCTTTTAGATCCTCCGATGTAAAGAGTTCCCTGAATTCGGTGACTATATCATACTTGTTGCTGTTTATAACGTAGTCGCCGGCTTCTATGGCCAATTGTAAGAATTTATTTGCCCGGTCATTGTTCTTATAATAATACTTTTGCCAGGTTCCTTCATGGAGTGCGATACGGGAGATGAATCCTGCAACCACATATCTGTTTACATTCATTTCTCCATCATTGATCCTGACATTTTGAAATGCATATTGCAGGTCGTCATAGACTGCATCCATCACTTCGTTACGGGGTGTCCTGGGTTTATATAGATCGTCCATATCGGTATCCGACACCACATGATCGTAATAAGGCACGTCGCCGTAGCTAAGGACCAGTTCGGAATATCTCATTGCCCTGAAAAAGCGTCCGATCCCCATCCAATGGGTATATTCTTCCTCGGTAAGCACGTTACCCATTTTATTTTCAATTCTGTCAATCATGATATTGATGGAACGGATCACCACCATACTCCATACCTGACTATTGGGGACTGAGCGGGTGAAGTTTCCCTGATTTCCGTTGTGGACAACATCGTCGCTGAATGTATATCCTAACAGGGGAGAGTAGCTGTTTGTCCATCCTGATCCATATCCCATGAAAAAGCCGGGATAGAAAGTTCCGCTCACTGAAAAGCCCGGGTAAAATTTATTGGCGTAAAGCCGGATATTTTTTTCATTTACCCAAGTTGTTTCGTCGTTCATATTCGTTTTTGGTGGCCTGTCGAGAAAATCTTCACATCCTGTTAGGAACAGGCTGATAACGGCGATGAGTAGTATATATTTTTTCTGTTTCATCTTGTTTCGTTTTATTATAGAGTTACTTGAACACCGAATGATGCTGATTTGAATGATGGATTGGAGGTACCTGTTCGTCCCAGATTGTAATTGTTATTTCCCGGAGCCAATATCGAATTTCCGGAGATCGCTTCAGGATCAATGGGTAAATCTTTTAATTTGTCGAACGTTAGGAAATTTTCAAGAGACAGATAGATACGTGCATTTGAGAGGTAAATATCTTTTAATACACTTTTAGGTAATGTATACCCCACCGTAATGTTTTTCAGTTTCAAGTATGCCATATTCAGCATATAACGGGATTGTTTTCTCATGACAAATCCTTCATTTTCACCATTCAAGTTCCATGCGCGGGGGTAGAAAGCATCGGTGCGATCTTCTTTCCAGAAATTTTTGGCGATTGCTTGTGGCATGGCACCATCTTTCACGTGAAATCCGGGAATAGCCAATTGGCCGGCGCCCCAGATCTTCCTTTTTCCCACACCTTGGAAAAACAATGCAGCATCGAATCCTTTGTATTCGGCTCCTAAGCGGAGTCCAAATTCATACCGAGGGGTTGAATTTCCGATCACTACCTGATCACCGGGGTCTCCAAATGTATTTTTTCCAGGGGTGATGTAACCATCTCCATCCACGTCGACGAACTTCACGTCTCCGGGACTCACCAGTAGTGTTTGGTTTCCATCTTCGAAATAGGTTTGATACACCGGATTGTTTCCGGCTAACTGGTTCGTGCGTTTTGACGTTCCTTGCCAAATGATATTGGTTTGCATGATATTACCGTTTGCATCATACAGAAAATCATCTTTTTGATAAAGTCGGTCTGTCACATATCCGTAGATGTCGCCATAACGTTTCCCGGTTGCATAGTTATTGGACAAAAGACGATTTTCCCACGGGGTATTCCAGTCTGCCCCTTTGGTTATTCTGGTAGTTGCATCTGAAATGTTTCCATTCACTTGGATGCGGAGGCCATTGGAAAAACGATGGTTGAAATCAACCGCGATTTCCCAACCTTTTGTGCGCAAGTTTCCATAATTTCCCTGAGGCGCACCCGCTCCAAAAGTGGCCGGTAGTGCTTCACCGGCAATAATCATATTTTTTGTATCGCGTTGAAACCATTCAAAAACAAATCCCAGCCTATTATTAAAGAAGCGAAGGTCAAGTCCCAGGTTGAACGACTCGATGTCCTGCCATGTAATACCTGCCGATATGGCATTAGGGGTAGTCAAATAGGAATATTGTTTTCCATCTGCGGTTAACCAAGTGTTTTTTTCAATATCCATCATGGCCAGATAAAGACTGTTGCTTACTGACTGGTCACCTATGGAACCCCATGATGCTCTTATCTTCGCAAAACTTAATACCGGATCGAGTTCCTGCATGAATGATTCGTTAGAAATGACCCATCCTCCGGAAAATGAAGGATACCATTTCCAGCGTAAATGTGACGGGAATTTTGAAGTCGCATCATAACGCAAATTCGCTTCGAAAAGATATTTATCCATAAATGAATAATTGACACGTCCGAAGTATCCCACTTGGGATTCCCAATTAGTGTCTCCACCGGTTGTTTCCGTTCCATCTGCCAATTCGAAATGGGGATTATTCTCATCAATCAATTCCGTTTGATTTCCCCAGAAACTGTTCCATTTATAACTGACAACGTTGGTGCCGAGCATAAATCTGAACTGATGCATATCGGCAAGATTCAGGTCATAATTGGTAATGGCATTGAGTGTATGCCTGTCGGAATTAAATGATGATTGATAGTAGTAACTTTTGTCCGAAGTCACATAATTTACCCATGGGAGCCTATAGCCGGGCATTCCATCCGTGTCGGTCGGTTTTCCATTTTCGTCCACGTAGATCCGGTTTCCCTCCTCGTCATTCCATGCCACGGGAGTGTACCATGGCTCTCTCGCCGCAAATGTCGGGGTTGATTTTTGAATTGAATTATTTTGTGAGGTGTAAGCATAGTCCACAATCACATCCCAATTGCTGGTAAGGTTTATCGTAGTTCCGAGCGTTAGATTTGTATATTTCTTTCTGTCCACTGCGGTATGTGCATTTTTTGTGTCGAAGTAGGGATCACGTACCTCTTCTCCGTTTTCCATCGCGCCCGTGGGAAATAACCTACTCCAACGATAGAGATACAGCCAGGGATCGGCGGTAAATCCTGTCGCCGAGTTAGGATATTTTTTCGTCGCATCGGAATACATAGCACCTCCTCTGATTGTCAGGAAGTCGGTTATTTGGGTTGAGAGGTTCATATTCCCGGTATAGCGGGAGAAATTGTCATCCTGCGCCGGTTTCATCATACCTTCTTGTTCTAAATAGCCCAAACTAAGGTTATAGTTGGTATCCTTCCGTTTTCCATTCAGCGAAAGATTGTGATTCTGTGAAAAAGCAGAACTTTTGACCATTGCTTCTACCGGATCGTATATTCTGTAACCATATTTATCGGTACCGTCATAGATCCAGTCCCTTCCGTAAATAATCGGATCGTTCCACTTTACGCTTTTCCCGTATTTTTTATCCCACTCTTTAATTTTATCAAAACTATCCCTATTGACACGCCAAAATCCACCAGCCGGTCCGGAAGCCTTCATATTTTCATGGGCTTCCAGTGTGTATTCGAGACCGTCTATTCCTGCAATATCAATCTTTTTAAAGGGTTGTTGCCATGATAAATTGGATGAATAGGTGATATTCGTGGTTTCAGTGGTTGCACCTTTTTTGGTGGTAATAAGAATCACGCCGAAAGCAGCTTTTGAACCGTAAATAGAACTGGAAGCGGCATCTTTCAGTACTGATATGGATTCAATATCATTCGGATTGATCATTTGTATATTAGGTACTTCTACGTTGTCTACCAGAATAAGTGGGTCACTATTCCCGGCGATAGATCCAATTTGTCCGCGGATTTTCATGATTGGACTAGACCCTACTTCTCCACTTGGTACCACAACGGAGAGACCTGGAATTGTACCCTGTAACCCTCTACCAAAATCCGGAATAGGGCGGCTACCCATCGTTTCTCCCACATTCACAGAGGAGACCGCACCGGTAAGGTTGGCTTTTTTCTGTGAGCCATATCCCACTATCACCACTTCTTCCAGAGCTTTTGTATCTTCCTGTAAAATGACTTTGAAACTTGTCTTACCGGTTGTATTCACTATTTGGGTCAAATAACCGATATAGGTGATACGGATGGTGGCATTGGTGGTCACCTTCAGCGTGAACCCTCCGTTGATATCGGTGATGGTGCCATTGGAGGTGCCTTCTTCAACGATATTGGCACCTATGATGGATTCGCCATTCATATCCGTCACCGTTCCCGTAATGGTTTTACCGGTTTGTTGTACCTCCTTGACTGTGGTAGTCTCTTCTCCCTTCTTCTCCTCGTCAGCGGTACCTGGTTTCCTGGAAATGGTGATCTGCCTGTTGACGATGGAGTAGGTAAGGTCTGTATTTCTCAACAACAAATCCAGTATTTCGTTCATGGATTTGTTGTTGAGGGAAACATTTACGTTTTTAGACAGACCATTCTCTATATTATCCATAAAGAGAAATAGATAGTCACTGCTTTTTTCTAATTCACGAAATGCCTCTTTTAGTGTGACATTTTTCAGTTCGGCACTGACCGTTTTGGACTGAGAGTAGATGTTCTCAGCTGATACTGAAAAGATGCAAAGGAATGTGATTAAGAAATAGATTTTCATGATTTTTAAAAATTTGCCATTTGTTTTTTTGGCAAATAATTCACAGTTATACTTTTCTTGCATATCTTTGTGTTGAATTTTAATTTGTTACCAATAAATTAGGTTCACTTCGTAGATTTTGTACCAACAAAATTTACACTTTGGTCGAATAATGTTGCCGCATTATTCGACTTTTTTCATTCTTTATCTTTCATAGGCATACATCATTTTTTTTAGTGAATAATACTGATTTTCTGGTTATTTCCTGATGGATATGGTGGTATCACCTTGTTTATCATATTGTAAATAAGTCATCTTTGAAAAAGCTTCCAAAACATCATCTAAATTCTCCGAAAGGAATAATTTCCCAGAGCAAGTCTGGTTGTTCATATCCAGATCCCGGGCATATTGGAACTCAACATTATAATACCTTCCTATTTTTTTCAATACCTCATTGAGGGGGGACTTGTTGAATTGCATATAACCGTTTGTCCAACCGATATAATCGGAGACATCCACTTTTTTACGGAGGATTGCTCCGTTTTCGATTTCAGCTATTTCACTGGGATTAAGCCGTAAAGTGCTGTTTTCGCTTTTCACTTCCACCGAACCGTTTACCAGTACAACCGACTCCCTTGCGTCTTCTGAATAGGAGGATACATTGAAAGATGTACCGTATACGGTGATTTGAGATTGTGGTGTCTGTATTACAAATGGTGTTTTGTTTTTTGCCACATCAATGAAAATCTCTCCTTCTATCCTGATTTCTCTTCTTTTCCCGGAGAATGAGGTCGGAAATTTCATCTTCGTGCCGGAATTCAAATGTACTTTCGTACCATCGGCCAATATCAATGTAGATCTCTTTCCGTAGGGAACCACGAGTGTGTTTACCTGGCTGTCGTTCAAATCGATTTCTTTCTTTGCAAGTGGATGTTGAATGACCGCACTATGTTTCTTTTCGGATAAGCTCAGGGTGGAGTTGTTGTCTATTTCCAAAACATCATTGCCGGTAAAAAGTTGGATATTGCTGTTGTCCTTCACTTCACCTATGATGGATAACTGTTGTAGCGTATCTTCGGGTTTTTCGTATAGCATAAAAAGGGTGGATATGAACGTAAGGAGCAATACCGCGGCGGCAGAGATGAAGACAATCCTCAGTTTCCGCTTCTTTTCTTTTTTGATCCTGCTTTTCAGGGCCTGCAATAAAGACGCATCTGCAGTCAGCAACAAGTCTTGTTCGTTACGTATCTGTTCGAATATTTCAATTGCTTCATTGAATGCTTTTCCGTGCTCTCCGTTTTCCCTGATAAAACTTTCCCAAAAGGTATTCAGTTCCTTGGAGGGGTGAATCCTCCAGTATACGAAAAGGTCATCGCTTAAGAAGTCCTTATAATTCATTCCGAGCTCTTTTTTATTATATTATAAAGACTGTGCAAAGGACAAAACAAGGACAATATTAGTGAATTTTAACCTTGTATAGTTAAAAATGGGCGTCTTCGGAACAAAGAAGGACTTGGTGAAAAAAGGACAGGGCAACTTTTAAGAAATTGCCCTGTCGGTTATTTGAAAAATTAGTTTATCTCTTATCCTCTAATTGAGAGTGGACTGTATATAACCAAAATATTCATTGTCGGTAGCGCAATCCCACCAGACAGGACAACTCCAGATATATTTCTCCAAAGCATTGGCATTGGCCTCTTTTGCATTGGTGGAGTTGTATCTCAATTCAAGTGTGTCGGGTAATCTCCACCGGCGCATCCAATAGGTGGGGTCGGTCTTGGATGAACCAATGATTTCGGCTTGTCCCGCAAACAACGGGCTGCGGTCATAGCCGGGATACACAACGCCAAAATTGTCAATATTGCCGGCACTGTAATTGAAACGGCGCATATCGTTCCAGTTTTCGACGCTACAACCCATGGCGAGGTATTTTTGCAGCATGATGTCGGCCATGGTAAGGCTTCCGGCGTCCTGGCAAACAGCATCACTGGAGAGGTATGTCGCGATGGCACTTTCATCCATGGGCCACATATCGGGATTGGTATGCCCGGCAGCTTTCCATTCGGTCAGTTTATCCTGCATCATGTCGATATGGGCTTTGATCCCATCCTGATATGCTTTATGGGAATTGCTTTGATCTCCTTTCCGCATATACACTTCGGCTTTGATAAAACACATCTCGTGATAGGTCAATATCTCCTGGTCCGAATTCGGCCTGACCTGGAACGAGCCGGTAGATCCCACTGCTCCGTGCGACTTGGACTGGGTGGTGAAATACCAGTTCATATCCAATTCTCCCACGTCTGCATTCCCGGTCTGTACCGAATTGCTACGTAAATTGACATATACGGTGTCACCTGCATATTTGTAATTGGTGCTGTTCACATATACCGATCCGGTTTTATAAGTAACAGTTACGTCATTTCCACTGACCGTATAGGGTTTTCCGGCCAATGCCGCGATAAAGGCCGTACGGTCGGCATTATCCTCAATCGTATATTTAATCTCCTTGTCGACGTCTGCATAGGTCGCAATCTGGATAGATGTGGCTCCTCCTGCAACCAGCCGGGTGGCATCACCATATACATCCACACCTTCGGAGCGTAGCCATTCAAACTCCTGGACTTTATTCTCGGCACTTAACTTGATATTACTCATCGATGCTGGCACAATCTTGGTCATACGGGGATCTTCCACTCCCGAACCCCGCATGTCTATCAGTAGATCGTAGTAATATTTGCCAATACGCTGGTTGCTGCCATACGCGGCGTAATCCCAATTGCCGTTGGTCATGACAGGGTCGAAGAACAGGTAGTCAAGCACGTCTGAAGTGCTATTATAGCAACGGGCAAAGGTATTATCGGTGTTGGATTGCGGCCCTTTGGAGAGGCAGTCCAAGATAGCCTCGGGATCATATAAGTCTGTTTTTTTGGAGAGTTTCAGCAGGTAACGGGCTTTTAATCCATAGCAGAGTTTCAGCCATTTGTTTACATCGCCCCCGTTCCATATATCCCCCGATGAAAGACTTTCAGCGGTTACTTCCTGGTTCCGGCTCAATAGTTCGATCGCTTCATCCAGTTTGGTGATGCAACCGTTGAAAACAGTTTTCCCGTCATCATACGCAGGGCTTGGAGAGGAGGCCAATGCTTCTGTATAGGGTATCTCGCCATAGAGATCCAACATTTCCATAAAGCCCAATGCATGCATCACATTGGCGGCTGCCATATAATGGTAAGCGCCTTCTTCCTGTGCTTTGTTATAGAGGTCGTTCAGGTTGGCAGCTGACGAAACGAACCATGTTTGATAGGGCGTTGTGGTTGAACCCGGTTGACAAGCCCAGGTGACGCCTAAATGGTTGTTGTTCGTATTGTTACTGTAATAGACCCCGGCCTGGCACGCGGTGCGCATGTTGGTGACACCGGCAGAATACATATAGAATTTCTGGATCCATGGCAGCCTGTTTGATACCACGGCGCTTTTGTTATTGGGCGAGTCGGGGTCATTATTTACATCCAGCCAATCGTTACAGGAAGTGGTGTATAATACGATGCCTGCCAACACAATATAATATTTTAGATTTTTCATAATTTTCTGTTTTTTCATTATTAAAATGTGACATTTACACCAAAGGTGAAACTGGAAGTGGCAGGGACACTGCAATAATCTATACCGGTTGCTCCGGATCCACCTGTCCCGCCGGCTGTACTTACTTCCGGATCCATTCCCTTGTAATTTGTCAACGTGAGCAAGTTGGTTCCTGTTAAGGTTACCGCAAGTCCTTTGATAACATGCCGGTTTTTGATCATTTTGGTGAAGTCATAACTAATCGCCATTGAACGTAACTTTAACCAGTTGACGGATGTGATGAAGTGATACGAATTGGAAGCATAATTATCCCAGTACTTTTGTATCATGGCTTTTCCCGAATAGGTGGTACCACTGATCGTATATTGTTGGTCTACATGATAAGTCTGGTTGAAATCCTCGCCTGTCACACTGTTTACCCCCGTTACGGTTACATATTCACGACCATTTTCCAGGGTTCTTTTAGACAATCCGTTGGTGACCATGTAGTATTCCGTACCGTTATATACGTCGCCCCCTATGCGCAGATCGAGCAGGAACGAGAATGTCAGGTCCTTGTACCTGAAAGAATTATTGAGCCCTCCAATAAATTTAGGTTCCCTGTTGCCGACCACATCGTTTGAGGTACTTGCTACTTTATAGAGTCCCGTGGTGGGATCTACCTGGTAACGGCCATCGATAACCTCCTCTTCCTGACCATCTTCTCCTTTCGTTTCATAAGCATACCGTGACCCTATCAAGGCCAGGAAATTACCCCCGTTAGGAATGGAGGCTGCCTTGACGGTGCCGAACTGCGCGTCGGTGGGGTAGAAGATATCCACACCGGCAAGGAATTCACCCAGTTTCCCTCGATTGTAGGAAGCATTTAAAGTGATATCCCATTCAAAATAAGGTGTTACAATGGGTTTACCCGTAATCGCGATTTCCATCCCCTTGTTGATGACAGAGCCTGAATTAATAGACGACATGATATACCCGCTGGCATTTGACAGGCGGGGGGAGGCTATCTGATTGGAAGTCTTGCTATGGTAGTAAGTATAATCCAGTCCGATCCGTCCATTCAGGAACCTGAATTCTCCTCCCACTTCCCATGCTTTCTGTATCTCCGGTTTCAAATAAGCATTTCCGCTTACGTACTGATTACCCACACCTACATACGAACCAAAGGTAAAGGGACTGGTGAGGTAAGTAAGCGTTGCATAAGGATTGGCGTCTTTACCCACTTGAGCCCAGCTGGCACGGATCTTTCCGAACGAAAGAATATCGTTTTTAGGCATTAATTCGGTAAATACAAATGACCCGCTGACAGAGGGGTAAAAATAGGAACGATTATCGATAGGCAGGGTTGACGACCAGTCATTACGTCCCGTTACGGTGAGATAAGCCATACTTTTGTAAGATGCACGAAACTCTCCATAGACGCCCACCAGCCGTTTCTTGATGGTGGCATCGGTAAAGAACTGGTTCTCTTTGGAAATATTGGCGAAGCTAACAGTGCCGGCTGTAATAAAATTATACCCCCAGTGGGTCTGGTTTAACCGTTCCGTGCTTTCAGTCGTATTTCCGAACAAGAGATTGAAGTCAAAATCATGCAAAGCCTTATGGAAATTGGTCATGATATTAGTAGTGATATAGGTATAGCCATAGTCACTTTTACTCAAACGGCCGTTTTGGTATATTTCCTTCACCACTGATCCGGGGGCCACGTATGTATAAGCTTTTGTCGTATATTGATCGTATCCTACCCGTGCCGATACGTTCCACCAGTCGGTGATCTCCATAGCTCCTGCCAGTGACCCGGTAAAACGATCGGTCTTATCCGTCATTTTATTCTTGTTGATGATCCAGTAGGGATTCTCCTTGTCGTCAGCCAGATCCCAGCGTCCTTCAAACAACCGATATTTGGTGCCGTCTTCGTTTAGATATTTCGACATGTCTTCGGTCAACGGCCAACTATAAAGGGCCGTCATCGTGCCGTTTCCTCCTCCGTCCCACAGTCCTGCGGAAGTCAGTGTCTTATTTGTATTGGCAATTGAGTAGGCTGCGTTGGCATTGACGGTGAGTCGCCCATATTTCTGTTCTCCATTGAAACGGAACGTAGTTTTGTCATACCCGGTTTCAGGCACAATCCCTTTCTGGTCATAATTAGAAGCCGACAAATAGAAAGAGCCGTTGTTGTTACCGCTGGAGATACTTATATTGTTGTCATATACCACTGCATTTTTGAAAAAATTCCCGATATTGTCATATAGGGTAGTGCCGGCTCCGATTTTCTCCCCCCACGACTTATAGGTAAGATCATTGAATACGCCATTATTTTCATAGTACCCGCGACCGAACTCTTTTTGGGTTTCAGGTAATTTGGTGGACCAGGAGGAACTCAGTTTGCTGGATACGTCAATTTTCACAGTGCCTTCCGTGCCTTTCTTTGTGGTGATCACAATGACGCCATCGGCTGCGCGTGAACCATAAAGGGCGGCTGCCGCAGCCCCTTTCAATACCGACATTGTTTCAATATCTTCAGGGTTGATATCCATTACACGGTTGGAGAAAGTGGTGTTACTGCGTGTCATGCCGTCGGTAGCGCTATTTCCTACCACTGAAGTTGAATTATCATAAATGATGCCGTCAACCACGAAAAGTGGCTGATTTTCACGACCTTCCGATGTGGAGTTCCCTCCACGGATAGTAATATTTGCTCCGGCTCCGGCTGCACCGCTACTTTGGGTGATATTTACCCCGGGGATCTTACCTGCCAGGGAATTCACCACATTGGTGTTTTTATTTTTCATTAACTCCTCTGAGTTCAGATCGGATACGGAATACCCTAATGCTTTCCTTTCCCTTTTAATACCCATGGCGGTTACCACTACTTCTTCCAAAGCTTGGAAGTCTTCTATTAACGTAATATCGAAATAAGACCTTTCTGCGCTATGGATGGTCTGTGGCAAATAGCCAATATAAGAGATGCGGATAGTAGCATTATTGCCTACCTGTAGGACGAATTTTCCGTAGATATCTGTGACAGTCCCGTTGGGCGAAGTGTCTTCTTCAATGACATTGGCCCCGATAATGGGCTGTCCATGTATATCCTTTACTATGCCGGTAATTGTTTTCCCGGTTTGTTGTGCCTTAACAGCTGCATTTTCCGGTATTACGTTTTTCAATTCGGTGCTCTCTGTCCCGGATTCAGGTTGTATATTTCCTGCTGTAACGGAAAAAACAGAGACGAAAGTAATTAAAATACAATATCTCATAATTGTTAAAAATTTATTATCCCTTTTCAAAAGAAATAATTTTGATGGATTCTTTACTTGCATACTTTTGTTTTTAATTTGTTACTAATTAGTTACGCAGCACGTCGTAACAGCAAAACACACATTAGGGTGAGTAATCCGCCATATTGTCTGATATTTTGTAACTTTACTTTCTCCCATAGGCATACATATTTAGATTTGAATTAAAGGTCATTACACAAAAAAGTCATTATGATATATTTATGGCTTTCTCGTCTCAAAAATATCAAAAAAATGTAAATCAAATATGATTTTAATAAATAATAACTAAATTTAATTATATAAAGAGATATAAGAAAGAGCGTATGGGGTTCTTCAATTGTTGGTTTTCTCTCATTTTCTGTAGCCCTCTGTAGGTCGATTTTTTTACAGCTTCAGGTTGCATGTTCAGCAATGCAGCGATCTCATCGAATGATAGATTGAGTTGATAATGATAATAGATAATTCTTCTTTGTTTCGGCGGTAAAATTTTTAATGATTGTTTGATTTTATCCTTCAGCAGTAATTTCGTTTCCTTTTCAATGATCTTTTCAACCACGCTGCTTTCATTCTCCGTAATGATGTCGTTATAATCGATATGATCAATTTTAGTTTCCAGATTGTGGATATCAAATAATCTGTTTTTCAGACAGTGGAGCAAGTAGGATTCTATATTTCTGATGTGATTTAGCTGGTTGCGGGAAACGTATATTTTATAGAATACGTCCTGGATGGCATCCTTGCAGGCCTCTTCATCGAAACCGATTTTTAAGCCGTACGCAAAGAGTTCATTAAAATAACTGCGGTACAGTTCCGAAAAAGCATTTTCGTCGCCCCGCAGAAATTCTTGCCAACTGTTCACCTCCATTTTATATCATCTCTTTTTTAAATAGGTCTCAAACGAATAATTATATGGATGCTTCTCGTCCGCCTTATTGGTTTTTTGATGAATTAACTCCCATTCGTTGATATTTATTTCCGGGAAGAAGGTGTCGGCATCGTCGAATGTATGATGGATACGGGTAAGGTAAAGTGTATCGGTCAAATGGTATGCCGAACGGTAGAGTTGTCCGCCACCGATAATAAAAACCGTATCTTCATTCTTGCAATGGGTCAGCGCTGCCTCGAGAGAAGGCACCACGACACATCCAGGGTAATTTTCCTCCTTATCGGAAGTAATCACTATATTCGTGCGGTTGGGAAGTGCCCCTTTGGGTAACGACTCGTAGGTCTTTCGTCCCATGATGATGCTATGTCCGGTGGTAAGTTCCTTAAAATGTTTCAAGTCGCCGGGAAGGTGGCAAAGCAGTCCGCCCTTACGCCCGATACCGTTTTGCTCATCGAGCGCGACGACAATGGCAATATGTGGTTTTTTATCATTCATCATACACTCACGGCACCTTTAATATGTGGATGTGGGTCATAGCCGGCCAGTTCGAAATCTTCGAAACGGAAGCTGAAAATATCCTTCACATCAGGATTGATCTTCATTTGGGGTAATGGTCGTGGTTCACGCGACAATTGAAGGTTCACCTGCTCGAGGTGGTTCAGATAGATATGGGCATCACCCAGGGTATGGATAAAATCTCCTTCCTCCAACCCGGTCACTTGCGCCATCATTTTTAGTAGCAATGCATAGGACGCAATATTGAACGGTACTCCCAGGAAGATATCGGCGCTACGCTGATATAGTTGCAGGCTCAGTTTGCCATCCGCCACATAAAACTGGAAGAAAGCGTGGCAGGGTGGGAGGTTCATATTGGGAATATCAGCCACGTTCCACGAACTGACAATAATACGACGTGAGTCGGGATTGTTTTTAATGGCATTGACCGCCTGCGATACCTGGTCGATATGCCCGCCATTATAATCGGGCCAAGATCGCCATTGGTATCCATAGATATGTCCCAAGTCGCCGTTTTCGTCCGCCCATTCGTTCCAGATGCGTACTCCATTGTCATTCAGGTACTTCACATTAGTGTCCCCGTTCAGGAACCAGAGTAGTTCGTGAATGATTGATTTCAGATGCAATTTTTTTGTGGTGAGCACCGGAAAACCGTCGCTCATCTTATATCGACTTTGATGCCCGAAGATACTGATGGTACCGGTTCCGGTGCGGTCTTCTTTTTTGACGCCTTCGTCGAGTACCCGTTGCAAGAGGTCAAGATATTGTTTCATATTTTTAGAGCAAAGAATAAAGAATAAAGAGTAAAGAATAAAGAACCAAGACTGTTAGAACCAAGAAGCAAGACTTGATTAATGGATAATTGACAATTAAAGAGTGAAGAATTAAGAGTGAAGAATTAAGAATTAAGAATTAAGAATGAATTCTGAACTTCTTAACTTCTTGAAATCTTCTTGAAATCTTCTTGAAATCTTCTTCATTAACCAGACAAAAATAACATTTTTTTTTACAGCAGGCAATTCATTGTTGAAAAGTAATTGTATACCGATACGATCCGGATGTGGTTTTATTCCTCATCTCCTTAATTGTCAAAACCAAATAGGGCTGAAATTGTTGAAACAATCCTATCTTTGAAAAATTATTTTTAATTACTCACGCAAATGGATCTATCAGAATTATTAAACAGCCCGATGGGGCAATCGATTGTGAAAAGTGTGGCCGGCCAACTCGGCATGAATGAGAAAGAAGCATCGGGGGTAGTCGATATGGCGGTGCCGGCATTATTGGCCGGAATGACCAGGAATGCACAGTCCAGCGATGGGGCGGAGAGCCTGAACAAAGCGCTCGAAACGAAACACGACGGTTCGCTTTTGAATAATCTTTCAGGCATATTGCAGGGGAACACAAAAGAGTTGCAACAGGATGGCAACGGAATTCTGGGGCATGTGTTCGGGAACAATCTTTCCTCTGTAGAACAGGGGATTTCGCAAAAGACAGGCGTCAGTATGAATAAAGTAGCTCCTTTGCTGGCGATGCTCGCACCTGTTGTGATGGCTTATCTGGGAAAACAAAAACGACAGACCAATACCGGTGCGGGTGGTTTGGGTGACCTTTTGGGAGGTCTTTTAGGTGGCGGCCAACAAAAGAGTAGATCAGGGGGAGGTATCATGGATATGTTAGGCAGTGCGCTGGATAAAGATGGCGATGGTAATCCTTTAAACGATATCCTCGGAGGATTTCTGGGAGGAAGGTAATATCCTTCACCGGGATTATAGGATAGGACGCGCTGTTTTCAATCAGGCAGGTGTATGGCGAGGGAAAAGAAGTTAAACTTTTTCCCTCTTTTGCTGTTCTACATTAAACGTAAAGACTTTTTTCAAGTCGAAGCATACATAAAAGCCTTCAGGCATTAAAACACTTAATTATGAAAAGAAAATTATTCTCCTCGTTGTTTGTAGCTTTACTCTTTTTAGGCATCGCCTTTTTTACTGCATCATGTAGTGACGATATAGATGAAACGCAATGGGATATCCAGGATTATGAAGTGAAAGCGTCGGAATGGAGTTGGAATCCAGAGAATGAAAGATGGGAAGCGGTAAAACCAATGAAATATATCAGTGAGTTTATCTACGAAAGTGGAGCAGTGATTGGTTATGTCTTTTTAGGGGTGCAAAATGAAGATGAAGTGCAGACGCAATTGCCATTTACGAGACGTGTTTTTTTAAACGATGGCACTTATTTTACGGAAACATTGGGTTATGAATATAGTTTTTTGACCAAAAAGGTGACATTTTATATTGCACCGGCTGATGGTATCCAAGACACTGAAGCAAGAACGCCATATGTATTTCGACTTGCATTAATTTGGTGAGATTCAACGTGTGTTTTAAATAAAATACCTATATTTGTGCTCAATCTGAGGCACAATAATAAAAAACTATATGAGAAGAAATTTATTTAAAACAGCAATTGCTTCATTGCTTTTTGCCGTGGTGTTGCTTGGTGGCTATTCCTGCTCCGATGATGATCCTTATTATCCTGATGATTACCTGACTGAGGCACAGGTAAGGCGGATGATTGAAGAGGCGTTGAGACAGAATAACGAGGATATTGAATTTACGAAGTGGGAGATTGTGAATATAACAGTCGAAATGGGACATTGGAGTTGGAATGATGAAGTCAAACGTTATGAAGCAGTATATCAACTGCCCGAACTGAATGAAGATATTTATGAAATCGGTGCCGTGTTAGGATATGTTTTTATCGGTACCCAGAATGTGGATGAAGTGCAGAAATTGCTTCCTTACGTGCAATCTTACGATGACGTGGATCCTTCATATACCGAAACAATTAGTTTTGATATACAACTTAAAAAGGATGGTGAGTTGAAACCCTCGGTTGCATTCTTTATTCAGGCTTCAGACTTGTTTGGAGGAACAGAATTTGAGGGATCTCTCCCTCCTTATAATTTCCGTCTCGTGATGATTTGGTAATTAGGCAAACAGCGACAACGCATCCGCTACGATAAAGGAACTACCGCCGATGAAAATGAGATCGTTTTTATCGGCATTTTCTTTTGCCGCTTCTACGGCCTCTTTAACGCTGCTAAAACTTTTCCCATTTAATCCATGGGCTTCGGCCTGATTTGCCAGTATTTTTTCATTTAAGGCGCGCTCTACCGATGCCCTTGTAAAATAATAAATTGCTTTCTGAGGCAAAAGGGAAAGTACCGGTTCAATATCCTTGTCGTTTGCCATGCCAAATACGATATGGAGCCGATTGAAATTTTCTGATTGCAATTGTTCCGCCACATAGCGTATTCCGTGAGCGTTGTGTGCAATGTCGCAGATAATTTTCGGAGAAGTTTGTAGTTGTTGCCATCGTCCTGATAATCCGGTAATATGGGTTACGTTTGCGAACCCGTTATATACGGCTTCTTTTGGAATTTCATAGCCGGTTTCGAGGAGTACCTCTACCGCCGTCAAGACTGTCCGGGTATTTTTGTCCTGCGCCGGCCCTTTTAATCCACCCTTTACACCAGGATACCCGTCGGCGTTGAACAACCATCCACCTTCGCCTCTCTCTGTTTTGAAATTGTTCATATAAAGTTCTGCGAAGACAATAGGGGCACTTACGGATTGTGCCTTATCAATAAAAACCTGTGTTACGTCGGTACTTCCCATTTCTCCAATTACCACAGGGGTGTATGGTTTTATAATCCCTGCTTTTTCGGCAGCAATCTTCGGTAACGTATTACCCAACTGTTTCATGTGATCGAACCCGATATTGGTGATGATGCTGAGGTCGGGAGAAATGATATTGGTACTGTCGAGCCGTCCGCCCAGACCGACCTCAATCACAGCTACATCTACTTCTTGTTGGGCAAAGTAAAGGAAAGCCATCTCCATAGTCAACTCGAAAAACGAGGGCATGATAGGCTCGAACTGTTCTTTATACTGCTCCACAAAATCTATCACGAACTCACGGCTGATCACTTTACCGTTAACGCGGATTCTTTCTCTGAAGTCGACCAGGTGTGGAGAGGTGTATAATCCCACTTTGTAACCTGACTCCTGCAATATGGCCGCCAACAGGTGTGAAGTGGAACCCTTTCCGTTAGTTCCTCCCACATGTATAGTTTTATATCGACGATGAGGATGATCGAATATTTTATCCAATGCCAAGCTATTCTCAAGCCCGGGTTTATAAGCCTTATCGCCGATCCGTTGGTATTCGGGCATCTGGTGATAGAGGTAGTCTAATGTTTCGTTGTAAGTCACACCCGTCAATTCTTCAGGGGCAATACCGAGTATTGCCTTGAATAACGCAATTGTTGGTCCACATAGTTTTCGTCGTAAGAAATAGTTACATCCGTCACCTTGCCTTTGCTGTCGGTGACGAGTTTGTAGACAGGGTTCACAAATCCCTTATAGGGGGCGATATTCAGTGCCTCGTAGCGTGTCGACACTTCTTTATGCAGGCCGGCATTCACTTTTACGGCATATTTTTCCACCAGGTTCTTGCCTGCCCCGTAATCGCCTTCGGATTTGATACGTTGCACTTCTCCCAGTAATTCACCGAAGAGGGTACGCAGTTTATCATAATCGTTAATCACTATGTATGTCTTGCTATCGCGTTGTTGTAATTCCACTACATTATCCGCTTTCCCTTTCTCGATCACCCAGTTGGAGATCAATGCCCGGTTGCGCATGTGTGCCTCTTCTATATCCTTACCCGGCTGGATACGGGTGAGTTGTGTCATGGCACCATTCATAATGTAGTGATAGTATTCGGTTTTGTACGCTTCGTTGTCCGGTAGGAGTCCCAATTCCACCAATTTAGGGTCAGCCAGATAATAGAGGGCAAAAAGATCCGCTCTTGCTTCCTCCAGGGTGGAACCGTGTTCCTTGAGGGCATTTCCATCTACTCCCGGAAGTAGTTTGCCCGAACCATGTCCGAGGCATTCATGCAGGTCGGTGTGGAGGTTATCGGTTAGTGTGCCCTGTTTTTTAGCTTGTTCCCGTTCTGTGTCACTCCACATAAATTCCTCGTTGAAGCCGTTTCCTTCGGCTGCTTTATCGTAGGCAAAAGTGATATTGTCAATGGTCACCGATTTAGATCCATGGTCGCGCCGGATCCAGTCCGCATTGGGCAGGTTGATGCCGATCGGGGTGGCCGGGTAGCAGTCACCTGCCAGCATGGCAGCCGTGATTACTTTGGCTGATATTCCTTTTACTTCTTCTTTCCTGAAGCGATCGTCGACGGGAGAGTTATCTTCGAACCACTGGGCGTTTTCACTGATGATCCTGGTCCGCTCGGACGCTTCTTCACTCTTGAAGTTCACGATGGATTCCCATGTAGCCTTCATGCCGAGCGGGTCGGCATAGTTTTCGATAAACCCATTGACGAAATCGACACGTGAGCTGGTATCAGTTACCCATTTCACAGAGTAGTCGTCGAACGTTTTCAGGTCGCCCGTGCGATAATAAGAAATCAGCGTGTTGATTACCTCTTTCTGATGATCGTTCTCGGCGACTGCTGCCGCTTTTTCCAACCATCCGATAATACGTTCGATAGCCTTATCGTACATGCCTCCCAGTTTCCATACCTGTTCGGTGACAATGCCATCTTGTTTTACTACTTTACTGTTCAGGCCGTAGGACACCGGTGTATTGTCATTCGGATCCTTCATTGCGTTGTAGAAATCCTCTACCTCTTTCTGTGTCACTCCTTCGTAGAAGTTCACAGCCGAGGTTGCCACAATATCGACACCCGACGATTGGTTCATCCGTTTGGGCATGACAGTGGGGTCGAACATCACCGGAAGGATCTCATTGAGTGTTTCATCGGCAGCCATCCCGTCGCGGAAAGGCATACGTCCCGGGTCTACTCCTTTTACGATAGAAACGAAATATTCCTGTGGAAATTCGGGCAGGATCTTGTCTTCCGAATAATGATGGTGTATGCCGTTGGCCATCCATATCCTTTTCAGATAAGTCTCGAAATGTTTCCAGTTGTCGGACGATTTGTCGCCCATGTAGTTTTCGTAAACACCTTCGCAAACCCGACGGATAGTCAGGTTATACCGGTTGTGTTGATCCCAGAGGATATCACGTCCTTCGAGTGCGGCCTGCGATAAATAATAGACCAGTTCCTTCTGTTGCAGCGACAGGCTGTTGAAACCGGGGACAGGATAACGGAGTATCTCGATATCTGCAAACCGGTCTACTTTATATTCGAATGTACTATAATCGATACCGTCATCAGCCGGTGTCTGCTTGTCTGACTGGTTGCCATTGTTACAGGCTGCCAGCAGAAATAGGGAAGTGGACATAAGTAGTACCTTTCTCATCTTATTATTGATAGATTAATTACCAATTACCAATTACTTGCTAACCGAACGTTCAAACATATTATCTGCATTGGCATATTGGCATATTAGTTTGTTTTGAATTTATAAGAAACGGAAGCCAGCTCCTGGTTCGCCTTGGTGATCTTATTTTTCAGGCTAACTTTATAATCTTCCAGTTTTTTCTGTGCCGACTCATCGCCTGTAGAGATCATTTGCAGTGCCAGGATAGCTGCATTCAACGCACCATTGATTCCGACGGTTGCCACCGGAATACCGGGAGGCATTTGTACGATAGCGAGTAGCGCGTCCATTCCATCGAGAGATGAATTGATGGGCACGCCAATGACGGGTAGGGTAGTCATCGAAGCAATTACCCCCGGAAGATGTGCTGCCATACCGGCTGCCGCAATAATTACCTTGATCCCTTTGTCCTTAGCACCCTTTGCAAATTTTTCCACCTCTTCGGGTGTCCGGTGCGCAGAAAGGGCATTCATTTCGAAAGGGATTTCCATTTCATTGAGGAACTGGGCTGCTTTTTCCATTACGGGCAGATCGGATGTGCTGCCCATAATAATACTTACTAATGGAGTCATTTTCCGATAAATTCTTTGTATTCGGTGGCTGACATTAACTCCGACAGTTCATCGGCATTTTGGAGGGCTACCCTGATGATCCACCCGTCTCCGAAGGGATCGCTGTTCACCAGCTCCGGAGCGTCTTCCAGCTTGCTGTTCACTTCCAATACTTCACCTCCGACAGGCATCATCAGGTCAGATACGGTCTTCACGGCTTCAATACTTCCAAAAACTTCTCCCAAATCGAGAGTTTCCCCTTCCGTTGTCACATCCACATAGACAATTTCACCCAATTCACCTTGCGCAAAATCGGTAATTCCGACGTATGCTTCGTTGCCTTCTACCCTTACCCATTCATGATCGGAAGAGTACTTTACATTTTCAGGAAAATTCATCATAATTCAAATTTTAAAAATATTTATTTGTATACTACTGCCATTTTTTTCGTCACTCGGAACGTTACAAACCTGTTTACCTTTCTTTGTACTCGTTCACGAGATACTTCACCACCTTTCGCTTTGCGCAATCTGCTACCGCCCGGCAAATTTAAGTAAACTTACGTTGTCTTCGCTTACTCGCAGATTTCCACTCAACCACTTAGGCACCTGTCCACCTGTCCACTTAGGCACTTAGGCACCTCATTTAGGCACTTAGGCACCTATCCACTTAGGCACCTAGGCACCTGTCCACTTAGGCACCTAACCACCTAATCAGTAACGTGCTCCTATCCATACGAAAACGAATGATAGGCAAAATCCCAATAAAAATCCTGCAATCACCTGGGCAAGGGTGTGGCGTTTGAGTATAAGCCTCGATGTACCTACCAGTCCGGCGATGATAAACAGTCCCATAAACATAAAATAGGGATTGGAATGCTCCACGAAGTAGCTTACCGACATGGCACCCCCGATGAGACCGCCAATACCGAACATGTGCGCGCTGATTTTCCATTTCAACGTGATAAGGATAGCCACCATCATGATGGCGACTGTGGAGACCATGACCATCAAAAACCATGTAGGCATACGCATCCTGTAATAGAAAAAGATCATTACAGAATAGGAAATTAATGTGATCACATAAGGATAGATGCGTTCGCTGCGTATCTTCAGTGACAGGTCGGAAATAATTCCCATCTTAAAGAGCACGAAAATAAGGATAGCCGGTATAGCAAATGAAAAGAGGGCTACCGGAGTAATTATCAACCAGAACTGCTGCAGATAGTGTGTCCCAAAGTAAGTATATACAAACAGGAGCATCACTGCGTATATGGGCATCAGCAGGGGTTGAAATATTGTGGAGATTAGGTGTGCGATAGACTTCATCCTGTAATAAGCAGTTTTGAATTGACAAAGTTATATTTTTTTTCTTAATCGTGCCACAGGAATATTCAATTGTTCTCTATATTTTGCAACAGTACGGCGAGCGATCACATATCCCTTTTCGTTGAGTATCTTCGTAAGTTGGTCGTCCGTGATCGGTTTGACGGGATTTTCATTGTCGATGCTTTCTTTGAGAATCAATTTCACCTCTCTCGAAGAGATATCTTCCCCGGTATTGGTTTGCATCGCTTCCGAGAAGAAGAATTTGAGCGGATAAATACCGGTATTGGTTTGTACATACTTGCTATTGCTTACCCGGGAAACGGTTGATATGTCGAATCCGGTTCTTTCGGCCACATCTTTCAGGATCATGGGTTTGAGCTGGGTTTCATCCTCCGTCAGAAAAAAATCATATTGCAGGCTTACAATCGCTTCCATAGTGCGTTGCAGGGTATTCTGCCGTTGTTTCACCGCATCGATGAACCATTTGGCGGAGTCTACTTTCTGTTTCATGAAGAGAATGGCTTGTTTATCATCGTTTGACATGCTTTCCTTGTTTTCGTTGTATCCCTTGAGCATCTCCGAGAAAGAGCGGTTCACCTGCAGGTTCGGGACATTGTTGTTGTTGAGTTGGATGGAGACCTCTCCATTATAAGAATCCACGATAAAATCGGGCGTGATATTGTTCATCACTGTTTGCATCGTACCTCCGAGTGCATTTCCCGGTTTTGGATTCAGGGAGACAATCTCACTGATGGCTTCACGTAGTTCGTCCTGTGAGATATTCATCTGCCGGGTGATCTTATCGTAGTGCTTTCGGGAAAATTCTTCGAAATAGTTTGAAAGGATATCTTTGGCATGTTCTACCGCCGGAGTGGATTCATATCTCTCCAATTGAAGCAGCAGGCATTCTTTCAGATTGCGGGCTCCCACGCCGGCCGGTTCCAGGTCCTGGATTTCATACAGCACATCCTCCACTTGCAGGGGAGATGCCTCCAGCTGTTGCTGAAACAACAAGTCGTCGGAGATCGATTGCAGGTCGCGTTGCAGATAACCATTCTCATCGAGATTACCGATAATATATTCAGCAATCAACTGTCTGTGATCATCCAGTTGCAATAATCCGATCTGTTCCTGTAAGGCATCACTCAATGATTGATCGTCATAATAACTGATTTCAACAATGTTGGTCTCATTTTTCCGGTCGCTTCCGTTCAACCGGTAATCCGGTATGTCATCTTCTGAGGCGTAGTCGCCAAGTATGATCTCTTCCTGCGATAAAATATCTTCCGTGGTTTCATTGTTCACCTCCTCGTCGGCAGGGTCTGGGTCCGAGACTTCCAGGGCGGGATTATCTTCTAACTCCTGTTTGATGCGGTCTTCCACCTCTAAGGAGTTGAGTTCCACCAATTTTATCACCTGCATTTGCAGAGGTGAAAGACGTTGTGTTTGTTTTAGTTCCTGTTGTTGTTTCAGAGCCATAAACGCAGTTGAAATAGTCTAAACTTGGAGGCAAAGATAATAAATTCTATTCCATAAAACAATCATCATAACCTGCCTGGCAAGTAAGAGGCGCAAGGGCGTATGAATCATATTCATCATAAGCCGGGCCCGGTATTCCGTTGATCACGACAATTCTGTCGAGACGTACCTGATCATTGTTTTCAAAGCGCAGAAAATGGCCCTCTTTTCCCTGGTCCTCAACACCCGTGATTTTTCCACGTGACTCTTCCAGCTTAGGCTCACCGGCAAAAGCAAAATAAATCACCCTCGCGTCGTCTTTTTCCATCTCCCTTTCAAAAATTTCAAAATAACCGGGGTCTACAGGCATATATTTTGGTTTCATATCTTTTTTTAATTCTTCCATTTTACTATTAGTGGTCTTTATAAAACAATTGCTTTATGTTTTAGGTTCATCCATAATATAGGTTCATTCGTTGTCGGTAGTGTTGTCGGTGGTGTTATCGGGTAAAAATAATTACTGCAATGTGAAAAATTAAAACTTTTTATTACCTTTGAAATGTAAACAATGCATAAAACAAGAATCACAATGATATTCAAGTTCCTAATCCTGTCAGATGAAGTAGATAACTTCAAGAGAGAAATTAAAATTGATGCGGATGCCACGTTCCTGGATTTTTATAATGCCATCATTGAGGCCACCAGGTTCAGTAATAAAGAAATGGCGTCGTTCTTCCTTTGTGACGATAAATGGCGTAAGAAACAAGAAATCACTCTGGTGGAAATGGATACCTATTCAGATGAAGATTCTTATATAATGGAAGAGTGCGTCCTGGGCGATTATCTGGAAGATGAAAAACAAAAACTAATGTTCGTGTTCGATTATTTTAATGAGCGCGCATTGTTTATTGAGTTGTCGGAGCTTATTCCCGGAAAGAACTTAAAAAAACCGGTCTGTACCCTTTCAATGGGAGAAGCACCGGAGCAGATCGTGAATATCGAAGATCTGAAAACAGATACTGTTTCATTGGACACGGGTGAAACTTTTTATGGCGATGAAAGTTTTGAACTGGATGAGTTGGACAGGGAAGGGTTCGAGGGATTGGACGACACTCTGCCAGAACCGGACACAAACGACCTGTACTAATTCGGCTTCGCCAATTCCATTGTTATTCGGCTTCGCCAATTCCATTGTTATTCGGCTTCGCCGTTATTCGCACTTCGTGCGTTATTCGCTTCGCTGTTATTAGTGCTTCGCACGTAGCTCAAATACAACTGAATATTTGCGATAAGCGAGCACAGAGTTTACTATGTCGAGCGCAGCAAATATCTAAATTTACAAGGTAAATTTGAATAACAACCGAATAACAACCGAATAACAACCGAATAACAACCGAATAACAACCGAATAACAACCGAATAACAACCGAAAATGAACAAGCTTCTCGTGCTACTTGGCCCGACAGGCGTGGGAAAGACCGAGTGGAGCCTGCGTATTGCCCGAGCATTGGGATGCCCCGTTATATCGGCCGATTCGCGTCAGATCTACAGGGGAATGACCATTGGCACGGCAGCACCCACCTCCGCTCAATTGAAACAAGTGCCGCACTATTTCGTGGGGGTACTTTCCCCGGAAGATTATTATAGTGCCAGTGAATATGAACAAGATGCCCTTTCCTTGCTTCGGGAATTGTATGAGCAATATCCGGTGGTGGTGATGGCGGGTGGTTCCATGCTGTATATTGATGCTGTCTGCAAAGGGATTGACGATATCCCTACTATTGATGAAACACTTCGGGGGGAATTGCAGGAACTTTACCGGAAAGAGGGGCTCGATCCCATACGGCAGCAGTTGAAGATACTTGATCCTGTTTTTTATAATGAGGTGGATTTGAAAAATCCCAAACGGGTGATCCATGCCTTGGAGATATGTCTGATGGCCGGGAAGCCTTATTCGTCTCTTCGCACTAATCCCAGAAAAGAACGGCCGTTCCGGATTGTGAAAGTCGGTTTTACCCGTGACCGAGAGGAATTATACGACCACATCAATTGCCGTGTCGATCAAATGATCGAGGATGGCCTGGTCGGGGAGGCAAGAGGTTTCTATCCGCAACGTCATCTGAATTCACTCAACACGGTAGGGTATAAAGAACTTTTTGATTATTTCGACGGGAAATGTACACTTGAATTTGCCATAGGAAAGATCAAGCAGCATTCCCGTAATTACGCCCGCAAGCAGCTTACCTGGTTCAAAAAGGACAAAGAAACGACCTGGATCAACTTGTCCGATGAAAGTGCAGAGGTAATGGAACGGGTGATGAGCCTGTTAAAATAGCATCATCCGGTTTCTATCCGGGGTAACATAATTTTTTTTAGGAGTTATTGGTTTATTCGGAAAATTATACTACTTTTGCATCGCTTTTCAGCAAAGAAAAATTCTTCCTTAGCTCAGTTGGTTAGAGCATCTGACTGTTAATCAGAGGGTCCTTGGTTCAAGTCCAAGAGGAAGAGCGAGAAAGTGGATTTTTGAAGTAAATATATTCTTCCTTAGCTCAGTTGGTTAGAGCATCTGACTGTTAATCAGAGGGTCCTTGGTTCAAGTCCAAGAGGAAGAGCGGAAAACGGGTCGGAAGGCTCGTTTTTTTGTTTTAATGTGCCAATATGCCAATGCGAATAGTATGCCAACATGCCAATATGATTAATATTTTAATTTTCTTGCAATTTAATTGGTATATTGACTAATTCGCACATTATTAAAGTCTTGGTTCTTGGTTCTAACAGTCTTTACTCTTTACTCTTTATTCTGAAGATATGAAAAAAGTATTAATAGCATATCGGCTAAAATCGGAAGGGCTGAAAGCGCTGGAAGGGAAATATGATGTTACCCTGCCTGTTGATAAATCGTATTTCAGCAAAGAAGAAGTTCTGGGTATAATCTCTGATTATGAGGTGCTTGTGCCTAATTTCAGTTTCTATACCGATAAGGAGATCATGGACAGGGCGGTGAAACTGGAGTTGATCTCTAACTGGGGTGTGGGGTTTAACAATATCGATGTGGATTATGCTACCCAAAAAGGCATTGTGGTCACCAATATCCCCAATAGTACGCGTGAGCCGACGGCCGAGTTTGCTTTTGCGCTTTTATTGGCTGCCGGACGCCGTATCGGTTATTATGACCGGAAATTGCGCACTCCTGAAGGGGTAAGCTGGGGAGTGTATGCCGAGAGCGGGATGCAGGTGCATGGAAAAATATTGGGTATCATCGGGATGGGGCGTATCGGGCAATCATTGGCACGGCGTGCGGTAGCATCGGGCATGGAAATCATCTATCATAATCGCCACCGTTTGGATGAAATTATCGAGCAACCATACAAGGCCCGGTATGTATCATTCGAGGAACTGCTGAAAACGGCTGATTATATTTCGCTGAATGCACCTTATACTTCTCAAACGCACCACATGATAGGTGAAGAGCAACTCAATATGATGAAACCCACTACTGTGTTTATCAATACTGCGCGTGGCAGTATGGTGGACGAAAGAGCACTGGCAAAAGCGTTGAAAGAAAACAGGATTTGGGCTGCCGGACTGGATGTGTTCGAGAATGAACCGCATATCCTTCCGGAATTGCTGGAGCTTGATAATGTGGTGCTTGCACCTCATGCCGCGACCAAGACAATAGAGGACCGTATCAACATGTCGGTTGAGATGACGCAGAATATTGTGGGATTTTATGAAGGAACTTACCCTGTATCACGGGTGAATTGAGAGGGGAGAGGATTATAAATAATGGTACAGACACACACTTTATTGAACGGTTTACGTGTTATCCATCGTTCTTTCCCATCCGACATATCTTATTGCGGCATTGCAGTGAATACCGGAACCAGGGATGAATTTCCCGGTGAGCACGGTATGGCCCATTTTGTGGAGCACATGCTCTTCAAGGGCACGCAAAAGCGCAGGGCACACCATATTGTCAACCGGATGGAGGATGTGGGAGGAGAGCTCAACGCATACACGGCAAAGGAAGAGACATTTATTTATGCTGCCTTCCCGGGTGAATATTTATCCCGGGCGGTGGAATTGTTGGGCGATATTGTTTTTCATTCCCAATTTCCTTTGCGGCAGATAGAGAAGGAACGGGAAGTGATCATCGATGAGATTCTGTCATACGACGATTCTCCCTCGGAATTAATCTATGATGATTTTGAAAATATGGTATTTGCCGGACATGATTTGGGGCACTATATACTGGGCAATCCGGAGACGCTGCAATCATTCAGTACCGGAAATATAAAACGTTTTACGGAGAGGCAATACCGCCCGGATAAGATGGTTTTTTTCTCTTTTGGAAAAACTCCCTTTTCAAAGGTGGTACGTTTGACGGAAAAATATTTTTCATCCGCGTCTAATCCGTCCAACGGAGCATTCCCCCCAAAACAGCGTACATCTCCAGGTATCCTTGTTCCTGCAAGGCAAGAGATCCGGAAAGACACTTCCCAGTCGCATGTGGTAACGGGTTGGAGGACTTTCAATATGCATCATCCCGACAAGTATGTATTGTATATGATCAATCATATATTGGGTGGAGAGAGCCTGAACAGCCGGCTCAATGTGTCGCTCAGGGAAAAGCACGGATTGGTCTACCATGTGGAATCAAACGTTACCCTCTATTCCGATACAGGTTTGTTCACTGTGTATTTTGCCTGCGACCCTAAGTACAAAGAAAAGTGCCTGCGACTGGTCAACAAAGAGATAGAGAAGATCCTGCAGACCGAACTGACTCCCACACAACTCATGCGGGCCAAACGGCAATGGAAGGGACAGATGGGAATTGCTGCGGAGAATCATGAAAACAGTGCGTTGGCGATGGGAAAGGCCTTTCTGCATTTCGACCGCTATACGCCGTTGAACGATCTCTTCCCCAAAATCGACCCGATCACAGCGCGGGAGATCAGGGAAGTTGCCAATGAAATCTTCTCAACACCTCCTTTTGAGTTGAGTTATGTATGATCAGATGTAATTTATCATATTTTGGTGATTGGATAGCAAAAATAATGAATAAATATGAAAAAGAATTGTTGTAGAGTGTTCTCTCCTATAATTTTTACATTTGGTACATATATGATCAAACAATTTGGGGCTGTCGGATGTTTTATGCTGTAGTATTTAAACCATTTTTGAAAGATGTAGTCTGAATGCAAACGAAGACATGATCTTCCAATAACGAACTAACTAATTAAATTTTTAACTAAAAAAGTGAAATTATGAAGAAAATTACATTCTCGCTGATCGTGGCAATGCTTGTTGCTGTAACGTCAGTAAGTGCACAACAGCTATACCTTGGCGTAAAAGGAGGTATAAACTTGTCAAACTTTAGTGGTGATCTTGACGATGCGGATGCAAAGGTCGGTTTCAACATAGGATTGGCTGCCGATTATGAATTTATGTTCAACCATGCCATCCAAACAGGATTGTTTTTCACGACGAAAGGTGCGAAATACGAAGGGGATCTTGGTGAGGTATCCGGAAAGCTTACGATGAACCCCATGTATCTGCAACTTCCGGTACATTATGCTTATAAGCTCGATGTCTCTCCCGGCACCCGTCTTGTTTTCCATGCCGGTCCTTACATGGCAGTGGGTGTAGGCGGAAAAGTAAAGGTTAAAGCAAGCGGTTCCTCTGCTGAAGTCAGTGATGATTTTTTCCAGGATGGCGCTTTCAAACGTTTTGATGCCGGTTTAGGTCTTGGCGTAGGTGCCGAATTCGGTCCGCTTTTGCTGGATCTCGGTTGGGATATGGGGTTGACAAATATCTCCGATATCAGTGGTGCGGATGCCAAAAATCAGAATGCTTACCTCACTGTAGGATATAGATTCTGATCATAAGCAGAAAACAGATTATATAAGCGGATGGCTCTCCAAAGGAGTCATCCTTTTTTATTGGCCGCCCGGCATGAACGGTAAATTGAAAATATGTAATGAAAATTGTGACTTTAGTTGTGATTAATTTATATATTTGACTCATCGAGATAAAATGAGGTGATTATGAAAAAATATCTCTTTTTTGCTATTTTTCTTTTGACAACCGTATTTGGCTACTCACAGTCGCAGACGGCATTGCAGCGTTTTATCAGTCATCCCGCACTGAAGCATGCTTCTGTAGGTGTGTCGGTGGTGGAGCTTGAAAGCGGCCAGCGTATCGTTTCGCACGATGCAGGGAAATCACTTACTCCGGCATCCATTCTTAAATTGATCACTACCGCCACAGTCCTGGAGACATTGGGAGATAATTACCGTTATAAGACCGAACTGGCACTCGATGCCGATGATCCGTCGCGTATCTTGGTTTTCGGTGTCGGAGATCCTACGCTGGGAAGCGAGGCGTTCGGGGAAAATAAGAATGCTTTTTTTATCCATTGTGCCGATGCCCTTGGAAAGGCACTTCCCAAAGACAGGGAGTATTCCATTTACGTGGTGGATAACCTCTTTGGGTATGACGGCATTGCGCCCGGATGGACCTGGATAGATATGGGAAACTATTATGCCGCGGGGGCTTATGGTATCAGTGTTTTCGATAATAGTTACCGGTTGTTTTTTAATACTCTCGACAGGAGCAGTTGCCCGCGGATCCTTCGTACAGAACCGGAGATCAAAGGGCTTACCTTCCGGAATTCGCTTTCACTGAACAATAGCGGACAGGATAACGGATATATTTATGGCGTTCCTTTCTCTTACGACAGGGAGGTGAGGGGTAATATCCCGGGCGGTAGGACGGAATTCAGTATCAAGGGCGATATTCCCGATCCGGGTATGTTGCTGGGTGAAACACTGGCTGACTATCTTTCCCGTGCGGGTTTCAGGATCGAGAAGATTGAAACCGCACGTAACGACTATCTCTCGGGAGTTTGTAGGGTGGAACGCAGGAAAACAGGTTATCGTGCCGGAAAAGTGGTCTTCACGCAGACATCTCCTCCCTTGAAAGAGATCATCCGGGAGGTAAATGTGGAGAGTAATAATCATTATGCGGAACATCTGATCCGTACTTTGGGGCGCTACAGCAAAGGAGATATCTACGCCGATCCGTTAGAGGCAGGCATTGAATATGTAGAAGAGTTTTGGAAAGGAAAAGGGACTGCCACCTCCTCATTGCAGATGTATGATGGTTGCGGACTGGCACCACAGAATGCAATAGCACCGCAGTTACTGACCGATTTATTGGTATATATGTACAACCGAAGCGATTATTCCAATGCTTTTCTTCAATCATTGCCCAAGGCAGGGCAGGAGGGTACAGTCCGTAGTTTTCTCCGGAACACGAAACTAAACGGGAAAGTTTTCGTGAAGAGCGGCAGCATCGGAGGGGTACAGTGTTTTGCGGGTTACCTGATCGATGGAAATAAAAAATATGCGTTTGCCGTGATGGTGAACAAGTTCAATGGTACACGTCCCCAGGTCAGGAGCGCTATCGAGCAGTTTTTAACCGGAATATCCCTATAAATAGGGGCATTTCGAGAAAAAAATCCCAATTTTAAGGGATTGAAATCATTGTGCTGAGGCAGTAATTTTGTAAAAAATGCATGTACAAGATGAAATCTCAGAATCAAACCTCCATATTCAATTTATTAAGGGGCTATATGGGAAAGAAAGGAATTTTGATGCCTTTTTCCATTACGCTCTCGGTTTTGGGAAACCTGGTAGGGATATTGCCGTTCGTATGCGTATGGCTGATTATCCGCCTGTTATTCACGGAAGGAACCGCTGCCTCGGGCAATGAAATTGTCCGGTACGCCGGGTGGAGATACCGAAAGGAAACGGTCAGACCCGTCCCCTTGGTATCCCGACGGTCGTCGACCGTCTGGTTCAACAATCCATATCCCAAGTCCTCACGCCGATGTATGAAAGGGAGTTCAGCGAAAGCAGTTATGGCTTCCGCCCCAAACGTGGCTGCCATGACGCCCTGCGGAAAGCGCAACGCCACATCAATTCGGGCTACAAATATGTCGTTGACCTCGATCTGGAGAAATTCTTCGACACGGTCAGCCATAGCCGCCTGATAGAGGTGCTGTCACGGAAGATCCGTGACGGGAGGGTGATTTCCCTGATCCACAAGTATCTCCTTGCGGGAGTGCAGGTGGGTAACCGCTACGAGGAGAGCCGTGCCGGCGTACCCCAGGGCGGTCCGTTAAGTCCATTGTTGGGCAACATCATGCTCGATGAACTGGATAAGGAGCTGGAAAGGCGTGGACACCCGTTCGTGCGCTATGCTGATGATTGCATGATCTTCTGTAGGAGCGAACGGGCGGCTGAAAGGACAAGGGATAGCATCATCCGCTTCATAGAAGGCCGACTTCATTTGCGGGTCAACCGTGAGAAGACGAAAGTCGGCTATATAAGGGGAATGAAATTTCTCGGGTATAGTTTCTATGTCCATTCGGGAGAATGCCGCCTGTCGGTTCACCCCAAAAGTATCGAGAAGTTTAAAGCAAAACTTAAAGAACTTACGGGTCGGAGCAATGGCATGGGGTATGCCGGGCGCAAGGAATCGTTGCGCCACTTCATCATGGGCTGGCTTGAATACTTCAAGCTGGCTGACATGAAGAGCAAGCTCCAAGAGATGGACATGTGGTATCGCCGCCGGTTACGGATGTGTATCTGGAAGAACTGGAAAAGGGTAATCACCCGGTTCAGAAACCTCATGAAGTGTGGAATAGACAAGTATCAGGCATGGCAATGGGCAAACACCCGCAAGGGTTATTGGCACATATCCAATAGCTGGGTTCTTGGACGTGCACTGAACAATGATAATCTGAGACGGGCAAACTATCCACTGTTAATAGACTGTTACAGCAAAGTCGTATCGTAAGTAAGGAACCGCCGCCTACGGAACCGTACGGGCAGGTGGTGTGAGAGGTCGGAAAATAAAGTAGGAGGAACTACTTTATTTTCCTCCTACTCGATTAATTTCACAAAAGACTTGCGGTCTCTGCTTGACGAGTTATTTTACAATACTGACCAGTTCAATTTCAAAAACCAGGGTAGTGTAGGCGGGGATGGTTCCGGAACTGTTTCCTGAGGATCCATAAGCCAGTTTCCAGGGAATCCATATTTCCCATTTATCTCCTACCTGCATATGTTGCAGTGCCGTTGAAAATCCTTCTATGATATATGAAACCTGTGGATTGATGGCGAACGTGCTGGGAATATTGTTCCTGTTTTCTGTGGAGTCGAAGATGTATTTGTTGGTGATGGTCTCTCCTTTATCATTAGGATAGGTATCGGGCAAAGACCAGTCACGTTTGAACCAGCCAGTGTAAAGCACTCTCACCTTATCGGTAAAATAAGGTATCTCCCCGTCCCCGGCCTCAATCTCCTTGTACATGATATAGCCACTGGTTGATGTTGTATTGATCCGGGTGTACTCCGAATCGGCAGTAATTTTCGCGAACTGTGCTTCATTATCTATTTTCCATTGATCGTCGAATGTTTCCGTATCATCGTCGCATGAAGCAAAAAGTATAAGTGCGCAGAGGCTGAAAATCAGTGATAGTTGTTTCTTCATTGTGGTGGTTTTTATGCTTTATACTGACAGTTGTTTCAGTAAATTCTTCATATCTGTCCTTTCGGCGATAGTGCGTTGCAGGGAATCGATAGAAACCCTTTCCTGTTCCATCGTGTCGCGGTAACGGACAGTTACCGTATTGTCTTCGAGCGTCTGATGGTCGATGGTGGCACAGAAGGGAGTGCCAACGGCATCCTGGCGACGGTAACGCTTGCCGATGCTGTCTTTCTCGTCATATTGACAGGCGAAACTGAATCTGAGGTCGTCCATAATCTCACGCGCTTTCTCGGCCAGACCATCTTTTTTAACCAGCGGCAATATGGCCAACTTGACCGGCGCCAGGGTAGGGGGAAGCTTCAGCAATACTCGGGTCTCACCACCTTCCAGTGTCTCTTCGTGATAAGAACCGGCAAGGATCGAAAGGAACATCCTGTCCACCCCGATAGACGTTTCCACCACATAGGGCACATACGATTTTCCCTGTTCCGGGTCGAAGTATTGTATCTTTTTACCGGAATATTTTTCGTGTTGGCTCAGGTCGAAATCGGTGCGGGAGTGAATTCCCTCCACCTCCTTAAAGCCGAACGGCATCTCAAACTCTATGTCGGTGGCGGCATTGGCATAGTGTGCCAGCTTGTCATGGTCGTGGAACCGGTATTTCTCCGCTCCGAATCCCAACGCCTGGTGCCATTTCATGCGAAGCTGTTTCCACTGCTCAAACCATTTCAATTCTTCACCGGGAGCCACAAAGAATTGCATCTCCATCTGTTCGAATTCGCGCATGCGGAAGATGAACTGACGGGCCACGATTTCGTTGCGAAACGCTTTCCCTATTTGAGCGATACCAAACGGTATCTTCATACGTCCCGTTTTTTGCACATTCAGGAAGTTCACGAAGATGCCCTGTGCCGTTTCGGGACGAAGGTATACCTTCATTGCTCCGTCGGCTGTCGATCCCATTTCGGTGGAGAACATCAGGTTGAACTGGCGCACTTCCGTCCAGTTGCGCGTGCCGCTGATGGGGCACACGATCTCGCAATCGATAATGATCTGGCGCAGTTCTTCCAGATTATTGTCATTCAGCGCTTTGGCAAAACGGGTGTGGATTTCGTCCCGTTTCTGCCGGTTTTCCAGTACACGGGGATTGGTCTCGCGGAACATAGCTTCGTCGAACTGGTCGCCGAACCGTTTTGCGGCTTTCTGTACTTCTTTTTCTATTTTTTCGTCATATTTGGCGAGATGGTCTTCAATCAATACGTCGGCACGGTATCGTTTTTTACTGTCTCGGTTATCGATGAGCGGATCGTTGAAAGCATCCACATGTCCCGATGCTTTCCAGATGGTGGGATGCATAAAAATGGCGGAATCAATCCCCACCACATTCTCGTGAAGTAGTACCATACTGTCCCACCAGTATTTTTTGAGGTTGTTTTTCAGTTCAACACCCATCTGCCCGTAATCATATACGGCGCTCAACCCGTCATAGATCTCACTCGACTGGAATACAAACCCGTATTCTTTACAATGCGATACCAGTTTCTTAAAAACGTCGTCCTGTGCCATAAACTCTTATTATTTCAGCCTGCAAAGTAAACTTTTTTTTTCCATATTCCAGCTATCATTGTTCTTAAAGATAAATAATGATGGGCTACAGGAGAAATGCTACGCAGAAAAATAGTACCTTTGCCATCGTTGAAAATTAAAAGTTAAGAATTAATTAAGAATTAATTAAGAATTAAGAATTAAGAATTAAGAATTAAGAATTAAAAGTTGGAAGTGAAGAAGTATAAGAAGTAGAGAATCTCAAATTTTCACTATTCATTTTTCACTATTCACTATTCACTATTCACTATTCATTATTCATTATCAAATAGATATGGCAGGAGGAATGAAATCATTGGCAAAGGAGACTTTCTTCTATGGGATAGGAAGTGTCCTTCCCAAGCTCCTTAGCTGGTTGTTATCGCTCTACTGGGCATTTGCCCTGCCAAAGATCTCCGATATCGGAGTGCTGACCAATTTTTATGCCTGGGTGGCGCTTTTGCAAGTGATACTCACTTATGGGATGGAGACCGGTTTCTTCCGTTATGCCAATAAGGAAAAAGATCCTGTCAGGGTTTTTTCTACTACCTTTATCAGTATAGCTTGCACTACATTGCTTTTCTTTGTCGCGGCCCTCTTATTGTTGGAGCCCGCAGCTTTTGCCTTGGGAGGTGTGGCAATGAAGCCGCGTTATCTGCTTATGCTGGTGAGCATCCTATGTTTTGATGTGTTGGGGGCTATTCCATTTGCCAACTTAAGGTTTAAAAAACGTCCCATCCGCTTTGCGATGATCAAATTGATCAATGTGGTGCTGACCATCATTTTCAATTTGTTTTTCTTCCTTGCCTGTCCCCGCCTGCAAGCAATATTTCCTGAAGCTTTTGCATGGTTCGACATTAGCCACGGCGTGGATTATGTGCTGATCTCCAACCTTGCTGCATCAGTGATCCAGTTCCTGATGGTGTCGCCGGAGTTGAAAGTCAGGTTTACATTCGACCGGGTATTGTGGCGGCAGATACTGCGATATTCGTTTCCTATCCTTATCCTGGGTGTGGCGGGCGTATTGAATCAGACGGTGGACAAGATTGTCTTTCCGTGGGTATATCCCGATGCCGACCCGGAGAAAGCCAATGCGCTGCGGGAACTGGGTATTTACGGGCAGAATTTCAAGATTGCCGTCATCATGGTGATGTTCACCCAGGCTTTCCGTTACGCTTTTGAGCCTTTCATATTCGCAAGGAACAGGGAAGCGGCAGACGACCGGCAATCGTTCAGCGATGCGACCAAATACTTTATCATTTTTGGATTGCTGATTTTCTTGCTAACCACTGGTTATATTGATATTATCAAAGGATTGTTCCCGGAACGGTATCATGTGGGACTAAAAATAGTGCCTATCGTCCTGTTGGGCGAGCTCTTTTTCGGCGTTTATTTCAATCTTTCGTTGTGGTATAAACTTACCGACCAGACCCGCTGGGGAGCCTACATGTCGGTCTTTGGCTTTGCCATCACCATAGCAATCAATATCCTTTTTATTCCCCGGTTCGGCTATATGGCTTGCGCATGGGCATCATTTATCGCCAACCTTGCCATGATGCTGGTCTCTTATTTCCTGGGACAAAAGAATTATCCTATTCCCTATAATCTCAAATCGGCTGGATTCTTTTTCATCTTGTCGATGATTCTTTTTGCGGGAATCACACTGGTGTATACCTATGTGCCGAACGTGTGGTTGCGGTTACTGGTCAATACGCTGTTGATCGCGGTGTATATTTTTGTGGTTGTTAAAAAGGAACTGCCTCTGCGGGCATTGCCGGTGGTGGGGAAGTATTTTAAGTGAGTGCCTAAGTGGTTAAGTGCCTAGGTGCCTAAGTGGCTAAGTGCAAAATAGTAATTTGTCATTTGTAATTGGTAATTTTTAATAGTGTTTTATGAAGAAATTAGGTTTGTTGGTCGCGATATTTCTTGCGGCGTTGACGGTGAAAGCCGATGAGGGTATGTGGTTGCTCAAGGAGTTGAACAGCGAGAGTGTGGCCCGTATGAAAGAGTTGGGATTTACTTTTCCCGTGGATCAACTATACGATGAGAATAATCCGTCCCTCAAAGATGCTGTGGTGATTTTCGGCGGTGGATGTACCGGCGTGGCAGTTTCCGAGCAGGGACTGATATTTACCAACCACCATTGCGGTTACGGGGCTATCCAGAAACTGAGTGCCGTAGAGCATGATTATCTGAAAGACGGGTTTGTTGCCAAATCACAAGGCGAGGAACTGCCTGCCGACGGACTGACTGTATCGTTCCTGAGATCGATGACAGATGTGACCGACCGGATTTTGTCACAGGTGCCCTCCGTACTCAGTGAAATACAACGTGAGCGGGCAATCGATTCTCTCTCTACGGTGTTGATGGATGAATATGAAAATGATCCTTTTACCAGCGTGAGGATAATTCCTTTCTACTCACGTAATCAATATTATCTGGTGCAGTATGATCAATTTCGTGACGTGCGCCTTGTCACTACGCCTCCCTCTTCCGTGGGGAAATTCGGCGGAGATACCGACAACTGGATGTGGCCCCGCCATACCGGCGATTTCTCGGTGTTCCGTGTCTATGCGGATAAAGATAACCGTCCGGCCAACTACAGTAGCGAAAATGTACCTTATCAACCTAAATATGTAGTGCCCGTGTCACTCGATGGGGTGACCGATGGTGATTATGCCATGACTGTGGGTTACCCCGGCAGCACACAACGTTACATGTCGTCGTGGGGCATCCGCCAACGGATGGAATCGGAGAACAAACCCCGCATTGAAGTGAGGGGAGCCAAACAGGATATCTGGTGGAACGCGATGACCCAAAACGATACCATCCGCATTAAATATGCCAATAAATATGCCGGCAGTTCCAATTATTGGAAGAATTCCATGGGGATGAACGAGGCGCTTACCAACCTGGAAGTGCTACCCGAAAAAGAGGTGCTGGAAGCAAGATTGAATGAATGGATCAATAGCAATCCTGTTCGTAAGGCCAAGTATGGCAATACCCTCGCTACCCTGGAAGAGGCTTATGCCGAGTCCGGTGATTTGGCTCTGTATACTTCTTACTTTTTGGAGACATTCAAAAACGGAATCGAGTTGATCCGCTTTGCCAATACCATCCTACAATTCGATAGTGATGGTACCGAAGAGGACAAGCAGGAATTTATCAACGAACGGTTTATAGAGTCGTATAAGAATTATGAACCTGCACTCGACAGGAAGGTACTACCCATATTGATGAAACTCTATGCCGAGCGTGTTCCCGCAGAGTATCACCCTGATATCTACCGGAAAGTGCAGGATGAGTTCGGCGGTGATTATGAACAATATGCCGACTGGTTGTTTGCCAACTCCCGGTTCACATCATTAGCAGAGTTACTGGAATTGCTGAAGACGGCAGATACACAGTCGCTCACAGAAGACCCGGCCATGGAACTGGCGTTGTCGACTGCAGATATGGGTTATGAGTTGTCGGGACAAATGATGCCCTATTATGAAAAAATGCTCAGAGGAGAACGGGAATTTATGGCTGCCCTGATGGAGATGGATGCCGACAGGACTTTTTATCCGGATGCTACCTTCACCCAGCGTATGAGTTACGGGACGGTAGGAGGATACCAACCGCGCGATGCCGTGTGGTATGATTATTACACTACGTCAAAGGGGATATTGGAAAAGCAGAAGCCGGGTGATCCCGAGTTCAATGTGCAGGAGTATATCCTGGATGCCATCCGTTCCGGGGATTTCGGTGGTTATGCCGATCCGGAAGGTGTGCTGAGAGTCAATTTCCTGTCGAATAACGATATCACCGGGGGTAATTCCGGTAGTCCGGTTCTGAACGGGAATGCAGAACTGATCGGACTGGCATTCGATGGAAACTGGGAGTCACTCAGTGGCGATATCCTTTTTGAACCTGAAATGCAACGTATGATCAGCGTGGATATCCGTTACGTATTGTATGTCATCGACAAGGTGATGGGGGCATCGCGTGTGATGGATGAGTTGAAACTGGTGAAAAAGGGCCTGAGTGATTAAGGGCCTTAGTGATTAAGTGCCTGAGTGGTTGAGTGCCTGAGTGATTAAGTGCCTGAGTGATTAAGTGGCTGAGTGATTGAGTACCTGAGTGATCAAGTGCCTTCTGGTTTGAGGTGTTTTTTTAATAATTCCTGTTTTTACCCGTAAAAACAGGAATTTATTTTATCTTTGCGGTAATGATCAGTGAAAATATGACAGAGATTATAAAAAGGACAATTGATAAATTTCCATTTGGTTTTGTGATTACGCCAAGTGATTTTCCGGTTGATTTGAAAAAACAAGCATCGGTTAATCGAATACTGAACAATATGGTGGCTGCCGGTACTATTCGTCGTTTGTCGAAGGGGCGTTTTTATAAACCACAAATAAGTAAGTTCGGAGAACTCCCTCCTGATACATACCAAATTGTAAAAGACTTGCTTGAAAAAAACGGGAAAATAACGGGATATATCACTGGGTACTCTGCTTTTAACGATTTAGGGCTTACTACTCAAGTGCCTTTTGCCTTGCAGATTGGAGTGAGGCATGAAAAAAAAGCTATTCAACGAGATGTATATCGAATTAGTTTCATTAAGCAAAAGAATGCGATAACTAAAGAGAATATTCCTTTGCTACGTTTGCTTGATAGTTTACGTTTCTTTAAAAACATACCTGATACAATGCCTGATGATGCATGTAAGCGGTTACTGTATTTATTCTCCCAACTCGACAGAGCGCAAACCGACAAAGTAAAAAAATTAGCACTAAATTACAATCCTGCCACAATTGCATTGTTAGGTGCCATCCTTGAGACCCTTAATGAAAATGAAGATACAACGAGGCTGTTAAAAGAACTCAACCCTCAAACTTCTTATAAATTAGGCATTTCGGAAAAAGTATTGCTTAATCAACAAAAATGGTACATAAAATGAATTTACATACAAATAAAGAATTGTTTTATACACTTATAACTTTGACAGCAAGGCATTTTCGGATGACACCTGCTTTTGTTGAAAAGGACTATTGGATCACACTTATTCTCTATAATTTGGCAAATTCCCCTTTTTCTAATGATGCTGTTTTTAAGGGTGGAACCTCTTTGTCTAAGGGTTACAGATTAACAAATCGGGTGTCGGAAGATATCGACATTGCTGTAATCGAAGAAAAGCTGACTGGTAATGCGTTGAAAACAAAAATCCGCAACATTGAAAAAGGAATAACAATCAATTTCACAGAAATTACAGTACCGAATATTAGCAGCAAAGGCTCTATATTTCGAAAATCTGTCTTTGTATATCCTTCTATTATTTCAGGAGTTTTGAATGGGAATGCGTCAAAGCGGATTATTGTAGAAATTAATTCGTTTGCTAATCCGTATTCTTATTTGCAACAGGAGATAACCTCTTTTATCTCGGAATTTCTACTGGAAACAAAACAACCGCAGACCATAGATGAATATGGATTACATTCTTTTTCTCTCAATGTGTTAGATAAACGTAGAACGATGCTTGAAAAATTGGTTTCGCTCATACGTTTTTCTTTTTCAGAAAACCCGACGCAAGCACTTGCTTCCAAAATACGTCACTTTTATGATTTATATTATCTAACTCAAGATTTTGATTGTCAGGGATATTTAGAATCAACTCATTTCAAATCGGATTTTTCGGAATTGTTATCACATGATAAAGATGCATTTGATACGCCTAAAGGATGGCAAATCAAAGACATTTCAACATCGCCATTGGTAGATAATTTCTCGGCATTGTGGGGCGGCTTGAAAACAACTTATCAAAATGAATTGTCTCAATTGGCATTTGAGACAATTCCTGATGAAAAATTGGTCGCTCAGAATTTTGAAAAAATAATCAATCGAATTAGGTAAATAATAAAGCACAAAATTGATAATATGGAAGGTAATTTTATCACCAATCAAAACAATAGATTTCTGTCTGAAATAATAAATGGCATTTTACCTAAATGCGATAATAGTTATTTTTTAGTCGGGTATTTTTACTTTTCAGGCTTTGTGGAATTATACGAGCAATTGAAGGATAAAAATATAAGAGTGCTTGTGGGGTTGGATATTGAAAGGGATATGATTAATCGTATTCGGGAAGTTGATTATCATTCAACACTGAATCTCACCCGTGCTGAAGTAAAGCAAAATTACTATTCCTCGCTGGTTGAACTATTCAATGAAACAGATTACTTCGATAGTCAGCAACAGGAAGAGGCTTTTAAAATTTTCTATGAAAAGATAAAAGCCGGCACATTGCAAATTCGAAAAACCAAAGAGCCCAATCACGCTAAAATGTATCTTTTCGAAAACAGGGAAGAGTTTGCGGAATGTGGAACATATCCCGGAGCACTAATAACAGGATCAAGCAATTTATCTTTGTCCGGATTGAAAGGCCGTTTAGAATTAAACGCCATTCTTCGTGCCAGAACCGACTTTTTGGAAGGAAAGCGTATCTTTGATGAGTTATGGGATAATGCTATAATTATCGCTGATAAAAATAATATCACAGAATTTGAAAATGGGGTAATTGAAAAAACTTGGTTTGAGAAGTTGTATTCGCCATACTCTTTTTATCTCAGGGTTTTACATGAATATTTTTCTATTAGTTATGACAAGGATTTTAAAACAGCCCACGAGATTACAGATGGCAAATTTTTAGATTTAAAATATCAGGCAGATGCCATTCAAATGTCGCTGGCTACAATAGAGAAGCATAACGGGGTTATTATTTCCGATGTAGTCGGTCTGGGGAAAAGTATCATTGCTTCGGCAGTTGCACATAATATGGGATTGCGGACTATTATTATTGCGCCTCCACATCTCAAGCAACAATGGGAAGATTATCGTTCAGAGTTTAGTTTTAATGCGAAAGTTGAAAGTAGCGGCAATATAGAAAAAGCACTGAATTATTATAAAGAACGTGATGACGAAAAAAAGAAATGGCTTATTATTATTGATGAGGCTCATAAGTATAGAAACGAGTACACCCAAGACTATTCCAATCTGCACAAACTTTGTCAGGGGAATAAAGTGATGTTGCTTACCGCCACGCCATTTAACAATAAACCCCAGGACATCTATTCTATGATACGCTTGTTCCAGATTCCGTCAAAATCTACACTCAAAACAGTGGATAATCTGGGGCGAGAATTTCGGGAACTGATTAAGCAGTATAAAGAATTGGCAAAAGAACAAAAGGAGGGAAAATTAACAGCCATTGAAATACAAAAGAAGGTAGATGATATTGCAGGAAGAATTCGTGCGATTATTTCTCCTTTGGTCATTCGTCGCTCTCGACTCGATTTGAAAGCAATTACTGCTTATAAAACAGATTTAAAAAAGCAAAAGATTGATTTTGCAGAAATGAATGACCCTGAATTGTTAGAATATCCTTTAGGGAAAATGAAAGATTTATATTTAGAAACACTAAATCTTATTTCTCCTGACGTGCCAACAGACATAGAAATTGAGGGAACATTCAAGGCTGCGCGCTATCATCCCATACAATATGTAATCCCCGAACGGGAACCACACTTACAAAAAGAGATTGAGAAAGCGGGGTTTGAATACAATCTGTTCAAAGGGACTCAACGAAATTTGTCGAAATTTATGCGTCATTTATTGGTACGTAGATTTGAAAGTTCCACAGCAGCATTTAAATTCTCTTTAGAATCCATGATAACCTCATCCAATGGCATATTGAAATGGATTGAAAAGAGAGGTAAAGTGCCGGTTTACAAAAAAGGATACCTCCCTGATGTGGATGAACTATATCAGACCGATGACGATAACATTGACAATGAGACAAGAGAGCAAGGCGTAGAGTTAGAACTGGATAAATTAACAGAAAAGGGCCTTTTTGAAATTGATGTGGAGGATTTGGAAGATAAATTTATTGATGACATAAAAGCTGATGTAAAGCTGTTGGAATCTATTCACGAAAGATGGTTCGTAAAAAATGCTATTCATCATGACCCGAAGGTAGAAGCATTCAAAAAGATATTATGTGAATTGTTGGAAAAAGAACCTGATCGCAAGATTATTGTATTTAGCGAATTTGCCGATACTGTAAACTATTTATACAATTGCCTGAAAGACGAAAACATGGGCGTATTTAAATACACTTCAAGCGATGCTTCTCCGGCGAACAAAGAAATTATCCGCACCAATTTTGATGCGGGGATTAAGGAGGAGTTGCAAAGTGATGATTATAAGGTTTTAATTGCAACTGATGCCATTTCAGAAGGATACAATTTGCATCGTGCCGGGGCCATTTTCAATTATGATATCCCATATAACCCTACAAGGGTTATTCAACGCATTGGACGTATCAATAGGGTAAACAAAAAAATGTTCGACCGATTATATATCTTCAATTATTTCCCGACCGATGTAGGGGAGAAAGAAACTCGAACAAAAGAAATTTCCACATTAAAAATGGCTATGATTCAGGCAATCATGGGTGAGGATACCAAAGTGTTGACAAGTAACGAGGAGTTACGGTCCTATTTCAAGGAAAGATATACAAAAGAGTTTCAGGCAAATGAATCTGAATCGTGGGAGAGTAAATACCGGAATCTATTAGATAAGTCTGCCAATAGTGAATATTATAAAGACGCTCTTAAAATGCCACACAGGGCAAAAATTGGCAGACAAACGGAGAAACATGCAGGAGTTTTAGTATTTGGAAAGAAAACCAATGATTATGTTTTTAAGTTGGGAGTTTCAGGAACTGATGTATCTTCATTAACTCCTGAAGAGGCCATATCCCTGTTTGAAGCAACCATTTTTGAACAACCCCAGAAAATATCATCCGGATACGATGCAATTTACCAAAACGTAAAACGCAAACTGTTCGAGACTCATAAAGATGATAAAGTGGAGAAGGCTAAGCGTGAAGCCTTGGATAAAATTAACGTTCTTCTTCGAATGGAAATAATTGATAAAGATTATCTCAACGATTTAAAAGAAGTCATAGAATTAGATGGCCTTCCGGGACATTCCATCCGGTTTATCAATAATTTAAAAATGAAAGATTACAATTCTCTTCCCAAACAAATAGAACAAGGATATATCAACCGGATGATAAAACTCTCCCGCGAAATTGACTTGGGAAGCGAAGTGTTGATTTTGTCTGAAGAGTTAACGCGTAATTCAAATTTGAAAAATAAGTAGTAATGAGTAGTATAGATTTCAAACAAGCATATAGTCGAGAGACGTTTTTAAGTTTCTTAGAGAAAGACTTTTTACCGGATGATTTGCGCATTGAACGGGAAAGTATAGACTATTCGGCAAAATACACCCAGCAGGTTACCCGTTTAGGTGAATGTCAAAGTTTAAAGCTTGATGTTATTGAGATTATTCATGCTTCAACTCACGACGCACGGGTAGGTTTATCGAAAGAGGCTTTTCGGCTACTACTTGAAAGAAGCAAGTATAACAGGGCGCTAATACTCTTTGTGCCAAAAGATAACCCCGAAACCTATCGTTTTTCTTTGGTAAGTATTGAAATAACGTTGGATGAACATAAGATCCGTCGTTCCTATTCCAATCCTCGCAGATATTCTTTTTTGTTGGGTGAAGAAGCAAAGGTGCATACTCCCACGCAATACCTTGTAAACAAAGGTAAAGTTAGAGATGTAGAAGACCTAAAGAAACGCTTTTCAGTAGAAGTGCTGACCAAAGAGTTTTATGCGGAACTTTCCGATTGGTATTCCTGGGCTATTTCTGAAGTTAAGTTTCCGGGAGAAAAAATAGATTCGACAAAAGATGAAAAAATTGAACATAATTCTAAGAATGTCATTCGGCTGCTTACTCGCTTACTCTTTGTGTGGTTTTTAAAACAAAAGCACCTTATACCTGATGAGTTTTTCAATGAACAGTACGTTGCCGATAATTTATTGAAGAATTTTGCTCCCAATAATCCCGAAAAACTGGGAGAATTATATAAATCTATTGAGAGTAAATACTATAAAGCCATTTTGCAAAATCTTTTTTTTGCGACACTGAACTGTCCAATTACAGCTCCCGGGGATGGTGATACTCGTGAACGTGGTTTTCGAAAAAGTAACAGCTATGGACAACACCGTGATGCCAATTACCTGATGCGTTACGAAATTTTATTCAAGAATCCTTCTCATTTCTTGGATTTGGTCAACAAGCAAGTCCCTTTCTTAAATGGAGGACTATTTGATTGTTTGGATAATAAATCAGCTCAACCGGCAGAGTATATCGATGGGTTTTCAGATAACCTTCCGGTACCCCATCAATTGATAGTCCCTGATTTTCTGTTTTTTGGAGAAAATCAGGGGAAGAACATAGACCTTACTTGGTTTTATGGCAATAGCAAGAAAAAAAAGAATGTGAATATTCGGGGGCTTATTGATATTCTCGAGACCTATAATTTTACAATTGAAGAGAACACGCCATACGACCAAGAGGTTTCTCTTGACCCGGAATTATTGGGAAAAGTATTTGAAAATTTATTGGCAAGCTATAACCCCGAGACACAATCTACTGCAAGAAAACAGACCGGGTCATTTTATACGCCGCGAGAAATCGTACAATATATGGTAGACGAAAGCTTAACAGCTCATCTTAAGCATACTGTAGGAGATGATTTGGAAGGTGAATTTCGCCAACTGATGAACTACACTGACGAAGAGATGGTTTTGACGGAACAACAAAAAAGTGAAGTTATCAAATCATTATTCTCATGTAAAGTAATGGATCCGGCTTGTGGTTCGGGAGCATTCCCTGTGGGCATGCTTCAGCAAATGGTGCATATTCTTTCGCGACTTGATCCGGAAAACAGATTATGGAAGGAAATTCAAAAGAAAGAAGCACTTGTGGCAACATCCATAGCTTTGGATGAAGACGATGAGACCGCTCGTGCAGAAGCTTTAGCAGAAATAGAAAGAAATTTCAACAATAATTTAAGCCGTCCGGATTATGCTCGCAAACTTTATTTGATAGAAAATTGTATTTATGGAGTTGATATACAACCCATCGCTGTTCAAATATCGAAACTTCGTTTTTTTATTTCGTTAGTTGTAGAGCAAAATGCGACGACTGATTCATCCGACAACTTCGGAATTCGCCCTCTTCCCAATCTCGAGGCAAAGTTTGTAGCTGCCAACACCCTGATTGGATTAGATAAACAAGGAAACTTATCCGAGACGCAAGAAGTTCGCAAAGAGCAAAAAACTCTAAAGCACATACGCCATAAAATTTTTAGTGCGCGCAGTCCTGAACATAAACGCACGTTACGAAAGAAAGATAAAGAAAAACGAGAAAGAATAGCTGGACTTTTAGAAGAATCAGGATTTTTAGATAAAGGTTCTGCTGATGAACTGGCAAAGTGGGATCCTTATGATCAAAACGCAACTGCTCCCTTTTTTGATTCCGAATGGATGTTTGGGGTAGATGCTGGATTTGATATAGTCATCGGAAATCCACCGTATATTAAGGAAGCAACAGACCGTTCTGCTTTTAATGGAGTGAGACAATCAAAATACTACCAAGGGAAAATGGACTTATGGTATATGTTTGCTTGTTCTGGGATCGATATGCTTTCAGACAATGGTCATTTATGTTTTATAGCTACAAATAACTGGGTTACTAATGACGGAGCAAGCATATTAAGGAATAAAATAATATCTGATACGAGGATCATTCAGTTGATAGATTTCAACGATTTGATGATTTTTGAAAGTGCAAGTATACAAACAATGGTAATGCTATTTCAAAAAAATAAAACAGAAAACCATTACTTATTTGACTATAGAAAATTAAAGAAATCTAAATCTACAAAAGCAGACGCCATTAATTTGCTTGCCAAGTTAAGTACATCTGATGCAATCTATTTATATCCTCAAATTCAAAGAGATGGGTATACAAATAGTAAGTTGACATTTAGTAGAAACTCTATTTGTGAAACGTTAAAAATAATAGAGTTAAAACGAAATTTTTACTTATCAGGTAATTCTGATAAAAAAAATTCTTCATTTTCAGAAATGACTTCAGGAATAGATGTTTTGCAAGATTTTCTTAATAAAAAATCTGTTTCTGTTCTCGATTTCCCAGCTAAGGTAGGAGACGGCGTTTTTGTAATAAGCAATGCAGAGTATAAAAATCTTAATCTTACAGAAGCAGAAAAAGAAATAGTCAAACCATACTACACTACAAATCAACTAGAAAAATATTTTGGTAATAAGTTTAATACACATTGGATCATATATTCAAAGCCAGATACAAATATGAACAATTATCCTAATATAAAAAGACATCTCGACAAATATGAGAAAATTATAACATCTGTTTATAAACCGTATGGCCTTCATCGAGCGAGGGAACAACGTTTCTTTGAAGGAGAGAAAGTATTAGCTTTGCGGAAATGCAGTATATCACCTGCTTTTACATATACTGATTTTAGTTGTTATGTTTCAAGAGCGTTTATTGTAATAAAAACAAATAGGATAAACCAAAAATATTTAACAGGTTTATTTAATTCTAAACTCGTTGACTTTTGGCTTAAAAACAAGGGGAAGATGCAAGGAAATAATTATCAGATAGACAAGGATCCTTTACTAGAAATTCCTATTTATGCTCCCTCAAAAAACACTCAATTAATAATCGCTAAGTTGGTTGATTATATTATCTACCTTAAAGGAGTTAACAGAAAAATAAGTGACGACACGACGAATGAGTCCTTAGTTTCTATGTTTGAAAAGGTGATTGATGCGATAATCTATGAGTTATATTTTACAGATGAAATTCAATCACAACAAATGGATGTGATTCATTTAGTGGCAGAGTCTCTCAAACAAATAGATTCAAAACCGGTAGAAGAACAAATTATATTTCTGTTCAATGATTGGAGTGACTATGAAAACGAAATACGAAACAGAGTTATTTTGCAAGAGACTCGCAGTAAAAGTGTATCTGAAATAATCAAATCGATGCAATATTGATAAGAAATAAAAACAACAATGACTGAAGGGGATTGACTATTCCTATTATTATGAAGAAAATGAGTAATATTTGAAAGAATTAGGATACTAAACTGATATTGTATGAAAACAACGGAAATTTTAGATTTATTCGATCGTTTTGAAGAGGCCGTTTCCGAATATGAAGGGATTGAATGTTGGAGTGCTCGTGAATTACAGATACTTTTGGGATACTCCAAATGGGAGAATTTTTCAAAAGTAATCGAAAAGGCTAAAGAATCCTGCATAAATGCAGGTGAATCTATTTTCGACCATTTTCCTGACGTCAGGAAAATGGTTAGGATTGGATCAGGTGCTGAAAAAGAAATCAACGACATGATTCTTACGCGTTACGCTTGTTACCTCATTGCTCAAAATGGTGATAGCCGCAAACCCGAAATTGCTTTTGCTCAAAACTATTTTGCAGTACAAACCAGAAGAGCCGAAATCATCGAAAAGCGACTTTTGGAGGCTGAACGGGTAAAAGCCCGTGTAAAATTACAAGAAACAGAAAAGAACCTATCTGGTGTTTTATATGAAAGAGGAGTTGATGACAAAGGATTTGGTATAATTCGTTCAAAAGGCGATCAGGCTTTATTTGGACTTAACACGGCACTATTAAAAAGAAGGATGGGCGTACCCGCCAATAGACCTTTGGCCGATTTTTTGCCGACCGTAAGCATAAAAGCGAAAGATTTTGCCGCGGCAATGACAACAGAAAATGTACAGCTAAAAAACTTATCTGGCCAGACACCCATTGAAAAAGAGCATATCGAAAATAACCGAGGCGTTCGAAAAATAATGATTGAGAGAGGTTTAAGACCTGAAAATCTACCTCCCGCAGAAGATGTGAAAAAAGTGGAAAGACGATTGAAAAGCGAAGAAAAGAGATTAACAAGAAAAAAAATTGAAGAGGTACGTAGAGAAGGTTGCATCAACGAAACGTTCCTTGTAGTCAGGGATCGTGAACTGGAAGAACTTGGCGAATACTACATAAAACGGCTCGTGGTGAAAACTAGGAATGAGTTTGGATTGATAAACGACCAATTAAATAAGTGGAATTTATGGAGAATGTACGCATTAGTATACCCGAATTTGATGAGAGAGGACTTACATATGAGGAGTCCTTTCGCATCATTGTAATCATGCTTAATCATGAGTTGTATTACCTTAAGAATTTACATCCTTCTGAGGCTATAGATGACTTAGACGCATATCCACTTCAAGTTGCGCAAAGAATTGTGAATACGGCATATACACTTCATTCTATTATAGAACGAGATAAAGACTATGTTGTCGCAAATATAATTGTACGTTCCATTGCAGATTATATATCATCATTCATCCTAATCTACAATGAGGCAGATGAAAGGAAAAAGGTTTTGCGCCATTATCTGTATATAATAGATGGGCTACAAGGTCGGCTCAATCAACTACCGGAAAACCTGTTTAATGATGGACAATTGGTTCAAGCCGAATATGAAGCTCTTTCCAAACAGATTGAAGAAGCAAAAGCAAATTATCAAGCAATTTGCGATTTTTCAATCAAGCAGATTAGAAATTTACCCAATTACAGTGGGCACAAAGCTGTTATAGATAAACTTATCCGTAAGGCGAATTGGAAATTCAAATCGCTTACAATAACTAATATGGATAAAAATACTCTCAAATGGAATGATCTATACTCATATCTTAATCTGAAGGAATCATCAGGATTTTTCTCTTCTCTTTCTGAATTTGTCCATGGTCTTAGCACAAGTAATTTGGCTTTTGGAAAGAACAACGAGATTTTTGAACCTGTTTATAGCATAACTATCTCGCTAATGGGAAAGTTGCGCGAAATATTGGACGTAGTTTATTCTGATGACATTAAAATAATCCGTCCCAAAATGATAACAGCTTTATGTGACGAAGGTATGCCAAATCACTATGTAATGGACCTTTTGGATTCCCTTAAAAAAAGCCAAAGAGTTAAGAAGTGAATTTTTATTAAATTACGATTGTCAGTAGAAAATTTTTATGTAACAATGAGCGATACAACAAAAATATCCATCCGTTTTTTTGATGATCGTGAAGTGCGTGCTGTTTGGGATGAAGAAAACAACAAATGGTGGTTTTCCGTTTTGGATATTGTTGCCGTTCTTACAAGCCAAAACGATTATACAAAAACTCGGAACTACTGGAAATATCTCAAAGCCAAACTAAAGAAAGAGCGGAACGAGTTGGTTAGTGCTACTAACCAACTGAAATTGATGGCGACCGATGGAAAGAGATATCTAACCGACACTCTCGATTATGATGGAGTTATCGCTCTTGCCAAACATTTCCCCAATAACAAAGCGGTCAAATTTCTCGATTGGTTCACATACAGCGATAACAGTATTGACGGTCAAAGCAAGAAGAAGGCTTATTCTCTCTTCGAAAGCAATCTTATCGATGAGGAGGAGATAGGAACAACCAAAAGCCTACAGAAAATCCATGCCTATATTTTTGGAGGGTTGTATGATTTCGCCGGTCAAATCAGGCAGAAAAATATTTCAAAAGGAGGCTTCCAATTTGCCGTGGCGCAATTCTTAGGCAATACATTACAACAAATTGAACAGATGCCGGAGGAGAGTTTCGAGGAGATAGTCGATAAATATGTGGAAATGAATATCGCCCATCCATTCATGGAGGGTAACGGACGAAGCACCCGAATCTGGTTGGATCTGATCTTGAAAAAGAGACTGAAACAATGTGTGGATTGGAGCAAGATCAGTAAAAACGACTATATGAACGCGATAATACAAAGTTCCATAAACAGTGACGGGTTAAAGTCATTGCTTAAAGAGGCCCTCACGGATGAAATCCATAGCCGTGAAATGTTCATGAAGGGAATTGACTATTCCTATTATTATGAAGAAAATGAGTGAAACAAATAGGAGAACATCGGATATTTACCATGATTGGATATGAGAGAACCTTAAATCTTTTGCCGGATGAATCTAAATATATAATTTTGTGGCTTCTAAACAATGGTGATGATGAACATCAAATAGTAGTGGAAATCGTATGGAGAATTATTATTATCCCATCATTTCAATATCGATTTTCGTTTTGCTTCTCCTTTTCCTTTGCTGGCTATTTTGGCCGCAAAAAGGATTATGGGCAAAATTAAAAAGATTAAATACCGATAGTCAACGTGTGCTGTTGGAGGATGCGCTAAAGTATTTGTATGACTGCGAGTACAAGGGCTCGGAATGTAAACCGGAAAACCTCTCGGACAATCTGGGCATATCCAAAGAGAAGTTGCATAAATTGTTGAAGCGGCTTCAATCGTTGGATTTGATTTCTTCGGCAAACGGGAGTTATAGCCTGACGGAAACCGGGCGTTCTTATGCCTTGCGTGTCATCCGGATGCACCGGGTCTGGGAGCGTTACCTCGCCGATGAGACGGGATTGCCGCATACCGAATGGCATACCCAAGCCGATTATCTCGAGCACACCTTGACCGGGGAAGATGTGGAGAAACTGGCTGCCCGTATCGGTAATCCGGCTTTTGACCCGCATGGAGACCCCATTCCTTCTGCTACGGGGGAGTTGCCTGTCCATAAAGGTCAGCCCTTAAGCGAGTTAAAAGAGGGTGATGTGGCACGCATCATCCATATCGAAGATGAACCGGTAGAAATTTATCAGCAACTGGCAGCAGAGGGGCTTTATCCCGGATTGCAAATTTATGTCCTGAAATCGGAGAGAGACCGGATAACCTTCGCCGCCGATGGAGAAGAGCGTGTATTGATACCCCGGTTCGCGGAAGCGATAACGGTAGAAATTGTGGTCGGGGAAAATGTGGCTTCGGTAAAACAGGAACGGCTGTCGTCGCTTAAAGTGGGAGAAAAGGCCGAAGTGGTGGGGATCTCACTTAATTTTCAGGGGCAACAGCGCCGCCGGTTGATGGACCTGGGCCTTGTCCCGGGACAGCGGATTTCCGCCATCATCCAGAGCGCCTCGGGTGATCCCGTAGGGTATCGGGTGATGGGAACCACTATCGGGATCCGGCGAAGCCAGGCCGACCAGATTTTCATCAGGAACAAAGAAAAGGATGATTATGGAAGCAAAAAATAGTTGTGAAGCTTGTCCCGTATATCACAAGGAAAACCTGACCCGTTTGGGGGTAGATCTGGAAAATGCCGATTATGTGATCACGCTCGCCGGTAATCCCAACACGGGCAAAAGTACGGTTTTCAACAATCTCACCGGACTGAGGCAGCATACCGGCAACTGGCCGGGGAAAACGGTCACCCGTGCCGAAGGAGCATACTCTTATAATGAAAAAAGATACAAGGTGGTCGATTTACCGGGTACCTATTCGTTACTCTCCACGAGTGTGGATGAAGAGGTGGCCCGTGACTTCATATTGTTTGGGCGGCCCAACGTCACGGTCATTGTGGCCGACGCCACGCGCCTCGAACGGAATTTGAACCTCACCCTCCAGATCCTTGAAATAACCGACCGGGCCGTGCTCTGCGTCAACCTGATGGATGAAGCCCGCCGGAACCATATTGAAATAAATATCCGTGCGCTTTCCCGTGAATTGGGAATTCCCGTGATTGCCGCCTCGGCGCGGAGCAAGCAAGGAATGCAGGACCTTCTGGCTGCCATTGAAGAGGTCGCTTCGGGGAAATATACCTGCAAGCCCCGCCGGATAAAAAGCCAGCCGGCCAACCTGAAGCATGCGATATCGGTGATTGCCGAAAAGATAAACGGGGTTTTTCCCGACCTTCCCAATGTGAACTGGGTCGCCCTGCGCCTTCTCGAAGGCGACCAAAGTATTATCGATGCCATCCGGTCGGGCGATCTGGGTTCGCTGAAGCAGGATTTGCCTTCTACCGTTTCAGAAGAAGAGAGGGATTTGAAGGCAGGGTTGGCTTCACAGGAAAGAGTTACATCACAGGAAAGAGTTACATCGCAGGAAGGAGTTACATCGCGGGAAGGAGTTACATCACAGGGAAGAGTTACATCGCGGGAAGGAACTGCATCACAACAAGGACAAAATACTTTGAAAGAGCGGGAAGAGGTATTGTCCGTCGCCAACGCGGAGCGGTGGGATCTTGGGCTGAACTTCCACGATACCGTCATCGAGACCATTTACTCAGAAGCATCGGCAGTCGCCCAAAAAACAGTCTCTCTGTCGGGAAACAAACCGCCTTACAGCCTCGATTTGAAGATCGACAAGATAGTAACGGGCAAATGGACGGGATTTCCCATCATGTTCCTGCTGCTGGCCGGCGTTTTCTGGATCACTATTTCGGGCGCCAATTACCCTTCGGGTTTGTTGTTTTCCCTATTGGTGGACAAGCTGCACCCCCTGCTGAACGAATGGGCGCAGGCTGCCCATTTTCCCTGGTGGCTGAGCGGCGTCCTGATCGACGGTGCCTACTTGTCAATGGCCTGGGTCATATCCGTCATGCTGCCGCCAATGGCCATCTTTTTCCCGCTTTTCACTTTGCTGGAAGATTTTGGATACCTTCCGCGGGTAGCATTCAATATGGATAGCCTGTTCCGTAAAGCGGGGGCACATGGCAAGCAGGCGCTGACCATGAGTATGGGGTTCGGCTGCAACGCCGCCGGAGTGGTGGCGGCACGTGTGATCGACAGTCCGAGAGAGCGACTAATTGCCATTATCACCAACAATTTCTCCCTCTGCAACGGACGGTGGCCGACCCAAATTCTTATCGCTACCATTTTTATCGGTGCCGCTGTGCCTGCGGCCATGGCCGGCGTTGTTTCCGCTGCCGCTGTAGTGGGTGTCGCCCTATTGGGAATTTTTCTGAGCCTTGTCGTGTCGTGGGGACTGAGCAAAACGGTGTTGAAAGGGGAAGCCTCCACTTTCAGCCTGGAACTTCCTCCATACCGTCCCCCGCGGATATGGCAGACCTTGTATACTTCGCTTATCGACCGTACACTTTTCGTATTATGGCGGGCTATGGTCTTCGCCGTGCCGGCCGGAATTGTCATCTGGTTGGTAGCCAATGTCACTATTAGCGGGGTCAGCCTGGCGGAATATTTCATCGACTGGTCCAATCCATTCGCGCTGATTTTCGGGTTAAACGGCATTATCCTGTTGGCGTATATTATCGCCGTACCGGCCAATGAAATCGTGATTCCCACCATATTGATGCTTACCGTCCTGATGACCGGAATTACCGGCGTGGGTGCAGGAGCGGGCGTGATGATCGACAATGCTTCCATCGGCCAGACAGGGGATATCCTGCGCGCCGGGGGATGGACCACGCTCACGGCCGTGAATCTTATGTTGTTCAGCCTGCTGCACAACCCCTGTTCCACCACTATCTTCACGATATACAAGGAAACCAGAAGCGTGAAATGGACGATGGTTTCCACCTTCTTGCCATTGGCTTTAGGATTTACCATTTGTTTCCTCACCACACACATCTGGTTTTTGATACATTCATTATAAAGTAGGTATACTCGTCGTATTCCGGTCGTACTTCGGTCGTACTTTGGTCGTACTTCGGTCGTACTTCGGTCGTACTTTCTCCAGTACAACTCTATATCATCCCTATAGTAACTCTATATCATCCCTATAAAATTATAGAGTTAGACTAAATTTTTCTTTGTCTTTTTCTGTGAGGATCTCTTTTTTATACCTATAAAATATTTATCCGGGTATTCTCCCTGTAATGGGGAGAAGTACCCGGATAAAGCATATATTTTCCCGTCAAAAATCTAATACGTGGTAACCCTACAGGTTGCCGAACCTGAAACCAACGTTGATGGTACGTGGCGCCGAGGGGCCGTAAATATAACTGGCATCCCGGTAAACACCCTTGTCGTAGTCCTTCTGTAACTGGTTGAAGATATTCTTCACGCCGCCAAAGAACTCCAAAGTAGTTTCTTTTCCCAGATGGAAATCATAGGAGAGCAGCAGGTCTGCCACAACAAAACGGCGGGTTCTTTTTAGCATTTCACCTTCAATAATATCTCCATTTTTGATAGCTGCCAACACCTTTTCCCGTTCAGCACCTTCAAAATCGTCGGCATTAAGACCAAAATGCGGCACATCCATCGGTCCTGTATAGTTGAGCGAGAAGGAGGTGTTGAAGTGATGTGTCGGTTTCCAGATAAAAGTAGCATATCCGTATTGGCCCGGCGTTCTCATAAAATTCTTCGAGACACTTTCGTCCCCATCTCCCCAAGCCTGTGCCGTCTTGTAGCGGCTGGACTGGAAAGTAAAACCAAGCTGTGTCTCCACGCCGGTGGAGAAGAGCGATTTCAGTTCGAGGTTCACCCCGGCCACATAAGCGCCATCTTCGGCATTCACCCTCTCGTAATAGAATCCGCGCGATTCGTCATTCTCATCAATCAGCGCATACTCATTGGAGAAAGGATCATTCAGCGAGGTGTAGAATCCTTCCACCAGAAAATCGTGATAGGTGCTTCCCCAGACGAATACCGAGTTGAAAGAGGCGGTAAACGCGTTGGAAGTCTCCTGTTTCAGGTCGGGGGAGTTACGTGTCTCCACACGGGTGGCATTTACCAGGTCGATATGGAGGTCTTCATTGAAGATCTGCGGGGCACGGTAACCCCTGGCGTATCCCGCACGGAAACGCAAATCGGGGGTAATCTTATATAACACACTGGCGCGCGGCACCAGCACTCCACCTTTGGGGTCGTCGCTTACGCTTTCCGTATCTTTGATACGATAGTAGTCATAACGTAATCCTAACGAGAGGTTCACCTTGTTCGATTTCCAATCGTGCTGCACAAATGTCCCCAACGTATTTACAGTCTGGTCGGCGAGGGTAGTGTTCGCCTCTCCACCTGCACCCAACTTCACGTCCTTTAGCCTGTCATTGGTGTTGTCAATCCCGAAGACAGTGGAGGAGGGAGCCAACAAAAACCAGTCGCTGTTCAGGTTGTAATGGGCACCCACCGAAGAGGTCAGCCCCTTGGTATCTCCATAAGCGTTGGGATCCTGTTCGGCGCCATAATAGGAAGCCCGAGCCACATGCTGGGCCGACACATAAAGGTTCAGCTTGTCATATTTATTGTTGGTAAAGAGGTCATAGGAGAGGTTTCCTCCCGAGATAAGGTGTTCGAGTTGTTCCGCCACATCGGCCTCGTGCGGCAAATGATCGAGCATGTTACCACCCCTGCGGTATTCGCTGATCCGGTACCCGTCGAGCGAGATCTTGCTCTTGCTGCCTGGCTTATGGAACGCGTTGAAGCCGAAGGTGGTGTTCTCCATCTCCACCATCTCGCTAAAGCCGTCGCCATTGGCATCATACGCCCCGCGGTTCCGCAACATGGTGTAGATATACCCTCCCGTTTTGCGGTTGTCGCTGATTACGGACGCGTTCACGTTCAGCTGTGCGTCAGTCCTCGTATTGGAGCCTTTACGTCCACCCACGTTAATCGTTCCAATCCTGCTTTCCACATTGAAAGAGTTTCTGGACGGCTCCCGGGTGATGATGTTGACCGTTCCGGCAATGGCATTTCCCCCGAAGAGGGCCGAGCCGCCGCCGCGCACTACTTCCATCCGTTCCACCATATTGGTGGGGATCAGTTCGAGTCCATATACACCCGCCAATCCGCTGAATACCGGTCGGCTGTTCAATAATATTTGCGTATAAGGCCCTTCTAACCCGTTCATCCTTAATTGTGTGAACCCGCAGTTCTGGCAGTTGGTTTCCGTCCGGAGTCCCGGAGTAAAGGAAAGACCCTCGGCGATGTTCACCGACTGGGTCTGCACCATCAACTGCGGGGAGATGGATGAGACCACTACCGGCGCTTCGGCACGGTTGGTCTGGTTCCGGTCGGCCGTAACCACCACCGTTTCCAATTGCAGCGGATCCTCCTCAATAATAAATTTGATCTCCTCGGTAGTATTGGCTTTCGTAGTCACTTTTCGGGTAACGCTCTTGTAACCGACGCCGCTGACTCGCATCGTCAATTCTCCTATCGGCAGGTCGATTAACTGGAAGTGTCCGGTAGCATCAGTTGAAGTGCCGATGGTTGTTCCATCAATCGATACTGTCACGTAAGGGACATGTTCCCCTTTGCTCTGCACGTCGCCCACAATATTGGCGTCCGTGCCTCTTTTTGCTTGTGCCCTTCCCGCAATAACAGCGGTAAAAATGATTATAGCAATTATTATAATTTTTCTCATAAGTTTATTCAATGTTTGAGTCTCCTCCGAAAATCCCATTTTGTCAATTTTACCCATTTTATAGGGAATGGTGGAGGAGGAATAAAAAAAAACGGGTAATATTTTCCGTGTATCTAAAGCAATCCTGTTCTCGATATGCCATAGCGAAAAACAAATTCATCGGCGATACGGCACAATCAGTAGCCGTTTCTCCGGAAAGAAGAAAAATGATTTAATTTATGAAAGTTATCAATTTATCCCGTCGGGAATAGGCGGGGAACGCCCTCTTGGTTTTGCGTAGTATTTGAGATGTAGTGACGGGTAAATATAAGAGAAAACTCTTTTATAGCCAATTCTGAAGACAGAGGCGGACAACGTAACCAAAACAAAGAAGAGAAACTGGAGTTGCGCTAAAACAAACAATTCCGCGGCAGTGTGATGGTGTGCTGTGATAGGAATCGGTGCCTTGTCCTGGCTCTTTTTATACGGGTGGGCGTGCAGGATAACCTGTCCATCGGGCAAACGGTGCGCATGCAGGAAAAAGGCATTGTTCAGGATAGACAAGCCGAGCGCTACGATTAACAATCGCGCGACCTGCTTTGATAGGCTATTCTTGAATATCGTTTTCACTTTATTCGATGATATTTGAAATTCTGAAAGTACAAAAATACAAAATCAGACTAATCGGATAAAATACCAGAAACAATAAATTTCTTTAGAATGGCAAACAACGTTGCTTAAATACCATTATCTGATCACTTTTACCAGTTCCGCGTCTTTCAGCAGGTACATCAGGTGTTCCGGATCATCCCGGTTGATATTGAGTATTCCTTTGACTTGTATGTACCGGTCGGTACGGACCCGTTTTAAATCGTGGTGCCCCTCTTTTACGAATATCTCCATTACAGATTCAATGCCTCCCACTCCGCAGAAAAAACACATGTAGGAGGGTGATTCCGAGAGGGCGAAAATGGTCCCGTCCACATCCACCGGCACATAAAATCCCTGTATGGTAATCGTTTTTTTGTCGAGAAACTCTATCTGCCTTCCGAATTCAGGCATCTGATAATATCCCGAAAGCGATGTTATGTATTTCTGTGACCAGTTTACGTCCTTCAACATGTTCCAGGATACAGTCTGAGGTTGCTGTGCATTTACCGGAAGATAAATTGCGCAAACAAGAAGAAATAGAAAAATGGCTTTTGTCTTCATCTTTTTTTAACTAAAGTACATGAAACATTTATTTGTTCATTTCATTCGCTAAGCGTTTTAGAAATGTCAGTACGCATTGCTTTGATGGCAGGGATGAGCGCCGACAGCAATCCGATGATGAGTGAAACAAATAAGAAATAGACATCGTTCAAATTGAACCATTGTTGCAAACTGTAGTGATAATTGGTTTCGGCATAATACGAAATAAACAGCATACCCAACCGGCTTAATACCAATCCTGCCAGATAACCGATAAATGCGATGGTGACCCCTTCGAGGACAATGAGAGAGAACAGTTTATTGCGGCTCCCTCCCATTGAACGGATCAACGCCAGTTCATACTTACGTTCCTTTAATGAGTTAAGCAGTGATATAAAAATGCTGAAAGCGGATATGATAATGATAAAACCTGCGATAAGGCGTATGGTGTGCACTCCGACTCCCATCAATGAATACAAGCGGTTTATTTCCAGGGCGGGTGATGCTGCCTGCATATTCGTGGTGGAATTGACCAGTCGCGGCAGGGTGATTGCTCCCATCGGATTGGTATATTTCACCAGCAATAGGGTAATTTCCTTCTCCTCGTCGTTCCCGGAAATCTGTGCATGTACCTCTGCGGTTTCATGATCATGTCCATGATGGTGTTCGTGGATTTTCCATACACTTTCGATATTGGTAAGGATCAACTGGTCGAGTACCGTTCCCGTTTCCTCAAAGATGCCTGTTACTGCATATTCATGCTCATGGTGCGCATGGCCTGCTTCTTCTATGAAACCATGCACGCCGGCAAAGTGGTCGCCAATTCTCAATCCTGTTTTTTCGGCTACTTTAGATCCTATGTTTGCTTCAAAAGCGGATTTCCACGGCTTCCCTTCCTTCAGCTGTCCATGATAAAGATCAGGGTATGTCTGGTTGGTGCCGACTATCCGGAATCCGTGGTAACTGTCACCCAGAGCCAACGGTACGGCTTGCTTGACCAGCGGGTTCTTTGTCAGTTCCAGGGCATCCTTGTATTGTATATTTCCGGTAGGATGGTCGATATGATAAATCCCTGCTAAAATAAGTTGCAAGGGGCTGCCTTTCGCACCTACTACCAGATCGATATTGGCCACGTTATTCTTTAGTTGACTTTCAATTTTATCCGTTGTCAAAAAAAGAAAAGAGATGATGGCGACACCTGTGGCAAATAAAAAAATATTTAATATTGTGGACAGGGGCTTTGCCTTGATTTGTTTCCGGTTCAGTGAAAATATATTCATGATGCAGGGGAGATAAATTAAAAATGAAGAGTGAAGAAGTAAAAATTGAAAACTAAGAGCTAAAAGTTTTATAAGAAAATCCTGTCTGGAAAATGATCCAGCAGCCGTTTATCGTGGGTGGCGATCACAAGGCTTGCCTGTAGTTCCTCCGCCTGTCGTTTGAGCAGATTCAATGCCTCTTCACAATTTTTGTCGTCGAGACTCGACGTGGGTTCATCGGCCAGGATCAGGCCGGGTTTATTAATCACTGCCCGCGCAATCGATAAACGTTGTAACTCCCCCTGGCTCATTTGTGAGGGTCTGCTCTTTGTCTTATCCTGCAGATTCAAAGAACGGAGCAGATGGTTTATATTTTCATTTTCCGTCGGCAGATTATTGAGATACTGCGCAATTTGTAAGTTTTCAAAAGCTGTCAACCACTGTATGAAGTGCGGCTTCTGGTAGATGATGCCGATATTTTTTCCCCGGAACCGGTCGGCGTCACCACTATGTAACCCGACAGTATCAGTGCCTTGAATGATCACTTCTCCCGAATCGGGTTTTAACAATCCGGCAATAAGATGCAGAAAGGTTGTTTTTCCACATCCTGACGGCCCCACAATAATGCAGTGGTTTCCCGACCCGCAAGTTATATCGGGAAAACCAAATGTGACCGACCTGTTATAGGAAAAAGTCAAATCTTTTGTTATAAGCGATGGGTTGTTCATTTTTTTCATTAAGCGAATATATTCAAAAAACCAATCTCCTCACAAAAGTAGAAAAATATTCCGTAAATGAAATAATGTTTCATTTGATATTTTGTTACAGAATAAATCTCCATTGTTTTGTCTTCTGCCCGTTTTACTTACCGAAAATGTACAATTACATTAGACTATTTGAGTCGCCTGGCTCCTCGATTTTCAATTCTCGTTATGGCAGAATATAAACAAGTTTATCTTCTGCTCATTTAACTTAACGAAATAGTTCATTATCTTTGTGCTCCGTTTCAGATGTATGCTCAATGGTTATTCAGTGTGCGAACTACATGCACGGGAAGAGTAAATCATGCGAAACAAATTATAGAAAAAAATTAATTAGTAATCAGTCATTGGTAATTGGTAATTTAAAAAAAAATATGTCCGACGATAAAAAAATTATTTTTTCCATGGTGGGCGTGAGTAAAACGTTTCCGCCGCATAAACAGGTATTGAAAGATATTTACCTCTCTTTTTTCTATGGTGCCAAGATAGGTATTATCGGTCTCAACGGATCGGGAAAATCCACGCTGCTGAAGATCATTGCAGGAATTGAGAAGGAGTATCAGGGCGAAGTGGTGTCCGATAAGAGTTTTTCTGTGGGGTACCTTGAACAGGACCCGGCCCTGGATCCGGATAAGACGGTGATTGAAATTGTCCGTGAAGGTGTACAACCTGTCATGGATCTTCTGAACGAATATGAAGAGATCAACCTCAAATTCGGATTGCCCGAATACTATGAGGATGAAGATAAGATGAATTCCCTCTTCGCCCGTCAGGCCGAATTGCAGGATAAACTGGATGCCGCCGACGCGTGGAATATCGATAACCGGCTGGAACGGGCGATGGACGCCTTACGTTGTCCCCCGGAAGAACAGCCGGTGCGCGAACTGTCGGGTGGAGAACGCCGCCGTGTGGCACTTTGCCGGCTGTTGTTGCAGGAGCCGGACGTGCTGTTGCTGGACGAGCCGACCAACCACCTCGACGCGGAGTCGATCGATTGGCTGGAACAGCATCTGCAACAGTACAAGGGTACGGTGATCTGTATCACGCACGACCGTTACTTCCTCGATCATGTGGCGGGTTGGATCCTCGAATTGGATCGTGGCGAAGGAATACCCTGGAAAGGGAATTATACTTCATGGCTCGAGCAGAAGACCAAACGGATGGAGCAGGAGGAAAAGCAGGTAAGTAAGCGCCGTAAGACGTTGGAGCGGGAGTTGGAATGGATCAACCTGGCGCCCAAGGCCCGTCAGGCAAAGGGAAAGGCACGTTTGAACTCTTATGAGAGATTGTTGAATGAAGATCAGAAGGAACGGGAAGAAAAGCTGGAACTCTTTATTCCGAACGGCCCACGGTTGGGAAATAAGGTGATTGAAGCGGTCAACGTGAAGAAAGCATTCGGCGACAAGCTGTTATTCGACAACCTGAACTTCATGCTTCCTCCCAACGGTATCGTGGGGGTGATCGGCCCCAATGGTGCGGGAAAGACCACGCTTTTCAGGCTGATCCAGGGGATGGAAACTCCCGATGCCGGAAAATTCGAAGTGGGTGAGACTGTGGTAACGGCTTATGTGGATCAGGCGCACGAAGCCATCGACCCTGAGAAGACAGTGTACCAGGTTGTGTCCGGCGGTTCGGAGTTCGTGCGTGTAGGTGGAAAAGAGATTAATGCCCGTGCTTATCTTTCCCGGTTTAACTTTTCGGGTGCCGACCAGGAGAAACTGTGCGGCGTGCTGTCGGGTGGTGAACGCAACCGCTTGCATCTGGCGCTGACATTGAAAGCAGGTGCCAACGTGCTGCTACTCGATGAGCCGACCAACGATATCGACGTGAATACTTTGCGTGCATTGGAAGAAGGGCTGGAAAACTTTGCCGGCTGTGCCGTGGTGATCTCGCACGACCGCTGGTTCCTGGACCGTATCTGTACCCATATCCTGGCCTTTGAAGGAAATTCAGAGGTGTTTTACTTCGAGGGTTCCTACAGTGAATATGAGGAAAACAAGAAGATGCGTCTCGGAAATGAGGAGCCGAAAAGGGTGAGGTACAGGAAGTTGTGATTGAAAGATGTGATAATATTCCTTATATAGAAGGGACCATCGGTATTACCAATATCCTCGGACTATTGCGGGTGGAATATGTCCACCGTTTCACATACCGGTATCATCCTAATGCATTACGTGGTGCTTTCAGGGTGGATGTAACGTTATGATGTGATGATGTAGTGATGAGACTAATGTGCCAATAGGGCTAATGAAAATTGGTAATTAATTTCCGGAGTGAAGATGGAGAAAGATAAAAAGATGAATAATGGTATAAAACGACTCGTAGATGGGATAACCTATATTTGGGTCAATGTCTTCTGGAAAAGCCCGAATCATTTATGGGCATTGAAGGTGACAGTCTCCATCGCTTGCCTGTTGATCCCTGCTGAATTGATCTTCCATAATTCTTTTATCGGTACTACGCTGGCGCTGGGTGTGGTGGCGATGGCATTGGGGGAGACCGATGTGCATCCCGTCGGGCGTATCAAATCGGCTGCCATAGCGTTGCTTTTATTCTTTGTCGCCAGTAGCCTGGTGACTATTTTTCTACCTCATCCGGCATGGTTCGCAGTCGTATTGGCAGTGATGTCGTTTTCGCTGATACTGGTCGGCGGCATTGATTCCCGGTTACAGGGCGTAACTTTTGGTGCCATGCTGATTATCGTTTACACCATGCTGGGGGCCGATGGCAATAATCTGGAATGGTATTATCAGCCGGTACTCCTCACCATAGGTGCATTCATTTATTCCCTTGTCTCTATCTCGTTGTTGTATTTCAGACCCTACCGGTTATTGCAGCAGCAACTGGCCCGTGGCTTTCACTCTTTGGCGGAGTATATCGACCTGAAGGCAAACCTGTTCCCCAGTGATCCCCAGATACAGGTAACCCTCAGAAACCAGTTGGCACAAAAAAATATAGAACTGGCACAGCAGATAGAGGCTTGCAAGCAGGACCTCTATAGTTTTTCGGGGGAAAGCAGTCAAGAAGCACTACAGACCGTAAATCATTATTACCGTATATGGTTTCTGCTGCAAGCCATGCAGGAAAGGGCCATCTCGAGCCATGAACAGTATGATCTGCTTTCAGAGCAAGTAAAAAATAGCGAGTTGCTGGATGGATTCGGTAGATTGATGCGGGAAATCGCATCGGCGGCGCATCTTTATGCCGACTCGTTGCTGACGGATCAACCCTATAAACATCCACTATCGTTGAAATGGACGATATCGGCCTTGCAGACAATGCTCGAAGCTGAAAAGGATGAACCGCATTGGCTCACTTTGTCGCTGCTGATGAGGAACCTGACAGGGATGGAAATAAACCTTCGCGAGGAAGAGAAAACCATCGGGCAGATAGATGTGGCCGTTTTTCATAGCCGTAAACCGGAAAGAAACAGTTTGAAGGCTTTACTGAATCCGACCCATCCACGTTTTCGTTTTGCCGTAAGGCTCACCCTGAGCTGGTTATTGGGATATGGGTTCATGCTTTATTTGAATTTCGGGAAAGGATCATGGATACTGATGACATCGCTGATCGTCTTTCAACAGACTTACAGCGCTACCCGGCTCCGCTTGTTTCACCGGCTGTTCGGGACTTTGCTGGGAGTCGTTGCCGGGGTGGCATTGACACAACTGTTGCCGACGGTTCCGGGGCATATCCTGTTGATGATCGGCTCCATCTACCTCTTCTTCTATTGGTTAAAACAAAATTATACGATTGCCGTTATTTTTATTACCACATTTGTGATGGGAGCGTTCGATCTTCTCGCCAACGAAGGGATTGCGGTCATCTTTCCGAGGGTGATCGATACAATAGTCGGTGGCGTATTGGCATATCTGTCGGTACGCTTTATCTGGCCCAACTGGCAGTACAAGCAACTCCCGGGATTGTTGTTGAATGCGGTAGTAAAGAGTCGGCGTTATTTCGAGAGTATCTATGACGGTGCTATTACCGAAGAGGACTACCTTCATAACCGGCGTACCGCTTACAATGCCGACAATGCGCTTACTTCCGCCTGGAAATGGATGCGGCTGGAACCTAAAAATGTACGCCGAAACCAGGACAGGGCTTTTAATCTTACCAATCTGAACCACGCCCTATTATCTTATATTTCCGCTTTGGGTGTACATAAATCAGCAGAAGACCTGTCAGAGAAAGAACTCGATTTTTGCCGTGATGTGAGTGATGTACTCCGGTTGGTTTCCGAAATGCTAACCCGTCAGGCCGATGAGGCGCAGATAGCCTCTTATCTTCAAAAAGCAAACTGTTGGGATGAGCAGATGGAAGTGATGATGAATGACCCCGGAAACAGAAGGGTAAGGCTTATTTATAATATAGCGCATGTTTCACGGGAGTTGCTGTTGGAGGCGAGGGGGATTATTATTGATCGGTAAAAAATAGTTTGATATTCAGGGTATTTGTAACTTGTAGAATCTTCAATAAATTTCCCATTTTATTTTGTTGTAGTGGAAAATTAGTCTATTTTTGTGGATAGTAAACTTTACGGTTGTAAATTTTACAGCTGTAAAATTTACGGCTGCAAAATTTATTGTGAGATTGGATAAATAAAGAAAAGAGATGAAATTCTATAATAGGGAGAAGGAATTAGTGTCATTGGAAAAGATACGTCAGGTATCGTTCTCAGTACACTCTCAAATGACAGTGCTTACTGGTCGACGTCGTATCGGTAAGACCAGCCTTATCTTCGAAAGTTGCAAAGGCTCGCCTACCGTGTATCTTTTTGTCAGCAGGAGCAATGAAGCGGATCTGTGTCAGAGGTTTACCGTAGAAATTCGACAATCATTGGATATTTATGCACCCGAATTTACAAAATTTGCTGAATTGTTTCATTTCTTGATGGACTTGGGTACACGCTTGAAATACAACTTGATAATAGATGAATTTCAGGACTTTTATTATATCAATAAAGAGGTCTACAGCTTGATGCAGGATACTTGGGATAGGCTAAGAAAGCAAAGTCACGTTAATCTCATTGTGAGCGGTTCGGTTTATACGCTTATGAACGAGATTTTTAAAGATTCCAAGGAGCCTTTATACGGTCGTGCGGACAGTATCATGAAATTGGTTCCTTTTCCCACTACAGTTTTAAAAGAGATTTTGTCCGATTATAAACCGAATTATACCAAAGATGATTTATTGGCCCTTTATACATTTACAGGAGGTGTGCCTAAGTATATTGAGTTGTTTATGGATCATGGATGTACTGATATGAAAAGCATGGTAGGCTTTATGTTACAACCTGATTCTTCTTTCCTGACAGAAGGGCAAGGCTTGCTAATACAGGAGTTCGGTAAAAGATATGGAAATTATTTTTCCATTCTTTCAGCGATCTCCAATGGACGGAATACTTTAGCTGAAATGGAAGCACTTATGGGGGGGATAAGTTTGGGGGGACAGTTGAAACGGTTGGAAGAGGATTATGATTTGGTAAAGAAGAAACGTCCCATATTTTCCAAAGAGGGTTCACAAACTGTGCGTTATGATGTGTCAGACATGTTTTTGCGTTTCTGGTTCAGGTACTTCATCAAATACCAGAGTCTTATAGAGATAAGGAATTTTGATCGGTTGGCCGATATTATTATAAAGGATTATCCCACTTTCTCAGGTTTAGCATTAGAAACATATTTCCGTCAACAAATGATGGAGAGTGGAGAGTTTGCAGAGATCGGTTCTTGGTGGCAAGGAACAGGCAATGATGATCAATCGGAGATAGACATAGTAGGCTTGTATTTCGGAGAAAAAAAAGCGTTAGTGGCGGAAGTGAAGAGACAATCCAAAAATTTTAGACCCGATTTATTTGCGTTGAAAGTAGAAACATTGAGAAGGAAAGCATTATTTAAGTACGAGATTGCATCCAAATGCCTTTCTATGGAAGATATGTGACGGAATAATAATCGGTCAAAAATAAAGTCACCACTAATTAGCAGACTAACTGATATCCTACGTTCTTTAAGATATCTGATTTTTCATTTGTTATGTTTGGCGTAGTAGGAAAAATTAGCTACTTTTACAGTATGTAAATTTTCCTTTAAATATGGTACGTATCATCATTCATATATTGATAATCACCGGGTTATTTTTTTTCGGAGCCTGTAATCCCCAACCCGAAGCACCCAAACTGTTGGTGGAGGCAGAGCGCCTTGTGGAAAACAATCCCGACAGTGCCATGCGGTTGATCGATTCCCTTTTCTATCCCGAAAAAAGCCTTAGTCTTGAATATTATATGCGTTTTCTGGTAACGCAGGTACAGGCAAAATATAAGACCGGCCGCCCCATACATGGGGATACGCTAATCTTCCGGGCGAGAGATTATTATTCAACCGGGAATAAGGATCCCCGCATAACTGCTTTGGCTTGCTTCTACAGCGGTTGCGTGTATCGTGAACAGGAGGAATATGGTAAGGCCATACGGTATTATAAAGAGGCGGAAACATCTGCCGAAAAAACAACCGACCACGCCTTGAAAGGATTGATACAATATAATCTCGGAGATTTGTTTGCAGTACAAGATTTGTATCCCAAAGCGTTGGAAAGTTATAAGAACGCAGCCCGATTCTACAGTGCGCAGCCTGAACAAAAGGCATATAGCTTAAGTGCTGTGGGGCGGATGTTCCTGCTGGATAAAAATCCCGACAGTGCATTTTTGTATTTTCAGAAGGGACTGAACGCCGCAAAATCGACTAATGATAAAATATTGCAAAGTTTATTAGCCCAAAATATAGGCGTGGCATATCAGGAAACAGGACAATATGATGAGGCCGAAAGATATCTCCGTCATTCCTACCAATATAACCGGGACATGAAAGATCAGGCCCGGTACCATTTGAATTTTGCAGAATTATATTCGCAAATGGAACAGCAGGATTCGGCTGTCTTCTATACTGAAAAATTAAAGAACAGCGTTGATTCATCCGATAACAATTACATCAAGGCAAGTGCCTACAAGTTTTTGGCTGAGTGGGAAAAAGAAAGGGGAAATAACAATGAAGCATTCGGTTATCAGAATAAACGGATACACAGCCTTAACCGGATTATGGATGACCGGAAAGATCAATCGGTTTACGAAATAGAGCAGAAACATAATTACGAGCAACAGCAGAATCACTATAATCAGCGATTTATCCGTTTTCAGCAATGGCTGATGGGGGTGATGGGTATATTGCTGGTTGTGGCAATCGCCTTTTTGTTCTTCTTCCTGCGGATGCTGAAGGAGAGGGCGGCTAAACTGAGAATGCAGGAGAATGTAAATACGTTGCATGAAACCACGAAAGACCTGTTGTCCGCAAAGAGGTTGAAAGAAACAATATTGAAAGAAACGTTGCTGTGGAAGTTAGATGTGTTGAAGGATATAATACAACTGAAATACATGATGAGCGAAAAAGAGCAAAAAACATACCAACCTTTGTTGGATAACCTGGATGAAATTCTATTCGATGAAAACACAAAAACGCCGTGGATGGATATACGGCAAACAGTGGAATACCTTCATCCCCCACTACCGCTTTTTATCAGGCAGCAGTACCCCACACTTTCAGAAGCCGAATACAATGTGTGCCTTTTATCGTATGCCGGACTGAGTGTACAGGAAATGGCTTTTGTCCTCAATCTGAGCGAACATACCATTTACAAGGCTCGCACCCGACTCAATAAAAAAATAGGAGCCGATTTCTGTTCTGTGCTACGGAAAGCATTCAGCCATTAACTTCCCACGTTAAAATTTTGTACCGCTTTGTATCCTTATTATAATATAGCTTGTTTGTCAGTAAGTTATATTGATGAATACAGTTAATTTTTGTACTTGTCAATATCCTATTGCTCAGGAAAAAAAGATTATTTAGGTTTGTGGCAAATATTTCTCACTATAAAACGTATCCAATTATGCAAATAAAAAAAATCGTAATATCATATAAAAAAAGAAAGATTTCACGGTGAAAGTATATGTATAAAGTGTAATTATTTTGATCATTGTCACACAATTCATAAGAAGTGTTGGACACAAATAATACGTGCCTATGGCATTGAAAAGTGGTATTATCCAGATCCACATTGTGAAAAAGCGCCAAAAGTAATTCCAGTTTAATTAACATGAATGTAAGAAAAAATATATTATTTACGTCTCTATAATAGACATTCTTTGTCTAAAATAAGATGAATCATGAACAAATACTTATTGTTTTTATTTATCCTATTCTCCTGTCACTACCATATAGGAGCCCAACAAATCGTTGTAAAAGGGAAAATTATTGATTCAACCTCTAAAGTCCCGTTAGAGTATGCCACAGTAGTTTTACAGCGAATGGATTCTACATTAGTGAAAGGTACAACAAGTAATTTGGAGGGTTACTTTACGTTCGATAATATTGCTCAGGGCAGCTACCGGATAGTGATAAGCAGTGTTGGATATAATTCATTACATATTGATTTGATAAATTTAATTCAATCTGTAGATTTAGGTGAAACCGAAATAAATCAACAAGCAACAGAGCTTTCCGAGATTACAGTTGAAGCATCACAGGTAATTGATAAATCAAACCGTAAACTCTTTTTTCCAACAAAAGATCAGATTGATAAATCAACAAACGGATTGCAACTTACACAACGTTTATTGCTTCCACAACTTTTTATCAATTTACAAAGCAGTTCAATCTCTTATGCCGGTGATAAAAAAATAAAAATATTAATAAATGGAATAGAATCATCTTCCCAGGAAATAGTCGCATTACAACCGGAAAACATCAAACGAGTGGATTATTACGATAATCCAGGAATGCGTTACGGAGAGGATATTGGCATAATTATAGACTACATTGTGAAAGAAAGAACAACAGGAGGTTTTCTCTCTTCCAACTTATCAGAAAGCCTTACGTATGGGATGGGCAACGGCCAGTTGTCCGGGGGGATTAATTTTAAGAAATCACAGATAAAATTCTTTTATTATATAAATCATAATAATTTTAAAACCTCCACGCTCAAAGAACAAAATTTTTATTTTCCAGATAGCAAGATTATTTCGAGAGAAGAGGACGGACAGATGCGGCATTGGAGTGAAGTATTTCAAATGGGTAATATTTCATATACAAATTATAGTGAAAAAAATGTGTACAGTGTAAAAGCCGGGCTATTCAGTGTAAATCAGCGGCATGATGACGTAGAGGGGATTATTGCAAACCTTTACAATTACCAAAAAACAAATTTTAAGACGCAAAATAGACCAGTTACATTGCGCCCTTCTGTCGATTTTTATTTTTCCCGGAGAATAGATGATAAACAGATACTTGCATTCAATGTTGTGGGGACATATAGTAAAACTTCTCTCGATTATTTATATACTGAAGTACTTGGTATGGATACCATTTCGAATATAGTAACGTATGTCGATGGCAATCGTTATTCACTGATTGGAGAACTGTTTTATGAAAAAAAACTTTCACAAGGTTTTTTTTCCGCTGGATTACGCCATACTCAGGGAAACACGGAAAACATATATACCGGAACTTCAAATTTTAAGACGGAGATGAACGACGGTGTCACTTACGGTTTTCTCCAATATAATAAAGAAAAAGAAAAATTTGGTTATATGATAGGGATTGGCGTTTCCCGAACATACTTCAACCAAAAAGGAGAGGAAAATATCTATAATAAATGGACTATTTCACCTATGCTGAACATGAATTACCAGTTTAATGAGAAATCCTCTTTACGCTACTCATACCAACTGAAGAATATCAATCCTTCTCTGTCTTATTTGAGTGACGTAGAACGTTCAATAAATCCGTATCAATTGAATAAAGGAAACCCTTTATTGGATTCTTATTTATTGCATGAAAATGAGATCCGATTCAGTTTTAATTCTTCTCCAATCAGGTCTTCCCTCTCATTAAGTTCAAATTATTATGATAATCCTATTATGGAGGAAACATATTACGATAATTCACGCGATATTTTTGTAACAACCTATGAGAACCAGAAAAGAAATCATCAACTGAGACTTCAATTCAACATAGGAGTATCTTTATTGAACGATCATCTGAGTATAAACGGATATGGAGGATATAACACTCGAGTCTCGCAGGGGAACCATTATAAACATACAAGAAACGAATGGTTTTACGTTCTCCAAACCATTGGCGATTATAAAAAATGGACGTTAACTGTAACAATGATACATTTACCGCAACCTTTCTGGGGTGAAACAGTTTCAAAAGGACATTCATATAACGATTACAATCTCAGCTATCGTTTTCCTTGGGGACAATTGGGTATTACTTCATTTAATTTGTTTGGAGAGAAATCAAAACTGTACTCCTATAATTTTAATCAATTGACAGGATATAGGATTATGGATATTAACACAAAAATTTATCCAAGTTTTGGTATTTATGGTTCAATCAATTTAAATTGGGGAAAACAGAATAAAGGAACAAAACAGAGGTTGAGTAACACCGATTCTGAAACTGGAATTTTGTAAATAATCAGCTCTTTCTTCAATTGAATAATATCCATATTCCCTCTCAGTATCTTCATAGTGGGATGTAAAAGATTACAGACGATAAGGAATAATGAAACCCTTCCCCTTCACCAAACAACCCGACGCAATGGACTGCGGCCCTGCCTGCCTGAAGATGGTGTCAGAGCACTACGGCAGGCGTTACACGTTGGAGCACTTGCGCGAGAACTGCTTTATCGGGCGTGACGGGGTCTCGATGCTGGGCATTAGCCGCGCCGCGGAAAAGATAGGATTTAAAACCGTGGGCGGGCGCCTCACTTTCGAGAAACTGGTGGAGAAAGCTCCCTTGCCCTGCATCGTCCACTGGAAACAGGAGCACTTTGTGGTGGTGTACGGGATAAGGAAAAACAGGAAAGATTACAGAATCTCTGTGGCCGATCCGGGAAAGGGATTGCTGACCTATTCCCGGGAAGAATTCTGTAATAACTGGATCAGTACCCGCACCCAAGGCGAAGAGAAAGGGGTGGCCTTGCTGCTGGAGCCAACCAACCTGTTCTATGAGCAGGAGGGTGATGCAGCCCCCGCACAAAACCGGCTGAAATTCCTCTGGAAATACCTGCTCAAATACAAACGCTTTTTTACACAATTGATTTTGGGCCTATTTATAGGCAGTATTCTGCAACTTATCTTCCCGTTCCTCACCCAGGCGATTGTGGATACCGGTATCTCCGGGAAAGATATCGGCTTTATCTGGCTGGTGCTCATCGCCCAGTTGATGTTGCTGTTCAGCCGTACGGCCATCGACTTTATCCGCAGGAAAATACTGCTGCATATCAGTACCCGCATCAACGTGTCGCTTATCTCCGATTTCTTTATCAAGCTGATGAAGCTGCCCATGAAGTTCTTCGACACCAAACTCACGGGCGACCTGCTGCAACGCATCGAAGACCACCGCCGCATCGAGAACTTCCTCACCAGCCAGACCATCTCGGTGCTGTTCTCCGCCTTTACCTTCGTGATCTTTTCCGTGGTGCTGTTCATATATAACGTGCCTGTCTTCGCCGTGTTCCTTGCCGGCAGCATCCTCTACGGCCTGTGGATCATGGTATTCCTGAAAAAACGGCGGGTCCTCGACTACAGGATGTTTGAGCAGCAGGGCATCAACCGGAATGTGACTTACCAACTAATCACGGGCATGCAGGAGATCAAGCTGCAGGGATGCGAACAGCGCAAGCGCTGGGAATGGGAGGACGTGCAGGCGAACCTGTTTGATGTGAACCTGCAATCGCTCAACTTGCGGCAGGGACAGGAAGCGGGTGGCATCCTGATCAACGAACTGAAGAATATTCTGGTGACGGTGCTGGCGGCTACCGCCGTCATAAATGGCAACCTCACCCTGGGGATGATGCTGGCCATCCAGTACATCATCGGCCAGTTGAACAGCCCCGTGGAACAGGTCATGGGCTTTATCTACCAGTGGCAGGACGTGAGCATCAGCCTCGACCGCATGAACGAGATACATACGCAGCGCAATGAGGAGGACGAGAGCCGTACCGTGGCGGAGTTGCCTGCAGAACGCTCCATCCATGTCGAACACCTGTGCTTCAAATACGACGGAGCACGGCCGGATTATGTGCTGGAAGATATCGACCTGATCATACCACAGGGGAAGGTGACCGCTATCGTGGGTGCCAGCGGCAGCGGAAAGACTACCCTCGTAAAACTCCTGCTGGGCTATTACGCTCCTAACGAGGGGCGGATCACTGCCGGGACAACCGGCCTGGAGGAAGTCAACCTTACCTGGTGGCGTACACAGTGCGGGGCGGTGATGCAGGACGGTTACCTCTTCTCCGATACTATTGCCCGCAACATCGCAGTGGCAGGCGACGGGGTGGATGTGGAGCGGCTGCGTTATGCCGCCCGTATAGCCAATATCGCGGAAGACATTGAACGCCTGCCGCTGGGATATAACACGAAGATCGGTCAGGACGGGCAGGGGGTGAGCCAGGGACAGCGGCAGCGTATCCTTATCGCGCGGGTGGTGTACAAGGACCCGCCGTTCATCTTCCTCGACGAGGCGACCAATTCGCTGGACGCGAACAACGAACGTGCCATAGTGGAGAATCTGGAGACGTTCTACCATGACAAGACGGTGGTCGTGGTGGCGCACCGTCTCAGCACGGTGAAGAATGCCGACAAGATTGTGGTGCTCGACGGCGGACGCATCGCCGAATCGGGTACTCACGGGGAACTGACAAAAAAACGGGGTAAGTATTACGAACTGGTGAAGAACCAGTTGGAATTGGGGAACTAATGTGCCAATCCCGATAACTTGTCCCGATTTATCGGGAAACCGGGACGGGTAGTGCTAATCGAAACGAAGTGGAGATCCCGGCCTGACGGGATGAGATTATCAAGAAAGATTGCTAAATGGAAGAGAATAAACCCATAGAATTACGCAGTGAAAAGGTGCGGAACATTATCGGGCGGATGCCGCCGGTATTGGTGCGGTATGGCACTGTCATGATCGTCGGTGCGTTACTGGTGTTGGCGGGCATTGCCGCCTTTGTTCCCTACCAACCGAAGATCTCCATCGAAATCACCGCCACACAGGACGAAACAGGAGAGGTGCACTATACGGCACGGATACCGCAACGGGCTATGGCGCAGCAGGAA
>NZ_JAWRIS010000062.1:0-304688 GCF_040307845.1 Proteiniphilum sp.
CCGTTGAACAACCGCTTGAAGGCGGCAAAAATGCCGTCAATGGTTCTTTGACTTGCTGTTATCAGGAAAATCTCCAGCCTCCGGCAGTTTATCCACATGCACCTGGCGTATGAGAACAGTTTCTGCTTGATCAATCCCCTGTAACGGGTCTTGTTGTTGCGAAGGTGGAAGCAGTACTGGAAGATGGTGGCCTCGACATTGTTGCGCATGTTGGTCTTTTCGGGCGGGATGTCCCGCAGTTCCCTGCGCAGCAGGGATATTTCCACCTGCCCGGGGGTAAAGTAGCGGTATTTGCTCTTTGCCCTGGGGTCGGGATGGGATATCCTCCACTTGTCTTTTGTCCTGACCGCCGGGATTACCTCTCCGGTCATGTTGTCAATCACCGTGAGGCTGTCCCCGTCGGGTATCAGTTCAAAACGGGAGGGTGTACCCTGCAACCCGCTTGTGATCAACTCGATGTTATTCTCTTCGGCGAATTCCCGGTTGTCGGGTCCCTGGTATGCCCCGTCGGTGATCACCGTTTCGACGGTGTCCCCGGTGACCTCCCCGGCGGCCTTGACGGCATCCTGCACGAAACCGTTGTCCGCTGCCGTGGCGGGCTTCACCTGCACGTCGACGATCAGGCCGGGCTTCCCGGTTTCACCGTCGATCGTTTCGGTGATGTTCGTGCTGTAGCCCTTGACCTTCTGATCCCCCTTCTGACGGTAGTGGGCCTCGGGGTCGTTGTGGTTCTGCAGGCTCGAAGCGGTAATTTCTCCCTTCTCCCGGGCGGCGGCTTTGCCCCTGTCCACGCTATACTGCTCGTGGAACACGTGCCACAGGAGGCTTCCCTCACCCGCCTTGACGCGGACAAGCACCTCGTAAATAACCTGCCCGAGCAGGGTGATGCGCTCACCGATTTGCTCGCCGCTTAAACGGTAAACAGTCTTTTGGGCATCTTCGTCCAGGAAGCTCTCCACCCGCCTGCGCAAGCTCGGGTTCAGCCGTGAAAGCATCCCCGCCGATTGTATCTCCCGGCAGAATGTATTGTGTATCAACTCGTAGCGGGAGTAGTGGGCGATATTGCTGCCGATCAGCTTGCTGTCCATGCGGATGCTCTTGCCAGATATGTTGAACTCCCCGGCCTGTTCACCTGTCACCTGGTGGAAGCAAAGCTCCATCAGGTTCACACCGTGAAGTTCCTCGTGTTGGCAGATACGCCGGCGGAAAAGGTACCAGGTGTCAAGTGAGACGACCTTGTCCCCGAGCTGCACCAACCCCAGGGCCTTGCGCGTGAGAAGGTCGAACTCGCATTTCTCGAACAGGTCCTCGTCGCTGCAACCGAATCCCTCCTTGAGGATGGAAAGGGCCACCAGTTGACGCACAGACGCGTTGGGGGCGCCGGTGCGGCCACTGCCCGAGGTGAACAGGGGCGAGAAGACCTCTTCGTCTATCTTCGAGGTGACCAGCTTGTAGAACTGGTTATGCCAACCGTTCGGGTCGTCATACTTTTTAGCTCCACGTTTAGACAGGTGGTTCGCCACGTTCTCAAACATGTCCAACTGGGGTGTATTATCGGTCTTTCTGAACATAATCGGTTGCGCTTATTTTCCCTACAAGATACGATTTTTTTTCCTGATAGCAATGGGTTTTTGAACCCCGCTCGTGATATTTTTAGTAAATAATCTGTCCGCGACTTTTTAAAGTGGACTCAATGATTTATCATAAAAATCAAGTCTTTCTATTTCATATGTCTCAGGAGACTCATCCCAACAAATATTTTTTGCTTCTACGATTTTAAATGATTTATGCTCCATAAAATTTCTCATTGTCGCTATTTCTTTCGCTTCCGGTTCTATAGGCGAGTCTGCTCCTTCATCCAAATCTTTGCTTAACCAAAATAAACCCTGTAGAGCCAAATTATTGGAAGCAAACATTTCTTCATTTATTGGATTATTTCTATTGCCTTTCTTATGCCATATATTCCTAAAAGAAACACGATTTTTATCAATGCCTAACTTCAAATAGATATTCAGAAGGTAGGCGATCTTGTCAAATATAGAATAGCAAATGCGAAAAGCAATTTTTACTTTTTCAATAGAAATAGCATAGACTGGACAATCCAAAGTAGTATAAAGAGTAACATCCTTGTCGGAATAATGAGGCTCATCAGTATTTACACCTTCATAGAAAAAAAATCTTGCAGAAACGAATTCTTGCTTCATTTGATTATACATTGATTGGTATATCGGTTTTTCTTCCCTCTTCAGAACCATCGTTGGCGTATGTAGAATATCATGTGCAACAACACTTTGCACCAAAACATCGTTTAATGGATTTAAGAATAATACATTATCAATACACCATTGACGATAATCGATTTCATCCGTTGATAGTCCTTTTAAAAAATCATCATATTGTTTGAAGTCATTCAAATCCTTTAAAGAGTATCCTGTGGCAATATGTTCAGCCAAATTGCTAAAAGAGGAACGAGCTTCATCATAGACATCCTCTTTTTCACATGCTTCGATTAGATATTTTCGTGCATATTGCAAAAAAATAAATTGATGTACTCCATCAAAAACCTCTCTTGCATAGCGATATAATCCCAAACCTTTATTCCCTAATGCCATGCCAAAGCTAGGGTTGATTGAAAGTGCTTTATTGAAATAATCTTGTGCTTCCGAGAAACGCCCAATATGATCAAAAGCACATCCAAGATTAGTAAGGATTTGACAAATGTTACTATTGTTTTCCTCGTTAGTAAACTGTAATGCATATCGTAAATGATATACTTGTTGCTCAAATTCTTTGGAACTAACAGGAACTTCGTAAGAATTTGGATATTTTATCTGTAATATATAACTCCAACCATTTGCTACAAAATAGTGAAATCTGCTTTTCTCTTCATCATTGAAACGGTTTAAGTCTACACTTGAAGTTAGATTCAGTCCATTTCGCAGAGAAACGAGGTCAGCAATATCTCTGGAATTTTCAAAAATGATGGCAAAGTTATTCAGTATCTCATTAGGGGAATGAGAGTTTATATTAGCTAAGTTTATGTTCATTCTTCTATCGTCCTATTGTTTCATATTAATTATTTTAGAGCACCTACATATCCTCTAACGACAAACAAACTGTCTCAATCTGATACTTTGGGAGTATCTTATTTTTAAGATGCTCCACCTTCGCTGCCAATAACTCCGGTTTGAAATTTTTCTTTTGTCGTTTCACTTCGGCAACTACCGCTTGATTTTTCTCCAATTTCAGGGCAACAATATCAATTTCATTTTGATTGCCTTTAAGTTCCCACCAAGAACCGATAGCACGGTATTGAAAACTTTCGGCGAATTGCTGTTTGAAATACCGTTCTAACATTATACCTGAATAGGTAGGATAATCCGCTTTTATAATAGACTGTAATCCTACAAAGTTTTTAATCTCTATCAGTGAACGATGACGATCAAAATAGTTGAACCAAAAACGGATGAAGTTATCCTGTATTTCGTACCGGACAGCTTGGCTTCCTTCCTTTGCTAGTATTGGACGTTGGCGGATAATGATGTTATAATCTTCAATCAGCCGTTTGATTTGACCTCCAATGCTCTTATCTCCCAATGCTGATTCTATTTCAGGTTGTGTATTGATACCGCCTGAAATAGCACTTAAAATAGAAAAATAAGTGGCGTAGTTTTTCCCAAATTCTTCTATTAGCAGATTTTTTCCTTCATCCGTAAAAGGGGAGTTCTCCCGAACCATGAATGAAATCATTTCGTCCACAGTCAACATTTTGTTATCACAGAATAGTTCTACATATTTGGGAACTCCACCCGTGAAAGAATAAAGAGCCAGCAAATCATCATTCGTATATTTCGGTTTGTAATCATGCATAATTTCTTTTAGCGTGGCTAAATCAAATGCAGAAAGTTTGATGATATTGTCAGCCCTACCAAATAACGGTTCTTTCTTGTTCTGGAATATTTTCTGCATCAACGAATAGATAGAGCCGGAAACAATAAGATTCATTTTAGATTTCTTCCGATAGGTATCCCATATATTCTGCATATCGCTATACACCGACTCATTGATGTTATAAAACTCTTGAAATTCATCTATAACAAGATTGAACGCCTTGTTTGATGCCAACTCCATTAAATATTGGAATAAAGAGCGGAATGTGCGTATTTCCGTCGGAACAAATGCGTCAAGTGATTGGGCAATAACCGGAATGAACTCAGAACAAAGTGTTGCTTCGGCTTTGCGACCAACAAATAAATAAACAGTTGGCAAACCTTCAACCGATTTCATTATAAGGCTTGTTTTTCCGATACGCCTTCTACCTGTTACAACAGTCAACCGAGAGTGGTCGTTAAACGATAAATCCTGTATCCGTTGTAATTCAGCTAATTCACTTGACCGATTATAAAACTTCATATCCTTTTCACTTTGTTATATCCGTAATAGTTACGGAGGTTACAAAGTTAAGAAAAAGTTTGGATATGTATGCAAATTGCGAATTAACTGATAGAATAAGTTCGTTTTATCCTTCGCTCACGCTCATTATATTTCTATAGTTCAGTATTTTTGCTGAATTATAGAAACAAAAACGCAATAAATAATTTGCAATAATGGACACAATCTGTACATCTTAGCAAAATATTTATGAGAAAAAACCATCTTGCTTTATCCCTGTTACCTTCGTTACAGTTACAGAGATAACAGGAAATTTGTTTTATTCATAGAATAAGAACATATCATTTTTGTTTTGTCGACAAAACAAAAACATCCTATTATTGTCTTGCGTACAAAACAGTCAAGATAAAACAGACAAAACACATGCAATTCCCACACTTTTTTGTAACTTTGCAAAAGCAACCCTGCTAATAGCGAGCAGAACGATGAAAAATAATCGTGTGCTAAATCGTGTGGGATTCCAATTTTGAAATATGATAAAAGATTGACTATCAGTAGAGATACAATTTAGGTTCTCTTCTTGGTGGCACCACTTGATAAAACCTCATAAAACGTTGTAATTAAACAAATTACATCGTTTTTTATTTGTCTTGGGTAAAACAATGGTAAAACATTTGAAATAATCTATTAACCTATATATCAAATATTTACATTGCAAATGTAAATATAATTTTGTAACCTTACGGTAATATTTAAAGAAAAATCAATATGAAAGCAAATGTTAACCAGTGATAAGAAATTTCTTTCATTTGAAATAAAAAATATCTTTCACTATGCTAAACGACTATCTTAATTATAATGGCAACTTACTGCATATCAAATATTTTCATTCTATAACCGCCACAACCGTTGCCGTAATAACAGAATGAAAAACATTCTAATGATATCAAACTCATTCCTATATTTTGTTTTGTTTCCAAGATGCACTATATTTGCATCATAATAGAAACAAAATAAAAGAATGACTTTTCTAGAATTTAAGGATAAAATGTTCGATTTGGCATGCTTCAATATCTATCAGATATATGCATGGCAGCCGGATTTTGACCGGAATAACCTTACCCGCTGGGTAAAGAAGGGATATCTTATTCGGCTACGACAGGGGTATTTTGCTTTTTCGGATTATAAGAACAAGCCGGATTATTCCCTTTATTTTGCCAACCGGATTTATCGTCCGTCCTATATCAGCCTGCACACGGCATTGTCGTTCTATGGAATGATACCGGAAGCGGTGGTTCAGATTACCAGTGTGACATCTCTAAAAACGGCATCATTCGCCAATGATTTCGGCGAATACTCTTATAAGAATGTCAAGGAAAACCTACTATTCGGGTATGACTTAAAGCCAATGGCAGATCACCGCACCATACAGTTTGCCACACCCGAAAAAGCATTGCTTGATTTGCTATATCTTTATCCATTCTACGATAGCGAACAAGAATTGGAAGAATTGCGTTTGGATGAAGATTACCTGCACGATGATTTGAACAAGGATTTACTGATGGATTACTGTGCCAAGTTTCAAAGCAAGGCACTTGACCATCGGGCAAAACTGCTCTTAAAGACTTACGATTTATGATACAGATTGAACAGATAAGAAATTATTTTCCGGCACAAATCCGTGGAATTTCGGGTTTTGATAAACACATACTGAAAGAGTATTTACAGTTGATGGTTCTGGATTATCTTTCTTCTACCCCAAATATCCAAAAGATGGTTTTCATCGGTGGAACAAATCTGCGTTTGGTAAAAGGGATAGACCGGTTTTCCGAAGATTTAGATTTTGACTGCAAAGACCTGTCGAAAGACGAGTTTATTGAAATGACAAACGGCGTAGTTCAATTTTTGGAACGTTCGGGATTACGAGTGGAAGCGAAGGATAAAGAAAATCCAAAATTAACAGCTTTCCGGCGCAATATCCATTTCCCGGAACTGTTATTCGATTTGGGATTAAGCGGACATAAGGAAGAACGTTTCTTGATAAAGGTCGAGAGCCAAGACCAAGGAATCGTTTATCCTCCGGTTATCACAAATATCAAAGGCTGCGGATTCTTTTTTCCGTTTCCCGTTCCTTCCGATGGTGTATTGTGTAGCATGAAGATTGCTGCCATGTTAGCCCGTGGGAAAGGACGTGATTTTTACGACTTGATGTTTTTATTGGCACAGTCTAAACCGGATTACAATTTTCTTTTAAAACGTTACGGAGTGCATAACTTGGAAGAATTCAAGCGGGTGACAACCGAACTGCTGAAAACGGTTGATTTGAAAAAGAAGCAGAAGGACTTTGAACACCTTCTTTTCAATAAAGCGAATAGCGAGAAGATTTTGAGGTTTGGGGAATTTATAGATTCGCTTACAGAATAATTCGATGCGAAATGTGCATTTCGGAACTGACGGTTTCGGAATAGAGATGAAGCAAAATGAAATGCCAACACATAACAAACTAAAGAATTTCAGTATGGATAATAAACTAAAAGCAGATATAAGTAAGATAATTGATGAGGTGGTGTCGTCCCGACTATCAAATCAACAAGCAACCCTAATGTTTAATCTGGAAGATTTGGATGCGGAAAATAGATTGAAAAAGATGCTGAATGTGGAGAATTACAGCATTGCCCTATATGATTTCAGTCAATTTCTAAGAAATTTCCTTAAATATGAAAATGGTCAAAAAGTGCGCTTCAAATCATTTGATGAGTACAAAGAGATTGTTCCCGATTATGATACGATGGAATACGTAAGGGAGAAGTTTTATGAATGCCTTGAAAACAATAGAGTAAATCTGGATGATTAATATTGACTAACTCAATATTTTTTCTTATTTTTGCAAAAACAATCGTGCTAAACGACGGGCAAAACGATGAAAAACAATCGTGTGCCAAATCGTGAAGGTTTTCCGGTTGAAGAAAAGATAAATCGGTGATTATCAATAGTGAATCATGTAGCGTTCACTTTTGGGTGGCACCACAGAACAAACACTTGAATATCAGATATTCAGGTGTTTTTCTTTTTATATAGCCTATATAAATCTTTCGCCTGAATTTTCAGTTTTTTGGTGCTTTTCTATGTAAAAGTTAAACCGGGAGTTAAACCGATATTGATACCGTTTGAACGCCAATACCGAGCCGCAAGCGGTTTTTAGAAATTTCTTCCTTTCGTTCCGAAAGAGTAAATTTCTAAAAAGTGTTGCCCCATCTTCCGCCTACATGAATGAAATGTATATCAATTGAAAAAAGGAAAAAATATGTTGTGGGAGAGGATTTGCTATAGAACCTTTACATCCTAATGTTCCCAAAGCTTGTTTGAAAGACAATAAATTGCATGAGTTACGGGCTTTGGTTGATGCTATCAGAATCGGAAACAAACGGGAATTTAATTTAGCAATAAACGAGTTAAAACAACGATTAGACGTATGAAAAACATATTGATAAACAAGCTTTTAGTTACCTGTGGTACCGATGAGTATTTGCATATCATAAATATGATTTCTATTTTACACGGAAATATCCTTCAGTGTTTAATAATTTTTCTGATATATATCAGTTCTACATGAGCATATATTCTATAATTTTGCAGCCGAAAAATTTCAGCTTCGGTGGATAACAAAACAAGCTTTCCAGGTTCTCACAATCATATCATAACAAGGACGGGGCGTCCGACCTTTAAAGAGTGGCTACCCTGCATTGGTATTGCCATTGCGGCATTCGTATTCAATACTACCGAATTTGCTCCGATAGCCCTTTTAAGCGACATCGCAAAAAGCCTTTCTATCACCGATGCCAAAGCCGGGCTCCTGATTACCATTTATGCATGGGTGGTGGCATTGGCCTCTTTGCCGTTGATACTTATTTTTGCGGGGGTAGAACGCCGTAAGCTGATGACTGCCCTACTGTTATTCTTCATTATAAGTCATCTCATTTCGTGGCAATCCTATAATTATACATCACTGCTTGTTTCACGTATTATGATAGCTTGTGCCCACGCTATCTTCTGGTCTGTCGCTGCTCCTACCGCTGTACAAATGGCACCGGAAGGATATCGTTCAACCGGGCTGGGTATCCTTGCCACCGGCGGTTCGCTGGCGACCGTCCTCGGGCTCCCTTTCGGGCGGACGGTGGGGCTGTATATGGGATGGAGGACAACTTTTTTATTCATTGGTGTAGCTGCTTCCCTGGTACTTATTCTTCTGGTATTCGTATTGCCGGTTTTAAAAAGCAATAATTCGGGATCATTCAAAAGTTTACCCCAATTAGTCAAACGCCCGGCCCTGACGGGTATATACATACTGACCGCACTCATGATCGCGGCTCATTTTACAGGATATACCTATATTGAACCTTTTATGATCAATATAGCCGGACTCAGTGAAAATACGGCTACAGTAGGACTGCTTATTTTTGGTATTGCCGGGATTGGCGGAAGTTTTTTATTCTCCCGTTACAACGAAAAGCGATCGCTATCTCTTATGGGTGGAAGCGTAATTTGTATAACCATATCGCTTTTACTTATATATCCGTTAGCGATCAACACCTTTACTGTATTTTTGTTATTTACATTCTGGGGTATCTCCATTATGATCTTTAACCTGGTATTTCAGGATGCCGTGATCAAAATCGCACCCGATGCCACCGCCGTGGCAATGTCTATTTACTCAGGCATATATAATGTCGGCATAGGCAGCGGTGCACTTACTGGCGGTACTGTAAGCACCCATGCAGGCACACAGTTCACAGGTATGGCAGGGTGCATTATAGGCATATTAGCCGTATCTTTTTATTTCTTTGTAATGAAACGCCATTTACAGGGAAGAATATAACAACTGGAACGTCCCATATATCCAGGGATTTCCGGATTGATAACACATCCCTCCAAAATAAAATCGTCAATTCAACCCAACCAAAACAACAGAAAGACTATCTTTGTCAGGTATTTCTTTTCTGTGTGGATGGCCAGGTCAGAAATATGAAAACAGATTATTCAAATAAGACAAAATCATTATGCAGAAGTTAATAGCATATCCTCTTTCCATCATTTATTATCTCTTATTTGGGACTACGTTGGTGATCTTTCACGTGATTCAATGGATATGTTTCAACCTGTTTGGATATAATGCGCACAAAAAGAGTGTAGATGCACTCTGTTTCTTCCTTGTGCTGAATACCTATGTGCTGGGTACAAGATATAAGATTACAGGAAGAGAGAAACTTCCTGCAAACATACCGCTGATCATCGCTGCCAACCACCAGAGCTGGTATGACATCACCACGATCGGCTGGTTTTTACGAAAAATTCACCCTAAATATGTCAGTAAGATTGAATTAGGAAGAGGAATTCCCAGCATATCTTACAATCTGAGGCATGGAGGATCGGTATTAATCGACCGAAAAGACGGGAAACAAGCCATATCCGCAATCCGTCATTTGTCCGAGTATATAGAAATCCACAGACGCTCCGCGGTAATATTCCCCGAAGGGACACGGAGCAAGACAGGCAAGCCACGGCGCTTTGCCGAGAACGGACTGAAAATCCTCTGCAAGTACGCCCCTTCCGCTTACATTGTCCCCATTACGATCAACAACACATGGAAAATGACCAAGTGGGGCTCTTTCCCTTTAGGTATCGGCAATAAGATCGAGCTTACCATTCATGACCTTATCCCCGTAAACGATACTCCATTCCCTCAACTTTTTGAAAAAACAGAGCAGGTAATAATACAAGCTTTACATTGATATGATACAATTAAGCTTGTCGATTATTTATCATTCCAAAAAACACCTCTGATGCCAAGGCTTTGTATTAACGGGAATCATACATTATAAATATTTATTGAATAATAACTTTAACAATCTGATAAACAGTAAATTTTATTTCGTACTTTTACAGTCTGAAAAAGGAGTTTATATTGTACCAATAAGAACGACCGGCAATCAGTAATAATTAATTTTAAAAAAATGAACATTTATGTATCAAATCTAAACTCAAGCACAACAAGCGAGAGTTTACAGGAATTATTTGCAGCGTATGGTGAAGTAACATCCGCTAAAGTTATTACGGACAGGGAAACCGGAAAATCCCGCGGTTTCGGCTTTATCGAAATGTCTGATGATTCGGAAGGGCAAAACGCCATTTCGAAATTAAATGACACGGATTTTGAAGGAAAAACAATTGTCGTGAACGTGGCTCGTCCTAAACCTGAAAGAAGTAACAGGGGCTACAACAACCGCGGCGGATATAACAGGAATCGTTATTAACCAAAAGATAAATATGTAAAACGGGCAGGGATAAGCTTTCTTATCTTGCCCGTTTTTTTTGAAAGAGATTCTCCATATTGTCGCCTTCAGGCTTCGCATATTTCACCATCATCCGATTACCCATATAACCAGTGTTATGTAAATTTTGACATGAGGTATCGTATATTTGCCTTTGAGTAAAAAAACTCATGATACGATATACCATAAAATTAACAAAATTATGATGGTACATTCAATCTGGAAGTAAAAACATTGCTAAAAATAGTTGAAGGTTCGTAAGGTAAGAAATTAATATCCAGTATTTTGAACAAGTCCCGGCTCTACTTTCAAGCTATTCTCATGGAACGGCCATAAGTAATTATGAGATTTAAACGAACGGTCTTCTACTTTCAAGGTCTCCCTATGTCCGTTTACTATTCTAGTATGTCCTTCCGCCGGGCTATTGAGTACATTTTCGGCTATCCGCCAACGAATGATATCATCATATCGTTGGCCTTCAGCGACAAGCTCCAACCTTCTTTCATTCCGGATCAACTCGATCCACTGTTGTTGGGTATACGAATTGTATTCCGGAAGCGTTACATCTGCATAAACCATATCAAGCCCTGCTCTCCTACGAATATCGTTAATACATTTTTTAGTTAAGTCATCTACCTGATTGAGCATGATTTTTGCTTCGGCATATGTCAATAGTACTTCGGCATAGCGCAATAATGGAAAATCCATATTACCTCCGGTTTTGAATGCATCCGTTTCGTCTACAAATTTTTTAAACCAGTAACCTGTCCTGCTGGCTCTCAAATTCTGATAAAACATAGGCGAATTTTCATTATAGATATCGATCTCTTCACCATAGAAAATATCTCCTTGCCCCATAATAGAGGCACTATAACGTGGATCCCTATTCAAAGAAGGATTCAACTCATATTCTTCTTTTGTATGCAACGGACAATCATCTATCATTCTTCCCTGTTTAGTCCAGTAGGCATCTACCAATGCTTTTGTGGGTACACAATAGGATTGTCCCGGTCCTGTCCTGTAATGAGGTCCCAGATGCTGAAACGATTGGGTGGCACTGTTAGCATGACTGGACATATCGAACCACATGATAAACTCTTTATTTGTGGAGGCCGCATTATAGTTGAACAGGTCGCCATAAACCGGATATAAAGAATATTTCCCGCTATCGATTATCTCTTTGGCCAATCTTGCCGCCAGTTCATATTTTCCGTTGTACAAAGCATAGCGCATGGTAAGTGCTTTAAATGAATACCGGTTGAACATGTACTTGTCAGATGTATATTCATCGGGAGGCAACAACGCAGCGATTTCTTCCGCCAACGGAAACAAAGTATCCAATATTTCTTCTTTGGGAGTGGCGGGTTGACGTGCCGTCTCCAAATCTGCCGGCTCCAACAGAAAAGGGACATTCGCCCATCTCATAGTAAGCCTGAAATAGTGCCATACCCTTAATGCTTCCAGGATGCCTTTGTATTTCCTCCTTACATTTTCATCTTCCACATAAGGAACATCCGTATTTGCAATAAACGTATTCAGGCGTCCCATATGTTTCGTGTAAAGTTCATAATAATATAGGAAAGCATACGTGTTACTGTTAAAGTTTCCGTTGGCAATATTTTGATGATAATCTCCTTCGAGACGACTGTAAGCATTATCCGACTTTCCTTCATCCATATAAAAGATAATTCCTCTTGCGGTGGGATTTGTGAATACATCCAGATAACTGCTGTAAACCACTCTTCTTAAATCTTCCTCGTCGTTGAAAAATTCGACAAAGGATGTGGCGGTAGGATCCCGCTTATCCAAAAAGTCGTCACAACCGCTTATTATGGATAATCCCAAAATCAGATATATAATTTTTTTCATCATTGTATAGTTTTAATATTAAAATAATGTTACCTGAAAACCGATACTGTAAGATGCCATTCTGGGATATGCTCCATTCCCCCCGTCCCGCTCCGGTTCAAGGCCTTCCCAATCGGTCAGCGTAAGGAAATCCTGCGCATTGAAATAAATACGAAGATTTCTTATATTATTTCCCACTTTAGGTATCGTATAACCCAACTGAAGCGATTTGACACGGAAATAAGAAGCATCGCTCAGCCATACATCGCTCAAGTAAGTATTCGTGCTTGATCCGGTCCACACCCGGGGAAAACGGCTATTCGGCGTTTCCGGAGTCCATCGGTTATCCGCATAGTATTGACGGGGAGCACCCAGATTATTGCTACCCCCATCCACATATACGGGATATCCTTCCTGTCCGCCGAGTCTTCCGACCCTTTTGCCTACTCCCTGGCCGAGAAAACTGAGATCCCATTGTTTATAACGTAGGTCGAATGTTATCGAGTAATTAAAGTGAGGGGCGGGATCGCCCAAAAAGACCCTGTCTTCATCATTCAATATTCCATCTCCGTTTTGATCTACATATCTGATGTCACCGGGAAGTGTGTTAGGAAATTTTGCATCGGTAGCATCAATCTCTGCCTGATTCTGAAAATATCCGTCGGTTACAAATCCGTAATAATTATCGATTGGGATACCGCGGCACCAGATCCGCTCGTTAGTCCCTTTAAATATCAAAGTATCTGTGGTATTGTATCCCGCCTTTAGTACCTTATTTTTATTATCGAAGATCATACCGCCTATACTGTACGAGAAATCATTGATTTGATCGCTCCATTTGGCTGAAACTTCCCAACCCTTGTTTTCCACCTCACCTATATTTACGGATGAAGTCAAATAGTAAGATCCGGTCAACGGTGGAACAGGAAAGTCCGAATAGATCAAATCATATGAATGCTTATTGTAAATATCGGCCGTGATCATAAGCCGGTTTTTTAACACCCCCAGATCAATTCCCAAGTTCCACTGTTTTTGTTTCTCCCAGGTGAAATCAGGATTCGGCACACGCATTGTCCAACCCCATGTATTGACCACCTCCTGCCATAGATATGGGTTTACATTTTCATTTCCTATTTTTCCCCACGAAGCCCTCAACTTGAGATTGGAGATAGCTCCTGATTCTCTGGCCGAACGCATAAAACCTTCATTATGGACATTCCAGCCGAACGAACCGGAAGGAAAAAATCCCCATTGATTACCGGGAGCAAACTTACTGCTGCCATCAGTTCTGACAGTTGCTTCAAGAAGATACCTGTCTGCAAAGGAATAATTCACTTTGGCAAAGAAAGAGGCTTTAGTTATTTCCCTGTAATCGGTAAAAATATAGGACATTATCTCCGATCCCCCCACGGCATAGAGTTTATCATTACTTCCCCGTAATTCTTTCTCAAAATTCAACAAGGCCCTTCCGGTCAATTGGCTCTGGCTCACATCCTGCGTGGAGCCAATATCATTTCCCCATGTTGTCACAGGCTTCCCATCACCGTCAAAAAATTTATAAGTAAGCCTTCTCCATTTACTGGCGGATTTATCGATCATATAAGATACGGTCCCTTCAAAATTCAGATCATCCGTAATGTAATATCGAGGTCTCAGATTGATCGTACTTTTGTCATACATGTAGTTCCAGGTTCCCCCTTCATTGATAAAAGCCACCGGATTCATATCATTGTGCAACATATAATGGTTAGGAATGTCCGTATCTTCATAGTACACTCCCTGGGTGGGATTCATTCTCCATGCAATCTGATATAAACCATGCCCGTCGTTATTCCTTCGAAGCCTGTCCACTTTCAGGCGATGTGCATAAAAGTCTGCCAACAGAATGAACCGGTCGGCAATATTGATGTTGGTATTAAAACGGGCGCTGAATTTATTCGACCCTTCTATTTTATTGAGTCCGTTTTCTTCAATGTAACCCAGCATAAGGTTAAACGTACCGACACCTCCTCCTCCGGAGATACTGGCTGTCGTATTGTAAGAAGTAGACGTTCTTTCCATGATCTTTTTAACCCAGTCCGTGTTGAGCGTTACACCCTCTTCGGCTAATCTGATATCTTCATCGGTATACAGCAGCGGTTGACCCTGTATGGTGTGGGCCTCATTCCTCAATCGCATAAAGTCAGAAGAGTTAACGAATTCAGGAAGGTTAAGAGGATCCTGCACGGCAAACCATGAATTCACATTCACCCTGAACTGCCCGGTAGTTCCCCTGTTTGTTTCAATAATAATAACTCCGTTCGCCCCTCTAGATCCATACATGGAAGCAGCAGCTGCATCTTTCAGAATGTTGATACTCTTGATCTGATTAGGATCCACATCGGTCAACGGCTGTTCCATACCATCGATAATCACCAACGGCGCCGCGTTTTGAAGCGTACTGATTCCCCTGATAGAAATACTGCCGGGAACAGAACCCGGAAGATTACTGCCCTGCAGCATGGTTACTCCCGGCACAGTACCTGCAAAAGCTTCTTCCAGTTTTATTATGGGGCGGGTCACCACCCTCTCCATATCCACTGATTCAATAGAAGATGCAAGGTGTTTTCTTTCGACTAAGTTATACCCGGTCACAACTACTTCATCCAACTTTACATTTTCTTCCAGCAAAATAACATCGATTCTGGATTTACCTTCTGTTGACTCTTCATAGTCCCTGAACCCCATATAACTAAAAATAAGCGAGACATCACCGGTTACATTGATCTCATAAATACCATTTTCATCAGTGACAGTCCCAATGTTGGTACCTTTGACGAGAACAGTCACAAAAGGCAGTATCTCTCCTTGCTGATCAGTTACCCTGCCATACACCCTTTTTTGTTGCTGATCCATATTGATTTCAGAAGGAAGAAGAGTGATCAGTCCTCTTTCGGCCCCTTTTGTTTTTTCGCTCAACAGTAATGAACAAAAAACGAAAAAGATAATAAAAACATTGAATTTTCTCATACTATTATTTTAACCTGGTTACTTGTGTTCCATCAATAAAACCTTGTTCAGTTACAGAGAATTGAGCTTTGTCTGCCCGCTCCAGACGGGATGCCGCAGCCCGAAGGGAACTTGCTTTAATAATTTTAAAAGGTATTACCACAGTTTCGCCAACCTTGATTGCCATCAACGTGGCAGGTATCGATATTTTAGTGACGGGCTTTATGGTATTTACCTGTTTATTCATATCTTTGCAGAATGCCTAATTTTGTTGCAATGTATTATTCTCTGTTAAGTTTAAGATGCAAAATTAACGAGCATACTCTATAAAAACAAACAAATTAACGAATATATTCAATATATATACTAATTTATAATTATTCTAAATAATAAGCTATGGAAACAACTGTAAAAGACAGAATTAAATTATTTTTGCAGCATCTTAATATCGGACAAAATAATTTTGAATCTAAAGTAGGGTGGTCAAATGGCTATATTAATAACACAAAAAACATATCAGCCGATAAACTAAGGCATGTCACTAACGAATATCCTCAATTAAATTTATATTGGCTTATTACGGGAAAAGGAGAAATGATATCTTCTTCCTCAGATCCTGCCGAACAAAGCATCGACGTTGTGGAAGAAGATGCTGTCAAGTATAAAAACAAATATCTTGAAGTACTGGAGGAGAACAGATCATTGCGAATAGAAATAGAAAAACTCCGCAAGATCATAAAACTAAAAGAGGAAAAATAATTATTGAGGGTTGCAATAAGACAGCTTCAAAGGACAACGATAACCCGATTATCTTATTACTTTATCATTGAAATTTTACTCGCTTTATTCCTTTTTGCATCTTTTTCAGTCTATTTCGTAACAACTGCTTCCTTAAAGCACTTAGCCGGTCGATATACAATATTCCCAGAGTATGGTCATATTCATGCTGGATGACACGGGGAGTATAACCGGAGAATGTACGTATCTGTTCCCGAAATTGCCTGTCATGGTACTTTACCGTAATTCTCCACGATCTGTTTACCGTCTCCGAAAGATCGGGCATACTTAAACAGCCTTCATCATCCGCAACCTCCTCGTCTCCATATTCAATGATTTCCGCATTGATAAATGTTTCTTCTATTCCGGTATCTCCTTCAAAATACAACTGTCGCGCCTGGTTACCCATATTCAAATAGGTATCACGGCTATTCACAACAAATAGCTTCAAGGACCGGTTGACCTGCGGTGCAGCCAAACCACACCCGTCTGCGGCATTCAACGTTTCCCACATATCCTTAATTAAATTCATGATCGTCGGGTCATCCGGAGAAACAGTGTCACAATGCCTCCTTAATATATTATTCCCGTAACAAACAATTGGCAATATCATTACTTTAAATTTATATTTTTCCCACAAAGATACGGTACCTATACCCTCCGTCTTTGTATTTTTTCGACATTCAGGATTAGTTTCCTGAGATTTATATACCTTTGTGGACATATGCCCATAAGACTGTTACAACATATCATTAAAGAAACGGCTGTTACGAATAACCTCAAAAAGATTATGCCGTCGGAACCCCTTATTGGCCTTATTGATTGTTTTTATGTGATGAGCTGTGATATTACATCCAATGAACTCCTTTTCAATGATGGGATGCCGGCCATGGTATGTATGTCATCTCCTGAAAGTATGGCAATGTTATCCGTAAATAAAAAAACGATAGAGATAAAAGGTGGATGGGTGAGCGGGGGCATTACAAAAAATACTTATATCGAACATCTTTTCAATACAGACTATTTATTCATTATCCGTTTTAATCCGACCAGTTTCTATACCCTCTTTGAAATTGATACCAGGATATTCAAGCAGCAATGCATCGGAACGATTAACGAAATACTCAAAACAAAAGGGAATCAATTGGCCTTATCAGTATTCGGGACAACGGATATAAGTGACAAAATTAATACGGTAGAAGCTTACATTGGGAGTCTGGAATATCGTCATTCTTCCGCTCCCCTTTTGAGTGAAGCCATCAATTTTATCAAGGCACAAAAAGGAAGAACATCCATCAAGGATGTCAGCCATAAAATCGGGGCAAATTACAAATGGCTTGAACGTAAATTTTCGAGTTGCATAGGACTAACCCCCAAGGAATATGCCAACTTACAACGATTTGCCCATACCTATCTGGAAATGACGGAAGATATAGAGAAAGACTTCCTGTCGATCGCTGTTCAGAACGGATATTATGATCAGAGTCATTTTTTTAAAGACTTCAGGTCGTATGCCGGTGTCTCGCCCTTACAATATATCAAGGCTTTAAACCCGGTCGGGATGAACCGGTAACCACTCATTACCCCCGACGAATACCGTAATTAAGAGTTTCCATTCCAAACACCCCGGAGTATTATTCAAAGTTATTTATTCCTTATATCGCATCACCACGTTCCTAAACATATACATATTGTCACTGGTTCTTAATGGTTTTCCACTTTCGGTCTTGATATCCTTGAGGATGACTTCTTTGGTGGTAATATATGGAAATTTCTCGACATAGGTATCATCGGTCATTTGTCGGTTGAAATTTGAAAAAACAGCTGCCCCATTATAATCCCCGGGATGGTCGGCGTCAATAATCTTCAAGTTCTCGATCGTGATCCGCTCAGGCATATAACATGTGTATCCAAAATCGTGCTGGCCGGAATTGGATCCCCCTATCAGGGCTATATTGCCTCTTTCCACACCGGTTGGCACAAAAATACAATCCTTGATGATAAATTCACCCTGCCAGGTGCTCCCGTAATCGGAACGTAAATTGACAAGACTGCCACTCTGTATAGTGGAATTTTCGATTGTAAAAACGCCACTGCCGATAGCATTTATCCCCTGGTGCCCCAGCGTGGAGTTACGGATCGTGGCATTTGCCACTCCCATGTGGGCATCGAAACGGGAAAAGATGCAGTTGTCATATACGAGGTTCTTACAGTAATTGGATCCCAGAATCCCCCAATAGGTACGGTCGTGAATATCGTTGGTCTGGCTACAGTTCTCGAAGGTAATGTTCGATGCCCGGTTGACATTGATATCATAGCTTCCCATGGAGACCGGAACACCTGCCGCTCCAATGGTTTGATACGTCTTATGACCGGTGAAAATGGTATTCCTGACGATCACGTTGGCGCAGTTGGTAATAGAGATAAAACCGGTATAAGGCGCTCCTGTCTCCCCTTCACCGGTAACATGGTGCTCCAGTCCATCGACAATGACATTCGACCGCTTGATCGTTATCCCGCGACTGTAATATCTGTAATTCGACTCATCACTGTTTGCAATAGTGGTAAAACGGCCCCCGGAAATGGTAAGAACCTTGTCATCCATCGGCAGACAACTGATCTCTGTGATCTGGTCGAAATCCCAGATGATGGGTGTATTTTTATCCACATTACCGTCCTTGTCCACAATAAATATATCTGTTTGCGGAGATCCGTTATTTTGATTGGGGCCATAACGGATATAACGCTTGACATTGGAATCAGTAACGGTCACAATACAAGAGAGAGGCAGTGAAACGGCTATCTTTTCCTGCCCCTTTTTCAACGTATGGATATTGTCAAGCGTAAATGGTTCCTGGCTTGAATGAATGGAGAAAACAGGTGTATTCCTGTCTTCCACGTCGGCATCGTCAATGATAAAGGCAGCATTTCCAAAATCGGTATCAGTCTGTACATCAACCGTCACACTTTTTCCTCCAATATAATAAGCAGCACCCTCACCGGCTTTAACCGTCAGACCATGTTCATTGGCGAATGCGTGTGTCGCCGCAATGGCATCCACATCATCGGTTTTTCCATCACCCGCGGCACCAAAATCACTATACTGTACCCATCCTCTCGAAATAAAGTCCTGTGCAGCCAACCCGCTCACGCCACCTATAATCGCTAAAAAGATAAAGAAAAGCCTGATATGTTTCATGCTGATATTTTATTTATTTCCATTAAAAGGGAAGGACAAAAAAGAAAAGCAGAAGAATATTCCTGTTGGCTTTTGGGCATCGTCAACGAAACAGGGGGGGTATCCGGATCATTATAATAAGCATCATCATAACGGAAAGAATAATGATTCCGGTCCTTTTCTTCCAGAACGCCGGCATACTTTCCCTTTATATACACTTTTACGGCTCTACTCATAATACCATCACTATCTTACGACAATATCAAGGCCTAATGTCTTTACGACATTGTACAACACATCAAACCGGGGATTCCCTGTACCCCGTTCCAAACGCCCCAGGGCATTGATCCCTACCCCGGCCAAAGCCGCCAGAGTAGACTGATCAATCCCCAACTCCTTACGCCTCCCGCGAACCAGTTGTCCTATTTCCGTCAAATTCATAATCAAGTCATATCAATCGATTCTACAATTCACCATATACAGTGAATTGAAGCAAAATTAGACTAATTATTTGAGATAAACAAGAAAATTCACCCTATATAGTTACTTTGCACTTTTCTGATCCCTCTCATTTCCTTCTCTTTAAAGAAATCGCATTATAGCCCAATTTTACTTATTGGTGCAATTAAAAAACTTGTTGACATAGGGGTGTCATAAGCGCCCATTACCTTTGTACAGGTAGTAAATTATTTATCTAAAAAAATTATTGTATGAATCTACATGTACATTTGGTTTTTGGTGGAAACTGCGAAGAAGCGTTTAACACCTACAAAGCGTTAATGAATGGCGAGATAGTATTCCTGTTCCGCAAGGGAGAAGATAAAACGATACAGGCAACCGATGAGGAGAAACATAAGATCTCTCATATCGTAATGAATACACCGCATTTCAGCTTACAGGGAGAAGATGCCGACACCGGAGTTCCGACATCTACAGGAAGCAGTAAACTGGTTTTGGAACTCAGGGATATGAAAGAGTTACAACATGTTTTCGATGTCCTGTCTGAAAAAGGGACTATAGTGTCTCCATTAGAAAGGACGTTCTTTTCAGAAGCCATAGGAGAAGTCATCGACCGATTCGGCATCCGCTGGTTGATCATGATGACCGACGAAAATTGGGAAGGATAACCTCCGTTCTTCCGATAATTGACAGGTTTTGCACCGATTCCTGTCAATTATCATTGTGCATTTTCATGATATGGGGGTACACCCCGGAAAATTTCCCTATATTTGCGACTTATCGATCACCCTTTATGAACCGCATAGACCGCTTATCCGCTATTCTTGTGCAATTGCAGTCGCGTTCCCTGGTAAAAGCGCGACAGATTGCCGACCGCTTCGATATCAGCTTGCGGACGGTTTACCGGGATATCCAGGCTTTGGAAGAAGCCGGTATTCCCATTATTGGAAATCCGGGGATCGGTTACTCTTTGGTAGACGGATACAGATTACCCCCGCTTATGTTCAGCCAGGCAGAGGCATTGGCATTCCTCACGGCTGAGAAACTGATCGATGAACTGACCGACGCCGGTAGTAGTGAACATTACAGGGCAGGAATGGATAAAATACGTGCCGTTATGCGTTTCGCTGATAAAAATAGCCTGGAGGACATGGAAAACAACATGGGAGTGTTGAGGACACATAAGCCGGAAATGGCACATTCCTTAAATATGATCCAACTCCTAATGGAAAGTATCCACAAAAAGAGAGTAGTACACATATCCTATTTTTCAGACTATAAGAAAGAGGTTTCGGAACGGACTATAGAGTCTGTCGGTATATTCTTCTCAAAAACAAATTGGTACTTGATCGCTTATTGCCAGATAAAAAAGCAGTACCGCATATTTAAAGTGAAGAGGATACAAGCCCTTGAAGTATCGGATATAACATTCACCACACAGCATCCTCCCTTAAAGGAGTTCCTGCATAAAGTGCAAAAAACGGAGGGATTAGAAGAGGTAGTTATCAGTATAATAACTGATAAAGCACCCATGCTGAATGATGACAAATACTATTATGGATTGCTTACCGAAAGAGAAATAGGGGATAAAACAGAACTCCGTTTTCTCACTTTTTCCCTCGATAAATTTGCACGGTGGTACCTCTCTTTTGCAGATATTGCTACAATAGTCAGCCCCGACAAATTAAAAAGAAAAGTCAGACAAATATTGCAACACGTTTCAACAGAATAACCACAACATACAAAGTAGTTTTAGATTAATACATATCAAATATGATCCAAAACGCAGCAATAAACCAGCAACTACAGACATTGGCTGAGACCGATTATAAAGTTTTCAATGAGAAGTTGATCCCGACCAACTATGAAATACGGGGCATCCGCATGCCGGCATTAAAGAAACTGGCAAAAGAACTTTCCAAAGAGCCGGAAATTGAAAGTTATTTGAAAAATGCGGAATTCACCACCTACGAACATGTGCTACTCTATGGATTAGTACTGGGCAATTTACCCAAACTCCCAATGGAAACAGTATTCGGCTATCTCGACCCGTTGATCCTGCGATTTGACAATTGGGCACATGTCGACACGATTACCTCCGCTTTCAAGATTTTCAAAAAATACCCGGAAGAGGTATTTGATCATTTCCTGCGGCTAAAAAACGACGAAGGTGAATTTACCAAGCGTTATTTTGTGATCCTGCTGATGTGCTATTACATGGACGGGGAATATATAGACAGCACATTGCGGCACCTGTCGGAAGTACCGCAGGGGCAATACTATGTGGATATGGCCATTGCATGGGGCCTCAGCGTGGGGCTTGTCAAATTCTACGATATGACTTTACTCTACCTCGAACAAAAAATCTATTCAAAATTCGTGCATAACAAAGCCATACAGAAGGCTTGTGAAAGTTACCGGATAACACCTGATATCAAGGAGGTGTTGAAAGGAATGAAGATCAAGTAAAACTCAGATATTTTCGGGAATACTGAAATCTTTATCGGCAAAAAGTGCTGCCAGGCCTGAAATCTGTTTAAGCCGGAGCAGTTCGTCTTTGTCCATCCCTATGTTTTTCATGATCCAGGTATCGCTCATCCCCGCTTTTTTAAGTTCAGACACAATATTGGTCATCAATTCAATGCTATGGGTGCCACGGGCACGGTTGTGCCTGATGGTCGATGCCATACGGTTGGAGAGATCTTTGTCGATCACCGTCACCGGTAAACAGCCCTTTTCCCGTTCATAGATGCGTTTCGAAGTCTTCATTATCAGGTAGCGGTGAAACCCGTCTACCAGCTCATACTTATCCTCCTCAGGAAAATAGTAACATACGCAGGGCATGGTATAACCATCCTCCCATATCGACAATTCAAGGAGCTCCATCTCCGGAGGAGCCACAACATTGGGATTATATGCATTGGCCTCTATCTTCTCTACCGGCACAGCTTTTACAGCATATACCGGGCTCATATATTTCTGTTCGTCTTTCATCAGCTATAAATTCCTTGGTAAAAATCCATCACTTTATTACGGAGATCCAGCTCCTTCTTCGTCATGGCAAATCCCATATATTTGCAAAGATGATCGTTCCTGAGGATGCAGATACACATCCGCTTAAACGTGGGGAGATACTTGAATCCGGGCACATCGAGATCATTCTGGTATTCCATCCTGACCGGACGTTTCTCAGTCTTATAATTTGTATAATCCAATACCTCTATATTAATCCCTATATTCTGCAATTGCTCTATTGTTTTTTCCGGAAGACATCCACCCCGTTTCCTCCAGAAGTTGATGCTCACCGAGAGTTTGTTGAGATAATTCTGCCGTATCTCTTCCGGCAGGGTAGCCAAAAGAAAGTGCATGTAACTTTCCCAGGTATGTCCTTCCGGAAGATTGATCTTTTTCTGTGCCACGGCGGTTGTATGCCCATAAAGGGACGTGAAGTTGATACCGTTCACGCGGCATATCATTTTTCCCCACATATCGGGGTCGATGGCCCGGTAAAGATGCAGACTCTCCTGTGCCGCCAGAAGGAAAGGGCTGGCAACACGTTGTTTGTCCAACGGCACCCCGGCCTGATAATACAAGTCATATAACCGGTTGTAATCCCACCCGAAGCGACCGTTGGCCGTCCATACATCCGTTGTCAGCCAGTCATGGATCACATAGGCATTGTAAATATCTTTTGAGAGCTGTTTTGTCCATTTCAGGTACGGTATATATGATGTTTCCGCTTGCCATAGATCGTTCGCCAACGATGCGAACTCTCCTGGGTGCGGATCCCGACCATGCAGCAGGTCTTCCCGGCATTCTTCTGCAGATGATACCATTGGGCAAAAAGGATATAAAATTCGGAGTCCCACATACCGGGATGATAGAACGGAAAATCTTCTTTCTGATAGCTGCCCGGCGGCATATCCCTCACCCAGAAATCCTTACAATCCTCATCCCAGGGACGCCAGTAAGTCTGGTGCATGGAGGTGCAGGTAGTCACCTTGAAGGGTACACATACACGGTACACTTCCAGAATATCGGCATTTTCTTTCAGCACCCTATCGACATATGCGATAGTCTCGTTATACTGTATTTCATAATCCATAAAAAATACACCGATCTTCCTGTCAAGATTGTTCTCCCTTATATATTGTATACAAAGGTTCAACATCACACCGCTGTCCTTGCCTCCTGAAAAAGAGACGTAGATATTATCGAATTCATTGAATAATATCTTTATACGCAGCATGGCCAGTTCATATACGTTTTTCCTCATCACTGAATATCCTCATTTTCACATACCTTTTCCAACAGAGCACTACCGAAAATCCACTTTTCTCAAATTCAGGGACATGCCGTACCTGTGTAACTGACTCAATCTCAAAGTCAGATGAAACGACCTTGATAATCTCTTTCAACAATGCAGAAAAAACGGTCCTGTCATCTTCCGCCACATAATAATTATTGATCGTAGCCTTGCCTCCTTCCAGTTTAACCGGTATAAAACCAAGAGTGGTACCGTTGTTATCTGTAGCCACAAACCACTCATAATCGGGAGAGGTCTTATAGGGGTAATTCAAATTATAACGGATCACCTCCTCGTCCATCACAAGGTGTGCCACCAGCGAATAAAGCTGCTTATCGTTCCCTTTTAACCGAATAATATCCATATCTGATTCTTCAAGTATCATTCCATCTGTTCCACTTTCGCAGCCTCCCACCCGAGGATAGCAGCCTTTCGGGTCAGCCCCCAATGATATCCTCCCAATCCGCCGGACGAACGGATCACGCGATGGCACGGTATAAGAAAAGAAACAGGGTTATCCCCCACTGCTGAACCGACTGCCCGTGATGCCTTGGGATTATCAATCCGTGCGGCAATATCGCCGTAGGTCGTCAACTGCCCCATGGGTATTTTCAATAGCGTTTCCCATACTTTCAACTGGAAATCGGTACCTTTCAAATGGCATTTTATTTGCCCCGGCTCACTCCAATCCCGGGAGAAAAAAGACAATGCCTTTTGCTGTACCTCATCTCTCTTTTGCTGATAGGAAGCCCTGGAAAACATCGACCGGAGGGCTTCGAAAGCCTCCTTTTCTTCATCGGCAAAAGCCATATAACAAAGCCCTTTGGATGTAGACGCTACAATTATCTTACCAAACGGGGTGTCGGCAAAACTGTAGTTGATCGAGAGTTTCTCTCCTCCATTTTTATATTCTCCGGGAGTCATCCCTTCTATATTGACAAACAGGTCATGCAACCGCCCGGTACCGGACAATCCAGCTTCATAGGCCGTATCGAAGAGTGAAGCCCTTCCCTCTTTCAACCTCTTCTTGGCATATTCTATGGTGGTGTATTGCAGGAATTTCTTCGGGCTCACACCGGCCCAGTTCGTAAACAAACGCTGAAAATGCGCCGGGCTCAAACCCACCTTTTCGGCTATATCTTCCAGTCCGGGTTGCCTTTTAAAATCCTGCCGGATATAAGTGATTGCCTCTGCCACACGGGCAAAATCCAGTCTTTCCTGAGTATTCATTCGTCTGTTGATTGTTTTTTATTACAAAAATAGGAATAAGGCGGTACTAAAGAAACCCGATTCATGCTTTTAAAACATATTTTGCAATGCCGCCCTGTCCCTGATAAATATATCGCGCCGGTCCACTTCAATAATGCCTTCCGCTGCCATCTCCATCATTACCTTTACCAGCGCGGGACGGGAAACACTGAAAAGACGGGCGATCTCTTCTTTGGGGGCATTTAACCGGAATGACTGTTCGCCGGCCGACTCTTTCAACAGGTAATAGGCCAGTTTTGCACGAATGGTACGTAGGGAAACAAGTCTTAACTTCTCGGAAAGGGACGACACCTTATTGGAGATATAGGAAAGAAAAGCCAGCATAAATGATTCATACTTCCTCATCAGGAAATAGACATTCTCTTTGGGAATAACCACTGCCACACAAGGCTCCTTGCATATAGCAGAAACGGGCGACCGGTTGTTGGTGGCAAACAGGAAACCGGGAGCCAACGGATTGGGGGCACTGATATGCGCCACCTTCATGAAATCACCTTTTTCATCCGCCATCTCCGTCACGACCTCCCCTCTGATCAGGATATAAAGCGACTCATAAAGAGCTCCCTGGGTGACGATTATATCGTCTTTCTGATAATTTTTTATTGAAAAGCGTACGTCCCTCATAAAGTCCTCACGCTGATCGCCCGGAACAGAACTGCATAAGGGACACTGAAAAATCATTCCGGTATGTTGGTTATCAAAATGTTGTCTTTCCATATTTTGTAAATTGAACGTTTTCGTTAAGCAATATGAGCAGAAGACAAATTTACTTGGAATATGCCATTGCGAGAAAATGTCTAACTTTAGTGAACTATTTCGTTAAGCGAATACAGAGACAAAACTTGTTTTGGCTTTGCTGAATGTAGAAATAATCTAATGAAATTAGACCCCGAATATAGTTTTTTTTCTTCAATTGTCATAATTATTACACTTTTTTCGTTTTTTTCTTTATTACTTTGTTTTTGAATATCTTTAATAAGTGGGACCATGGGCAAATTTCAAAATATCTGGAATGAAATACGGCCGCGGGGAGGATGGAGATACCCGGCTTTCATTATCAGTGGTGCCTTTGTAGGGCTCTTTATCTATACTTTCTTCGCATCACGGGCTTATAGTTATCTATCCAACGATCCTGCCACGTGCGTGAATTGCCATATCATGGGACCTTATTACGCCACTTGGGTGCATAGTTCCCACGGACGAAATGCTACCTGCAACGATTGCCATGTGCCGCAGGACAATAAAATAAAAGGATACTATTTCAAGGCTGTAGACGGATTACGTCATTCGGCTATATTCACTATACGGGGTGAACACCAGGCCATACAAGCCATTGAAGCGAGTTCCCAGGTGATTATGGATAATTGTATCCGTTGCCATACACAGCTCAATACCGAGTTTATAAAAACAGGGCGAATGGGGTTCAAAGATACGAAGGAGATGGGAGGAAGCGCTTGCTGGGATTGTCACAGGGATGTTCCGCATACCCGCAGCCGTTCGCTTTCATCTACGCCCAACGCACGGATACCAATGCCCAAAAGCAATGTGCCGGATTGGCTGCAGAAAATGATTGACTGAACCCGATAACTTGTCCCGATTTATCGGGAAATCGGCACAACTTGTCCCGACTTTCAGAAAGTAGTGCCAATCGAAGTGCGGTGGAAATCCCGGCTTGACGGGATGTAGATAATAAAGATGTAAAAATGTAAATAATTAATTGGTAACTGATTATTGGTAATTTCATATATTTATGAAGAACAAAAACGATAACAAAATGAAACCCTGGGTAGGGTGGCTACTATTTTTCTTTACCCTGGGAGTGGTATTCCTACTGGGAATGCTGGCGGCTTCCATCACCCAGCGACGGGCCGAGATTGCAAGTGTGATGAATAACAAGAAAGTGGAAATCAAAGGTATTGAATCGAGAAACGAACTATTCGCGGTGAATTACCCCCGTGAATATGAAACATGGGAACAAACCGCCGATACCACTTTCCAAAGCGAGTTTAACGGAAGCAGCGCAGTGGATGTACTGGCTCAACGTCCCGAAATGGTGATCCTCTGGGCAGGTTATGCTTTCGCCAAAGATTACAGTACACCACGTGGGCATAAGCATGCTGTTGAAGATGTACGCAATACGCTTCGGACAGGGGCGCCCATGACATCCGAGGAAGGCCCGCAACCGGCCACCTGCTGGACCTGTAAAAGTCCCGATGTACCCCGGTTGATGGATTCGGTGGGAATTGCGGAATTCTACAAGCAACCCTGGGCACACTGGGGGCACGAAGTGGTCAATCCGATCGGTTGCGCCGATTGCCATGATGCCGAGACAATGGATCTGAAAATCAGCCGCCCGGGTTTAATCGAAGGATTTCACAATATGGGAATGGATATCAGGGAAGCCTCCCACCAGGATATGCGTTCGCTGGCCTGCGCGCAATGCCACGTGGAATACTATTTTACACCTGAAGGGAAATACCTCACCTTCCCATGGCATAACGGCCTCACGATGGAGGGGGCGGAACAGTATTACGACAGTATCGGGTTTGCCGATTACACGCACGCGTTGAGCAAAGCACCTATCATCAAGGCTCAACATCCCGACTACGAAATATTTAAAACGGGAATACACGCCCAACGGGGTGTTTCGTGTGCCGATTGCCATATGCCTTATATTTCCGAAGGAGGTATAAAATATAGCGATCACCATATCATCAGTCCCCTTGCCAACATCAGCAACACCTGCCAGGTATGCCACCGGGAATCGGAAGAGGATCTCAGGAATGCCGTCTATGAACGGCAACGCAGTGCGAACCAAATCCGTAATCTGGTAGAGGAGGAACTCTCGAAAGCACACCTCGAAGCCCAATTTGCCTGGGAAAAGGGAGCCTCTGAAAAGCAAATGCACAATGCCCTCCAATTGATCCGACAGGCACAATGGCGGTGGGATTACGCAGTGGCTTCCCACGGGGGATCGTTCCACTCTCCTGTGGAATTCCAGCGCATCCTTTCCATGGGACTCGACCGTGCCCACAAGGCCCGCTTCGAGATCTCCAAAGTATTGGCTGATCTCGGCTTTACCGGAAATGTACCCCTGCCCGATATCTCCACGAAAGAGAAGGCACAAGCTTATATCGGACTCGATATGAATAAGGAAAGGGCCAACAAGCAGAAATTCCAGGAGACCATCGTTCCACAATGGCTTGAAACGGCAAGAGCCAATAATCGGCTCGTCAGTCTGAATTGATGAAGAAAATTTGGGAACACCCATGGGGGTATGCGGAAGGTTTTATCGTCGCGGCGGGCGTTTTGTTGGCGGGGATACTCCTGCAGCTTGCCGCCGGGAATATCGAGACGGCCCTGTTTGCTTCACCCGTCAACACGATCATCGGAGCCCTGTTCATCGCAGTACTTTTCGTCATCCATTTCCTCGCAGGAAAAAAACGGGTGGTCAGATGGCTGTCCAGCGTATATGCCACCATTCCGGCATTGGCAACCCTCCTCCTGCTCGCCATGATCCTGGGGCTAATTCCCCAGTTTGCTGCCGGCACCCCCGCGGAACAGCTGCCATCCCACCCCTTCACCTCCCTCGGCTGGTACCGGATGACCACTTCATGGCCGTTCGTCCTGCTTTGTTTTTACAACCTCACTATCCTGGGACTGACCATACTGAAGAGGAGCACCAGGAAGCAGACCTGGCGTGATATCGGCTTTTACCTGAACCACCTGGGCCTGTTCATCGCCCTTTTAGGAGGAATATTAGGCAGCGCCGATATGGAACGGCTCACCATGACCATACAGAAAGGACAGGTAGAATGGCGCGGAAGCCTGCAAACGGGGGAAATAAAGGAATTACCGCTGGCCATCCAATTGGATACCTTTATGATAGAGGAATATGAACCCAAACTGGTTATCATCGAAAATGAAACCGGGAAGATGTTGTCCGCCACGCGACCCGAAAGCTATATGTTTGAAGGAGTAGGAAAAACCACCCAATTAGCGGGAGTGGCCCTCACAATTACTGATTATCTTCCACATGCTGCCATCTTCAGGGACTCCACTTTCATGAACGTCGTGCCCATGATGATGGAAGGAGCCACCACCGCCCTCAAAGTGAAAGCAAGCAAACCGGGACTCGCACAACCTGTGGAAGGATGGGTCAGTAACGGGAGTTACCTCTTCCCCCCTATCTTTCTGCAGATTGATGACGAAACCAGTGTCGCCATGCCAATGCAGGAGATAAAGAAATACAGTTCGCATGTAACCACCTTTACCGAAAACGGAAAAACAAAAGAGGCGGTGATCGAAGTCAATAAACCGATTCAGGTGGAAGACTGGATGATCTACCAATACAGCTACGACGACACGAAAGGCAAATATTCCGACACCTCCGTCTTTGAACTGGTACGTGACCCCTGGTTAAAGGTGGTCTACACAGGCATTTTCATGTTATTGGCCGGAGCGCTCTTCCTGTTTATCGCCGGACCTAAAAAGAAAGCATCATGACCTGGGATTCGTTTATATATTTCGCCATCATCTCCGTGCTCCTTTGGGGAAGCGGTGCTGCACTTGCTTATGTAAGCAAACACAAGCGATGGCCGGCATTGCTGACCGTTGCCGGTTTGATCGTTTTTTCCATCTTTATCGCCGGATTATGGATATCATTAGAACGCCCGCCTCTGCGCACCATGGGCGAAACAAGGCTCTGGTACTCCTTCTTTCTCCCGGTGGCAGGTCTGCTTACCTACCTGCGGTGGAATTACAAATGGATACTCTCTTTTACCACCATACTCTCCACTGTTTTTATCATTGTCAATATCGTAAAACCCGATATCCATAACAAGGCACTGATGCCGGCACTGCAAAGTCCCTGGTTCGCTCCCCATGTGATCATTTATATGTTCTCCTATGCCATCCTGGGTGCTGCCACACTGGTCGCCATCTATTATTTGGTCAGGGAAAAGAAGATCAACAACAAAGCCAAACTGATGGAGATGACCGACAGCTTGGTCTACGCCGGCATTGCCTGTATCACGCTGGGCATGCTGATGGGGGCAATCTGGGCGAAAGTCGCCTGGGGACATTACTGGAGCTGGGACCCGAAAGAGACCTGGGCCGCCGCCACCTGGATAGGCTACCTGCTTTATATCCACTACCGGTTAAAGAAAAGTTCATCGGACAAAACCTCGATGATCCTCCTGATCATCGCATTCATCCTGTTACAGATCTGCTGGTACGGCGTCAACTACCTCCCATCCGCACAACAAAGCATCCACACCTATTCTTCGTAGGATAAGCCCCGCTCACCAGGTTCCTCATATTCCATTGTTTGTTGATAAGATAGTCCAACCAGACATCTTTACGGCTTACATGGAGGTACAGGTTATCGGGTTGTCCATACCGGTCCGAGTCCGCCACTCTCTCTATTGATTTCGCCCTTTCAATGGGATCGAGCAACCCATAAATCCGCTTCAACTCCTCGTCCAATGCCGCAAACGCGTTGACCTCGTCATAGAATAGGTTCTTGGCTTTTTTAGCATCATTGAAAGGATTATTATAATTCTCGGGATCGAGTTTATAATCCTTTACTAAATGATGGTAGGATTGGGCAGGAAACAACAGTGAGAGCTAAAGCGTGTCTATCTTATTAAGGTGCTCAGCCGTAAGCATTCGGTGCCCTCCGTATAGAATACTTACTATTCAACTTGGATTTCTAAATGGTTTAATGTCAATTAAACCAGAGGCTGCCTCCCTGAAGGGAGGCAGCCTCTTTTCAGTATTTATAATCTATTGCATCGCGATCCTGCGAATACGGTGGTTATTATTATCGGCAATGTACAATGCCCCATCAGGACCGAATTTACAACCAAATGGCTTGTTAAACTTGGCGATAGATGCTTCACCATTCACGAATCCGGCACTCTTTCCTGTACCGGCATACGTGGTCACAGTCCCGTCCGGTGTCACCTTACGGATGCAATGATTATCAGCATCAGCCACATAGATATTATCTTCGTCATCAATATCTATTTGTTGCGGATTATTGAAGCGTGCCTGGTCACCCTTGGCGTCTACATAGCCTGTTTGATTTACGGCATTACCAGGTACAGTAACAGCCGGTCCCGCCAATGTCCTCAAATTAGAAAAAGTATCGCTATCTTTATCGTAATCGGCAACCAGAATACTATGCCCTCTCCAAGCTATTGATATATATAACTTCTCTCCATCCTTACTGAATATCATATCTGTCAGCGTTCCATTCGCACTCAAAATATCCATCTTGAGATCCAATGAACCATTCTCATATTTCATGATAGCGGCAGAATTGTATCTCCCTATAAAAATATCTCCGGTAACCGGATGAACAGCGGCAGTAAGCGTGGTTTCTGAAGCATTATCAATAAGCGCCGTCATACTGGAAAAATTGTCCATGATGGAAAGCATGCCCAACCCCATTGTTCCGTTAGCATCCTTATCATTGGTGACATACAACGTGTTGTAGTCATTGGAGAACACAATCGTACGCATCTTTTCCGCCTCGGTTGAGCCCAAGCCAGTAAACAGCGTTTCGAGTTCATCATTCACCAATCTTCGCACTGCGGAGTAATTGGTGGGCGTACTGGGTGATCCGCCTTCTTCAAGAATAAACAAGCCACCGGCATTGTCCCAGTTCACACGATAGGGACCTTTCAACCGGGCTGTTTCCCGTGGGCCATCGACATCTTCTTTCGTCCCATCACCCAGGTAGGTGGAAACCAATGTTTGAAATCCATATTCAAATTCATGAGGAAACGTAAACTCTTTGGTTTCATTGTCATTATCCACATATATCTTCACTGCTCCCGAACCCGTATCTTTTTGTATGATTGCCGTTACAATACGACCATTTGAACTTGTAACTTCCGCTTCTTTATTGTTTATCGTCACGCGTATTTTGGATAGATCAGTAGGGAGATTACTACCATAGAATGATATTTCAGTCTCAAATCCCCCTTTCAAAGGCGAAAAAATTTTTACTTCGGGAATCCCTCCTCCGGCAGGTATCATCACTTCCTTGGACGGGTTATCATCACAGGAAATTATTCCGATACCCACTATGGCCATGAATAAAATTAGACACCTATTAATCAGGATATTATATATAATTTTCATCTTTTCAAATTTAATTATTTAAACATACATGTCGCGTATACAGGAAAATGATCTGATTCGGTATACGCTTTATAGTAAGAATTATATTGTTTCGATACAAAATCGCCATTAGAATACAATATAAAGTCTATGGCTCCATCAGGCTGAGGTACCGTCATCGTGGGAGGACAGTAATCATAGAGGCAGCCAATGGTGAATTGGTCTTGCAGCATCCTTACCGGCTCGCTCACTTCATCCCCGTTAAAGTCACCACACAGGATGACAGGCCCATCAAGTGCCTCCGTATACCCAAGTATCTGCTCTACATGGTATATCCGATTAATAGCCTGGGAATGGTCTATATGCGTAGTGGCAAAATAAAATTCCTTATCTTCCTTGCTCGTTTTCACGATGCCAATGGAACGGATATACGCTTCAATCTTGTAATCGAGTTTATGGCTCTCGGAGTGGGTAAACGGTGTTTTTGACAAGATCAGGTTTCCATAAGGAACGCCATTATTCTGTAATGCCTCCGCAAAAAATGAATAGGGCATGCCCGTAATTTCCTTCAATCTCTCTTCCACGTTTACCCCGTTTATGATATAGGACACTTCCTGTAACCCCACAATATCGGGATCAATATCCTTGATAACCTTTCCAATGGCATCGATTCCTTTCATATCCCCGGATTTTATATTGTAGGTCATACTTTTCACCTTAACGCCACTATCATCGGGAGGAGCTACTGTATTATCATCATCGGAGTTGCAAGCAGAAAAACATACAACAGTGAGCATGAATATGCTATAAAATATATTCTTAATCTTCATAATCTTAAGCGCTTAAATATTTAATTTATCGTAAGTTCAATCACCTTGCTATAATTCGTATTGGACATGGAAGCCACTTCAGTGGTAGCAGAGACCCGGACATATATCTTGTTTTTGTTCGACACAATCTTGTAATGGTTTTCCACGAACTCTCTGTCATTCAGCAATTCAAATAGATGAGAGCCCGATGCGGCACTTCCCTTCGTGGCAATGTTGGCATGATTGGCATTATTTATGTCTACACCCGGAGCATAATTCCACATTACCTGCACATTTTTCAAAACAAACGAAGGATCTAAAGTCTCCACTTCATAATTGACCGTAATCTCATTATCAGCAGATATAGAAGCATTCGCCGAGATTCGGGAAAAAGGTAACGCGAGAATGTCGAATTCGGTTTGTCCTTTTATCTCCACATATTCTTCTGCTATGCCCACTACAGGACAACTTCCAAAGGAGATACGATAATAACCATTGAAAACTTTTGTATTCCGGTATGTACCATCCTGGTTGGCCCTGAATGTAATCGGAGCCGTTGCCCCTGTTTCTATTTCGGTAAGAGAAACCATCACACCACTTCCCCCCTCTACGGGGAATGGGATTGCCTCTCCTGTCTGTTCATCGATCACAGTACCAAATATCCCCCCATTGGGCATATCATAATTGTCGATATCATTTTCACAAGATGCCATAAAAAACACAAAGGCAACTAATAAACATATATAATATATCTTTTTCATATTGTCCTATTTAAGATTTTGTTTAGTAAGCATAACCCGGATTTTGTATCAGCAACGGGTTGGGTGTAACATCTTCCGTTCCAAAACGGTTATAATAGTTTCTCTCAAGGAATAACCTTGTCTGTTTGGGTAGTTTTTCTCCAATTTCAAACACATATTTACCTGTCCGCACATCCAACCAGGGATACAAAGCTTTCCCCCTGAACCCTGTAAGTCCGCCCTGGGCTACCGGCAGATGGGCAATCCGCCATCGTTTCATGTCCCAGTAGCGATGGTTCTCGAAAGCGAGTTCAACCTTGCGTTCATGCCGTACTTTTTCTATGGTGAGCTCATCCTGGGTAATTTCCCTGATGCCCGCCCGGTCACGTATTTCATTGACAGCCCAAAGGGCTTCGCTTGTTTTGGGAGAACTCATTTCCAGGCATGCTTCTGCATAGTTAAGATAAATCTCACCTAAACGGAACATCACAAAAGGAGTAGAAGATTTCCTGTCATCAATATTGGCCAGGTCATCCAGTGTTTCATCCATAAACTTGCGTTGGTAAAACCCGGTTTTCGAGGCATCACCTGCATCCGCCCCTCCATCCTTACCCGACAAGATACCGGAGTAACCGGGGAGAGTGACCGCAACCTCATCACTTGGTTGTTTCGATGCCACATACTTCGTCCCATTTTGATCAATTACTCCTCTACGCCATTCCATCACGCTCCCCCTTAAAGGATACCCGGGAACATACACAGTGGCAAACAGACGAGGGTCTTTGTCCTTGAACAAGTCTAAAAGATTATCGTATTGAATAGGTGTGGCACCGTTTGCAATTCTCAACTCACCAGGTGTTCCGTCTATATATTCAAAAGCCTCTATCATTTCTAACACAGGAGAAACCCCGCATCCCCAACCACCTTGGCGGTAAGAGAACGGAATATTCATTTTATCCCACATGTGGCCTCTCCCTCCTGCCACGTTATATTGTTTTTGGAGGATATACTCGCCGCTGTTACCATTCGTTGTAGCAGAAAAGATATGATAAAAATTATCGGCCCTTGCTTCGGTTGTATTCGCGGTAGACCTTGGCAAGCTATAATTAGACATATCATGCAACAGCTCGTAAGAGGCATCATGTGAAGACTTAAAAAAGCGTTCAGCCTCGGTTTCCGGAATACATACATATCCCCTGGCTACAGCAGTACCGGAGAGTGAAAGTGTCTTTGAATATTTGGCAATCGTACCGGCATATAATCCGGCACGGGAACAAAGGGCCAATGCCGCACCTTTCGTAACACGATATTTCGATGCATCGGGACGGGTTTGGGGAAGTATATCCTTTATAGCATTACATTCATTGATAATGAAATCATATATTTCTGCCTCTGTATTCCGAGCAGCATACATCGAAGAGGGGTCAGCCGGATTGTACTGTTGGGGTTCAGTCAACAATGGCACTCCACCATAACGTTTCACCAATCCAAAATACTGATATGCACGAATCCATCGTGCTTCCGCATCGAGTTGCTCTTTTTGGGCATCATTCAGGACATCCGACTCTGCCACTTTTTCAATAAAGTCATTCGTATTACGGATATAGACATATCTCGTGCTGAGCGGATCATTCAAAATCCAATCATTATAAGTATATACGGCATCTGCATTACTAAACAACGGATTTTTCTGGTATGAACCTTGTGCCTCATCAGACATGGTAGTCGGGTTACGCAGGTCAGACTTGCTGCCATAATCCCAATAATCGAAGTCCTCGTGCTTAATACCGGCATCATACATGTTGACAAGCACTGCTTCTATGGCTTTGGGATTAGTCCAAACCAAGTCGGGGGTAATTATACCACTGATATCTTCCCGGTTGAGGTAGTCATTGCATCCCACCATTGAAAATGCAATAATACCAATAAGAGTTATTATTTTATATTTATTACGTTTCATAACGACTTCATTTTAAAAAGTTATGTTAGCACCAATATTGTAAGATTTTTGTTGGGGATAATAACGCAATCCGCTATTATTACTTTCCGGATCAACATACTTCATCAATCCATCTCTACTTGTAAATGTCAACAGATTGTTTCCACTCACATAAAAACGAAACTGGTCTATGTTCCACTTCGACAGGAAGCTTTTAGGCAATGTATATCCTACTTCTAACGTTTTTAACCTTAGATAATCTGCTTTGTGCAAAGACCACGAATTATTGCTCCTGTTGTCTTCAAACCCGGCCACCCTTGCCGCCGGCATCATTCCTGCAATCCAGTTACTGTAAGGGTTTGTAGGGTCTTCCCGGTGCCAGCGGTCTGTCATAACAGCCAAACCATTCCCAAGCCCTTGCTGTACAAACGTATCCAGGATATCACCCGCCACATAAATATCGTGTCCGGCAGCTCCCTGGAAAAACAAAGTAAGATCAAAGTTCTTATACGCTCCACTCATATTCAAACCGTAATACATCCGTGGCGTGGCACCGTGTCCGATAAGTTGTTCGTCATTCAGGTCAATGATACCGTCTCCATTAAAGTCTTCAAACTTCAAATCCCCCGGAAGAAGCGACTTATTCCCATTTCCATCCTGAATGGGGGAGTTCAGGATTTCTTCGAAAGATTGGAATTGTCCTACAACCTTCCTACCCCAACGGATATCTTTGTATCTTCCATTGGTATTATTCCGCCAGTCATCATACATATTCGTAGAGGCCGATCGCTCTACATAATCATTCTTAATACGGGTAACCGAGAAATTGGCACTTATATCATAATAGAAATCCTGGATATTATTCCGGTGTCCGATCTTTAACTCAAAACCGGTATTGATATCAGAATTGAGGTTTTCTTCCGGCATCGTTTCTCCAAAAGTCGAAGGCAGTGAATCCGTCCGTCTGGCCGGAAGTCCTGTGCGGTGGCGAAGGAACCAGTCAAATTCAGCTGATAACAAACCCTGCTTATACGATGCCTCAAATCCAATATTCGAGATTTTCGATTTATACCATGTCAGCCATGGATTAGCCATTCCCCGGCTGATCATACCGGAGATCAGTCCCCCTGTTCCCATGACGTAACTTCCTTGATATTTATAACCATCAAGATACTGGAAAGCTTCATAATTTCCTTCGTCTCCCAATTCGGCAAAAGATCCCCTTATCTTGATATTGTCGAACGGTGTATTCAAATCTTTAAAGAATGGTTCTTCCGACAAACGCCATCCGGCCAATACACCGGGAAAGAATCCCCAGCGGTCACCGGCCCTGTATTTATAAGTACCATCATACCGGAAATTGAATTCTACAAGATAGCGATTGTCAAACGCATAATTGAGACGCCCGACAAGTCCTGCATGAGCCGTCTCCAGGCTTCTACCTCCATTGGACATATTCTCTATGTCGCCATAGTCCATATCATCAACAAGTCCTATCGCGAAGAATCTTCTGGCCATTACGTCCGTTGTCCGGTCATCATACATTTCCCATAAGAGCAGTGCCCCCACGTCATGTTTTTCTGCAAACTTACGGTTGTAATTGAGTGAATACTGGTAGGTAGGCTTATAATAATTCTCCTGCTTGGATTCAAGATTCGAGTTGTTACGGATAGCAATCGGAGTATAGAAATCGGCATTGGCATCATAGATATAGTTGTATGCCTCTTTTCCCCAGCTTTTCCACTCTTTGTTCGAATAATCATAGGCAATCATCGCCTTTGCCATCAACCCTTCTACCCAGGGTATCTGCCAATTGAAGGTCAACGAGCTGTTGAATTCCCTACGCATACGGTTTTCATAACCGGCATTGTCGATATAGGAGGTCTGAATAACATTCGGAGAGTTTCCTGTTGCCTGCCAATACAGCGGATCGTCATTTGCATATTGGGAATAGGTAGGAATTGCCTGTTGGGCCGATGCAAATAATTTGTCTGCCTCAAAAGGCCGTTTCCTTTTATCGTATCTTCCACCAATGCGGAGTTCTACATCAAAGCCTTTGGCAACCTCCACTTTTACATTTGAACGCAAATTATACCGGTTATAATTCCAGTCTTTCGATTTCAATATCCCTTCTTGCTCCATAATACCTGCAGACAGGAAGTAAGAAACCTTGTCCGTTCCACCCGATATGCTCAAATTGTGGCTGGATTGAGGGGCCGAATCACGGATTGTCCCATTCCACCAATCTGTCCCGGCACCGGCTTTATATCTCGCCAATTCATCATTGCTATAGGCAGGCTGCCCTCTCCAAGGATTTACATTATAAATAGCCTCATTATAAAGTGCGGCATATTCGTATGAATTCATCCAATCGGGATAGCGTGTATTTTGTTGCCAGCCATAATAGAACCCGTAATCGATTTTCGACTCGCCCTTGGATCCCTGTTTGGTAGTCACCAACAATACCCCATTTGCCCCTTTAAAACCATACACGGCAGCTGCACCGTCTTTCAAGATAGAGACCGATTCAATATCATTGGGGTTAACCTGGGTATAATCACGCTCTACACCATCTACAATAACAAGCATACTCCCATAACCGCGGATATCCACCGAGGCATTGTCATCCCCCGGAGCACCACTGCGTTGTACGGCACGCAACCCGGGTAATCTGCCGGCCAGCATATTGGAAACATTGGGTGTCTTTACACTGACCAGCTCTTTTCCTTGTACTGCCGCCACAGCACCGGTCACGGAAACTTTTCTCTGTACGCCATATCCTACAACCACCAGTTCATCCAAAAGGGCTGCATTTTCTGTCATGACCACTTGCATATTATCTTGTCCATTCACGTCTTTCACGATAGACGTGAAGCCGACATACGAGAACTCGAGTTTCGAGTTCGGGGGGACAACCAGCGTAAAAACGCCATCAATATCGGTCATTGTCCCAACAGTTGGATTACCCTGGAGGGTAACGGTCACGCCAATAAGCGGCAACAGATCTTCATCTACAACAGATCCTTTTACACTTATGGACTGCTCTGAAGATACAATTTGTGCTTTCAAAAGAAAAGTGTCCAAAAACAGCGGATTTAATGTCAATAGGACGACCATGGTGAAAGATAATATCCACCGTGGTTTACAAGCCTTGATGGGCTTTTGCTCCAGTCTCTTTTTCATGTTCAACATATTTTAGAGTTTATAATCTGATTATTGATTATTTCTATCATTGTAAGTAGCGACACCTACAAATGAATCTGCACATCCGTAATAGAGGTAATATTTTCCTTCAAGGTAAGCAAGTCCTTCTGTAAACACTGTTCCGGAAGGATATTGTCCACTCTTTTCAAAATCAGCATCCGGCCAGAAAAACGGTTTGTCCAGGCGATCCAACACCTTAAAAGGATCATTCCTATCGAATAGGAATTGTCCCGCGGCATATGTTCCCGCCGGATAATTCGGATCTCGTTCTTCTTCATATCCGTTCTTTCCATTATAAATAAGTATTATTCCATCTTCTGTCATCAATGCCGGAGGTCCACATTCAGTCAGCCTGCTATCGAAATATCCATTCCGGGGCTTGACGATTTCCAATAAGTTATTGTTTTCGTCCAAAACCGGATCCCAATTGATCAAGTCATCTGATACAGCTGCGCAGACAGCCCTCTCTCCCCAATACATCACATACTTTCCATCGATTTTCTGAATGACGATCTTGCCATCTTTGAGGGTGGTTATAATGGATGCCGATTTGGAGTCCAGATCTTTAAAACGTCCATTATAGGCATTGCCGAAAGCCAGGCCATGTTTCTCCCAATGAATAAGATCGGTGGACGTAGCGACACACAACCGTGGATTCTTTTTGGCTCCTTCTGGATTATCCCTGTTCCAACCGGTATACAGCATTACATATAAACCCTCTTCTGTCATCGCAACACGGGGATCTTCACAACCACCTTTCCATTCCATCGCTTTAAAGTCGTCGTCATCAGGATATAGCACAGGGGTACTTCTCTTCTCCATGTGTATGCCATCTGTCGCTTCAGCATACCCTATCCGCGATGTACGAGACCCAATACCTGTAAAGGTATTGTCTTCGGCCCGGTATAGTACTACGATCTTGCCATCCTTCACCGTGGCAGCCGGATTAAAGGCATCACTTTCTTCCCATTTTATATTCATCTGTTGCATGGGACAGAAAAATTCCGTACTCTCTTGAGGTGAAATAACAGGGTTATCCTGTGCCCTGACAAAGGGTCCTAATGCCCAAGCGGGAAGATCCGAATTGGGCGAGGAAACACTCTCTTTATTCTTCTTTCTGGAGTCACAACCATGAAGAAAAACAAGTAGAATCAATGACAGGGAATAGAGAATTAGTTTATTCATTTTATTTAATATTATTGAATTGTTATATACACTTAATTTCTATAAACTTACCTTATCCACCCTTTACTATTTTTACACTGCTTGCTATTATATTCTTTGCAAGAGGATATGCCAGTAATTGTATCGAAGCAACAATTACCAAGGCATATTTAAGTGCAAAATCCTGAGAAATATAATAAGCAAGGCAAAGGAAAAGTATCAAACCCGATGCCCTACCGAGAAATAATCCCCATTCATGACTGAATATATACGTATATTCGTTGCGGTTTTCGATCTTCTTCGCGGTATCAGCAGCCTGCATCATGATTGGATTATAAGCAAGGTCAAACAACGGTTGAAAAATCGTTTTACACAATACAAACAATAGAACCCCGGTAGCGGAGAAAAGTATGCCATTAAACAAGGTACCGATAAAAAATATGAGCAACCCCGATCCGAATATTTTCAACCGGTCTTCCGGTTTGGCCATCCGCCCGAGAATATACACCAAAACAGCCGTGAGTGCCCCACTAATACTTTGTATCAAACCTAACGCACCTTCGTCTCCAACCAGTTTGAGAACAAGTATTGCCGGTGCGGTAACAAGAAATCCCTGTACCATCCCTTTCAGAGAAGATAACAAGAGCATTTTACGCCAGAGAGCGCAAAAACGCAAATAGATAAAATCCTTTTGGATAGGATTTTTAAATTTACCTCTCCAAAGAACGCTAACAGTATATAGAGTGATGATATTAACACCCAATGTCACCAGTAGATATGCTTGGTTGATATGTATGGTATAACTTAAAATAGTAGTACCTTCGAGAAAGCTGAGAAAAGCACCGATAACAAGCGGCACTGTAATGGATGTTATGGAAAAGAAGAAAGACTCCATTCCAAAAAAATAATTCCGGTTACCATCCTTTGTATTGTTCAATGTCAGCAAATAACGGTTTGTCCAGAAAAAACCGGATGCGGCTCCCAGCGAAAAACCGGTAATGCCGAGTTCGAGTATACCCAACGATTTCACCAACATCATGGCAAACATAGAAACTCCACTGAGCAAAATACCGGCAGCATACAATGTCTTCACACTCATATATTTCAATAGGAAACCATTCACCAGTGAGGTTGAAAGTACTCCTATATACATGAAAAGTTGATAGAAAGCAACCATCATAGGGTCACTCGTGTTACGCATGACATACGCCCCCACGAATATCTCCACCACGGGCAAGACAAGTGCATAAAGTAGATTCGTCTTCAATAAAGTACGCACATTCAATTCCTGCTCTTTAAAGAAGAGATATTCTTTCTGTAATCGGTTCATTTTGGATACTCGGTAATAGATTTATTTCAGTGTAGATATGATTTCTTTAATTGACAGTTGTGCTCCACATATTACCTCATCGCTTGCGCCGTAGTAGAGAGTTATTGTATCACCCTCTACCAACTGTCCATTTGTAAATACCACATTACCGAAGAAACCCGTCTGTTCATATTCAGCCATAGGTTCCATGATGGGCTCTACACTTCGCTCGATCACCCTGTAAGGATCTTCCAAATCTAACAACAAGGCACCCAGGCAATAACGGTGATTATCATCGGCCCCATGATAAATCTCTAACCAGCCATCGGCCGTTTTTATAGGAGCAGCCCCTGCTCCAACCCGGGCACAGTCCCACATACCTTTTCGTGATGTAGCTATGCATTGATGATTTCCCCAATGCAATCTATCGGGCGATTCCGCCAACCAGATATAATTTCCTCCCAAGACAGGACTACTCGGTCGGTGCAAGGCATAATATTTCCCGTTGATCTTTTCTTCAAAAATGGCACAATCTTTATTATGAGGAGGAAATATCATTCCATGGTGATCAAAACTCTTCCAGTCGGATGTATGCATAAGTCCCACTCCCACCGCTACCGGGGATACTTCAGTAAATGTAAGCCAGAAACCATCTTCCATGGAGGCTACACGGCAATCCTCGATGCCAAACGATTCGAGCTTCCCTTTCCCGAATATAGGAGGAAAGCGCGGTTCATCCTTAAAAGTCACACCATCTGTACTTGAGACCAAACGTAGATAGGACATTGTTGTGAGATAATCTTCTCCTTTATACCCGATGACGCGCGGGTCACTTGCATCTAAATTCGGGTCATCTATGTCGAAAGACAATACTTCTATTTCTCCCAGCTGATTGTATACAGGAAAACTGATAATACCCTCTTTTTGGATGGGTCGCTCAGCAACACGTAATAAGAGCCAGATTTTATTGTCATAACGGAATACACCCGGGTTCAACAAACAAGCTATTTCCATCCCGGATATCGCAGGATTCAAATCTGAAGGTCTCAGTAGTGGATTTTGAGGAAATCTTTTTGTAATGTCCATAACATTTACCAGTCATTAATTAATCTATAGTGAAAGTAGCCACCACCGGAAAATGATCCGAGGCTCCTTCGGCGTCATAGTATACCTTATATTCTTTCAGCTGAAAAGCCTTGTCCGGACCATATAATACATAATCAATGGTAGTTTCGGCGGGGCCGGGCGCCGGGACGGTGGGTCTCATATCAGGGAAACAGGGCATATTAAACCATCCGTGAAGCGTCGTCATTGGTTTTTGTGTCGGTTGTGCATTCATATCACCTCCCAATATTACCGGCGCATCCAACTCTTTTACAATGCCCAAGATTTCATGCACCATCTTCATCCGGGAAGCATCATTGCCCTTGTGGTCGAGGTGGGTAGCCGCAAAATAAAATTCTTTACTCCCTTTCTGCACTTTTATATACCCGAAAGAACGCACATAGTCCGTTTCTTCCACGCCATACAATTTATACGTTGCAGCATCCAATATAGGATATTTAGACAAAATTGCATTTCCATAATCACCCCCACTCTCTATATCAAGGGCATGAATAAAATAGTGGTATTTCATGCCGGTCAATTCCGAAAGTGTGGCCGGAACATCCGAAGGATTGATATCAGTAAACCGCTCAATCTCCTGAAGAGAGACTAGATCAGGGTTGATGTCTCTGATTACTTCAGCGATCTTGCCTATAGAGGAATTGCGGGTACTATAGATATTATACGTGACCGCCTTTATTGTATCCTCATTTTCGTCAGCCTTCCCCGGTGAGCAAGAGAGCAGGATGAGACCTATCACACATGATAATAGCGGGTGGAAATGCACAGGTAAAATATTCATCTACAAAAATAGTTATGTATTCATTCATCAAGCAGCAGCAAAAGTAAACCTCTCGTTCCAGAAAAATATATACTATAATGCCAAAATACTATATAGACTATTCATAGGGTTGTTTAACCCTGTATTTGGAATACAGATTTATCCTTTTTGTATATATTTGTAACCCGACTCCCGAAAATTTTCACTTGAAATTTTCAATGTTTGAAAATCAATGGGACCTCTAAAATATGAATTATGACCCATCTTCTTTCGAGATTGTTTTTTATACTTTTCTTCCTTTTGATCATTCCGGAAATTTTTGCTAAAAATATCGTAAGAAACATTACGAATATGGATGGTCTCTCCAATAACTCGGTAAATTGTTTTTTGGAAGACTCGCACAATATGTTATGGATTGGTACATGGGATGGGCTGAATTCATTCAACGGACGCGACTTTGTCTCCTACCGTTACACGTTGGAAGATGAATTCTCCATAAGCAACAATATAATAAGGAATATCATTGAACCTGACACTGCCTCTATCTGGATAGCCACAGACCACGGACTTAACAGATGGGACCGTGCAAGTGAAAAATTCCACAGGTATTTCGTTGAGTCCAATTCAGATAGCCATAAAGGGAATAATTTCTTATTGGTTTCTTCCACTTCTACAGGAACTGTCATATGTTATGTGCAATCGGTGGGGTTTTGCTTCTTTGATAAGGCAGAAGATAAATTTGTAAAAATTAAAGGTGCACAAAAAAAAGATATTACCAACTTCATCATAGACGCTGCTGACAACATCCATATATTATATAATGACGGTAGACTCTATAACTATGAACTTGATTACGAACGTCAATCATTTATTTCCGGAAAAAACTATCTTTCAGAGAAACCGATCAAGCAAATTTTCCATACCGGCAATATGCTCATAGCCGAGTATGTGGATTATGTGAAAATTATTGATGCTGATATGGATGAAAAACATGTAATACCTACTCCTCCGAATAAAAAAGTATCTCAAATAACCAGTTTCAAGGAGCAGCTAGTGATTGCATTTATTGAAGGAAACTGCCTATACTACGATCTTCATACCGGAACCAGCAGAAATATGGAGGAATTACCCGAAAAAGTTTCCATCTTCACATTGTATACGGGCACACAAGATATTTTATGGATAGGCACAGATGGAAAAGGAATTATACAACTTTATCAGGATTATTCATCTTTCAGTCGTGTAAAAACAGATTTCCCAGTACGCTCTTTTAACAAAGATGAGAATGGGGAAATGCTCATCGGCACGAAAGGAGAAGGCATATTAAAGCTGGAGATAGGAACAAATAAAGCCATTGAGTATGCTTCTACATCAGAGGGTCTTATTTCCAATCTTATTTATTCTATGGCCAAAAACAAGGATGGAGACATTTTCGTGGGCACAGAAGAATACGGGATCAATATTATCCGAAAAGATGGACAAGTCCAGACATTGGTGATGCCGACAGGTAGTATCAATTTCAGGGCTATCTATACCATGTTCCTCACTGAGAATGACAAAGTACTGTGGCTGGGAACAGCTGGTTACGGATTAATCCGCATCTCCATCAAAAAGGAGAATGGCCTGTATGTAGCCACCAACGTAAGACAATATATTCCGGACAGTTCCGATATGTCTATCACCAATAATATTATTTATTCCATTATCAGAGGAAAGTCAGACAATGAATTATGGATAGGAACTAGAAGAGGGGGGATATATCTATTCGATATCAATAAGGAAATATTTGTAAACCTGGAGGATATAAATGCTTCGTTGGTCTTATCAAACTATGATGTACTTACACTCCTCGGCAATAGAAGTGGCAGTATTTGGATAGGGACAAGTTACGGTCTAAACCATCTATCAATGGATAGTATTCCTGTATTAAAAAAATATGGCTCACCTGAAGGACTTATTAATAATACGATACATGGAATCATAGAAGATGGTAAGAACAATATATGGATTAGTACGAACCAAGGGATCGCATCCATAGACCCCACAACTACGACTGTCAACAACTATTCTATCCGTGACGGTCTTCATAATAATGAGTTTGCCGATGGAGCTTACTATTACGACAATGGTACCATATTCTTCGGAGGTGTAAATGGATTGACATATTTCAATCCTGATCATATTCATTTCAGGGATTATAAACCCCGGATAAGCCTAAGCAAGCTCCGGATATATAATGACGATCAAAAGATTCAAGACCGAATAAAAAACAACACGTTGGAACTTTCATATAATGAGCCTTATGTATCATTGACATTTATCGCGCATGAGTTCATCAACAATAAAAACTGTGAATATAGGTACCGCATCCACAATCTGCATAATAAGGATGTATGGATATACAATGGAAATAACCCGAACATCATTATGACAAAATTACCCTCCGGGAAATATATACTGGAAGTGGAATGTACAAACGGAGACCGGGTATGGAATGATATGAGCTATTCTTTAACCCTTTCCGTGGGATATCCATGGTGGTTAAGTATTTGGGCTTTCATTGGGTATTTCCTGCTTCTTGCCACGATTACCATGGTTACCATATCATTTATAAGGAACAGGATCCGGCTTAACAGGCAACTGATGATAGAACAAATAGAAAAGGAACATAAACAAAAGACACATGAAGCCAAGCTGGATTTTTTCACCAATGTGGCACATGAATTTTTCACCCCTCTCACACTCATCTTCGGCCCGGTGCAACATCTTCTGGACAATGCCGATCTCGACAGCTATGCCAAGCATTATATCTATATCATCAAAAATAATGCAGAAAGGATGCAGAAATTAATCAGCGAGTTGATTGAATTCCGTAAAGCCGAGTCAGGACAACCCAAACTGAAACCGGAAAAAGTGGATATACATGCATTAATCGAGTATACTACTGATAGTTTCCGGGAAATGGCTATAGAAAATAAAATTGATTTAAATCTGAATATAGAGGTTGACGCTCCCTTTATTACGGACGGCAGTGCATTGGAAAAGGTGATATTCAATCTTGTATCGAATGCGTTTAAATATACTCCGGTGGGTGGCCGTATCAATATTGATGCATTTCTCGAGAGTGACCACAGGTTCACCCTCAAAATAAGAAATACCGGCAGGGGATTGAGTGAAAAGCAGATGAATGAAATATTCGATAGATACAGAATGTTCGACACCCCAAAAATGAGAAATAGCGTCAGTTCCGGAATAGGGCTGAATATGACAAAGCAACTGGTTAATTTACTCGGGGGCAACATCTTTGTGGAGAGCGTGCAACATGAATACACACAGTTTTCTATCGAACTGTATGCTATGCACACAGGAGAACTCGGGCTGACAGGGAGAGTATCCGATATGGAACATCCTATCAATGAGAATAGGGAAATTGGCAGGAAGAAAGATATCTCCATCCTGGTTGTAGAAGATGAAAAGGATATCAGAACATTATTAAAGGATATACTTGCTCCAAACTATAATGTCATTGAAGCCGAAAATGGAGAAGAAGCGCTGAGGATAATAGAAAAAAACATTCCGGATATCATACTGACAGATATGCTTATGCCATTATTAGACGGTATGGGTTTTATTGACAAGGTCAAATCCAATGGACTAACGTCACATATCCCCATTATCAGTATTACAGCCAGAACCTCTATCGAAGACAACATAAAGGCTTTGGAGCATGGAGCTGATCTATATATCACCAAGCCTTTTCATCCGGCCCATATACAAAGCGCTGTAAAAAACATTCTTAACCGTAATCTGCAAATGAAAAGGTACTATTCTTCCAGTCAATCTTCCATCACCGTAAAAGGAGGGGAATTCCTTCACAAAGACGATGAGGTATGGCTAAAGAAAATAATGCAATTCATAGAAAAGAATATCGAAGACGAGTCTCTAAGTATTGATAGTATTTCCGATTACATGGGTATAAGTAGGACCAGTTTGTATCGTCGTTTAAAGGATATAATAGATAAAACACCCAGTGAGTTCATCAAGGACATTCGTCTTGAACATGCTGCATTGTTATTAAAGACAACGAAATTAACGGTCAACGAAATTATTTTTAAATCCGGATTTTCCAATAATTCCCATTTTTATAAGGAATTTAAAAAAAAGTACAACTTGTCTCCTTCTAAAATAAGGAAGGATAACTGATAAAAGAATTTACACTCAGTCTCAGGTCTCAGGTGAAAATATACAAAACCGTTAAGCATCTTTATACCCCCAATGGCAAGTATCGTGTGATGATTCGGATCAATCTCTTGTTACGAAAAATATATCCCGGAAACTTGAATGGATTTGAATTTGCAAGCATAGCACAATCTTATCGGAATGCGATTATTAAAATACGATTATTATATTTTGGTAATTAAAAAATAATATGTTTCTTTGTATACATTTTTAATAGAAAAACATGAAGAATCCTTTTTTAGTGAGCGGCTATATTTCGCAGGAATATTTTTGCGACAGGAAAGAAGAAAGTAATACGTTGATAAAACTGGTTACCAACGGTAATAATATCATACTTGTCTCTCCTCGAAGGATGGGAAAAACAGGACTTATTGAACATTGTTTTCACGATCAAAAAATTGCAGACGATTATTATACTTTTTTTGTAGATATTTATGCGACAAGCAATTTAGCGGAATTTGTCTATAAACTAGGAAAAGAAATTTATGAGCGGTTAAAACCCAAAGGAAAGTCGTTCATCGATAACTTTTTCGCCGTAATAACCTCTTTACGTGCAGGATTCAAGTTAGATCAACTGACAGGGTTTCCCATTTTTGACATCGGAATTGGTGAAATAAAATCACCCGAATTTACTTTAGAGGAGATTTTTACATATCTCAATACTGCAGATAAACCTTGCATTATTGCCATAGACGAATTTCAACAAATTGCAAAATACCCTGAAAAAAATATAGAAGCTATTCTCCGCACACATATACAAAAAACGATAAAGTCCAATTTTATTTTTTCGGGTAGCCAGCGCCATATTTTACACGAAATGTTTTTCTCCCCCTCAAAACCTTTTTATCAAAGCGCAGTACTTCTGTCGCTGGATGTGATTGACAAAGAAGAATACATACAATTTGCTTCAAAACTCTTCAAAAAAGGGAAAAAAGATGTGGATGACGCTTACATCGAAAAAGCATATACTATTTTCGAGGGACATACATTTTATGTACAATCTGTATTGAATCAATTATTTTCAGAACTTAACGAAGATGAAAAATGTACCCATGAAATTTTTGAAAAAGCGGTGTTAAACCGAATCTATTCTTATGAAACCTTGTTCTCCGAAATTCTAAATCTATTGTCCGACCGGCAAAAAGAATGTCTCCATGCAATCGCCAAAGAAGGTAAGGCAAGAAGCATCACAGGAGGTAACTTCATAAAAAAGCACTCTTTGCACTCTGCTTCTTCCGTCCAAACAGCATCACGGCAACTGCTCGACAAAGAAATTCTAACTAAAAATCGTAATACGTATGCAGTTTACGACAGATTCTTTGCATTTTGGCTACAAGCATACTTTGGCCCGAGGTCGTCATTAAAATTTGATTACTAATAAATTAACAACACCATGCTTGTAAGAGTAACTTATATGAAACAACATATATGAAACCGTCAGTTCCGAAATGCATTGAACATGATTATCTTAATATCCAATTCATCAATTGCAGATATCTGGAATTGAATAACTCCATCTATTCCCCCAAGAGAATTTCCTAAAAAACAGCCATTTCATTTTCAAAATGGTTACTTTTGCTATGAATTTCCATCATTCAATATAAAACGGAATTCAAAACAGCATCTTTTGTGCATTTTTAATACTAAAAACATAGTAAAACAATCATAAGGTTATTTTTTATCGAAAAATATAACTTTTTTACCGTTTTTATTTGGATTGTCAAACAAATTGATTATTTTTGCAGCATATTTATTTCACAACAATAAAATCAGGGGGATAAAAGAGCCCCGGTTATCAAACTTTCATTGATTATGTCAACATTACGTTTTAAAGCAGTAGAAGAAGCATCGAAGAGAACGCCCGTGGAAGTGGCTCCACCGACACACCTTCCTTCGGAGTATTATGGCAAGTATGTGTTCAACCGGACACAAATGGCCAAATATCTCTCCAAGGAAACAATGAATATCGTGTTGGAAGCGATCGACCGGGGTATTACGCTGCACCGGGGCATTGCCGACCATGTGGCGGCCGGCATGAAGATGTGGGCCATGGAGATGGGTGCCACCCATTACACCCACTGGTTCCAACCGCTCACCGAAGGGACTGCCGAGAAACATGACTCTTTTATCGACTATATCAACGGACCCGACGGGGGGATCATCGAACGGTTTTCCGGCAAACTGCTGGCACAACAGGAACCCGACGCGTCGAGTTTCCCCAGCGGCGGCATCCGCAACACCTTCGAAGCGAGGGGATATACCGCGTGGGATCCTTCTTCACCCGCTTTTATCATCGACGATACGTTGTGTATCCCTACCGTTTTTATTTCCTATACGGGAGAAGCGCTGGATTACAAGACACCATTGTTGAAATCGCTTTCGGCGGTGGATAAGGCGGCCGTGGAGGTTTGTAAACTGTTTACCCCCGATGTGAAAAAGGTCTATTCGTACCTCGGATGGGAACAGGAATATTTCCTGGTGGACCAGGCGTTATACGCTGCCCGTCCCGACCTGAGCTTGACGGAGCGCACCCTTATGGGACATGAAAGCGCCAAGAACCAGCAGCTGGAGGACCATTACTTCGGGGCAATTCCCCCGCGTGTGGCATCCTTTATGCGGGAGGTGGAGCTGGAAGCCTATAAATACGGCATTCCCTTAAAGACCCGCCACAACGAGGTGGCGCCCAACCAGTTCGAACTGGCACCCATTTATGGAGAGACCAACCTGGCAGTCGACCAGAACCTGCTCATCATGACGCTGATGCACAGGATTGCTGCCAAACATCATTTTAAATTGCTGTTGCACGAGAAACCATTTGCCGGCATAAACGGATCGGGCAAACACAACAACTGGTCGCTGGGTACGGATACCGGTATCGGACTGTTCACTCCGGGCAAAACCGCCAATGAAAACCTGTTGTTCGTCACTTTTTTAGTGAACACACTGAAGGCGGTCTACAAGCATAACGGATTACTGAAAGCCTCCATCATGTCGGCCAGCAACGCGCACCGTCTGGGTGCCAACGAAGCGCCTCCCGCCATCATCTCCATCTTCCTGGGAACAGAGATCACGGCCGTGCTCGACAAACTCGAACAGAGTTCCGAAGATGACGATATCACCGTGGATGAACTGAAGCAGATGAAATTGGGTATCGCCCATATTCCCGAAGTACTGATAGACAACACCGACAGAAACCGCACATCACCATTTGCTTTCACCGGCAACCGGTTCGAATACAGGGCCGTGGGGTCATTGGCCAACTGCTCATCGGCAATGACCGCACTGAACTCCGTGATGGCAGCCCAACTGATCGACTTCAAGAAGGAGATCGACGCGAAAATGAAAAAGGGGATGAAGAAAGAACAGGCCATCTTCGACACGCTCCGCCTCTATATCAAGGAGTCGAAACCCATCCGCTTCAACGGCAACGGCTATAGCGACGAATGGAAGGAAGAGGCCAAAAGACGCGGATTAGACTGCGAGACCAGCGTGCCCGTGATCTTCGACCGGTACACGTCGAAAGAGTCGGTGGAGATGTTCGAAAGCATCGGCGTACTGAACGAGAAGGAACTCCATGCACGCAATGAGGTGAAATGGGAGACCTATACCAAGAAGATCCAGATAGAAGCTCGGGTGCTGGGCGACCTCTGCATGAACCATATCATCCCGGTCGCCACGGAATACCAGTCGATGCTGCTCGACAATATTTATAAAATGCATGCCGTCTTCGACAAGGAAAAGGCCGACAGGCTGTCGAAGGAAGATGCCGCGCTCATCGAGGAGATCGCGGATCATATCTCGGCGATAAAAACCAATGTGGACGATATGGTGGAAGCCCGGAAAGCGGCCAATAAATTAGAGGATGCCCGCGAGAAAGCCGTCGCTTACCACGACAAGGTGGAGGTCTATTTCAATGTGATCCGCTATCATGTGGACAAACTGGAACTGATCGTGGATAACCAGATGTGGACCCTGCCGAAATATAGAGAACTGTTATTCATAAGTTAAGCCTCACAACTTCAAATGTAATTTTCACATTTATTTGAATAGCAGGTAAGTGATTATCTGCTATTTTTTTGGCTCAAAACTTAGGCTAAAATTAAAAAAAAGACGCAAAATGGGACAGGAAAATACATTCAGGAACCTCCGGAAATTCGAAAAAGAGTCGCTCTACTCTTTTCAGAACGAGCACGATGCCTGCGGTGTCGGTCTGGCAATGACATTGACGGGCGAAAAATCGCACGACATTGTGGAGAAGGGACTGCAAGTGCTGGAGAATATGGTGCACCGGGGCGCGGAAAGCGCCGACAACATCACCGGCGATGGTGCGGGAATACTGGTACAGATACCGCATGAGTTCATCCTTTTGCAGGGGATTGCGGTGCCGGCGGAAGGGCGGTACGGTACGGGAATCGTATTCCTGCCGCGGGAAGAGGAGAAAAGGGAGTATTGCCTTTCCCTCATCAAGGAGAAAGCCTATGAAGAGGATCTTTCGCTCTTCCATGTCCGTGATGTGCCGGTCAACAGCGGTTGCCTGGGCGAGATCGCACTCGCCAACGAACCGGTAATCAAGCAATTGTTCGTTACCGGCCACTTCCCCCCCGATGAACTGGAAAGGAAACTCTATATCCTGCGGAAAAAGGTGGAAAAGAGCATCTATGGTTCCGAAATAGCGGAAGAGCGCAGTTTTTATATAGTAAGCCTCTCCACCCGGCAGATGATCTACAAAGGGATGTTGTCGTCAATACAACTCCGCCAATATTTCCCGGATCTCACCAACCCCAATTTTACCAGCCGTGTGGCGCTAGTGCATTCCCGGTTCAGCACCAACACCTTCCCTACATGGGATCTGGCGCAACCGTTCCGGATGCTGGCGCACAACGGTGAAATCAACACCATCCGCGGTAACCGCCAATGGATGCAAAGCCGGGAAAGCGTATTGCAGTCGGATTTTTTCCCTGATATTACAGCACTCTATCCTGTGGTCCAGCCCGACATGAGCGACAGCGCCTCCGTCGATAACGTGTTGGAATTCCTGGTAATGTCGGGCAAGACACTCCCGCATGCCATGGCGATGCTGGTTCCCGAAAGCTTCAATGAGAAGAACCCCATTCCCGACGGTGTGAAAGCGTTCTACGAGTACCACAGTATGCTGATGGAACCGTGGGACGGCCCGGCCACGCTGATCTTCAGCGACGGGCGTTATGCGGGTGGCATGCTCGACCGCAACGGATTGCGACCGGCACGGTACACCATCACCCACAGCGGCATGATGATCATGGCATCGGAGACGGGAACCCTCGCCTTCAAACCGTCCGACATCAAACAGATGGGACGCCTCAAACCGGGAAAGATGATGATGGTCGACACGCTGACCGGCACCATCTATTCTGATGCGGAATTAAAAGACACGCTGGCAAAAGCATTCCCATACCGTGATTGGTTGAGCAGGAACTGCCTGAAACTGGATGACATCTCTTCGGGACGAAGCGTGAACAACGATGTAGCCCACTATGAAACCCTGCTGAAAGCATTCGGCTATTCGGTGGAGGATATCAACGTACTGATCAAACCGATGGCATTGGAAGGGAAGGAACCCGTTTCGTCCATGGGGAACGATGTGACGCTGGCGGCGCTGTCCGACAAGCCGCAACGCCTGTTCAACTATTTCCGACAGCAATTCGCACAGGTAACCAATCCCCCTATCGACCCGATCCGGGAAGAACTGGTAATGTCTTTGACTGGTTATTTAGGTGCCGTGCACCAAAATCTCCTCAAAGACATTCCTACTTTATCGGGTATCGTGAAAGTCAAAAGCCCGATCCTGACCAACACACAGTTCGACATCCTGCTGAACCTGCGGTACAAAGGATTCTCCTCCGCCATCATCCCCATGCTGTTCGACCCGGAAAGCGGCGCCGAAGGGATGCGGAGAGCGCTGGAACAGATGTGCGCTTCCGTGGAGAAAGCGATCGACGACGGTAAAAATTACATTGTATTGAGCGACAGGGGCGTGGATGTGGAACATGCACCTATCCCCTCCTTATTGGCCACTTCGGCCGTACACCACTATCTGGTGGAAAAACGCAAAAGGATGCAGATTGATATCGTGGTGGAGAGCGCGGAGCCGCGGGAAGTGATGCATTTCGCCCTGTTATTCGGCTTTGGCGCCAACGCCATCAACCCTTACATGGTCTTTGCGATCCTTGCGGAGAAGATAAAATCGGGAGAGATCGCACTCGATCTCGCCACGGCAAAGAAAAACTATATCAAATCAGTCAACAAGGGATTGCTGAAAGTGCTTTCTAAAATGGGCAACTCCACCCTGAGGAGTTACAGAGGCGCGCATATCTTCGAAGCCATCGGCATCTCATCCTCCCTTTTGAATAGTTACTTCAAAGGTACTTCTTCAAAAATAGAAGGGATCGATATGGAAGATGTCGCCCAGGAGGTGCTGCAACCGTTTTTCGAAGCATTTTACAACGACGGTAGTGAACCGTTCCATCTCCGGAACCTGGGGAATTATGCCTACAGGAACGACGGGGTGTACCACGCCTGGAACCCGGAAACTATCGCCCGGCTGCAAATAGCCACCCGCACGAACAATTATGCGGTATTCAAGGAATATACCGCGTTGGTAGACAACAAGGAAAAACCGGCTTTTATCCGTGACCTGCTGGATTATAAGCGCAACCCTATCGATATCTCCGAAGTGGAACCGGCAGAAAACATCATGAAACGGTTCTGTACCGGCGCCATGTCCTACGGCTCCATCAGCAAGGAGGCGCATGAAGCGATGGCCATCGCGATGAACATCATCGGCGGACGCAGCAATACCGGTGAAGGAGGCGAGGACCCGGAACGGTTCCACCCGCAGGCGGACGGACTGTCACGACGGAGCGCCATCAAACAGATCGCTTCCGGCCGGTTCGGGGTCACCACTGAATACCTCGTCAATGCCGATGAACTGCAAATTAAAATCGCACAGGGGGCAAAACCGGGTGAAGGGGGACAGTTACCCGGATTCAAAGTAGATGAGATCATTGCCCGTACGCGACACTCCATCCCGGGCATCACCCTGATCTCTCCCCCGCCCCATCACGATATTTACTCCATTGAAGACCTGGCGCAGCTTATCTTCGACCTCAAGAACGTGAACCCCAACGCGAAGATCAGCGTGAAATTGGTGTCGGAGAGCGGTGTCGGCACCATCGCCGCCGGCGTGGCCAAAGCCAAAGCCGACCTGATCGTGATCAGCGGTGCCGAAGGAGGTACCGGAGCGAGTCCTTCCAGTTCTATCAAACATGCGGGACTGCCGTTGGAGATAGGTCTGGCGGAAACGCAACAGACACTGGTGGCGAATAACCTGCGTGGGGTGGTCACCTTGCAGACCGACGGCCAACTGAAAACCGGCCGCGACATTGTAATGGCAGCACTGCTCGGTGCCGAAGAGTTCGGCTTTGCCACCAGCGCGCTGATCGTACTGGGATGCGTGATGATGCGCAAATGCCACCTCAACACCTGCCCGGTGGGTGTCGCTACCCAAAACGAAGAACTGCGGCGCCGGTTCGTGGGTCGCCATGAATACCTCGTCAATTTCTTCCGTTTCCTGGCAGAGGATACACGCGAAAAACTCGCGGAAATGGGATTCAGGTCGCTCGATGAAGTGACCGGACGGGCTGATTTGCTCAATCGCAAACATTATCCGGAACTGCCTAAGACCGAAAAAGTGGACCTGGCAAAGATCACCTATTTCCCGAAAGAAGCCGGCATGCTTCCTCTGAGGAGGATAACTACCCAGCACCACAAGATCGATGACGTGCTGGACCGCATGTTGATTTCCGAAGCCCTTCCGGCCATCGAGCACCAACAGTCGGTCGGCATCAAGGCAGCCATAAGAAATACCGACAGGGCAGTGGGCGCCATGCTTTCGGGCGCCATTGCGACGCGGTACGGGCAAAAAGGACTGCCGGAACACACCATCTCGGCCTATTTTGAAGGATCGGCCGGACAGAGTTTCGGCGCATTCCTGGCCGGCGGGGTTACTTTCTACCTCCATGGCGACTGTAACGATTACTTGGGCAAAGGATTGTCCGGGGGACGTGTCATCGTCGCACCGGCCAAAGGCAGCAACTTCAAGTCGGAAGAAAACATCATCTGTGGTAACACATCGCTTTACGGAGCCACCTCGGGTGAGGTGTTTATCAGCGGTATCGCAGGTGAGCGTTTCTGCGTAAGGAACTCGGGCGCCACTGCGGTGGTGGAAGGCGCCGGCGACCATTGCTGCGAATACATGACCGGCGGATGTACGGTCGTTTTGGGCAGCACCGGAAGGAATTTCGCGGCCGGGATGAGCGGCGGCGTGGCCTATGTGCTGGACGAGAAAGGCGATTTCGATTTTTACTGCAATATGGAAATGGTGGAACTGACGCTGCTGGAAGAGATGTCCGACGTCAGGGAATTGAAAAACCTCATCTCCAAACACGCTCAATACACCAATAGCGAGATAGCCAAACAGATCCTCGACAATTGGGATTTTTACGTGACGCATTTTATCAAAGTAGTGCCTATTGAATACAAGAAAGTACTACAAGAGAGGAAGATGGCGGCGTTGAACGAAAAGATCGCCGTGGTCGAGAGAGATTATTGATTTTTTTCATTTACATCCGGCGAGGATTTAGTATAGCCGGTGAGGATTTACAATTGAAGCAGGAACCTTTAGGTATTTTGTGGGGACCCATAGCTCGCAATGAGTAAAAAAAGAGTAGTTGTTTGAGCGAAGCGAGTTTTTACTCTTTTTACTCATAAGAGCTAACATGGGTCACAAAATATCGGCAGTGGATGCTTCAATGGCAAATCCGGGAACTTTTGACAATCAAATTATCAAACAAAAAACAAAATGGGAAATCCAAAAGCATTCATGACGATACCCCGGAAAGATGCCGGCTATCGTCCCGTAAGCGACAGAATATATGACTACAGCGAGGTAGAACAGACACTCAACAGGGAGGACCGCAAGTTGCAGGCATCACGGTGCATGGACTGCGGCATCCCCTTCTGCCACTGGTCATGCCCGTTGGGTAACAAAATGCCCGAATGGCAGGACCATATCTACAAAGGCGAATGGAAAAAAGGCGTCGATGTATTGATGGAGACCAATAACTTCCCCGAATTCACCGGACGCGTCTGCCCCGCCCCCTGCGAAAAATCGTGTGTGCTGGCACTGCACGAAGCACCGGTCACCATCCGGGAGAACGAGGCATCGGTCACCGAAGTAGCGTTCAGGGAAGGGATGATCAAAGCCCATCCCCCGAAGCGAAGGACAGGCAAGAAAGTCGCCGTTATCGGCTCCGGGCCGGCAGGACTGGCGGCCGCCCAGCAGTTGAACCGGAAAGGACATTCTGTCACCGTCTTCGAGAAAGACCACACCCCCGGCGGACTGCTTCGCTACGGCATCCCGAATTTCAAACTGGCCAAACAGGTGATTGACCGGCGACTGGCGCTGTTAATTGAAGAAGGAATAGAATTCAGGACCCATACAACGGTAGGAAAAGATATCTCCGGAGCGCAGATCATGGGAGAATTCGACGCCATCTGCCTGGCAGTCGGTGCCGGAAAACCGAGGGACATCACCCCGGAAGGACGTGACCTGAAAGGAATCCACTTTGCCATGGATTTCCTTTCTCAACAGATCCGTATCCTGCAGAAGGAAGAACCCGAAACCGCATCCACAATATCGGCAAGAGGAAAGCATGTGCTGGTGATCGGTGGAGGCGATACCGGTTCCGATTGCGTGGGTACATCAATACGGCAAGGCGCCTTGAGCGTGACGCAGATCGAGATCATGCCCAAACCGCCCAAGGGACATAATCCCGCTACTCCATGGCCAAGCCCCTACCCGCAGGTGTTAAAAACCTCATCATCCCACGAAGAGGGTTGCGAACGCCGATGGTTGCTGAATACATTGAAATTCAGCGGAGAAAACGGACAGGTGAAAGAGGCGCTGGTGGAAGAGGTGAGTTGGGAAAAAGACGGGAACGGCCGTTTCAGCATGGTAACCACAGGGAAGAAAGAGGTGCTGAAAGCCGATCTAGTACTGCTGGCACTTGGCTTCGTCCATCCCGTACAGGAAGGATTACTGAATGAATTGGGTGTCAATTACGATGTCCGGGGCAATGTGGCGGTCGACAAACAGCACCGGAGCTCTGTGAATAAAGTTTTTGCCACCGGCGACGCCGTCATGGGAGCCAGCCTTGTGGTGAAAGCCATCGCCTCGGGCAGGAAAACAGCGGAAAATATTCATAAAATGCTTACGCCTCAGGAGAACGGTCTCGTATATGCCCCAATGGCATCATCCCTTTTATCAAAATAAAAACAGAGAACGAATATGTGTGGAATAGTGTGTACATTCAATATAAAGAGACCCGAAGAGCAATTACGTCCCCAACTACTGAAAATGTCGCGGAAATTACGTCATCGCGGTCCCGACTGGTCGGGTGTCTTTTCCTCCGACAAAGCAGTCATGGCGCATGAACGCCTCTCCATCATCGATCCCGCATCGGGACAACAACCGCTTTACAGTAAAGATGGCAAATTGGTGCTGGCGGTGAACGGCGAAATATACAACCACCGGGAGATCCGGAAGCAACAGGAGGGAAAGCATGATTTCCTTACCCAATCCGATTGTGAAGTGATCCTGGCGTTGTATCGCGACAAAGGAACCGGTTTCCTGGATGACCTGAACGGTATCTTTGCCTTTGCGCTGTACGACACCGAAAAAGATGTCTTCCTCATCGGACGGGATCATATCGGCATCATCCCCCTCTATCAGGGATGGGACCAGGATGGCGCTTACTATGTAGCCTCGGAACTAAAAGCACTGGAAGGTTATTGCAACACCATTGAGGAGTTTCCTCCGGGGCATTACTATTATAGCGAGGATGACCAGCCTCGACAATGGTATTCCCGTGATTGGACCGAGTATGATAACGTGAAAGAAAATGTGTCGGACGCGCAACTGCTTAAGCAAGCGCTGGAAGATGCCGTACAGCGCCAGATGATGAGCGACGTGCCTTACGGGGTATTGCTTTCAGGCGGACTGGACTCTTCCATCATCTCCGCCGTCGCCAAGAAGTTCGCCGCCAAACGGGTGGAGACCGACAACAGCGAGGATGCCTGGTGGCCGCAACTCCACTCCTTCGCCATCGGCCTGGAAGGATCGCCCGACCTGGCGGCTGCCAGAAAAGTAGCGAACCATATCGGATCGGTGCACCACGAAATCCATTACACCATCCAGGAAGGGATAGACGCCATCCGTGACGTAATCTACCATATTGAGACATACGACGTAACGACAGTTCGTGCAAGCACGCCTATGTATCTTATTGCCCGTTTTATCAAGTCGATGGGAGTGAAGATGGTTCTTTCCGGCGAAGGTGCCGACGAGATCTTCGGGGGATACCTCTATTTCCACAAAGCCCCCAATGCTGAAGAGTTCCATAAAGAAACAGTCAGGAAACTGAGTAAACTACATCAATATGACTGCCTGCGGGCCAACAAATCGCTGGCATCGTGGGGAGTGGAAGGGCGTGTACCTTTCCTCGACAAAGAATTCTTAGATGTCGCCATGCGCCTCAATCCAAAGGACAAGATGGCGGGAAACGGAAAGATCGAAAAATATATCCTGCGGCAGGCATTTGCGGACTACCTTCCCGAAGAAGTGGCATGGCGGCAGAAAGAACAGTTCTCCGACGGCGTGGGATATGGCTGGATCGATACTTTAAAAGATATAGCTGCACACGAAGTAACAGACGAACAGATGGCCAACGTACATCATCGTTTTCCCATCAATCCGCCATTGTCAAAAGAAGAATATATGTACCGCTGCATCTACTCCGACCTGTTCCCGTCGGATAGTGCCGCCCGGTGTGTGCCGTCCGTCCCGTCGGTAGCATGCAGTACACCGGTCGCCCTCGAATGGGACGAGCAATTCAAGAAAAATGCCGACCCCTCAGGAAGAGCAGTCGGCCAGGTACATGAGCACGGGTATCAGTAGGTGTGTGGGGGTCAAATATATTCGTCCCCGTAACGGAATTTCACATCCGTGACGAAATGTTTGATCCGCTGTTCTTCGCTTTTTTTGCAGATCATCAGCACATTATCCGACTCAGCCACAATATAGTCATCAAGACCTTGCAAGACAACCAGTTTATCTTCACTCATAGCCACCACATTATCGGTACTCTCGACGAACAAGGTTTTGCAATGCAGGCTGGCATTGCCTTCCCCATCCCTGTCAGAAATTTCATGCAGGGCACCCCAGGTTCCCAGGTCGCTCCAGCCAAAATTGGAAATATTCACATAGACATTATCAGCTTTCTCCAAAATACCGTAGTCGATGGAAATATTGGGGCAGAAGGGGAAACTGGCATCAACAAATTTTTTCTCGTCCGGCGTGTTGAACAGATCTTTTCCTTCGCTGAATTTCTGGTTGATATCCGGAAGGTGCTTTTTGAAAGCATCCAGGATAGTCTTCACATTCCAGAGGAATATTCCCGAATTCCATACAAACTCGCCACTCTCCACAAATTTCCGGGCTAACTCTAAATTGGGTTTCTCGGTAAATGCTTTCACCTTATGGATCCCATTATCCTCTTCGTCATTCACCTGGATATACCCATAGCCTGTTTCGGGACGACTGGGTTTAATACCGAGCGTCAACAAGACAGACTTACGGTTCACAAAATCCAATCCTTTCTGGATATCTGCCACAAACTCGCCCGGATTCATGATCAGGTGGTCCGAAGGGGCGACAACAATATTCGCATCGGGGTCGATCGCGTTGATTCTGAAAGAAGCGTAAGCAATGGCAGGAGCGGTATTCCTCCTGATTGGCTCCAGCAAGAGCTGGTCATCCCTCAGTTCGGGTAACTGCTGCTTCGTCATCTCCGCATATGCATCGTTCGTCACAATGTATATGTTCTCTGCCGGAACAATCTGTTTAAACCGGTCGAAGGTACTTTGCAGCAACGACCGTCCCGTTCCAAAGAAATCAAGAAACTGTTTGGGTTTTTCCTCCTTGCTGAAGGGCCAGAAGCGGCTTCCTACTCCACCGCTCATGATAACACAATAATTATGATTGTTTCTCATTACTAAGATTATATATATTTTTTAAATATGAATTTCGGGGTTCTATATCTATTGTCATTGTTCAGCATTTTATTTAATTCAATAACGCCCTTTATCGACAATTTGTTTATAGTCTTCTATAATTTATCCTTAAAGGTACAAAACAAAACTGAAATAGCATCGGGAAACTGTCGGAAACAGCAGTATAAAACTGCAAACCTTTTACGACTCTTTCCCTATACTAAAAGAAAAATAGAAGGAAACCGCACAAAATCTGAAAAAAGAAGAGTGACTTATTTCAAAATACCAAAAATATGTGTACTTTTGCATTCTCTTTTTGGAGATGCCCAGATGGCGGAATTGGTAGACGCGCTGGTCTCAAACACCAGTGGATTCACTTCCATGCCGGTTCGATCCCGGCTCTGGGTACTATTTTAAAACGCTAAATTATTCGTAATAAATAATTTAGCGTTTTTATTTTTACTCCCATGTCCGCAATATGTCGCATTTTTCAAATTTAACATACACCAAAAATTATCACAAAAGTCAGGTTTGCCGTACCGGCGTCAACTCCCAGTTCAAGTACGATCAATCTTCCTATCATGGCTATTGCCAAAGCAGCAATAAAAACTATCAGTAATAGAATGATGTGGCTATTGATTTTGCGATAATCCATGTTGAAACCCTTTCTCAAAACTTTAACTTCCCTGATTCTGGTTCTTCAAAAGCTTCACTCTCTTTTAAGAACCCGTACACATCATCAAAGTTATCTCCTACGATGTGGGAGCTGAATAACTGTAATTTCTCCATAACCCGTATATATACCGATGGATCGTTGAGCCGGGAAAACCGTTTTAATGATAACAAATAGTCTTCTAGAAAAACAGTTGGAACAATAATACGTGTCCTATTGCTTTTCACCAATTCGGCATTCATCATGATTCGAGAAACTCTCCCATTCCCATCATTGAACGGATGGACTTCACTACAAACAAACATCATGAAGATAGCTTTTGCAAACGGGTCAGTCAATACTGTATATAATCGGAATCCATATCTAAGAGTTCCCTCTACCAGATGAGGCAATACAAAAATTGTATTTCCTGCTTGATTTGCTTTCGTCTTGAATACACCCGGTTCCATATCGGGCCGGCCTTCCATTAATATCGCATGACGATGTTTGAGTATCGCCAAAAAATCGTTTTCCGTTTCTGGAACAATATTCATCTCAGTTCTATTAGATACGATCTTAAATGTACCGAGTATATCATGGGAATCATTGATACGTTTTGGTATTATTTTACCTGTCTCCACAATTTCAAGCGCTTCTTCCACCTTGAATTTAGTACCCTCTATATAGTTAGAAAAATAACTTTCGAAAAAAGAAAACAGACGGAAAGAAGACTCATTCCCATTTTTATCCAGTATTTCTTTGAAAAATTTACTTGACAGTGTATCATACAATAATGAAAATAGTTGTGCTCTCTGTTCATCATATGGCATACCCGCAGCCCGAGCCTTACCGGATTCCGTGGTTAGTATTGAGGCTGGCCGGGTAGCCAAAAGGGCTGAGATTATTTTGTCAAGCTTGTCGAATTCCTTTTCCATGCCACATTGCGCTGCAATATTTCGGGCTTCATCCCGGAAACGGTTGACAGCATCCTCTCCTTGAGAATTAATCAGGGATTCCATTCTTTTTTCAACGAAGGATGGCGGAAGAGACTTGCTTTCATCCCCTTTCTTTCTACTTGACTGAAGAATTTCAAGAGTTCGACGGTAGTCTGAAGAAACATATAAAGGCATCTCTCCCAATTTTATATCGCTCGGTAAAGGATCTAGGCCTTTCATTACATTAAGTCTAATACCAGGAATGTCATCGATTAAGCGAGAAGATCCGGCTGTTAAAAAGAAATCTCCTGTTGGAGTCGGAGCCATGCTAAAGGCACTTCTATGACTGATAATCGCACCGGGAAGTCTCCATGCGATTACTTCAAGTAAATTCCGACGAATTATATTACTGTCAGAATCAAGTAAATTAGAAGTATAAATACGTGGAGCAATCTTTTTAAGCTTTCCCTCCTTTTCCATTCTCGTAATGCGACGTGACTCAACAGAGTCAGACGTTCCAAAAATGATCTCTTTATTTATATCCATAACTCAAAAAACATCGATTAGAAATCTAAATCACCACAAATTTGCAAAAAAGTATCGACTAAAACACGATTAATGCAAAAAAATATCGATTAAACTCTTTTCCATTTCCAAATGCAAAAAACATCGATCATCTAATATGTACTGCTCATTATTGCAAAATTTCATCGATTATTTCAAGCCAGACGCAAAAAAACGTCGATTAGTTCAATAAATCAATTAATTCTTTTTTCATATCGTCGTCGATAGTCCGGTATCGGGTAAAGGCTTTGCTTCCCTCTTTGTGTCCGCTTAATGCTCCGACTAAATTAGAATCTTTGACTTTCTTATAGATATTACCGATAAAACTGCGTCTGGCCATGTGGGATGATGCGACTTCAAATAATGGTCGTTGTACTTCCTGTCGGGATTGTTGATCCAATACTGTAACCATACGATCAAGTCCGGCTTTCTTAAAGGCTTTTTTTATTTTACGGTTATAGTCCTGCTCCGTATTGAAAGGAAAAAGACTTTCTCTGTCATTATCCTTATACTTTGTTATCAGTCGTTTGGCTGTATCATTTAGCGGTACACAAACTGTGATCGCCCTATCTTCTTTCGTTTTTCTCGGGATATATTCGATGGCATCACCAATAATACTCCTGTAGGTCATTTTATATAAATCACTCACTCGACAACCAATCAGACATTGAAAAACAAAAATATCCCGTTGAGTTTCCAATTTTTTATTATCTGACAAATCTGTTTCTAATAGTTTGTTTCGTTCGTCGTTACTTATGTAGATCGGAGTACCATAGACTATCTCCCCGATAATAAAATGTTTAAACGGGTTATTGAATGTATAACCGTTATCGTTTGCCCAAATAATAAAACTACGGAAGCGAAGCATCATGTCTGCAACTGAATTCTGCCCTCGTGGTTTTGGCATACCTTTAGGGATTTCATTACCATCATCATCCAATTTGGACGGACGTTTTCTTTTCGGTGTTTTAACCGCCACTTTAGTCTAATAAGGAATTTTCTCGTAAATATCAGGGTATTTCAGGAACGCTTCTTTTTCATTACTAAGAAAGTCCTCGATCTGGTATAGTATATCAACGGATAGGGATGCAAATGATCGCTTGAATCCTCCTTGTCCCTCTTTCCTCTTGAACAACTCAAATCGCTGCAAACTGCGAATAATCACCTTGAAATTCTTACGTCGTGATTCTGATAGTTTATGTGTAGATAAATATCTTTCGACAACCTCAAGAAATGATTCTTCTTTTGGAGATTTACTTTTCCTTACCGGTCCATGGTACTTTTTAATCTCCTTTTCAATCAGGGGTTTGTCGATTGTGCTTTTATTCTCACTGGTATTGATTAACTTTTCGAGGTGATCTGTCAGGGATTTCAGCATCGATTTCTTTTCAAGCAAGGCATCCCTTTCCTCTCCTTGTATTAGAGGTATATTTATTTCATTCTTCTTACCCCATCGTTTACAGTCAACCAAGATACCGGAACCTGTCCTGATACGAATATCGCGGGTAATATATAACCGCAGACTTATTTCAGATTCACCTGCATTATTGATGATTTTTCCAAGATAATAATTAGTCTGTGCCATCGCTGAAAAATTTATTTTTTCAAAGATCCTTAATTAAGGTATAATTGCAATACTATCGTGTCCGCAACATGTCCGCATTTTAAGAAAACCATCAAAATCACGTCCAAATAAAATCAATCAAATTCAATCTTTAAATATTGTATATCAATAGAATATAGTTTATTTTCAATCTTATCTGTTTTGCCTATTTTGGACTTATTCAAACCGGCTATGAATATTCAAACCCCTGATTATCAAATGATAATCAGGGGTTTTATTTTTTATAAAGTGTATTAAAAGTGTACTAAAAAGTATATTCTGTATATTCTGAAACTTTCTCCAGAGAATGGTAAAAAATAATAGATACATCATTTTTCAGGGATTATTTCTACTGTCCCTGTTTCTGCAACTCTTATCTTAAAAGTCGGACTTTTCATTATGACAGACCCAGTGTTGCTCTCCACAACAAACGGAGTGTCATCCCCTTCCACGGTTATAAAAACAGCTTCACCCTGTATCAACTCAACTTTCCGTGCAGTTTTGTTGAATTCATCTGAGCAAAACGAAATTACAGTGTTATCGTTCATTTTAACAAATGTGCCATCCGGTAAAACGAACTCCCTGTTTTCACCTTCGCCGGTATTGAATACGACATCTTCAAAGGGTGGTATGTCCGTTGATCGTTGTAAAAACCGCTCTTTTTGGTTGAAGCCAAAGTACATCCCGAAACCGGCTAAGAGGATAATTATCATAATTACCGGAAAACTCAACAATATGGACGGTTTAGCACTCCGACCGGACTGAACAGGTATAGACTCATTACTGTCGGTGACAACAGAAGGAAAATGTTCGGATATCTTCCTATAAATTTTTCTTTCCGCATCCTTTTCTTCTTTCCCATCGGGCAATACAGACAATTGCTCTTTCAATAAGGGATTCCATAGCGACAGAAATTGCTTTTCCTTTTTCGACGCCTTACCTGACTCGAAGCGGTCCAATAATTGATGGACAAACAGAAACCATTCAATTCTACTCCTTTCGTCTTTCCCTCCACGGTCCGGCATATATCCTTCTCTATTGTTTTTAGAATGGAACATAATCGATACATTGAAAATAAATAATGGTTTAATAACTTCCCTATATAGATAATAGAGTTTTCCGGGTTAATTTTTACCTGAAAAACATTAAGATTTTGTTAAGATTTATCTATCTGAAATAAAATCCGTTATCATGCAATCATCATCTGTTTCTTGTAGCAAATACTTAATAATATCGTGCTCAAATCGTAACACTTTTTCTATAGATTTGCCCAAAATATGATTATATGAAGCTCACAGACGCTACCCTTTTAAGGCAAATGGAGACCGGTTGTAAAGTGTACTTTTTCAATATTCTTTATGATCGTTACAACCGCCTTTTTTATAGATGGATATATACCCGCATAGGTTGCAAGGAAACAACAGAAGAGATAGCACAGAACTTCTGGGTGGAAATATGGGAAAATCCCTCTTATTTCAAAAACAATATACATGGTTCTGTCAAGGATTACTTTTTACGCGTTCTTTCTTTCAGGATGTTGGATTACCTGAAATCATCGTATGCCCGCAAATCGGGTGATAATTCCCTCTTGTCGGAAATTGAGAAGTCATTATCGTATACCCACATCCTTGAAGAAATTCATATGAATGAAGTGCATACCATCATAAACGGCGTATTGGATAACCTGCCACAATTGACAAAAGATATTTGTGCGTTGAGGTTAAACCAGCAATATACGGTAAAAGAAACCGCTTCCGCATTGAAAGTGTCCCCCAAGATTGTCCGTACCCGTTACCGGAGTGTATTGGCAATGTTAAAAGAACGCCTGGTAGGGGTTTACAGTTATTCGGGATAGGTTTGTTCATTTTACTTTATGATTATCAATGAAGGACAAATTAATCAGCCGGGAAGATATACGCACTTTACATCCTGTTTTTAGGGGAAAATATGGAGATCCCCTTATCGATGCGGGTGCCAAACTATCGGGCATACAGAATGCCAATGATATTTACGATCGTTCGAAACACTTGACCGGCGTTCCCTTTTGCCGGGATTTGCTTGACAAATTGGAAATAAGACGCGTGGTAAAGAACCCGGAGGTACTGGAACAGTATAAAAATAAACCCTTTATCACGGTATCCAACCATCCCTACGGCCACATCGACGGCATTGCACTATTGGAGGCTGTCGGCAGTTATTCGGGCCGGTTCAGGGTAATGGTCAATCATATTCTGGGATTGATCGATACAATGAAGGATAATTTTATCATCGTCAATCCTCACCAAAAGCAGGGAAATGTCACATTAAACGGGTTAAGACAATGCCTCCAACACCTGAAAAAAGGGAATCCCCTGGGTTTTTTCCCCTCCGGTGCAGTTTCTTATATCAGTTTCAAGCACCGGCGGTTCGGGATAATGGATAGGGAATGGCAATTGTCTGTCCTGAAGTTGATCCACAGGGCAGGTGTGCCGGTTATTCCCATCCATATTTCGGGCAGGAACTCCATACCGTTTTATCTCTCCCGTGTTTTCGGATGGAAAACCCGTACCCTGTTACTTTGTCATGAGCTGAAAAATAAGGAAGGGAAAGAAATTGTCATCACTGTAGGAAATCCGATTTTGCCGGAATTCATGCAAATTATCCGTGACGATGCAAAATTGGGGGAATACCTGAAACAACAGACATACAGTTTGGCACAATAACCACTCCACAATTAAACAAAACAAATATGCAGGTAAAGTCAATTCAAAAAAATCAACCGGAAGTAATTAAGAAAAAATCCAAAATAAAAGTGGCTTTTTTCTCGGATATATTAGTCCGCGATTTCGATGGGGCAAACAAGACCATGTTCCAATTGATAGACAGAATTCCCGAATCAGAATACAACTACCTGTTCTTTTGCGGGATGTCTTCAAAAAACAAGATGAGACATCTAATCAGGGAAATCCCCACAATGACCATTCCTTATAATCACACCTATAAATTAGCTCTTCCCCACTTTCGTAAAGCCGAATTGATCACCGTTTTATCCATGTTCCAACCCGATGTCATCCATATAGCCACACCTTCGTCATTGGGTTTCTTTGCGCTTAATTACGCGAAGAAACAGGGCATCCCTGTATTATCCATCTATCATACACACTTCATCTCATATATAAAGTATTACCTGAAGAACCTGCCTTTCCTTATTAATTTCACCGAGGCGGTAATTGCCAGGACATACCGCAAATTTTACAATAAATGCGACCTGACTTATATACCCACGCACCAGATTGCCAAAGAACTGGAAGCGTATGGGGTATCGACGCAAAATTTCAAGTTATGGCAAAGGGGGATCAACACCTCCCTGTTTTCGCCTGATAAAAGGGACCGGGCTTTCATAAAGAGATTGACCCACAATGATTACCCCTCCATCCTGTTCGCGTCGAGGCTGGTCTGGGAGAAAAACCTTGAAACGCTTTTTGCCATTTACGACCGGGTTCAGGTACTTGGACTGAAAGTTAATTTTTTGGTCGCCGGCAACGGCGTTGCCGAAGAAGATGCCCGGGCAAGGATGAAGGATGCATTTTTCTGCGGCTTTTTACCACACGAAACTTTGGCGAAAGTCTATGCCTCTTCCGATATTTTTTTATTTACCTCCGTATCCGAGTCATACGGGAACGTGGTGATCGAAGCAATGGCCAGCGGGTGTGTCCCGGTAATAGCCAGGGGAGGAGGATCACAAGCATTGGTGGATGACGGGATAACAGGTTTCTTGTGCAATCCCGATGAACCGGATGATTACATAGAAAAAATCAAAAAATTACTGGACAACTATCCCCTGAGAAAGAAAATGCAATTCGAAGGTCTGGAATTCACATCGACCCTGGATTGGGAAAGTTTAGCGAAGGTATATTTCAACGATATCAAGTATCTGGCGCATTACTCCGAAAGCTTACAAAAGGTAGCCGCGATTTGATAGGGATAAGGACCGTTTCCGAAATGAATTTCTCTTCAAATAATTCGTATAAATGACCGAAATCCTTTGCATTACTCACAAATATCCGCCATGTATCGGAGGAATGGAAAAACAGAGTTACGAACTGGTTACCGGTTTGGGTCGGCATTACAAAACGCATGTTATTGCATACCGGAATGATACCGGTAAAGTCGTATGGTTTTTGCAACTCAGGTCCAGAATAACCGGGATACTCAAAGAAAATCCCGGGATAAAACTGATCCACTTAAACGACGGATCGATGGCTGTCGCCTGTTTATGGCTGTTGAAACGGACTAATCTGCCTGTTATCGTCACTTTTCACGGGCTGGATATTACATTACCCTCTTTTGTTTTCCAACGGCTACTTATTCCGAGAATGACCCGGTATTCCGGCGCTGTTTGTGTAAGCAAATTCACAATGAATGAAGTATTACGGAGGGGGTTCAACGAAAAGACAACATTTACAGTAAATAACGGCGTAGATACGGGGATGGATAAAATACCGGTAAATAAGGATTACCCCCAATTAATCAGGGATAAGTACGGTATCGACCTTTCCGGCAAGCATATCCTTTTTACAACAGGCCGACCTGTCAAACGGAAGGGGTTTTCCTGGTTCATAAAGAATGTGATGCCATTATTGAATGACGACATCGTACTTTTAATGGCAGGACCGTTGAATACGCATCAAAATATTTTTCAGAAAACCATCCGTTACCTGACGGGAGTATTCAGCCCTGCGTTACAATTAATGTTAGGATTGGATTCCGATGCGAATAACATCAGTAAAGAAATCCTGAAAAGCAAGAACAGCTATCATTTAGGGCGAGTGACCCATGAGGATTTGCTCCAATTGTTATCATTGGCCGATTTGTTCATCATGCCCAACATAAAAGTGCCGGGCGATGAGGAAGGATTTGGACTGGTTGCCCTGGAAGCAAACATGAGGGGGACTTTTGTCCTTGCTTCGGGGATTGAAGGTATAACCGATGCGGTGATCGATGGTGAGAACGGTTATCATTTGCCTGCCGGTGACAGCCGGGTATGGGCAAATACCATCCATGAGGTATTACGTGACAAAGCACGATTGGATATGCTTTCACAAAAGGCGAAAGAATATGTGAAAAAGAATTATTCCTGGGATATTATGGTTGAAAAATATAAGGAAATATTCGATAGTCTTACCTTCTCCGACACATCCCCGACAATTTCCGACACATACAGATTTAATTTCCCGATAAACAAAAAAAGATTGCCCGGCTATGGACAATCTATATAATTCTATCAAGCTTGATCAACCTTATTTGGAAGCTTCGATTGATGCTTTACGGAAAGCTTTCAGTTGTTTTTCCAATTCCAAAGAAGCTTTACGGGCGCGGGCACCTGCAGCTTTGTTGTTGTTCTCTGCTTGAAGTGTTGCATTTTCCTGAAACAATGCAATTTGTTCGTTGATGTTTGTCAATAATGTTTTCATAATTCCTTATTTATTTTACAAAATTCTCCGCAAAGGTAATGGATAGATGGATTTCACAAAAATTATCGGGACTTTTATTTGGTTTTTTTGTAATAATTCCACACTTTACACTTCCTCGTATTCCCCCTGCCGAAGAAGATGGTCGGAAAACAGACCAATTCGACTTTGGCGGGATTAACGGGATTAACGGGGTTAAGATGATAGCACCCAGTGTACCTATTGTTGCATTTTCGGATTTCTTTCCTAAAAGCTCAATATCCAGGCCGTGAGGTCCTGCAACATCTCTTTGTTATATTTGAAACCCGGTCTATATCCCCAACCGTGTCCACCGGAAGGATAAATATATAAAGAGGCGGGGACATTATTTTTCTTAAGGGCCAGGTAATAATGTACTCCATTGGGTGTAGGCACCACATTATCATCGTCGGAGAAAACAATAAAGGCTCTCGGCGTCCCATTAGTCACCTGCTTTTCATTCGAATAGAGATCTTCCAGCTCCTGGGAGGCATCCTTTCCCAGTAAATTGTCATGCGAACCCCTATGCGTAAAAGTTTTGTCCATAGTGATTACCGGATAAAACAAAATCTGGAAGGCGGGACGTAAATCAGGCTTTACATGGGTGGCTACGGTAGAGGCCAAATGACCTCCGGCCGAAGATCCCATGATCCCGATGTCATCCGGATTGATATTCCATTCTCCCGCCATCCCCTTTATGATCCTGATCGCTTCTTCGGCATCCGAGAACGGCACCTCTTTCACTCCTTTAGGCATACGGTATTTCAATACGACATAGGCTATTCCCATTTCATTGAAAAAAGGAGCCCAGTCGTATCCTTCATGTTCATACGCCAATCCGGCATACCCTCCTCCGGGGCATGCAATCACCGCACGACCGGTAGCCAACTCTTCCTTAGGCAAAAACACCCGCAATGAGGGTTTATAATTTTGCACTTTATCATCAAAGGGCAAGTGATCCATACCATTCGTATTCGGAAATCCGTCTGCCCAGAGATCAATATCAAACTCTTTTTGGGTATACTGGGCAAATAACGATCCACTGACAAGTATAGCACACAAGACTGCGGTAAAAAAGATGATTCGTTTCATATCATTGAATATTTTAAAAATGTCATCAATTAAACTCTTTCGATCAACGGAATAAATAATTATGATCGTTCCTTTTAAATCGGTACCGTTGTCTTGGAACCGGAATGGGATCCTGGACTGAAATCTCCCATCTTAACAGATTCCCGATCATTTCATTTTTAATTTTTTCATAAGCCTTATCATCAAACAGGTTATCAAGTTCTGAAGAGTCCTCCTTCAAATTATAAAGCTGTCCGTTTCCATCCATATCATACACCAGTTTCCAATCGCCTTTGCGAAGCATCCGCATCGTACCGCTTTGTGTCCAGGTGTTCAATTCGTCAAAGAATAATCCTTTTCCTACGGCTCCTTCTTCCTGAAAGTCGGTAGCGTCATCACGGGTATAGTACATTCCGCCGAATCCATCCTGCACCATCACGCTTTCAAACTCTTTTTCAGGATATTCTTTTCCTTGCAACAGAGGCCATAAACTGCGTCCCTGTACTCCCAAGGGAATATCGGCCCCCATTATCTCGCATATCGTGGGAAAAATATCTATAATGCTCACATGGGCTTCATGGGGAGTTGGAGAGGCTTTTATTCCGGGTCCTGTCCATTGCAAGGGGATACGGGAAAGGGCATCATCCAGTCCCACTCCTTTTTTCATCAGACCATATTCCCCTGCGTAGTCGCCATGATCCGCCACGAACAGGATAATCGTGTTATCATAGACCCCTTTTTCCTTCAATTCATCCACAAGGCGAGCCAGCTGATCATCGATCATCCGCAGCATTCCATGGTAAATTGATCGCAAGCGCTGCAAATTATCCTGATAGCCCACATGCCCCTGCCCCATCATTTCAGCAAGTAAAAGATACTCTTCCCCCTTTGTTTTCAAATCCCCGGCGCTACTCTTCATCCGTGGCAATGATTCGGGAGGAAACATGGAATAATAGGGTTCACATGTCTGGTAAGGGTTATGCGGCTCAGCCATAGAGAACCACATTAAAAAAGGTGTATCCGACAGGGTATCGATCCAGTGAGAGGCATCATCTACCATCCGGTATGGTAATTGCCCCTCTACTCCGTAAGGGGAAGGCTTCATATCGGCATACATGTCCAGCGTTTTTAAATATTTATCGAATGCTTCGCCGATTTCGCTTTTATCCTCCGGGCCCTGTCCGTCGTGATTATACGGACGCCAATAATCTACCCGGTCAGGAGAAAGGTGAGAGTGATTTTTCCCGACCAGGGCCGTGGCATATCCTTGTTCCCTTGCCACATCGAAAAGGTCTTTCGTATAGAAGGCATCCCTAAGGTTATGGTTGGAACGCACATGAGTCGCACTGGGAAACCGTCCTGTTAACATGGAGACCCGGGCGGGACCGCTTGCCGGTGCAGCCGTATATGCCCGGTTAAACCATGTCCCTTGCCCAGCCAGGCTATCGGCAAAAGGCATTGTGTTTAACGGGTATCCTTCACGCTGCAGCAAATCTGCCCGCAACTGGTCCGCCATAATAATAATGACGTTTGGATTTTTTTGTACCTCTTGACCAAGCGCGGTGGAGAATATGGAGATAGAGACTGATATTCCTGCAAATATTTTTCTATTGAAATTATTCGTCATAATTCATTTTCCTTTAGTCGAACCTCAAGGAACTCTGCCATGCTGCTCCTTTGACATCCGTATTGATTTACACTTAACATGCCCGGGACAAAAGTATATGAAAATTCTCAACGACCATCCATATCAATCATTTTTTGTATTGAATAAGCGCAAATCCACAGGGAGGCATAATAATGGTCGAACTCAAATGTTTTCCGGAAAGATTTACCATCTGTGGAGATATATTTTCCCTCTCATTCTCCGAATTACCTGCATTGATATCATCGTTCTCAATTTTCCACATTGTGACAGGCAAATAACCATCCGGCACCTCTATACTGACTTTCTGGCTTTCCAGATGCGAACGGTTTATCAATGTGAGATTAATAGTACCATCTTCAGTTCTCACAGCTGCACCATCAATGTAAGCCACCTCTATTTCTTCAGGCATTAGTTCATCATCGAAATTGCCGCTAACAGCTAATTTTTGAACCGGTAAAGTCAGTTTAACTCCATTTATATCGACATTCATTTTCTCCCCTGACATATATTTTCGATAAAGATCGAAAATATGATAAATTGTACTTTTATAAGCATCTTCATTGCCTACTGATCTAACTAATCCATGCCCGTTTACGGGAAATATATAATTAGCCATTCCAATATAGGCACAATGTCTGATAAAAACATTTAACATCCCAGCCGTTGTCACTATATCAAACAATCTCCTATCGTCATTTCTAGTAAAAGCATATTGCCCATTTTCAAAAACGGAGTGTCTGCAATTCCATTCATCAATGCTTAATCGTATAGGGTTATCTGTTCTTCCTAACCGCCTATTCACTTCGTCAAAAAGAACTGCATTCTTTAAGATTTGTATTTCCGCTTTTACTGGGGAAAAAACAGTGTAAAGCGGGTCTTGGAGCTTCCCGTCTTTCATTTTTGCTCCCATATAGAGATGCATAGTTAAAAAATCAATCAGGTTGCCATTTCTCTCAAGTACTTTTTTATTCCAATCATAAACATGACCTACTGCCAAAAGGCTCAAATCAGGATATAGTAATTTTATACAGGAAGCCCATTGGTTTAACTTACTAGAATAAAAATCTGCAGTTTCGGCTTTGTGAATACCATATGAACCATAATTTTCATTTCCTATACACCAATACTTTACATTATAGGGATCAACATGCCCATTGGCGATCCGCTTCATACCAAATGCAGTTTCGGCAGAACCATTTACATATTCAATCCAGTTTAATGCATCACCCAACGATGCAGCGTAATCCGGATGATTACTCATATTAAAATTAATATAAGGCTCAGTCCCTATTTTTTGACACCATTGAAGAAATTCATCTGTTCCAAAAAGATTCGTATCATATCCTCCCCAACGAATACAATTAATTATAGGTCGTTTTTCTTTAGGTCCAATACCATTTTCCCAGTCATATTCATGAATATATGTACCAGCAGGCCAACGAACCACAGGCATCTGAAGTGATTTCAATAATGCAAAAACGGCCGGATTTTCTTCATTTTTTTTGTTAATGAGTCCTCCATATATTATTTTATCATTACAATCTTCCAGCATTTGTCCATAAATCATAGGATCTATAGTCACAGGATTGTCAGGAATTTCAACTGATATATTGGTCGCATGTTTTGCTATTTTCTTATCAGATGCAAAACCCTGAAAAAAACATGTAGCACAAATAAGGATAATTATAATTTTTTCTATTGTCATTGCGCCCATCCTGTTATTCAATTATTTATTTTTTTCATATCTAACCATAATAAACTCACAAGGAGATATCGTAACAGCAGAGTTCAAGAATTTCCTGGAAAGATTTACCATCTGTGGAGATATATTTTCCCTCTCATTTTCCGAATTAGCCGCATTGATATCATCGTTCTCAATCTTCCACATTGTGACAGGCAAATAACCATCAGGCACTTTTATGTTAACCTTCTGATTTTTATCATGCGAACGGTTTATCAATACAATATGTATTACACCTTCCTCTGTCATCACTGCCGTTCCATCTATATAATTCAGTTTGATATCACCTCTATTAAGTTCCTTACTGATAGCTCCCTCTACAGCCAACGCCTCAACCGGCAAGGTTATTGCCCCCCCTTTTATTTCCAGGTTCAACTTATTCCCCACCATATATTTCCGGTATAATTCGAAAATATAATAGATTGGAGTCTTATATGCTTCTTGTTCATCTATTGTCCTTACCAAGCCGTGACCATTTACAGGAAAAATATAATTGGCCATTCCGATAAATGGACTCTGACGAATAAACACGTTTAACATACCTGCAATTGTGACCACATCAAATTGCCTTCTGGCATCATTTCTTGTAAATTGATACTTTTCTCCGGCAAATACAGAATGACGGCAATTCCATTCATCAATACTATACCGTATTGGCCGATCCACACGGTTAAAATGCTGGTTTACTTCATTCAGCAGCTCAATATTTTTTCGAAGGTGGATTTCCACTTTGGCTGGAGAGAACAAGGTGTATTCCGGATTTTGCAGTTTTCCCCCATTCACCTTTGCTGTCATATAGAAATGCTTGGTCAGGAAATCTATCAAATCGCCGTTCCTGTGAAGAACCGTATCATTCCACTGATAGATATGACCAACACCCAGCAATTGCAAATCTGGATACTGAAAATGGATTGCACTGGCCCACCGGTGAAGCCTCTCTGCATACTGTTGGGCAGTTTCCGTGGTATGCCTTCCCCAAGGTCCGTAATTTTCATTTCCTATTCCCCAATATTTTACGCCATAAGGCTTTTCCTGTCCGTTGAATGCCCTTTTTTTCCCGAAAGTGGTCTCCGTCGATCCATTCACATACTCAATCCAACTCAGAGCATCTCCCAGCGATCCTCCATATACAGGATCATTTCCCATATTGAAGTTGATATAGGGTTCTGTCCCCATCTTCTTACACCATTGTAAAAACTCGTCTGTTCCGAATTGATGGGTTTCCACTCCTTTCCATGCAAATTCCTCCACAACCGGCCTTTCTTCTTTCGGTCCAATCCCTTTCTTCCAGTCATACTCATGCACATAAGTTCCTCCCGGCCATCTCATCACCGGCATATCGAGTGGTTTCAACAATTCATTGACCTTAGAATTTTCCGTACCATCCTCATTTATCAATCCTCCATAAATAATTTTATCATTACAATCTTCCAGCATTTGCCCGTAGATCATGGGATCTATAGGCACCGGATTATCCGGAATCTCTATGGATACTGTTGTTGGCTGTTTGGATGTTTTCTGCCCGTACATAACTGATAAAGGCAGGCACAATATCAAGCATAAAAACAAATATTTATTCTTTTCTACATTCATTTTGCAAATTATTTTTAATTATTGAAATTTCTGATGATTCCCAACTTACCGACCAGCAATTGCACACAAACAAAGCTAATAAGATAGGCACCACCAATATACATAAAAATGGGGAAGTAAGAATGGGTGGTCACCGTATTTCCTATCATTTGCTGGGAAATAACACCGGTTATACCACCCAAGGTTCCACCTATACCAGTCAGGGTTGCCTGTACCTGCTTGGGGTAAATCTCCGAAGGTATGGTGATGTTTGCCCAGAGCCCATGCGACAACATAATCCCTGAAATAAGCAATACTGCGACGATAGGATTTGCCCCCGAAAACAAAAAGAGACACAACAGAGGAATAAGAACGGAAGCCGTGACCATAACGGTTTTTCTAGATTTGTTTAAAGTCCATCCACGTCTCTCTATCAATAACTTCGGGATATAGCCTCCAAGTATTGTCCCTAACCCCATCGCCGTGTAGGGTAACCAAGCGGCGAAGCCCAATTCTTTCAAGGATAAACCCTGTACATCTTGCAGATATTTCGGTATCCAAAAAAGTAGAAAATAAGTGACCGGATCAATAAAAATTCTTGCTGAAAAACAACCCCAAGTTTCTTTCTTTTTGAGCAAATCCTTTAATCTTATTTTTCTCTCTCCCTCACTCTGGGCTTCAGGAGTGTCATCCTGAAGGATATAATCTTTTTCCACCTGCGTGATTTTGGGATGATCCTGAGGCCTGTGATAATTTCTTAACCAAAAGAACAGCCATACAAAACCCAGTATCCCCGTTGCTAAAAAGGCAATCCTCCACCCAAGAGCTAATGCCAGAAAAGAGACTAACGGTACAGCTACCGCTGCACCGATGGCAGTACCTGCGTTAAATATACCTATTGCCAACGCCCTTTCCTTTAACGGGAACCATTCCGTGGAAGCTTTTACACCTGCAGGAAAATTTGCGGATTCGGTAATCCCCAGAAAGAAGCGTACTATTGAGAATTGTGCCAAAGTATGTACCACAGCATGCATCGCTGCAACAAAGGACCAGCTTCCCACAGCGATACCAAAACCTTTTCTTGTACCTATCCTGTCTATAATCTTTCCGCTAAGGGCATACATTAAAGTATAACTAAACACAAAAACCGAAGTAAGATTGGCATAGTCAATGTCCGACCAATTAAACTCCCCTTGAATCGTTGAGGCCAAGATCGCAAAAGCATTCCTGTCCAAAGCATTTAGACCTGAAGCCAAACAGAGAAGAAGTGCAACTTTCCATCTTAGATTTCCATTATCAAAATAAACTTTCTTCATTTTTTCGTTCTAAAAGGGTTATAATGCATTGCTTTCTGCCCATCACTGTTTTCAGACTCTAATATCAAATCGGGATCGACCATCTCCTCTATATTTTCATTCAGCAGATATTGCCCTTGTTCTACCAGTTCTTTTCTTAATTGTTTAATGTTTATTTCACGTGTGCCACATTTATTATGGCATGCCATCGCAACGGCGACACCAGCAGCTTGCCCCATTGCCGTACAGGTAGCCATTACACGAATGGAGCCATGCGCAATATGTGTTGCGGAGATAGGCCGTCCTGCAACCAACAGGTTCGTCAGGTCTTTGGGAACAAGGCAACGGTAAGGAATCTCATAAACCGATTTTCCGGAACCTGTAAAGATTTGCTTTTTTCCATGAGGAGGATGGATATCTATGGCAAAAGTACCACAAGCAATACCGTCTTCAAAGGAGGTGCTATTCAAAACTTCCTCTTCGGTTAATACATAATCACCGGCAATTCTCCTGGTTTCACGGATCCCCACTTGAATACCGGTATCGAGAATGTATGAGTTTTCGAAACCACCGATATGTTTTTGAAGAAATGTATGCACTTCTAATACTTGTTTCCGCAAAGCAATTTCGGCGCGGGTTATATCTACCGTTTTTGTCCCATCAATATTTTGGATACGGGTAGTATTAATGCAGAATATCCCGGGGAGGGGCAATTCATACATAAGGATACGTGGAGCTACTTCCGAATGTAGCATTCCTGAATCTTTTGCCTCCTGAACCAACTGGTTCATGCCTAAGAATGCAATTGCTTTTTGTTTTTCAATTTGTTCATCATTGGGCGAATCTTTCAATAAATTCCTGTTTTCTTTCATCCAATTACGCAGCTGTGTCACATCCACTCCGCCAACTCGGAAATAGAGGGTCGCAGGTTGCATAGAACCATCATCTTCCTTTCCCTTTGCAAAAGGTGCACCCGAAAATGCAGCAACATCGGCATCACCTGTACAGTCTACAATATATTGGGGACAAATGGCTTGACGACCGGATTTATTTTCAATGACCACAGACTCTACAACCCCATTGGTTACATTCGCATCAACAATCCATGTATGAAAAAGTAATTCTACACCCGCTTCTTCCAGCATTTCGATAAGAATGATCTTCGCCCTTTCCGCATCAAAAGGCGTCATAGATGCATTATCAAAAGTTAGGTCGGCTACATGTCCCAAGGAAGCACCCCGCTGTTTCATGCGATCTACAAACTCCTCGGCAATTCCCCTGATAACCTGATTACCTTTTTCGTCATGAAATGTAAAAAAAGGGTTTACCATTGCCGTAGTCAGATTACCACCGGGAAACCCATATCTTTCAACAAGCATTGTCTTAACACCCGACCTGGCAGCTGCAATTGCAGCACCTATCCCGGCAGGACCAGCTCCAGCAATTAATATCTCCGGTGTAGCGATTACAGGTATTTCTCTTTGTTTCTCTATAACACATTCCATTATAGCCATGTTTTATATGGCTGTAATAGAAGAGTTGTGACTCTTCCATTACAGCTCATTGATTTATAAATCTTAAAAAAATAATTAATATCCAGGATTTTGCGTCAGATTTGGATTTGACTGGCGTTCTGAGGTAGGAATCGGTGATAGATAATCACGATTAGGATCGAAATAGCGCACCCCCAGTTTTGTACCGAACTTGTTTTTTTCTGCAAAATTTGTATAATCCGGATTCCCATATTCATCAATAGAAGGAGCTGCCGTCGGATATCCTGTAGGGAATCGTCCGTAACACATCCCATTCATTAGTCTATCGGCTATTTTCCATCGACGAATATCAAATAATCTAAGTCCTTCCCCCGCCAATTCATATTTGCGTTCTTTTCTGATTACAGATCGAAGTTCTTGTTGATTTTTATCTTTAGCTATCTCTGGCATACTAACTCTTCTCCTGATTTTATTAATCGCTTCGTAAACCGAATCGTCGAGTTGATTTGATTCTATTTTCGCTTCTGCATACATCAGAAGGACGTCTGCATAACGAAATGCAATAGCATTAATTGAAGAAGCCCCGTCAGACCGTAACTCAAGTGGATCGCAATACTTTCTCCAACAATATCCGGAAAAACTTGCATAGGCATGCGTTGCATCAAGATTGGCGATGCGTACAGCCGGAGTTTTATTATAATCCCAACATTGTACACTGTCTATATCAGTCTCAAATTGATAGCCGAAATATGTACTTCCGGGTAAAGCTACGGTGTGATGAAGCCTTGGATCTCTATTTTTCCATGGATATTGAGGATCATACAGTGGCGATTTATCAATAGATAATCCATCAATACATTCATAAGAATCCACCAAAGCCTGTACTGGCATTTTATTTGAAAATCCACCTGCCAATCTCGATTTCATACGACTAGGCATACCTTGGCTTCTATCGTCCTGATTATATTGGATAGCCCATATAACTTCTTTGGAAGTTTTTCCTTTCAGCATTGTAACATCACCATAATTAGGTTCCAGAATATACTCAACACCCTCAAGTTCAATTATTTTCTCACAAGCATCAATTACATCCGTCCAACGTTCATTATACAAAGCGGCACGCGCTTTTACAGCCCAGGCGAACCCTTTTGTTATTGCCATCGTATTTGGATCATTCGTCTGTTGTAAATATAACGCTGCTTGGTCGCACTCCGAGAGAATAAAATCTACAACCGAATCTACAGGATCCCTGCTAACATAAGCTTCATCTAATGTCAGCGTATGATCAATCAATGGAATATCTCCAAACATGGAGGTCAATGTAAGGTAACAGTAAGCACGTAAAACCTTAGCTTCTGCCTTATATCTCTCTATTTTATCAGCTGACACATTTTCACTGGCTCTGTCAATATTTTCCAGTATAAAATTACATCTGCTAATACTTTTATACATATTCACCCAGATGTCTCTTAATTGCCATGCCGTAGGATTCTGATATATTTGTTCAGGTTTGACATCTCTATCTGCTGAGATATCAGATCCTGTATCGTAGTAAATTATGAAAGGGATCTGATCATTATACAAATAGAATGGGGTATGTATTCCCACAATAGCCATCTGAATCTCCACTTCGGTTCGGAGGAATGTCTCAGTTGAAGGATAATTCAACGGATATTTCTCCAGTGTGTTCTCACAAGAGACAAACAACATGGAACACAATATGAATATGATGATTATATTTTTATTTGTTTTCATAAAATTATCTGTCTATAATAATTAAAATCTGATATCTACACCCACACTGATGGTCTTCACCTGGGGATAATATGCTCCTCCTGAGGCCGGAGAAACTTCCGGATCCCATCCTTTCCAGAAGTTAGTAAAAGTGAATAGGTTTTCACCGGAAACATAAAATCGCAAATGTTCCATTAATACCTTTCCTGAAATTGATGTAGGGACCTTATAGCCTAATTGGATATTCTTTACCCGCAAATAGGCTGCACTTTTCATATAAAAATCCGAATCAAGGTAGTTATTTGCCGAATCATAAAAATATAAACGAGGAAAAGCGGCGTGAACATTCTGATTCTCTTCAGTCCAACGATCTTTGTGTATCGTAAAAGCAGTCCCTCCTGACCAGAAGGGATACATAGCTATTGCAGATAGATAACCGTCAACTTTACCGACTCCCTGAAGTAATAGATTCAAATCAAATCCTTTATAACGCCCGCTAAAATTGAGTCCATAGGTGTAACGAGGAATTGTAGAGCCTAAAACTTCTCTATCGTCAGCATTTACAATATCATCATCATTCAAATTGGCATATCGTAAATCACCCGGAGCCAAAGAACGTCCCTGACGCTCCCATTTATATGAACCGTCACTATTGAAATCTGTACTTGATAGGATTCCTAAACTTTTTCTCATGTATAATGAGTTTATAGCATATCCTTCTCGGTTGGTAACCAGTCCCGTACCATTAATTCCCTTCAAATCCGTGATTTTATTTCTCACATCAGAAATATTGAACGATATATCAAAATCAAAATCACCGATCTTGTCCATATAAGCAATATTTAAATCATATCCTTTATTCTCGACGACACCTGCATTCTGGAAAGTGGGTTCTAATCCCATAGTTCCGGGAATATCCAAACGCATCAATATGTCACTTGTTTCTTTGTAAAACCAATCGAAAGTAACGTGCAGTTTGTTCCAGAGACTTACATCCAATCCTATATTGGTCATTGTTGTTGTTTCCCATGTAATAGCTGGATTATTCATAGTTAAAACGGCTGCACCATCTATTAGTTTATCATCTGAAATATACTTCGTACTCATATCAATATTGGAAGAAAAAGGATAGTCATTCCCAATATTCTGATTTCCCAAGGTACCCCAGGAAGCTCGTATTTTGAAATTAGAGACATCCTCCCTCAAATTATCCCAAAATGATTCTTCAGATAGTCTCCATCCGGCTGAAAAAGATGGAAAAGCACCCCATTTTTTACCTTTTGCAAATTTGGAGGAACCATCATATCGTATGTTTGCCTCCAGCAAATATTTACTCTTGTAGTCATAATTAACTCGTCCAAACCAGGATACAAGAACGTTCTCCCCTGCCCATCCATCATTTCTCATATTTTCGACGGAACCAGATTGTAATACGGAATACTCAGGAAATGGGAAATCGTCTCTAAAGGCATTAAAACCTGAGTAAAAATTAGACTCATATTGAAATCCGGCCAAAGCTGAGACGGTATGATCGTTGATTAACTTATGATAATTAGCAGTGGTTCTGGATTGAAGATATCTATTGTATGTTGACTCTTCCGACAAATTCGATTTACTCGGAAGTCGGGAAAAAATAGTCCCATTTGGGTTGTATGTTGTTACCTGTTTGACAAAACTTCTGGACAAAGGATAAGAAATCGATGGAGAAAAAGCTGTCTGCATCCAGAAATCTTTATGAGGCTCCCATTTGAATGACAAATTTCCTGTAATAGGAGTGGATTTATCATTCGTAAAACCTCCTTCATGTATACTGGCAACAGGGTTCTCTCCATTTTGACCTTCAGCATAATTCCCATTTGAATATTGCATTGCCTGAACTGCCGGCAGCTTATTCATTAAAAAAAAGATATATCCTATCCCAGATGAATTTCCAGAATTACTATTATACCTTGCAACAGAATTCCGATTAGAATTATAAAGAAATAAATCCAATGAAGAGGAAAAATTCTTTGTAAAACTAAAATCCGTATTCAATCGTATGGAAATTCGTTCAAAATTAACTTTTTCAATTATCCCTTCCTGTCTCAAATATCCTAAAGACGCCAACACTTTCAATTTGTCTGTCCCTCCAGTTAATGTCAAACTATGATTCTGTTGTAATCCACTTCCTTTTAATATCTCTTTTTGCCAATCCGTATCCGGGTAATTATCTCTATCACTGGGACCTTTTTCTCTCCAATTTTTAATTTGTTCTTCGGTATAGACTACTCCCGCACCGGCATTAATCTTCGACTCATTTAATAGAAGTATATGATCAAGTGCATTTACTTTATCAGGAAGATTTGTAGGACTTTGGTGAGCAACATATCCACTATATGAAATATTAAATTTTCCTTCAGACGCACGTTTAGTGGTAATCAAAATAACTCCATTAGCAGCTTTAGATCCGTAGATGGAAGAAGAGGCAGCATCTTTCAAAACAGAGATGGATTCAATTGTCGAAACATCAATATTATTTATCCCCATTTCAAGACCATCCACCAAAACTAGAGGATTAGAATTATTTAATGTCCCAATTCCCCTGATCTTTATATCCCCGGCATCCAATCCGGGCTGCCCAGATCGCTGCATAACGGTAACCCCCGGAGCAACGCCTTGCAGAGCTAAAGAAGTTTGCCCTACCTGACGTTTAGTCAACACCTCACTATTCACAGAGGCTACTGAACCAGTAAGATTTACGCGTTTTTGCGTACCATATCCTATCACAACCACTTCTTCCAATGTTTTGAGATCTTCAATCATGACAATTGTAACCGAACTTTGGGTTCCTACTGTAATTTCTTGTGACACATATCCAAGGTAAGAAACTTGCAAAACTGCATCATCTCCAACTGAAATAGTAAACTGTCCATCTATGTCCGTTATAACCCCATTGTGTATTCCTTTCTCAATGATATTTGCTCCAATAATCGGCTCTCCCCGTTCATCTTTAATTATACCGGTTATTTGTCTCTGAGGTTGTTGCTTAGTTTGAGTTATAGATATATCATGCAAACTCAATATGATCGCCTTATTATTTACCTGATAGGTTATACCAGTATTATTCAGGACAAGGTTCAAAACCTCGAATATAGTTTTGTTTTCTACATTTATAGATACTTTCAGGTTTTTGCTTATCTGATCATTACTATAGAAAAAATAGAAATCGGTCTGCTTCTCAATTTTACTAAAAAGCATACCCAGTTCAATTTCATTTTCATGGATCGTCAGTTGTGTTTTCTGAGCGTAAGAGTCTATTGCATAGATTTGAAAAACACCCACGACAAACAATAAGAAGGTCACTCTCATAATAAACAATAAAAATTTAGGAATAGGTATTCCAGGTCTACAATTTTTCATACATTTGTTTGTTTTTAATTTGAAGCCTCTAACCGGATCCTCCAAGATTTGTGGCTATTGGCTGGATTAAATAAATTGAAAACTTAACGAGTCGGATGATAGGCCCATATCTTCCGGCTCTTTTTTTATTCACTTTAAAGTAGGACTAATTTTACATTTTTTCCATAGGCATTACTTTTTTATTGGTTAGACAATAGATTTTATTTTTCATCTACATAGACATTTCTTCCTGAAATCCGGTATTTGATCGGATAGCTTTTTCCAATAGATTTTAAGACATCTTCTACATTTTCTCCCGGTATAACCCTACCCGTAAAGCGTTTATTTCTTAGAGATTCAGGAATTTGAATATCCAGATCAAAGCGTTTAGCCAATAATGGTACTATTCTCTCCAACGGTTCATCCGTAAATCTATAAGTCCCATCTTTCCAGGCCATATAATAATGGGTGTCGACATTTTCAATTTCCAGACTACCGTTTATTTGGTTTATACATGCCTGTTCTCCGGAGACAAGAGGTGCTGATAATTCTTTTCCCTCGATGTCTTTGTAATGTAAATTAACAGTTCCAGAAATCAAAGTAACAACTGATTTTCCTTTCTGTATCTGTGTGGACTCCACAAAAAATTCCGTTCCGGTAACTTCTATTTCCGCACTCCCTATTTGTACAATAAAAGGTGTTTCCGGGTCTTTACGGATATCGAAATAGGCTTTACCTTCTAGAGAGACCACCCGCTTCCCTTTAGGAAATCTTTCGGGATAAGTTATTCGGGTATCCTCATTTATCCAAACTTCCGAGTTATCAGGCAAAACGACAGATTGGACTCCTGTCTTATTATAAACCACATTTTGGACAAGAATATGTTGTTGCGATTCTTTTGAGATATCGGAAAATATCATCCAAACAGATGAAGCAAGCAGCACACCGATAAACACGGCAGCGGCATAACGGAGCCAGACAATCTTCCGTTTTTTAACTGGCACAATACGGCGTTCTTTCTGCGGACGGGCAGCTATCTCTCCGGTAAGTATCTGCCAAGCATTTTCGACAGCCTCCTCGGGAATTTTTTTTCGCGAATTCCAGATTTCTTCAAGTTGACAGTAATATGCCACATTCTCCTTCCCTTCCCTCAACCATTTATTGAGAATGGCCTGTTCTTCGGGGGAAGCAATTTTCTGGATTGATCGGATAATTATTTCTTCAGCAATTGGCAGCATCGTTTTAGTATTATAATTCAATTTCATTAGACGTTCTCTGCGCTCGGCAAAACGAGTAACCCAGTTCTGATCTTGCTTAACGAAAACGTTGTCTTTATATAGATAAGACAAGATGCCGAAGAAATTTACTTAAAAGAAAAATAAAAAAAATAAACTTTTTTTACCTTCACTCATAAATCGAGTGCGTAAGGTTTTCAATGCCAGATACAACTGGTGTTCCACCGTACGGATAGAAATATCCAGAGTCTCTGCAATCTCTGCATTTCTCTTTTCTTCAAAATAGGCCATTTTAAAAATGATCCGGCATTTTTCAGGTAACTTCTCAATCTCATCATAGATATACTGCATATCTTCTTTATCGATAAGTTGTTTTTCAAAAGAATCGTAATAATCAAGCCCTAAAATACGGTTATCCAATTCGGTGGATTCTATATAGTTCTTTTTCACCTGCTCCCTTATAAGGAAGTTCAGGCATTTGTTCCTGACAGCCATAAATAAATAAGAACGGGAAGGGAATTTCCCATTTACTACAGAATGATCCCATACATCAAGAAAAACATCCTGAATAATATCCTCTGCCATTTCCACAGACACAAAACGCCGGGCAAACAATATTAATTGGGATATATTTGCCTCGTAATAACTTCTAAAAGATGTAAGACTATTTTCTTCGTCCCTGTCTTTCATTTTTGGTCTTATTGTCGGTAATATATATACTTCATCAGTCCTATCTTCTCTAATAAATACAGATCTTGTCCGGGAGAACATCTATCAAACCAGTGAAGGAAGAATCACTCTGATGAACGGCAAAGTTATAGTATTTTAAATCACTCTCCAAATTGATATAAAAAAAGCCACCCCGAAGGATGGCCTTTAATTATAGTCTGTATCAAGATAATTATTATCTGATCCTCTTATATCCGTAAACGGCACGATCGCCCAGTTCTTCTTCAATACGGAGCAACTGATTATACTTGGCCATACGGTCTGAACGGCTCAAAGAACCTGTTTTAATCTGTCCGGCGTTGGTAGCTACGGCAATATCGGCGATAGTGGCATCTTCCGTTTCACCTGAACGGTGTGAAGTTACACTGGTATATCCGTGCCTGTGTGCCATTTCTATGGCATTCAACGTTTCGGTCAGTGTTCCGATCTGGTTTACCTTGATCAGGATAGAGTTGCCGCATCCTTCTTTGATACCTCTTGCAAGGAAATCCACATTGGTTACGAACAAGTCGTCACCCACCAACTGGCATCTGTTGCCAATCTTGTCGGTCAGCAATTTCCATCCTTCCCAGTCGTTTTCACTCATACCATCTTCGATAGAGTCGATAGGGTATTTGGTGATCAGTTCTTCCAGGTAAGCAGCCTGCTCTTCGCGTGAACGTTTCTTGCCGTTCGGACCTTCAAATTTTGAATAGTCATAGACGCCGTCTTTGTAGAATTCAGAAGAGGCGCAGTCGAGTCCGATCATCACATCTTTACCCGGTTCATAACCTGCATTCCTGACAGCAGTCAAGATTGATTCGAGTGCTTCTTCAGTTCCTCCGCTCAAATTGGGAGCGAAACCACCTTCATCACCCACAGCAGTGCTGAGACCCTTGTCGTGAAGCACTTTCTTCAAAGAGTGGAATACTTCAGCACCCATACGCAATCCTTCTTTGAATGAAGAGGCACCTACAGGACGAATCATAAATTCCTGAAACGCGATGGGAGCATCGGAGTGAGATCCACCATTGATGATATTCATCATAGGAACAGGCAATACATAAGTGTTGGTTCCACCAATGTAGCGATAAAGCGGCAGGCCGAGATAATTGGCTGCAGCTTTGGCTACTGCCAGGGATACACCCAAAAGTGCATTTGCGCCGAGGTTCGATTTTGTTTTCGTGCCATCCAATTCAAGTAATCTGGCATCGATCTGGGTTTGTTCCAGTACATTCATACCCAACAAAGCCGGAGCGATAGTATCATTGACATTGGCTACTGCTTTCAACACACCTTTTCCCAGGTAACGGCTTTTGTCCCCGTCACGTAGTTCTAACGCTTCGTTCTCTCCGGTGGAAGCACCCGATGGAACAGCGGCACGTCCAAATGCGCCCGATTCCGTCAACACATCCACTTCAACGGTCGGATTACCTCTTGAATCCAAAATCTCCCGTCCTAAAACACTTACAATTCTCATGTTGTTGAATTTTATAAATAGATTAATTTGAAAATCCTAATTGATAGAATAATAACCTGATATCCTAAAATGGGTGTCAGCATTTCCGACCTGCAAATATAGCTATATTTTTGCTATTTCGGGCTGTATTAAATTATAAAGTTCAATTACATCAGACTATTTTACGCTATGGCATAATATAAACAAGTTTATCTTCTGCTCATTTAGCTTAACAAAATAGTTGGTTTAAATAGCGGCTATGCCCCTGTACCGTTCACAGTGGCGATAAGAGTAGACAAATTAGACGTAAGCAATTTTACCGATATTGCCATCAGAATGACTCCGAAAAACTTGCGGAGGATATAAGCGCCACTCTCTCCCAACAGTTTCTTAACTAAATCTAAATATCTCAATACCAGGTAGACAATAGCCAGGTTGAGCATCACGGCAATGATGATATTCACTATATGAAATTCCGCCCGCATGGAAAGTAAGGTGGTAAAGCTTCCGGGTCCGGCAATCAGGGGAAATACTACGGGAAACATAGTAGTGGAATTTTCGGTAGAGGTACTGTCGTTCTTGAAGATTTCCACACCGAAAATCATCTCTATGGAGAGGATAAGCAACACAATTGCCCCGGCAACGGCAAAGGCGGAGACATCGAGTTGAAAGAGTTTCAGTATCCATTCCCCCACAAAAAGGAATCCGATCAGAATCAGCAATGAATAGAGAGCTGCTTTCTCAGGATGGATTGTCTTGTTCTGGCTTTTCAGATTCAAAAATATAGGCACAGACCCCGTCACATCAATAATTGCGAACAAGACAAGAAAAGCACTGACAATTTCGACTCCGTTAAGCACAGCCATAACACTTCTTTTAGAATTATGAAAGAAAAAACTTACTTTCTGAGCACAAAAATACAAAATATCAGCCAATTCCCCAAAAGTCTCTAATATTTGTCAACCAACGCAGCAAGACTTTCATACAAGAAAGGATCGGGATGCACTTGATTAAGGTATTTGATGATCCTGAAAGCGTTGAAATGATGAAAGAACCGTTTCCTGAATGTAACCGGCGTAGCACTATTCTCACTACAATCCCTGACAAGAGCCGGAAAATCGATTTCTTTCAGGAATTGTTGTAATGAGGGGTGCAATATCGCTGTCACCGCCTTAACCGACTGGTTATCTTTCTTAAAAAACTCATCTATCCTATCGAAGAGTTGTTTTAGTTCCTGGAATGATCTCTTCGAATAAGCCCTCATATTACCGGCCGGTTGATCCATCATTCTCTGCAATGAAGGTCCCGTACCGAACGGTACACGGTCGGAAAGGCGTGCCATGGGAAAAACGCGGACATCTTTGAGTTCATCAACATGTCCAAGAGCAAATATTTTTTGGAGAAAATAAAAATCTTCACCGCCCTGTTGGCGTCCCATACCTCCCACGCGTACATAAGCATCCGCCGAGACAGCAAATGCGGAACCAATCGTATGCCAGTAATAAGGAAATCCCGTATATTCCAGCATCGATCGAAAATAACGGATATAGGCCTCATACTCTCTTGCGGCACTTTCGGATAAAAGGCCGCCTGGTTCCACCCGGTGACGAAAGTCATGGATGGTGCCGTTCAGCAATTTGTCACCGGAGAAAGCCTCCCATATAGTTGTCAAAAAATTATCAGATACCGTGCAATCGGCATCCAGCGAAACAATTACTCCCCTTGACTTCCCGTTCCGCAGAAAATGCTCCACCGCCAGATCCATGCCTATTTTCCGCGCCAGCCCCACCCCGGCATGTTTTCGGGGTAAATCCTCAAACAGTAACGGAAAAAAACCAAAACCCGGTTTATTATATCTTTCGGCAAACTGGCCAATTTCTTCATAAGAGGTCCTATTCTGCGCCACAACTTCCTCATTGGCAAGCACTCCGGAATTGAGCACGATTACTGTCAGGACGTTCGTATCCGGACGACCGCAGACACGAAGATTTTCCAATGTCTCAAACAGGGCGGGCTCATTGTAGCAAGGGATCACCACAACCATATCTGCGGCTATCTCCGGTGGAATAATGGTATGCAGGTATTCCGGTTTTTGCCTTTCTATATATGTTCTCAGGCGGGACATTTTTTTAAGAGAGTAAAGACTAAAGACTATTAGAACCAAGACACAAAACCTTCAGTGCCAAGACAGTACCAATATGGAAAAATATTTCGATTACCTCATTGGTAATTAGTAATTGGTAATTGGAATTGGTAATTGGTAATTAAAAAAGGGTACGATCACCATGTGATATACCCTCTGATCTGTCCTGAAAACGGTGAACCCGGACTATTTTTCTGAAGTAATGGCTGCTGTAGCAGGGCCGTACTTGCTGTTTAAAAATTCAATCACCTCTTTGGTAATATCATACTTATCCTTGGCAAGCAGAATCGTACTCGTGGTCCTGTTACTGAATATAACTTCATAATGCTTATCCTGGTTGAATTCTCTCATTCTCGCCCTGATAGTATCCTCCATCTGGATATTCAGCTTCTCCTGTTCCAGCATAAACTCCTGGGTCAACCGTTCAGCCAACTGTTGATATTCCTGATCCATTTGCATGATCCGGTTTTGTTCCTGCTGGGCTCTTTCATTACTCAGGAAAGCATTATTACGCATCTTACGTTCAAAATCGTTTGCAGCAGAACGAATCTGTCCCTCTTTCTGGTTCAACGTTGCCCGGGTACTCTCCTGTTTTCTCAATAACGATTCGTTAAGATCCTTAGCGTAATTGTAATTAATCAACAATGAATCCACATTTACATAGCCTATGGGCAATGTAATGGAAGAATCGTTGAACAAAGTAGCCATATTTTTCCCGTTGGATCCGCTAATGGAGGGTTTGGATGTAAAATGTAAGACGTAAAGAATAATGATTGCGACCGCCAACACGCCGCTGACGATGTAAAGAGTAGAATTCTTCATTTTTGAGAGGTTTAAATATTTTCTGATTTCAACATTTCTTCTATCGGGCTTTCTCTTCTTCTCATCTCCGAGTCTTGCGATGTGGCACAATGGATTCCTCTGTCCTGTAATGGCTTGCTATCACCGATATGGAGGCTGGGAAACTCTCCTTTCCTGGTAAAGAAGACACGTATCCCCATCAATAGAATAGCGATAAACAGGATAACAGAGCCTATAATGAGTATTTTTATCATAACGATGTTTTTTAATACCGCAAAGATAGTCTAATTAGCCAATTAAATCACATTTTTTCGGATTAAAGATAGTAAATTTTTTGTCTGTCCACTATTTTTCTTGTACTTTTACCCACGCTATAAGCTATCTAAAATAAAATGATATGACGATAACAGATTTACAACCATCCGCCATCTGGAACTATTTTTACCAGATCACACAAATTCCGAGACCCTCTAAAAAAGAGAAAAAAATTCTTGCTTATCTGCTCGATTTCGCCCGCCAGCATAATCTGGAAGCAAAACAGGATAAAGCGGGCAACATAGTGATAACCAAACCGGCCACTCCCGGAAAAGAGAATATTCCGACAGTGATTCTACAGTCACATGTGGATATGGTTTGCGAAAAAAATTCAGATGTGACACATGATTTTGACAATGATCCCATAGAGACAATTATCGACGGCGACTGGATAAAAGCGAACGGCACTACGCTGGGAGCCGATAATGGCATAGGGGTAGCGGCCCAGTTGGCCTTGCTGGCAGCAGACAACATTAGCCACGGCAGGATTGAAGCGCTCTTCACCGTGGATGAAGAGACAGGATTGACAGGTGCCAATTCGCTCGACAAGAATCTCCTTACGGGTAATATCCTTATTAATCTCGATACGGAAGAAGAAGGTGAAATATATATCGGCTGTGCTGGTGGAAAAGGCACAAAAGCCTATTTCCATTACAAGGAAAAAGATGCTCCCAACAAATATTTCTGGTTCAGGATAAAAGTAAAAGGCCTGCGAGGGGGACATTCAGGCAGCGATATCGACAAAAAGCTGGCCAATGCCAATAAGATACTCACCCGTTTCCTGTATTCCATCACAAGGAAAAAATACGGTATGGTCCTCTCCGAAATTGGCGGTGGGAATCTGCACAATGCCATCCCCCGGGAAGCACACGCGTTACTGGGCGTAAAAGATAAATATAAGGAAGATATCAGGGTAAAACTAAACACGTTCCTGGCCCAGGTACAAGAGGAATACAAACACACTGATCCCGGACTCGACATACAACTCGAGTCAGTCCAGATCCCCTCGAAAGTAATCAATAAAAAGATTACCGAGAGGCTGATCAGTGCGCTGTATGCCTGTCCGCACGGCGTTATCGGCATGAGTTATGATATCCCCGGACTGGTAGAGACCTCCACTAACCTGGCATCCGTAAAAATGGTCGATCATCACCAGATTGAAGTTGGTTCCAGTCAGCGCAGTTCTGTGGAATCCCAAAAAGAATATGTGGTGAATATGGTATCCTCGGTATTTGAACTGGCCGGAGCCAAAGTGACCCATAATGACGGATATCCAGGATGGCAGCCTAATCCCGATTCCAATATCCTGAAGCACGCGCAAAAAGAATACGAAGCGCTCTTCGGCAAAAAGCCTAAAATAAAAGCAATCCATGCAGGCCTTGAATGCGGATTGTTCCTCGAGAAATATCCTAATCTGGATATGATCTCGATAGGGCCGGATATGACAGATGTACATTCCCCCGACGAACAAATGAAAATCTCTTCAGTGGGCAAGTTCTGGGATTTCTTAGTAAAAATCCTTGAAAATATGCCTGAGGAGAAGGAGAACATGTAAACAATGCGTTATCTACTCATTATCAACCTATTACTGATCGCCCATATTACGGGAGTCGTTGCACAAAACGACTTCCGTATTATGTTCTACAACGTGGAGAATCTGTTCGATCCCCATGATGATCCGTTGAAAGAGGATGATGATTTTTTGCCGGATGGTTTCATGCGTTGGACACCGTGGAAATATTGGGAAAAACTACGCAATATTACTCGTGTGATTACGGCCGTTGGCGGGATGCAATCCCCGGCACTGGTCGGACTGTGCGAGGTGGAAAACGATTCGGTGCTTTTCGACCTGACAAAACGGTCGCCCCTGCGGACACAAGAGTACGATTATATTATTACCGACTCACCTGATGACCGGGGTATTGATGTGGCATTACTCTATCAGCGCCATCAATTCAGGCCGTTGCAAACCACCGAATACGAGATAAGGTTCAGCCGTAAAAATATCAGGCCGACGCGTAATATCCTTCATGTCACGGGAGAGGTAATCAACGGCGACACACTCGATGTACTTGTCTGCCACTTCCCTTCCCGAAGCGGAGGACAGCGGGAGACTGAGCCTGCGCGCATAGAGACGGCAACTCTCCTGAAAAGAAAAACAGACAGTCTGTTTACCCTCCGGGAAAATACCCATATCATTATCATGGGTGATTTCAACGATCATCCCAATAACAAAAGTCTTTCTCAAATATTGGATGCTAAAAGCCTGCAATCACCGCTCTGGAGGAACCGGTTATATAATCTTTTCTATCACCGTTTAAAAGAACCGGAGTTTGGTTCTTTTAAATACCAAGGGAAATGGGATATTCTTGACCAGTTTATCGTCAGCGGGAACCTCTTAATGAAGGAGAGCTCCATCCATGTGAAGAACAATGAAGCACATGTCTTCAAAGCCGATTTCCTGTTGGAAGATGACGAGAGATACTATGGCAAGAAACCTTACAGGACAAATGTAGGACCACGCTATATAGGTGGATTCAGTGATCACCTTCCCGTTTATATGGATCTGAACCTCACTTTAGAACATCCATAAACAAGGCACGCACTTTTTTTCAAACTTTATCATAATATTTTTCCCTATATCCATAAATAAGTTCTATATTTGTATTTCATAACGGTAGAGCAGTATAAACAAAGTTAAACATATCGTACTTATGAATCCATTACTTATCAACTTGAACGGATGGGAAATACCTATTATAGTTTTGGTTATTTTGATTCTTTTCGGAGGAAAGAAAATCCCCGAATTCATGAAAGGCTTGGGAAAAGGCATCAATAGCTTCAAGAAAGGGTTGAATGACCTGGAGGAAGACATCAAGGCCGATCCGACAGAAAACAAGTCATCTAATTAGATCGCCACGGAAGAAACCTGTCAGATTATTCCGACGGGATTTTCTTTCATGTCATAATCATTATCATAAAGGTTTATTTTCGGAGACAAAACCGATTGTCTCCGGACGTTTATATGTCTATTATATAGCGTAGGATAGAAATGTCAGAGAAGGAAATGTCTTTCTGGGATCATCTGGAAGAATTCAGATGGACCATTATACGTATTATCATTGCTGTGATTGCTTTCTCTGTCATAGGGTTTATTGTTATTCCCAAGATCTTCGACACCATCATTATGGCACCGCGTTCGTCGGATTTTGTCACCTATCGGTTTTTTGAAAAAGCGAGCGAATATATTCCCTTTTTACCTGATTTCTCCGCGGATGCTTTTTCTGTGAGGATGCTTAACATCAACATGACCACACAGTTTATGACGTACATCTCCACGTCGTTGATGTTTGGAGTACTCTGCACTATTCCCTACATATTATATGAGATCTGGAAATTTATAAGTCCGGCGCTCTATGAGAACGAGGCAAAAGGGGTGAAGACCGCTTTCGGATTTGGAGGTTTCATGTTTGTGGTAGGTTGCCTGGTGGGGTACTTTATTGTATTCCCCCTCATATTCCGTTTCCTGATTACCTTTGAATTGAGCGAATCTATTGAGAACTCTATATCGCTCGATTCCTATATGAACAACTTCTACACCCTTATCCTGATCATGGGGTTGGTATTTGAACTTCCTTTGGTCTTTTGGTTGTTGTCCAAACTGGGATTGATCTACCGCTCCTTTTTCCGGAAATACCGTCGCCACGCCGTTGTGGGTTCACTCATAGCTGCCGCATTAATCACTCCTTCCGGTGATCCGTTCTCCCTTTTCGTGGTAACCATCCCCATTTATATGCTGTGGGAGATCAGCGCCTTTATGGTAAAGAAAGATCCACCTGAAGAGGAAGTTGAAGAGGAAAATCTCCCGGCAGTATTTGAATAAGAAAGTCCGATCCAATAAAGACCTCGGCATATTTGTTTAGCTAAAACAGAAACTGCCCCATCTACTTGTTCACAATTGTTCTACCGAAAGGAGTGAGCGCCAGGCTCATCAGTTTAAAATGCTGATTGCCGAAAGGAATACCAATAATGGTGATATAAAAAAGCAGACCGAATAACAGATGGGTCAACACAATAGGAATCCCGCCCACAAAAAACCAGATCACATTCATCAGCGTCGACAAGCAACCGGAGGATGGTTCTTTGCGTACCATTTTTTTGCCGAAAGGCCATAGGGCCACTTCCGCCAGTTTCAACGACTGAATCCCAAAAGGAATACCAATGATGGTAATCATCAACGCGACGCTTCCCACCAGATACTCGATGGCAATGAAAACACCACCGAATACCACCCAGATAATATTTCCAAGTGTCTTCATTTTACTGCAACTACTTCTATCTCCACCAAGGCATTTTTCGGGAGGGATTTTACGGCAAAAGCCGAGCGAGCAGGGAAAGCACCACTGAAACAGCTACCATACACTTCGTTCATCTCCCCGAACAGCGACATATCATCCAGGAATACCGTCGTTTTCACAATGTTATCCATAGTGGTTCCGGCTGCTGCCAGGACTGCTTCTATGTTCTTAAATATCCGGGAGGTTTGCTCTTTCACGCCACCTTCCACAATATTCCCGGTCGACGGGTCAATGGGTAACATTCCCGACAGGAATAACATCCCATTTGCCTCAATAGCCTGGCTGTAAGGGCCTATCGCCGCAGGCGCATTGTTTGTTGAAATTACTTTTTTCATTTTATCTTTTTTTGAAAAGTCCGAAGTTAAGAAGTCTGAAGTTAAGAAGTGAACCCGCGTTGCCTCACCACCTCATAAATCAAGACTCCCGCCGCAACTGACACGTTAAGCGACTGTATTGTACCTGACTGAGGAATCCTTATCAGTTCGTCACAAACACGAAGGTGCTCGGGAGCAACTCCTGTGTCTTCCGAGCCCAGCACAATGGCAACCGGCACAGAGAGATCCGTTTCGGTGTAAAAAGAAGCCGCTTTTTCTGTGGCAGCTACCACTTTTATTCCACTATTTTTAAGAAAGCCGATAGCTTCTTTCAGGCTCTTTTCCCGACAGACCGGAATAGAATGTAATGCACCGGCCGAAGTCTTTATCGCATCGGCATTCACTGATACACTTCCTTTCTCGGGAATTACAATGGCATCTACACCGGCCACCTCACAAGTACGTGCAATAGCGCCGAAATTTCGGACATCAGTCAGTCCGTCCAATACTAAGATAAACGGGATTTTACCCTCTTCATAGAGCAATGGTACAATATTCTCCAGTTTCTGGTAGGTGACAGCCGAAGTAAAGGCGATTACCCCCTGATGGTTTTTCCGCGTGATACGGTCTATCCGCTCCACCGGTACTTTCTGCATGGGTATCTCATAACGCCGCAGCTGTTCCTGCAACTCCAGGAATAACTCACCCGACAATTCACGCTTTACCAGCACCTTGTCTATATCTTTTCCGGCTTCTACTGCCTCAATAACGGCACGAATGCCGAAAATCATCTCTTTTTCCTTCATACATTAGTTTCTTTTCAGCATCACTTTGGCATTTTCGATTGCCTGCTCCGTGATTTCCGCACCGCTCAACATGCGGGCAATTTCTTGTACCCGCTCTCCGGGAGCCAGTTCTTTTATTCTTGTTGTTACTATATTATTATCCGCATCTCCCTTATATACCAGAAAATGGGTTGCTCCTTTGGATGCGATCTGCGGGAGATGCGTGATGCCGATTACCTGCATCCGCTCACCCATCTCTTCCATAATATTCCCTACCCTGTCTGCTACTTCACCCGAAGTACCCGTGTCAATCTCATCAAAGATGATAGTCGGCAGCGACGTCGCCCCCGCAATCATGGCTTTGATTCCCAACATCACACGAGACATTTCACCACCTGAAGCGATTTGCGAGACAGGTTGCAATGCCACATTCTTGTTAGCAGAGAAAAGAAATTGAACGGTATCGGCTCCAGTGGCGTCAGGAACCTCTTTGGCTCTGAACTCACATTGAAACCTCACATCGGCCATCCTCAGATAAGCGAGTCTTTCCACCAACTCCTTCTCAATATGGGGTGCGGCCTTCTTCCTCTTTTTACTTAATAATGCAGCTTTCTCCTGCATGGATTTCCGTTTTCCTTCGGTCTCCTTCTCCAGCGCCTGTAACCGTTCGTCAAGTGAATCAATATTCTCTAATCTCCGTCCCATTTCATCGCGCAAGGCGATCAGGTCTTCCACCGTAGTGACGGAATGTTTCTTCTGTAAGTCGTAGATAGCACTTAGCCGTTCTTCCAGCAATTGCCTGTGGGCGGGATCAAACTCCACCTCTTCAAAATAGCCGGTGATTTCCTCACGAACATCTTTCAGTTCGATAAAGGCTGAATCCACCCGTAAGGATAAATCGGATAACTTCGGATAAAACCGTTGCACGTTCCGCAGCGTATCGGCCACAGTCCGCAGCATCGACTCCACATTCCGATCCTCTTCCGACAAAAGCGCAGTCGCCGCGTAAAGTCCCGTCTTGATCTCTTCTGCGTGAGAAGCTGCTTCCAACTCTTCCTCAAGTTGCCCCTGTTCACCCGGCTGCAGGTTTATCTCCGCAAGTGCTCTATGCTGAAACCTGAGATAATCTTCCTCTTCCCGGTTTTTGCGTGATTGCTCCAGGAGATCACTCAATGCTTTCTCGGATGAGCGGTATGCTACATAAGCCTCCCCGTAATCCGTCCGCTCCGCCTTTGTATCGGCCAGCAGATCCACCACATTCAACTGAAAAAGATTATCGTTCAGCGACAGGTTCTGATGCTGGGAATGAATATCGATCAGCCTATCTCCCAACCCTTTCAGGTCATTCAGGTAGACAGGCGAGTCATTCACAAAAGCACGTGATTTTCCATTACTCCATATTTCCCGGCGAAGAATACATTCATCACCGTCATATACCCAATCCATCTCCTCAAAAAAAGAGGCAAGATGGTATGCCGAGACATCGAAAACACCTTCTATGACACACTTTTCGGCACCCTGCTTGATCTGCTTCACATCGGCACGCTGCCCAAGGATCAGCGAGAGGGCTCCAAGGATAATTGACTTACCCGCTCCTGTTTCACCCGAGATCACTGAAAAACCGGGATCAAACCCGATCCTAAGCGAATCGATCAATGCAAAATTCTGTATGTATAGCGATTTTAGCATATATTTTTATCTTATCTCAACCGTCCCAATTCGGTATTACGGACGGGGTACAACTTCATCAGGGCTTCATAGGCTTGTTTCTTTTGCGTGGCATCCACTTTGGAAAGAAGATTTACCATCTCTTCAAGCTTGGCATCTCCAAAAAGTTTTATCAGCACATTGGTCGGTCGTTTCGCTTGTAATGCCGACAAAACCAATACCGAAGGAACAATTTTTTCCGTTCCCGGGTCACCGCCTGCAAACGGCACATCCAGCCCCTGGTGATAATCGAACCACATCTGCCGGTATGCTGTAAGCGCCCCATCATTAAAAGCGGCAGTGATGGCTGAACGGTTACGGCTACTGCGGCGCTCCCACCCTTTCCATCCATAAGACTGTGCATAGGTCGCAATCAGCTCCATATTCCGGAAACAAGATGTGCCACCCAGCAAAGACTGGGAGTCAAGGTCGAGTCCCAGAATGAGATAAGCATAATAGGCGATGGTTGCCGTCAGGTTTCCCTGAATAAAATTGAGATCGAACTGCATAGGTTGATGTGCAGTATAGTCGAACTCCAACTCCGTGTCAAGCACATTCAGCATGGGAGTGATATAGGTACTGTGCTGTACCGGACGATGCGACTGCACATACAATTCACTCTTAAAAGAGCCGGCGGAAAGGGCCTCAGTAATTACCAGCGTGAAAGAACAATTTATCCGTTCATTCATCCGAAGCTGATTATCCGTCCATCTACGTCCATTGATAAAAGTCCGCACCGCCTCTTCGAGAGCACTAAACACCTGCCTGTCTGCCCCCTGCACCATAGAACTGTTCACCTTTACAGCAGCATTCAACTCCTGTGCATGCAGCCGGGTAAAGGGGTTAAACGCCATCAGGATGAATTGAGATACGATCAGAAATAACAATGCGATTGACTTATATTGCATACTCCCAAAGAAATCATGTTCCAAAGGTAGTAAAATCCTTTCAATGATTTTGGATTCTCGGGTGATTAATGCAATCCGGATGCAGGATCAATCACCTCGAATGATGTTCTGCGGTTGATCTGATCGGCAATCCCCTGTTGATCAGTCGTAAGGGTTTCAATAAATTTTTCGGTCAGCAGATATCCTTCTTCAAAGAAATCAAATTGTCCCGCTATCTTTTTGGTTACTTTCGCCGGACGGGTCTTACCAAAGCCATGGGCGGATAAACGTCGGGGATCGATACCATGGGCAATCAGGTAGTTTACTACCGACTGTGCACGACGCAGGGAGAGATCGAGATTATATTCGTCCGAACCTTTCCGGTCGGTATGAGCCGCAAGTTCTATGGTTATGGAGGGATATTCGTTAAGCATGGTTATCAGCTGATCCAGTTCCTCTTTCGATTCCGGCCGTAAGGTGGCACGATCGAAATCGTAAAATATATTCTCCAGGATTACCGGTTTATTATACGGTATCATCTCAAAATCGACATAGTAGAGTGTATCCTTCTCTACGGGATCGGTCGATAATTTCTGCTTTTGATTAAGGAAGCCGTCAACTGAAGCCATCAGCAGATAGTCCACCCCCCTCGCAGCTTTAAAGCGGTACTCTCCCTCTTTCCCCGTCACGAAGCGGAGTTGTGATCCGTCGCTTCCGACCGCGGTCACAATGGCGCCCGGGATAAATTCATCTTCCGGATCCACCACGAAACCCTCTATCCACGCAATTACTTCGGGATAAACAAAAGAGTAAATATGATCATATCCCCGCACATCATTCCGGTTAGAACTGAAAAATCCCTTTTCTCCTTTCTGTTCGAAGGTGATTCCAAAATCGTCTGCCGACGAATTGAGGGGTGATTGCAGGTTACGCACACGCCACTCTCCTTTCACCTCACCTCCCAATCCCCCAGTCCCCCGGTCTCCCAGTCTCCCGGTCTCCCGGCCTCCCAATCCCCCAGTCTCCCGGCCTCCCAATCCCCCAGTCCCCCGGCCTCCCAGTCCCCCAATCACCCTATCACCCCGTCCCCCGGTCCTCCTCCCAGCAGCAATTCCCACGAACAAATCCAGCCCTCCCATCCCGGGGTGTCCGTCGGAAGAAAAATAGAGTGCGGTATCATTACGCAAATAGGGAAAAAGCTCGTCTCCAGCCGTATTGATATCCGGCCCCAGATTCTCTAAAGAAAGGATTTCGTGATTATTCCTGATCGCTGCCCGCCAGATATCTTTGCCGCCATACCCTCCAGGCATATCGGAAACGAAGTAGAGCCAATGCCCCGACGGAGAAATGGCAGGATGGGCAAAAACGGATAACGAATCATCCTTTACAATCTCCAAAGGATGACCTTTACTCCACCGACCGTTAACCCGCCGGGAAAGATAGATTTTTGCTGTTGTAGGCTTGCCGGGATCCGCACCACTGAAAGTATAATACATCCATTCCCCATCCGGTGAAAAAGAAGGAGTTCCCTCATCATCCCCGGTATTGACACCCGAATCAAGCCGTTCGGGCCTCTGCCATTCTCCATGCACATTTTTGACCGAACGGAAAAGGTCGTTGTATTTCATTCCGGTAATGACACTCTTCTCTTCACCCAGCGCCTCTTCTCTCGAAGAGGCAAAATAGAGCCGGTCTCCATCCGGAGAAAACATCGGACTAAACTCTCCACGATTAGAATTCAACAACCCCATCCGTTCCACACTATATCGCGTAGGATTTTCGCTCCAGCCCTTTGCCTGTTCCACCCCCCGGAGCCCGCTGAGAGCCAATAGGTCGTCCGGTTTGAATGCCAGGAACCGGCGGTATGCTTCTGCTGCGGCCCCATAGTTCCCTTCCCGATGTAACATCCGGGCATAGTGAAGATACATGATGGTGTCGGGATAGCCATAGCGGATAGCATTGCTGTAAGCAGCTACTGCACGGGAGGACTGATTGAGTTTGCGGTAGTTTTCCGCCATCTCAAAAGCAATAATGCCTCGTTGCGCCTGCTCTTCACGTGATGCGTTCCGGTACAGTTTCCGGTAAGTCTCACTGGCGGCATGGTATTCTCCACGCAGGTACTGCTCCCTTGCGACCGTCAGTTTTGCCTGATCGCACGAAAGCAGTAGCCACATTACAGCCCACAAAATATATAGTATCCGGAGTTTCAAGCCTGTCGTTTTGGCTGTAAAACGGAATTTTCAGGCAAATATTGTGTAAACACAGATTACTGGTGTTCAGGACGCAGCAGGTCGTTCACCGTCTTCACCGGATTGAACGTAGAAACGGGAACCTCTACGAAAATAGTATTCCAGTTACTCATTGCTCCGTTCCATAATCCGGGTAGCTCCAGCGCTTTCAGTTCTTTTCCGTTTTTGGACTTATAGGAGATGAATCCGGTATTTCGATCGACAAATTTTGTCAGGTTGTATTTGTTCCCGTGATTACATTTCACACCGCACACCACATCCACGGGATTGAAATGAGAACCGTTCCTGAACGCTTCCATGGCTGCCGGATCATTTTTATCGATCTGGGAGCTCTCCAGTATTTGAAGCGAGGCGGTCCCGTCGGGATTAACCGCAATAAAAGGGCCTCCTCCCGGCTCACCCTGATTTTTCACCATTCCACAGACCCTGAAAGGCCGGTCGAGTTTTCTTTTCAGGTATTTTTTCAGTTCCTCTTCCGAAGCAAATTCACCGGGATGAGAGATCTGCAGTTCATTTTCGGTAAAAGCCAGCATTTCTGCCAACTCGTCCGCGGCGGCATCTTCCGACTCCAGCCGGTCCAGATAGGCATGAGTGCGTTGCTGCATAGTCACAAGAACACCCGCCAGCAATTTTTTATAACGGGCCTCATCCTCTTTCAACCTGTCGGGAATCACATTGTCGATATTTTTAATGAAGATGACGTCGGAATCTATATCATTCAGATTTTCTATTAATGCACCGTGTCCGGCTGGACGGAATAACAGTGATCCATCCTCATTCCTGAAAGGTTCATTGTGCATATCCACTGCTATGGTGTCAGTACTCGGTTTCTGAATACTGTATGACACAGAGAAGACAGCGCCCAGTTTGAATTCGTAACTTAGTTTCCTGGCTGCTACCAACAGCTCAAACATCTCTTTATGCTCCGGAGACACGGTGAAATGCACATCTACCTCTCCGGCTTTATTCCTGGCGTAGTAAGTACCTTCGGTAAGATGTTCTCCCACCGGAGTCCGGTTTCCTTCGGGATATTTGTGAAAAAGGAGCAATCCCTTGGGTAAATTCCCATAATCCATCCCGCCCGCATCAAGCAATGCCGAGACTACCTCTTTATATCGCCCTTCTTGGCACAATGCCTCCACGTCTTTTCCAAATAAATTCTTACAAGCCTCATCGAGTGGGCCGAAAAAAGCAAATTGTTGAATTCCTCCGAAAAACGCCTTCTCGAACGGTGTGGCCGGAACATCATAATCGGCAGTCAAAAAGGCAAACAGATCCTTAAACATACGGCTGGCAGCCCCGGAAGCCGGTACAAATTTTGTCACCTTCTTTCCGCTATTCAGGAAATTCTGCCAGGCATCGTGATATTCCTTTTCTTCTTTTTCTCCCACTTTCATGATGCCTCTCCCTACTGAAGCCGGAGCGATAAGCGAAAGATAGGGAAATCCCTTCACAAAATAATTCAGTTGCGTATCGATTTGATCCTGGGAAATTCCTTTTTCATGCAGTAATTCCAAGTCTTGTTGCGTATACATAGTGCTGGGTTTATTATTGTACTGTCTTTTAATCTTTATTCACCAAAGATAGAGATTTTTTCTGAAAGAGAAATCATTGAAAGTAAAAAATTAAAACCGTCATATTGGCAGAAACATCTTTTACCCGAAAATTTGGCACAACATTTGAAAAAGAAATAGTGTATCGAAAAAAGAACCGATGGCGATCGGCAGATTTTCGACCAAACAGTACAAAATAGGAATCAGAAAAAATAAATATAATAATAACATCAAATTATGGCAAAAATAATAGGAATTGACTTAGGGACAACCAATTCGTGTGTTTCCGTTATGGAAGGCAACGAACCCGTTGTAATCCCCAATAATGAAGGAAAACGGACTACGCCTTCGGTAGTGGCTTTCATGGATAACGGCGAACGCAAAGTGGGAGACCCTGCCAAGCGTCAAGCCATTACCAACCCTCACAATACGATATACTCCATCAAAACATTTATGGGGGAAACTTTCGATCGCGTGCAGAAAGAAATCGGACGTGTGCCTTATAAAGTGGTAAGGGGCGATAACAATACTCCCCGTGTGGATATCAACGGACACCTTTACACACCGCAGGAAATTTCAGCCATCGTATTACAGAAGATGAAAAAGACTGCCGAAGACCATCTCGGTCAGGAGGTAAAAGAAGCCGTGATCACCGTCCCGGCATACTTCAGCGACGCACAACGCCAGGCTACCAAAGAAGCCGGTGAAATCGCCGGACTGAAAGTACGCCGTATCGTCAACGAACCAACAGCCGCCGCTTTGGCTTACGGGCTCGACAAGCAGAACAAAGACTCAAAGGTTGCCGTATTCGACCTGGGTGGGGGTACTTTCGATGTCTCTATCCTCGAACTGGGTGACGGCGTTTTCGAAGTGAAATCGACAAATGGTGACACTCACCTTGGCGGGGACGACTTTGACCACCGTATCATCGACTGGTTGGCTGATGAGTTCATGAGCGATGAAGGTGTGGATTTGCGCAAAGACCCGATGGCACTTCAACGTCTGAAAGAAGCTGCCGAAAAAGCTAAAATAGAACTCTCCAGTGCCAGCAGCACTGAAATCAATCTGCCGTACATCATGCCGGTGAACGGAATTCCAAAACACCTGGTAAAAACGCTCTCGCGGGCTAAGTTCGAACAACTGATCGACGACCTGTTGCAGAAATGTAAACAACCCTGCCTGACAGCGATGAAAGATGCCGGGATGACCAATTCCGATATCGACGAGGTGATTCTCGTGGGTGGTTCAACCCGTATCCCTGCCGTACAGGATATGGTAGAAAAGCTGTTCGGCAAGAAACCGCATAAGGGTGTAAACCCCGATGAAGTAGTGGCTATCGGTGCTGCAATTCAGGGTGCCGTATTGACAGGTGAAGTAAAAGATGTACTTCTGCTCGACGTAACCCCGCTTTCTCTGGGTATTGAAACACTGGGTGGTGTGATGACCAAACTGATTGACGCCAACACTACCATCCCGACGAAAAAGAGCGAAACATTCTCTACTGCGGCCGACAACCAGCCGTCGGTACAAATCAACGTATTGCAGGGTGAACGGTCGATGGCGCGCGACAACAAACAGATCGGCGTGTTCAACCTCGACGGTATACCACCCGCACCACGTGGAATACCTCAGATCGAAGTGACTTTCGATATCGATGCCAATGGTATCCTGAGTGTTTCTGCCAAGGACAAGGCAACCAGCAAGGAGCAGAAGATACGTATCGAAGCCTCTTCAGGCCTGAGTGACGATGAAATCAAACGGATGAAAGAGGAAGCTGCCGCTAATGCTGAAGCCGACAAGAAGGAGAAGGAACGCATCGATAAACTGAACCAGGCAGACTCCATGATCTTCCAGACTGAAAAGCAACTGACGGATCTGGGAGACAAGATACCTGCCGACAAGAAAGCGCCGATTGAAGCCGCCCTCAACAAGCTGAAAGAAGCCCACAAAGCGCAGAATCTCGACGGTATCGACGCAGCCACTGCTGAGTTGAACACCGCCTTCCAGGCCGCTTCGCAAGACATGTACAATGCCTCCAACGCCCAGGCCGGGCCACAACCCGGTCCCAACGCAGGACCACAACAATCGAACGGCAGCGACCCCTCTTCAAATGACGACAACGTCACTGATGTAGATTTCGAAGAAGTGAAATAAGCGAGTAAGCGAGAGAAATGAAAGTGAACTTCCATTTCCGAATGTGAGCTTATTGCGACAAAGCAAAGCTTTGACGAAATAAGACTGGCTAAAGCAAATAACTAAATATTCTCAAACCGCAGTAAGCAATTGTTTTACTGCGGTTTTTATTTCGCATATTTGGCCATACAAGTACTATCCATACTTTATACGTCGTTTTTTAATAGAGCAGCATGCCCGAACCAACAAAAATATCCATCGGTTTGATTGTAAACCGGGTATTCAATATTACTGTATAGCTCTCCTGTAATTTGTCTATCTCAATCATATCAACGATTTCATAGATGTTGAAGAAAAAATATGCCGCGTAGCACGTTGATATTTATAATTTTATTCTTACCTTTGCAGCCCGAAACAGAGAGGAGGTTATTGTACAACCGGAAACAGAGCAAAGAAGAAATAAATAAATTTCAGGCTAAGGACTGACGCTGGAACAGGAGGCAGGCATACGAACAATGATGGGATCAAGATTCCGGGTTCGGATGTATGGTAAAAAACTGACCGATATGCGGCGTTCATCATTCCAATAATCTCAAACAAAAAATAATTAAAACATACAATAAATGATAGTAGTACAATTAAAAGAGGGCGAAAATATTGAAAGAGCCCTGAAGAAATTCAAACGTAAATACGAAAAAACCGGTGTAGTAAAAGAATTGCGTAGCCGTCAGGCATTCACCAAACCGTCAATCGAGAAACGCAAGAAAAAGCAGCATGCCGTTTACGTGCAGCAAATGCAACAAAACGAAGAATAAATTTTCGTATTTCAAAAAATTTTCTTTACTTTCGTAGTTCATCGACGGACCAACGAAATGTGGAAAGAAAAATTCATACAATATCTCCGTGTAGAGAAGAATTACTCTTCCCTCACGGAGATTTCTTATTTGGAAGATCTTTCTCAGTTTGAAGAATTTATCATTGGAGAGAAGGGAAAGGATAACGCTTTTGATCCACTCCGGGTCGATAGCGACGATATCCGTGTCTGGATGAGCTACCTCATGGAACAGGGAATAAAACCCCGTTCGGTAAACCGGAAGCTCAGTGCGGTAAAATCGTTCTACCGATACCTGAAGAAAAAAGGAGTGATAACACAAAACCCCGCCGACGCGGTCAAAGGTCCTAAAGTAGCTAAAAAACTCCCCTCATTCGTGAATGACCCGGAGATGACAAAAGTAATTGACGACCCGCTGGAATATTCCGACGATTTCCGTGGATACCGCGACCGCTTCCTGATAGAACTGCTCTACCTTACCGGAATGCGCAGAGCTGAACTGATAGCGCTAAAGGATGCCGACATCGACTTCTCCGCCTGTACGCTCCGGGTAACGGGAAAACGCAACAAACAACGTATTATCCCTTTTTCCGATGCTACAAAAGCAAAAATCAAAGAATACATTGCCGTCCGAGACGCCGAAATAGAGAACAAATCCCCTTTTCTGTTTGTTAAGGAAGATGGAGACCCCCTATATCCTAAACTTGTATACAATGTTATTCACAATCATCTCAACAGCATCCCTACTCTGGCGAAAAAGAGCCCTCACGTACTGCGCCATTCTTTTGCCACTGAAATGCTGAACAATGGCGCCGAAATCAACGCCGTAAAGGAATTATTAGGGCATTCCAGCCTTGCATCCACAGAGGTCTATACACATGTGACTTTTGAAGAATTGAAAAAAGCATATCAACACGCTCATCCCAGAGCAAAAAAATGAAGGAGGAAAAGTATGGAACTGACAATTCAATCTGTAAATTTTGACGCTACCGATCAACTGAAAGCGTTTATAGAGAAAAAGATCAAAAAACTGGAACGATTCTCCGATGACATCATCCAGGCAGAAGTGATCCTGAAAGTAATTAAACCCGAGACGGCAAAGAACAAAGACGCAGCCGTAAAATTGAAACTCAGGCATAGTGAAGCATTTGCCAATAAAACAGCCGACACTTTTGAAGAAGCGATAGACTTATGCGCTGTAGCAATAGAAAAACAGATCTTCAAAACCAAAGAAAAAAAAGGATAGATAACGCCAAAAAATTCAGATAAAAGTTTTGGCATCAAAAAAAATATCACTACCTTTGCGACCGTTTCTCTCTTAAAATTGGGAGAGAAGCGGTTAAATCAAAGAATATAAGCCTCTTTAGCTCAGTTGGCCAGAGCACGTGATTTGTAATCTCGGGGTCGTTGGTTCGAATCCGACAAGAGGCTCAAAAAGGAGAGAAACATAGTAGGGCAGTTACCAGAGTGGCCAAATGGGGCTGACTGTAACTCAGCTGGCTTACGCCTTCGGTGGTTCGAATCCATCACTGCCCACTGGTTCAATGAGTCGATCCCGATAACTTGTCCCGAATTATCGGGAAATCGGGATTAGTAAATTGGCGCTACTTGTCCCGGCTGCTCGGGATTAGTCTTGCGGAAGTAGCTCAGTTGATAGAGCATTAGCCTTCCAAGCTGAGGGTCGCGGGTTTGAGTCCCGTCTTCCGCTCTCCCTGCCTATGTAGCTCAGAGGTAGAGCACTTCCTTGGTAAGGAAGAGGTCGCGGGTTCAATTCCCGCCATCGGCTCAAAACAGATAGATCAACAAATTTCAAGAAAAGGCTTATTGTCCTGTCTCTTGCGTTTTACTGTTTATAATAATGCATATATAATTTATTTAAACTAATTAATAGTATATTTTATGGCAAAAGAACATTTTTCCCGGACGAAACCGCATGTGAACATCGGTACAATCGGCCACGTTGACCACGGTAAAACTACTTTAACGGCTGCTATTACCACCGTTTTAGGAAAAAAAGGTTTCTCTGAAGTGCGTTCGTTCGACTCTATCGACAACGCTCCTGAAGAAAAGGAAAGAGGTATCACCATCAATACTTCGCACGTAGAATACGAAACAGCTAATCGTCACTATGCACACGTTGACTGCCCGGGTCACGCCGACTATGTGAAGAACATGGTTACCGGTGCTGCCCAGATGGACGGTGCGATCATCGTAGTAGCTGCTACGGACGGTCCGATGCCCCAGACACGTGAGCACATTCTTCTGGCTCGTCAGGTGAATGTTCCCCGCTTGGTGGTATTCATGAACAAAGTCGACCTGGTAGACGACGAAGAAATGTTGGAACTGGTTGAAATGGAAATGAGAGAACTCCTTTCATTCTATAATTTCGACGGTGACAACACTCCCGTTATCCGCGGATCTGCCCTTGGCGGATTGAACGGAGACCCCAAATGGGAAGACAAAATCATGGAACTGATGGATGCTGTGGACACATGGATTCCGCTGCCTCCGCGTGATATTGACAAACCGTTCCTTATGCCGGTTGAAGACGTATTCTCGATCACTGGTCGTGGTACTGTGGCTACCGGACGTATCGAAACCGGTATCATCAAAACCGGTGAAGAGGTACAGATCATCGGACTGGGTGCAGAAGGCAAGAAATCAGTGGTTACCGGAGTTGAAATGTTCCGTAAGATTCTCGACGAGGGTCAGGCTGGTGATAACGTAGGCTTGTTGCTCCGTGGTATCGACAAAGATGAAATCAAACGCGGTATGGTAATCTCTCACCCCGGCAAAGTGAAACCTCACTCCAAATTCAAAGCTGAGGTGTATATCTTGAAGAAAGAAGAAGGTGGGCGCCACACTCCTTTCCACAACAAATACCGTCCACAGTTCTACATCCGTACGCTTGACGTGACCGGCGAAATCCAGTTGCCCGAAGGAGTAGAAATGGTAATGCCCGGTGACAACGTAACTATCGAAGTAGACCTGATCTACCCGGTAGCATGCCATGTAGGCCTCCGTTTCGCTATCCGCGAAGGTGGACGTACAGTGGGTGCCGGTCAGATTACTGAATTGATCGACTAATTCATCCTTCTCTCCTTTTCGCAGTAAAGAAGGAGGAAGAGTAAGATAAAACCCTGCCAGCAATATCCCCCTAATGAGGATTGGGATAGGCAGGGTTTATACACGGGTCTAGCTCAGTTGGTAGAGCACTGGTCTCCAAAACCAGGTGTCGGGAGTTCGAGTCTCTCGACCCGTGCAAAAAAACTATCTAAAGTTAAATGAAAAAAATAGTTGCATATCTCAGCGATTCCTATAATGAACTGGTTCATAAGGTATCCTGGCCATCAAGAGAAGAACTCTCCGGCAGCACGGTAATTGTATTGATTGCTTCCCTTATCATTGCCGTCATAGTGTTCGGAATGGATTCTCTATTTGAGTGGATATTAAAACTCCTCTACGGTATTTTATAAATCTGAAAGAAAGAGACTTAACTATGACTGATGAGAGAAAAAAATGGTACGTATTGCGTTCCGTTAGTGGAAAAGAAAATAAAGTCAAAGAGTATCTTGAATCAGAGATGAAGAAAACCGACTTGGGGAAATACATTTCCCAGGTTCTCATCCCCACGGAAAAGACTTACTCAATACGCAACGGAAAGAAAGTGATGAAAGAACGCGCTTATCTTCCCGGCTATGTGCTTATTGAAGCTGAACTGACGGGTGAGGTAATTCACGAATTGAAGAATATCAATTATGTTGCCGGCTTTCTGCCGAACACGACCGATCCCCAACCTTTACGGGAATCGGAAGTAAAACGGATCCTCGGAACGATGGACGAGTTGGAAGAGGCCGGTGATGAAATGGATATGAAATACTATGTAGGTGAAAGCGTGAAAGTGATCGGAGGTCCTTTCAGCAGCTTCTCCGGGATAGTAGAGGAAGTGAATGAAGAGAGGAAGAAGCTCAAGGTGATGGTAAAAATTTTCGGAAGAAAACAACTCCTCGAGTTGGGTTATATGCAAGTAGAGAAAGAATAGACCAGATATTTGGTTACGCAGATTCTGTAAATTCTTTAAGTGTTTCGAAAACTCCAATTTATTAAAATCAAAAAAATGGCTAAAGAAGTTGCCGGACAACTAAAATTACAAATCAAAGGAGGAGCTGCAAATCCATCTCCCCCAGTAGGACCTGCATTGGGTTCCAAAGGGATCAATATTATGGAGTTTTGCAAGCAATTCAATGCCAGAACTCAGGACAAAGCCGGTAAAGTGTTGCCAGTGGTCATCACTTATTATACCGACAAGTCTTTTGATTTTATTGTTAAAACTCCACCGGTTGCGATTCAGCTATTAGAAGTCAGCAAACAAAAAGGCGGTTCGGCAGAACCCAATCGCAAGAAAATTGCGGAAGTTACCTGGGAACAGGTACAGACAATTGCCGAAGAAAAAATGCCCGACTTGAACTGCTTCACGCTCGAATCAGCAATGCGGATGGTAGCCGGAACGGCTCGGAGCATGGGTATCGCAGTAAAAGGAGATTTCCCTGAAAATATCACCAATTAAAACTTCAATTGAGACATGAGTAAACTGACAAAAAATCAAAAGTTGGCTTTGAGCAAAATTGAAGAGGGAAAGACCTATTCACTAAAAGAAGCATCGGCACTGGTAAAGGAAATCACCAACACCAAGTTCGACGCATCCGTAGATATCGATGTACGCCTCGGCGTAGATCCGCGAAAAGCTAACCAGATGGTGAGAGGGGTTGTATCCCTTCCTCACGGAACAGGTAAACAAGTAAGAGTTCTTGTATTGTGCTCTCCAGAAGCTGAAGCCGCTGCCAAAGAGGCCGGCGCAGACTATGTGGGACTCGATGAATATATCGACAAAATCAAAGGAGGTTGGACCGATGTGGATGTCATCATCACACAACCGCAGATCATGGGTAAGATTGGTGCCCTCGGCCGTATTTTAGGGCCAAGAGGATTGATGCCGAACCCCAAGAGCGGTACTGTGACCCCCGACGTGGCGAAAGCCGTGACCGAGGTAAAACAGGGAAAAATCGACTTTAAGGTAGACAAAGCCGGTATTATTCACACCTCTATTGGAAAAGTATCTTTCACGCCCGAACAGATTCGAGACAACGCTAAAGAATTTATCCAAACGTTGATCAAATTAAAACCGACCGCGGCAAAAGGTACCTATATCAAAAGTATTTATCTTTCCAGTACGATGAGTCCGGGTATTAAAGTGGACACTAAGTCGGCAGATGAATCTAACTAAAAAGTAGAAAATCAGATGAAAAAGGAAGATAAAAAACAAATAATAGAGCAGATAGCCGCTAATCTCCAGGAGTATGAAAACTTCTATCTTACCGATATCGCTACACTCAATGCAGCGAAGACGAGTAATTTAAGAAGGGAATGCTCCAAACAGGGGATCAAGCTGGTAGTGGTGAAGAATACCCTATTGCAGAAAGCATTTGAGTCGCTCGAAAGAGACTATAGCGAACTGTATCCCATCTTGAAAGGGAATACGGCCATTATGTTCTCTAACACAGCGAATACTCCTGCCAAGCTCATCGATAAATACAAAGCCGATAAAATACCGGCTTTGAAAGGCGCCTACGTTCAGGAAAGTTTCTTCATCGGAGGAAATACTTTGCAGGACCTGGTGAATATCAAGAGCAAGACCGAGTTGATCGGAGATGTGATCGCACTGTTGCAATCACCTGCAAAGAACGTTATTTCCGCACTTCAATCCGGTGGCAACACGATCCACGGGGTATTAAAAACATTGTCGGAAAGATAACTGTCCAGTCGGGACGTGTATGCCTGACGCAGATAGTTGAAAAAAAATTTACAACAAACAGAATTAGTAATCAATTTAAATAAATACAACAATGGCAGACTTAAAAAAATTTGCTGAAGACCTGGTTAACCTGACTGTAAAAGAGGTTAATGAACTGGCTGAAATTTTAAAAACCGAATACGGTATTGAACCGGCAGCCGCAGCGGTTGCCGTTGCTGCAGGCCCCGCCGCAGCTGGTGAAGCCGCTGTAGAGGAAAAAACAGAATTCGATGTAATCCTCAAGAGTGCAGGTGCAGCAAAATTAGCTGTAGTTAAAGCAGTGAAAGAACTCACCGGGCTTGGTTTGAAAGAAGCCAAAGACTTGGTAGACGGAGCTCCCAGCGAATTGAAAAAAGGTGTAACAAAAGACGAAGCAGACGCTTTGAAAAAACAACTTGAAGAGGCTGGAGCAGAAGTTGAACTTAAATAACATTTACCTAATTTAGGTTAATATGGTTAGGAATCTTCTATCGGAAGATTCTTAACCTTTTGTGTCAATATATAGTAGGTTCAAAAACTCACATCCATGTCTTCAAATAAAGCCAATCAAAGAATCAATTTTGCGTCGATCAAAAATCCGCTTGATTATCCCGATTTTCTGGAAGTACAGTTAAAATCGTTTCAGGATTTCCTCCAACTCGACGCCCCCCCCGAAAGTAGAAAGAATGAAGGATTGTATAAGGTTTTCACGGAAAATTTCCCCATTGCCGATACCCGTAACAACTTCGTCCTTGAATTTTTAGATTACTATGTGGATCCCCCGCGCTACTCCATCGACGAATGTATAGACAGAGGACTCACCTACAGTGTTCCGCTGAAGGCTAAATTGTATCTATATTGTACCGATCCCGATCACGAAGATTTTACCCCTGTTATTCAGGATGTATATCTTGGTACGATCCCCTATATGACTGAGAAAGGTACGTTTGTCATCAACGGGGCCGAGCGTGTCATTGTTTCGCAATTGCACCGCTCTCCCGGCGTATTCTTCGGGCAGAGCATGCATGCTAATGGTACAGTGCTTTACTCCGCCCGTATCATTCCTTTTAAGGGATCATGGATTGAATTCGCTACGGATATCAACAATGTGATGTATGCCTATATCGACCGGAAAAAGAAATTGCCGGTCACCACGCTGCTGCGTGCCATAGGATTCGAAAGCGACAAGGATATCCTTGAGATCTTTGATCTGGCTGAAGAGGTAAAAGTAAATAAAGCAAACCTCAAAAAAGTGCTGGGACGCAAATTGGCCGCGCGCGTACTGAAATCGTGGATGGAAGATTTTGTCGATGAAGATACCGGTGAGGTAACATCCATTGAAAGGAATGAGGTAATTATTGAACGTGAAACCATACTGGAGCAGGAGCATATCGATGAAATCATCGAATCGGGCGTAGCTTCCATCCTGTTACATAAGGAAGCGGCCAACACCTCCGATTATTCTATCATTTATAACACATTACAGAAAGACCCGAGTAATACGGAGATTGATGCCATCCGCCACATCTACCGCCAGCTGCGAAGTGCAGAACCGGCCGATGATGCCAGTGCGAGGGAGGTAATCAACAATCTCTTCTTCTCGGAGAAAAGATATGACCTGGGCGACGTAGGGCGCTACAGGATCAACAAGAAACTGAATCTCGACACCGATGCCGACACACGTGTGCTCACGAAAGAAGACATGATCGAGATCATCAAATACCTGATCGAACTTGTCAACTCCAAAGCCATGGTGGACGATATCGACCACCTCAGCAACCGTCGTGTACGCACGGTAGGGGAACAATTATATACCCAGTTCGGCGTAGGTCTGAACCGTATGGCACGTATTATCCGTGAACGAATGAACGTGCGCGACAACGAGGTTTTCACCCCGATCGACCTGATCAACGCGAAAACCATTTCATCCGTCATCAATACGTTCTTCGGCACCAATGCACTCTCGCAGTTCATGGACCAGACCAACCCGCTGGCGGAAATCACCCACAAACGCCGCCTGTCGGCACTCGGGCCGGGAGGACTTTCGCGTGAGCGTGCCGGGTTCGAGGTGCGTGACGTGCACTACACCCATTATGGACGTCTCTGTCCCATAGAGACACCCGAGGGTCCCAATATCGGGCTTATCTCCTCACTTTGTGTCTATGCGAAGATCAACGATCTCGGATTTATTGAGACACCGTATCGCAAGGTAGAGAAAGGAGCGGTGAATATCAACAACGATGAAGTGATCTATCTTGCTGCCGAAGAAGAGGAAGACAAACTGATTGCACAGGGAAATGCGCCGCTCGACGACAAGGGGAAATTCATCAACCCGAGGGTGAAAGCAAGGCAGGATGCCGACTATCCCGTGATCGCCCCCGAAGAGGTGGAACTGATGGACGTATCGCCCATGCAGATCGCTTCTATCGCCGCGTCGCTGATCCCGTTCCTTGAGCATGATGATGCCAACCGTGCATTGATGGGATCGAACATGATGCGCCAGGCTGTCCCGTTGATGAGAACCGAATCGCCCATCGTAGGTACAGGTATCGAAGGACAAGTTATCCACGACTCCCGTACCCAGATCATGTCTGAAGGAAGCGGAGAGATCCTCTATGTAGATGCCACTACCATCAAAATAAAATACGACCGGACTGAAGAGGAAGAATTCACCAGTTTCGAGGATGCCGTAAAAACATACAACATCCCTAAATTCCGGAAAACCAACCAGAATACCACCGTTGACCTGCGTCCTATTTGTAAGGCGGGACAAAAGGTGAAAGCTGGCGATATCCTTACAGAAGGATATGCTACACAAGCCGGAGAACTGGCACTGGGCAGGAACCTGAAAGTAGCATTCATGCCTTGGAAAGGTTACAACTTTGAGGATGCCATCGTATTGAACGAAAGGTTAGTAAGTGAAGATATCTTCACATCTATCCACGTGGAAGAATTTTCTCTTGAGGTACGCGAAACCAAGCGGGGGATGGAAGAACTCACTTCCGACATACCCAACGTAAGTGAAGAGGCAACCAAGGACCTCGATGAAAGAGGAATTGTCCGTGTGGGAGCACGTATCAAACCGGGAGACATCCTGATCGGCAAGATCACCCCGAAAGGCGAATCCGATCCTTCCCCCGAAGAAAAACTGCTCCGCGCTATCTTCGGCGACAAGGCCGGTGATGTAAAAGATGCTTCACTGAAAGCTTCTCCATCACTGAAGGGTGTGGTTATCCATACCAATCTTTTCTCTAAAGCATCCAAGAAAGGAAAGACTAAACTTTCCAGCAAGGCGCTCCTTCCCAAACTCGATGAAGAGTATGAGCTCAAGATGGAAGAGTTGAAAAAAGTGCTGATCAATAAGTTGCTCGCACTCACCGAAGGCAAGACCTCCGTGGGAGTGAAAGACTACACCAATATGGATATTGTTCCCAAAGGAGCAAAATTCACACACAAGGTGCTCGCTGAGATCGATTACCAATCGATCCAATTGAACAAATGGACGGCTGATGCTCAAAAGAACGAGCAGATCCGCACTACGGTAATCAACTACCTGCACCGCTACAAGGAACTGGATGCCGAATTGAAACGGAAACGTTTCGACTTTACCATCGGTGATGAGCTTCCTTCGGGAATCATGCAGATCGCCAAAGTATATGTGGCGAAAAAACGCAAGATACAGGTAGGAGACAAAATGGCAGGCCGCCACGGCAACAAGGGTATAGTATCCAGGATTGTACGCCAGGAAGACATGCCTTTCCTTGCCGACGGAACACCGGTGGATATCGTGTTGAACCCGCTGGGTGTACCTTCCCGTATGAACCTCGGACAGATATTTGAGACCGTACTCGGATGGGCCGGACAGGAGCTGGGCGTGAAATTTGCTACTCCCATTTTCGACGGAGCATCACTCGACGACCTCAACACATGGACCGATAAGGCTAAAGTACCGGCTTATGGTAAGAGCTATCTCTACGATGGCGGTACCGGCGAGCGTTTCGACCAACCTGCTACCGTGGGTATCATTTATATGCTCAAACTCGGGCACATGGTGGAAGACAAGATGCATGCCCGTTCTATTGGTCCTTACTCGCTGATCACACAACAACCGTTAGGTGGTAAGGCGCAGTTCGGAGGCCAGCGTTTCGGAGAGATGGAGGTTTGGGCACTCGAAGCATTCGGTGCCGCACATATCCTTCAGGAGATACTTACCGTCAAATCAGACGATGTGGTAGGGCGCTCCAAAGCGTATGAAGCCATCGTGAAAGGTGAGCCGATGCCACAGACCGGAATCCCCGAATCGTTGAATGTATTACTTCACGAATTGCGTGGACTGGGTCTTAACGTCAGTCTCGACTAATCAACAATAATTTAATGCGCTGAGGCGTATCGCCCCATCCCGATAAATCGGGATCTCCGCTTCGCTTCGATTGGCTCATTATCTTATTAGCACATTAAACATCATAACTCTTTATACTTAATTAGTATATGGCATTTAGAAAAGAGAACAAAATAAAGAGTAACTTCTCAAAAATCACAATTGGGCTGGCATCGCCCGAACAGGTTCTGGAGAACTCTTTCGGCGAAGTATTAAAACCCGAGACCATCAACTACCGCACTTATAAGCCCGAACGCGACGGTCTGTTCTGTGAACGGATCTTCGGGCCGGTAAAAGATTACGAATGTCACTGCGGGAAATACAAACGTATCCGCTATAAAGGCATTGTCTGCGACCGGTGCGGTGTGGAAGTTACCGAGAAGAAAGTACGCCGCGAACGTACGGGGCATATCCACCTGGTGGTTCCTGTGGCTCATATCTGGTATTTCAGATCGCTGCCAAACAAAATAGGATACCTCCTGGGAATCCCGACAAAAAAACTGGACTCCATTATCTATTACGAAAGATACGTGGTGATTCAACCCGGCGCTTTGGAAGACCAGGTAGCAGAGAAGGATCTTCTCACTGAAGATGAATACCTCCAGTTACTGGACACGCTCCCCAAAGAAAACCAATTACTTGAGGACAGCGATCCCAACAAGTTCATCGCGAAAATGGGAGCAGAAGCAATCCTCGACCTACTGGAAAGGATCAACCTCGACAAGCTGGCTCACCAACTTCGTCACCGTGCAAGCACCGACACCTCTCAACAGCGCAAGAACGAAGCGTTGAAGCAACTGCAGATAGTGGAGGCTTTCCGCGGATCGAAGAATATCAACAAGCCGGAATGGATGATCATGAAAGTGATCCCCGTCATTCCGCCCGACCTGCGTCCGTTGGTTCCGTTGGATGGGGGTCGTTTCGCCACTTCCGACCTCAACGACCTCTATCGTCGTGTGATCATCCGTAACAACCGCCTGAAACGTCTTATCGACATCAAGGCTCCGGATGTGATCCTGCGCAACGAAAAACGTATGTTGCAGGAAGCGGTAGACTCGCTGTTCGACAACTCACGTAAATCGAGTGCGATCAAGACTGAGTCGAACCGTCCGTTGAAATCACTTTCCGACAGTCTGAAAGGGAAACAGGGACGTTTCCGCCAGAACCTGCTCGGTAAGCGTGTGGACTACTCGGCACGTTCGGTAATCGTCGTGGGACCCGAACTCAAAATGCATGAATGCGGCTTGCCGAAAGATATGGCAGCCGAACTATATAAACCATTTATCATCCGTAAGCTCATCGAAAGGGGCATCGTCAAGACGGTGAAATCTGCCAAGAAAATCGTGGACAGAAAAGAACCGGTGGTATATGATATCCTCGAGTACGTGATGAAAGGGCATCCGGTACTGCTGAACCGTGCCCCTACCCTCCACCGTCTGGGTATCCAGGCATTCCAGCCCAAGCTGATCGAAGGTAAGGCCATTCAGTTGCACCCGCTTGCCTGTACGGCATTCAACGCCGACTTCGACGGTGACCAGATGGCAGTCCACCTGCCGCTCGGCAACGAAGCCATCCTCGAAGCACAATTGTTGATGCTCGCCGCCCACAATATCCTCAACCCTGCCAATGGGGCACCGATCACCGTTCCCTCACAGGACATGGTATTGGGATTATATTATATCACCAAGATCCGCCCCGGCGCAAAAGGGGAAGGCATGACCTTCTACGGGGAGGAAGAAGCCATTATCGCTTATAATGAAGGAGCAGTGGATGTGCATGCCCTGGTGAAGGTAATCGTGGATGATATCGACGAAGAGGGCAACCCTATCCGTAAGATGCACGAGACCACCGTGGGACGTGTAATCACCAACGAAGCCATCCCCAAAGAGGTAGGATATATCAATGAACTGCTTTCCAAGAAATCGCTCCGCGATATTATCGGAAAAGTGATCAAGACCTGTGGAGTAGCCCGCACGGCACAGTATCTCGACGATATCAAATCGCTCGGTTACTATATGGCTTTCAAGGGAGGACTCTCGTTCAACCTCGAAGACGTGATCATCCCTGCTGAAAAGGAAACACTTATTGCTGAAGGATATGCCGAAGTGGAACAGATCATGGATAACTACAATATGGGGTTCATCACCTACAACGAACGTTACAACCAGATCATCGATACCTGGACGCATATCAACTCCAAGCTTTCGAATATCCTGATGAAGCAACTTGCCGAAGACGACCAGGGATTCAACTCGGTATATATGATGCTTGATTCGGGTGCCCGTGGTTCACGCGAACAGATCCGCCAGTTGTCGGGTATGCGTGGATTGATGGCCAAACCGCAAAAGAGCGGCGCCGAAGGAGCGCAGATCATCGAGAACCCCATCCTTGCGAACTTCAAGGAAGGATTGTCGGTATTGGAATACTTCATATCCACCCACGGTGCCCGCAAGGGTCTTGCCGATACGGCGTTGAAGACAGCCGATGCCGGGTACCTTACCCGTCGTCTGGTTGACGTGTCACAGGATGTGATCATCAATGAGGAAGATTGCGGCACACTGCGTGGCCTGGTGGCTACCGCCATCAAGAATAACGACGAGGTGATCGCCTCACTCTACGAGCGTATTTTGGGACGCGTGTCGGTACATGATGTGCAGCATCCCAACACCGGAGAGATCATTGTGAACGCAGGAGAAGAGATCACCGAAGATATAGCGAAGAAAATAGAAGAATCACCCATCGAGCGGGTAGAAATCCGTTCGGTACTCACCTGCGAATCGTCACACGGCGTTTGTGCGAAGTGTTACGGAAGGAACCTCGCTACCGGCAGGATGGTACAGAAAGGTGAAGCGGTGGGTGTAATCGCCGCCCAGTCCATCGGTGAACCGGGTACACAGCTTACGCTGCGTACGTTCCACGTGGGGGGGATCGCTTCCAACATTGCTGCCGAAAACAGCATTGTGACCAAATACGATGGTACGCTCGAATTCGACGAACTCCGTTATGTAGAAACTACTGATGCCGAAGGCAAACCCTACAAAGTAGTAGTGAGCCGCCTGGTGGAAATGCGTATCGTAGACCCCAACACCAAAATCGTGTTGCTGGCGCACAACATACCTTACGGTTCGAAACTCTATTTCAACCAGGGTGACAAAGTGACAAAAGGCGACCTGATCTGCGAATGGGATCCGTTCAATGCGGTTATCGTTTCCGAAGCATCCGGAAAGATCAGGTTCGAGAGTTTCACCGAAAACCTCACTTATAAAGTCGAGTCTGACGAGCAGACCGGTTTGAAGGAGAAGGTGATCATCGAATCACGTGATAAAACCAAAGCACCTTCGGCACATATCGTGGATGAGAATGACGATGTACTACGCACTTACACCCTTCCACTCGGATCGCACATCGTGAAAAATGAGAACGACGATATCAAAGCCGGGGATGTGTTGGTGAAAATCCCGCGTGCCGTAGGCAAGGCAGGTGATATCACGGGAGGTCTGCCGCGCGTAACCGAGTTGTTCGAAGCCCGTAACCCGTCCAATCCGGCGGTGGTCGCCGAAATCGACGGCGAGATATCGTTCGGCAAGATCAAACGCGGGAACCAGGAGATTTCCATCACCTCTAAAACAGGTGAAGTGAAGAAATACATGGTGCCCCTATCCAAACAGATATTGGTACAGGAAAATGACTATGTACGCGCAGGAATGCCACTCTCCGACGGAGCCATCACCCCGTCGGATATTCTGGCTATCAAGGGCCCGACGGCCGTACAGGAATATATCGTGAACGAAGTACAGGACGTATACCGTCTACAGGGCGTGAAGATCAACGACAAGCACTTCGAAGTCATTGTACGCCAGATGATGCGTAAGGTAGAAGTAGTGGACCCGGGTGATACCCGCTTCCTCGAGCAGCAACTGGTCGACAAGAATGAGATGATGGAAGAAAACGACCGTATCTGGGGCAAGAAAGTGATTATCAGCTCCGGCGACTCGCAACTATTCGAACCGGGACAGATCGTGACCGCCCGTAAGCTGCGCGACGAAAACAGTTCGCTGAAACGTCGCGACCTGAAACCGGTGGAAGCACGCGATGCCGTTCCCGCCACCGCAAACCAGGTGTTGCAGGGAATTACCCGTGCAGCACTCCAGACGACCAGTTTCATGTCGGCTGCTTCGTTCCAGGAAACTACCAAGGTATTGAATGACGCTGCCATCAACGGAAAAGTCGATTCACTCGAAGGTCTGAAAGAAAACGTGATCTGTGGGCACCTTATCCCGGCCGGTACCGGCCAGAGGGAGTTCGACAAACTGGTAGTCGGTTCACGCGAAGACTTCGAGAAACTGAATGCCAACAAACGTGTAAACTTATTCCAGGAGGCTACGGAGGAATAAATTCTTAGTAGCTAGCCACATTTATGAGGCTGTCTTTATTTTTGAGACAGCCTCTTTTTTTAGGAGGAAAGTCAATGGAGATAGATTTTGTGATTACTTGGGTCGACATGGACGATACTGAGTGGAAAAAAAATTTCGCCAAATATTCCGGAAAGATAGACAACACCAAAAACGAAGTTTCGGAAGCACGCTTTCGTGATTATGGCTTTTTAAAGTATTGGTTTAGAGGGGTTGAAAATTTTGCACCTTGGGTTCGTAAGATTCATTTCGTAACTTGCGGTCAAAAACCCGATTGGTTGGACGAGAATAATCCGAAACTGAATCTGGTGTCCCACAAAGACTTCATCCCGAATGAATTTCTGCCAAGCTACAATTCTGTTGTGATTGAACGGTATTTGCATAAAATCCCCGATTTAGCCGAGCATTTTGTGTATTTTAATGACGATTTCTATATTATTAACTCCATTCGTCAAGAGCGCTTTTTCAGAAACGGTTTGCCTTGCGATATTGCAGTATTTCAATACAATCCCGGTTGGTCCCAATGGTACAAGCGTATTAAAAACAATATCAGGGTCATAAACGAACATTTCGACAAAAAGGAAGTAATGGCCCAATATAAGGATAAATGGTTCGACAAATCCTACGGATCCAAGGCACGATGGAACTACCTTCTAAAACCATACGGCAAATTTGTGACATTACGTACGCCTCACAATGCGCAACCCTTTTTGAAAAGCACTTTCGAAGAAGTTTGGGCGGCTGCCGGCAAAGAGTTAACCGAAACATCGGTGAACAGGTTCAGGGCATTAAATGATTTGACGCCGGAGCTTTTTCGTACCTGGCAAATATGCCAGGGAAATTTTGAACCATACAATACCTATCAGGATACAAAAATGTTCCCGCTGATGGTGAGACCCAAACAAGCGGTACGAGCCATCCGTGAGCAATCCTACTCGCTCGTGTGCTTGAACGACAACATACATATCAGAGATTATGTGAAAACGATGGACGAGATTCGCACTGCATTTGAAAGTATTTTGCCCGAAAAATCAAGTTTTGAAACGAGCATGAACACCATTACACCCAAGGGATGATTATCGCGAGTTCCATACACCAACAAGAAAAAATAAAATAATCGTATGAATAACAGAATAGAAAAAAAATTCATCATGCATCTCATCAATGAATCAAAATTGCTAACGCGAGATTCAATGATGCTGAAAAATATGAGATGCTTTTCTAAAAAGAGAACTTATTTTTAGCCATGGAAATAACAAACGCAATCGCAAGCAGGCGAATTGCGTTTTTATATTTTTAGGAGCTTTCTCCTTGCTGTCGAAAACAAGGGTCAATTGTTTCGAGACTTGTTCTAAAGAATTGTTTTTAGCTACATATTCACGACATTTTCCACCCAGCAGTAAAAGGTCATTATAGCACCCTTTATATTTGTCTCGAATTGAAATTATTTGCTGTTTCAAAGCTTCCTTATGTTCAACAGGATTGTTGTAGGTATAAGAAAAGAACATTGATTTGTCTTGTATATCGGCAAGCGTTCCCGTTAGAGACGAAATAACGGATCGTCCATAAGAAAACGCCAATAGTGTAGCTCCACTGTTTAATGAAGATTCTAAATTGTAAGGAAAAACGAAAAGATGACAGTTTGCCGATATCTCAGGAATTTCTTCATCAGCAATAAATCTGAAGTTGGTTTTAATATGCTTGTTTTCACCAATTAAGTCTTGAAAATATTTCGTATCCCAACATCGTCCGATTATCTTTAACTCGACATCATCGAAATCCAGTTCGTTTATCGCCGAAATAAGTAGTTCAATGTTCTTATATGCTTTTATTTTTCCGAAAAAACACAATGATAATTTGTCATTCCGGAGGTGGTTTTCAGATTTTTCTGAACCATATATTCCGATATAATTCGGATGCGGAACATAAACAATTTTACTCAAAATGTCCGGATTGTTAGGACAAAGGTCCTTAATTATTTCCACAGATTCCTGACAATGAATCACTATTTTATGAGCGATGCTTGCCATTGAAATCATAATCTTCTTTGCCTTCTGAGTATTTCGAATATCATGTGGAATTTTGTTATGAACATTCCAGATGATTTTTTTCTTTGTAGCAGCTAAAAGTTTAATAACAGAAAGAGAATCAAATTTTTCAATCCAATGATGCCATATATAATCAGCGGAACCTCTCTTTTTGCCGGGCAGTGGCTCTATATCTAGCATACGTACCGCTGTTCTCATCAAATCCATGTATTTGTTTTCCTTTCCGGATGGAGCGATACTACAGGTAAGTTTATTGTTTGATTCTCTCATCTTATTTGACAATTTAGATAAATTATTATACATCAGCAGGAGAGTATCTTATTCGTTCAGCTAACTTTGCATATTGTCCTTTCCCTGGTGGTACTAATTGACGAAGAAATATATAAGTTCTGTTTCGGCTACAGTCACCCCCCTTGCTAAAACAGTACTTTTTTTCAATCGGATTTTCTCTAATTCAGTCATATTATTGTTTACCATATTTATAAGCGTTTGAAATTATTCATCAAATAGTTACTTTATTGAAATACAGCCAATACAAAAATACAACAATAGTCGGACATAATCAATATGAGCAATTATGTTTTTTTCAACGGATCCAATCAATATCGGACTTCCGGCATGTTTTTTTGGATTACAAATTTTTTATCCTTTTACTCTCCTCATTGATAGAAGAACGTGACTGATATTTACTTTTTTGAGAACTGAAACGATAAGTAAGAGAGAAATTCACCAGTTGGCGATCATAATAATAATGATAACCGATATACCTGTTATTGAGAGTAGTATAGGTGGTCATATCGTCCGTGCGGAACACATCGTTCCATATAATGCCTGCAGTCAATTTATCACTTGAGAATGATTTTCGAATACCTATATCCATCCTGAAGACCGGGTCGAAATAAAAAACATTCTCCAATCCCTTTGTAAAATACCGGATATTCGCATTTACCTTGAAACCGTAAGGCAATGTAAAGTCAAAGCCCGAATAAGCATACCACATGGGCTGTTTCAGATTGGCTATTTGCGACGCTCTATCGTTGCTGATAGTATAAATCATGCCTGTGGACAGATAACCACTAACCCACCTGTTTTGATAGGGCAGCACTGCATCCACCGATAAAACATCTGATTTATTGATATTCTTTTGGGTAATCCTCGTCAAAACCGGATTCATGGGATCTTGCTCCACATACCACGCTAACAGATCATTCTTTCTTGTATAACTGACTCCCAATGTTATCATTTTCAAATAGGATAATTTCAAGGTCAGGGCGTGGCGAATTTCAGGCACCAAGCCGGGATTTCCCTGAAAATAAGTTGTCGAATCCACATAGTCTATGGCAGGATTCAAATCCTGAAAAGTGGGTCGGGATATTTTCATCGCATAAGAAAAATTCACGTCCCAATCTTTCGCAATATTCCAATTTAGAGTAGCGCTTGGAAAGATATTCCATTGGGTGGTATCCTGCACAACCACATCCGTGGTCGCATAGTTATCTGAAACCTCCATTCTCGCCCCAAGTTCGGCATCTATTTTCCCGAATCGGTTGGACAACAGGAAATAGAAGGCTCCGATATTCTCTTTATAGTCGTAATCGATATCACGTAAAATGCCACCTCCCGTTGAAAATAGCGTATTACTCCGATTATGCATATTGCTGTATTTTACTCCTGTCTCCAACCTGTACCCTTTTGGAAGGGGAATAGAAGCATCCGTTTTGAAAGATGCAATGTCAATTGTGGCCTTTACGTCGTTTTGTTTTGTGATAACAGTCGAATTTCCGGTTTCATGGATAAGGGCATTCGATTTGGTATCGTAACGCGACCGGTCCAACACGGCATTCAGTTTCATCCCCGTGGGAGACGATTGATAAGAATAATACGCAGTAGCTGTCTGGTAATTTCTTTTAAAAGGGATTTCCTGCAATGACGCCAATTCGGATACCGGCGGCAGATGAATGTCGGCAGAACTATAAGTACGGCTGGTCTCCTCTTTCTTGTTATTTCCGTCCAGGAATTGGTCACTCAATTGCAGTCCCACTTTATGCTTGTCGGAAAGATCATAATCTCCCGATAACCGGATACGATGGCTTCCAGTGGTCCTGTTGATGCTTTCCATATCCACTAATCCGTATAGTGGCGGTATTTCATTCGTGTAGTCCCTCACATACGATTCGGTAATAAGGCTTTTTCCCGTGGAGTATGCGTAAAAGCCGTAAAACGATACTCTATCTGTTTTAGCTGAAATTTCAGTCCCCATATATGGGTTCCAATAGGTTCCCTTGCTCATCCGGCTGGTAACCGCCGCGCCAAATCCATCACGTTTCGCCTTTTTAGTAGTAATCTCGATGACAGCTTTGCCTTTTGCATCATATTTTGATGAAGGATTGGTGATAATATCTACTTTCCGGATTTCGGAAGAAGAGAGCGTCCCGAGTGATTGGCTTGCCGGCAATTCCCGCCCATCCACTATAATCATCGCATTACCAACTCCTAAAACGGATATCCCGCTCTCTTCGACTCTAACACGTGCGGCTTTCTGTAACACGTCCACAGCCGAACCTGATTCGCTCAAAGCGGTTCCCTCCACGTTCAATGTAATACGATCGGTTTTCATGCTAAACATGGGTAATGAAGCCTTAACAACCACTTCATTCAGCGTATAGCTTTGAGAAGCAAGGCGGATTTCTGCCAACTCTTCAATGTTAGACGAAACCAAAAACAAGGTATCCCTGAAACCAAAAGAGGTCACCTTCATTAAAACAGGAAGCCGATTCGTCTCAATGAAGAAATCAGGATCTAAAAAGAAATCTCCCTTATAGAGGGTTGAATCCTGAGGCGACAACAATATCACATTATAGCCGTCTGTGGGAGAACCGTCTTCACTAAGGACTTTACCTGAAATTTTTTGAATGGATTGCGCACTGGTCCAATAAGGAATGAATGATAATACAAGAAAAATGATTGTTGCCTTCATACTCGTTTCACCTGTTTTTATGTTTGAATTTGCTGCAAACATACATCACAGAATACGGAACCGAAAATTATAGTGACAACCAGACCGGTTTAGTGATCAAATGCAAAAATATGCGTCCTATCACAGCATTTTGGGACGAAATACAAACTTTCAACGCAAGATATCCCGGAAAGATTTGAGGTAAGTTCTGGAAACAGGTATTTCTTCAAGGGTGTCATAAAGGGACAATTTATATCCCTGCGCATTTCCGGTTACGTTGTGAATCTTTTGGGTATTGACGATAAATGTACGGTGGCATCGCACGAATACCGGTTGATCCTGCAATGACTCCTCCACTTGCTTGATGGTAGTACGAAGCAATTTGTACCCGACCTTATTATCCTGTTTATAATGCACATTGACATAATTACCGGTAGCTTCAATGAATAGTATATCCTCAGGGCTGGTTATTAACGACTCTTTGGTAGAACCGGTAAGTGTGATAACTCCCTCTTCTGTTTTATCCGGGGTTACTCTTTCGGCAAGCGCTTTGTTCATCACCTTCGCCTCGTTTAGATTCCGTTTCAAAGCCCGGTTTTGAATAATAAAAGTGATGATGCATAGCGGTATCATGCCAATTGTCAACGAAGCGAACATATCCGTCAGGAAAACCGGAAGATAATTTTCGGGAGGATGGGTGATGAAAACAAAATAATTAAGTGATGTGACACTTAATCCCATTAAAATGATAAGGAACAGATAAGACAATAGTGTCTTGCCTACCGTCCATCTCTCAGCAGTGTAATATTGTTTAAATATTTTTGGAAAGACCACAAATACAAGCGTACCACATAGCACAGTAGCCAGCGTAAACCATAATAAAACGCTCATTTGACCGCTAAAGCCAAAAGGTTCGAACAGGGATAAAATCAAAACGACAATAACTGTTACCAAGATAACGGTCAGCCAGGGCCGGTCGTTTACCGGCGCCGGTTGGGACAAATATTTTGCAAGTTTATTTTCCATTTATAGTTTGCTCTATCATAAATATTGACCTATCATGTGGTTATTGCTTACATATCACACATAATAAATATTTCCCCATTATGTCGGAAAATATTAAAGAAAGCGTACCCCATGAAGTATTTTTGACAATATTAAAACACTCATTATCAAGCGACTTTCTCTTGACTATGTTTTTCTTTAAACATTTTTTGAGTCCTTTTTGAACCCTCTCTTTCGCCTCTTCAACTGAAATAGCACGGTAAAAATACTCCCTACTGCCCGGTGGATTTCTTTAGGTACTCGTAGATTGCCTGCTGTGCGCGCACAGGAGGAGCATCAGCCGGAGCCGTATCCCGTTTGAAGACGTTCTGCAGGTTTTCATCGATCCAGACCGCGCTTTGATTGTCTCCAAGCTGTATTTTTAATATATCGATGATCTGTCGTTTCAACGATTCAGTATATATGGGAAAAGCCACTTCAATGCGGCGGTGCAGGTTGCGTTGCATCCAGTCGGCCGAAGTCAGGTAGATGTCCTCTTCCCCTCCGTTAAAGAAGTACCAGACCCGTGCATGCTCGAGATAGGCGTCCACAATACGGGTCACCGTGATATTTTTACTGTACGGCTGGTTGGGAACCAGACAACATATCCCGCGTATAATCAGGTCTATCTTTACTCCCGCCTCGCTGGCCCGGTAAAGCGCATCGACCACACCCCTATCTTCCAGGCTATTCATTTTCAGTATGATGTAACCGATACCGCCGTTTTTCACCTGATTGATCTCCCGCTCGATCATCCTGTGGATCTCGGGAAGCATATTGAACTGTGTCACCAAAAGGTGCTTGAAATTATGCATGTAAGGTTTTCCTTCCAATACCCGGAATACCTCATCGATATCCCTGATAAATTCTTTATTGGAGGTGAGCAGTCCCTTGTCGGAATAGATACGGGCCGTCTTCTCATTGAAATTGCCCGTTCCCAGATAAGCATATCCCTTAATAGGCTCATCCGGATCGTTGCTGCGCTTGCGCACATAGGCCAGTTTGGCATGTACTTTTAACCCCGGCAGGCTGTAAATGATCTTTACCCCTGCCTGTTGCATCAGTTCGGAGGTAAGATAATTGTTCATCTCATCGAACCGGGCTTTCAGTTCGACAAATACTGTCACCTTTTTTCCGTTCTTGGCAGCGCTGATCAGGCTGTTGATAACGGCAGAATTCTCCGCCACCCGGTACTGAGTCACCTTTATTTCCAGCACTTTCGGGTCGAATGCTGCCTGCATAAGGAACCGCAACAGATAATCGAACGACTGGTAGGGGAAATGCAGCAACACATCCTGTTTCCGTAATACCCTGAGGATAGAACTATTGGCTTCCACTTCCGGCACCCGGAGCGGTGGCGGCAGATGCTGCTTCAATGAATCCCCCACAGGATTGGGTAACTTGGAAAGATCTGCCCTGTTCAGGTAACGCCCGGAAGGAAGCAGCTCTTCCTCTTCAATCTCATATGCCTCACAGAGATAGTGCAGAAAATAATCCGGCATATCCTTATCATACTGAAACCGGGTGACCGCCCCTATCTTCCGTTTGCGCACCTTGCGCAGGATCTCCTCCGCAATATCTTTCTGATCCTCGTCTTCCAGGGAGAAGTCGGCATCGCGGGAGATCTTGATGCTGAAACAATCCTCAATCCGATATCCCGGGAATACACTCTGCATATTGGCCTTGATCACATCATCAATAAACATGATATAATACTTGCCATCATAGGAAGGAAGTTCAATAAACCGGGGAATTTTGGTATAAGGAATTTTCATAATGGCATAAGTATACCCCTGCTTCTTCTTTTTTTTCAACAGGCTGATAACCTGATAAATGCGACCATCCTGAATAAACGAATGGATATCATCCTTCTGAATAATCATCGGTTGCAAATAGGGAAACACCTCTTCATTGAAATATTTGCTTACATATTCCTGATGGAATGGCTCCACCTTGTCACTCTGATAGAGTATGATGCCATTGCGCCTCAACTCCGGTAATATCATCTCATGAAAGATATCATCATACTCCTCCTCCTGGGCCGTGACCTCATTATTGATCTGTACGATGGTCTTCATCGCCTCCTCCACCGACTCGTCACGCTTGATACTCTCCAGCAGGGAACTGTGGTATCCTGAGACACGTATTTTATAAAATTCTTCCAGATTGGAAGCATAGATGGCGAGAAATTTAATCCGCTCGTATACCGGCAACCGCTCATCCCTGGCCTCTAAGAGAACACGGTAATTAAATGACAGCCAACTAATATCGCGTTTGAAATACCTATATATAGAGTTGTTCATATTTTGAATTCGATTCCTTTTTGAATTATGCGATAAAAATAATAACTTTGGCCGAATAAAAAAAATGAACGTTTTCGTTAAGCAATACGAACAGAAGACAAGCTTGCTTGGATTATGTCGTTGCGAGAAAACGCCAAATGAAATTGAAAAGAATCGGCTTGCTTTCAGACACCCACGGTTATTGGGATCCTAAATTCGAGACATACTTTGCCCCGTGTGACGAAGTATGGCATGCCGGCGACATAGGCTCACTTGCCCTGGCACAACAATTCGAAGCATTCAAACCCTTCCGTGCAGTGTATGGCAATATCGACGATGCTGCCGTCCGCAGGGCATATCCCCACACGTTGCGTTTCACCCTCGAAAAGGTGGATGTAATGATCACCCATATCGGCGGTTATCCCGGCCGTTACAACCCGGCCGTCCTTCCGAAGTTACGTGACAACCCTCCAAAACTTTTTATTGCAGGCCACTCCCATATACTGAAAGTGATATACGATAAAAAACTGGAATGCCTCCACATGAATCCCGGTGCTGCGGGAAAATACGGCTTCCATCAGGTACGCACGCTACTCCGTTTTGTGCTGGACGAAGGGAATATCAGAGATTTGGAAGTTATCGAGATCGGAAAACAAGTGTAGACAGGGGGACTGGGAGATGGGGGGAAGCCGGTTGTAAAAAGATAGAGGGTAAAGGCGTTAAAGAGATTTGGAAGAAAAGCTATAACAATCCGGGGAAAAATGACAGAATAATTTTCCCTGCTCCCAACAGCATGAGGATGGCACCTACTGTCCGGTTCAATAACACCAATCCTCTGCGGTTAAAATGTCTACGTAAACGGGAAACCATGGTCGTGAGAAAAAACCACCATCCAAATGTAGCCATGATAATACCGGTTAATCCGGCAACAAAAAAATTTCTCCCATCACCCAAAGGATTAAATGAAAAGTGGGCATAAAGGCCCATGAGGATCAGGATAATCGCCACATTGGAAAAGGTAAGTAAAAACGATGAAATAAAATCCTTCACATAACGTGTCTCCTTGCACAACTGATCGGGAGTCCAGTCTCTCAAAGGGTTAGAACGGAAAACCATGAGGCCGAAGAAGAAAAGGACAACGCTCCCCACCCCTTGTATCGTTTGTTCATATTTGTCAAAGAAATCGGCTACTAAACCCACGCCTACCAATGTAATCAAAACATATATCAAATCTGACAACATGGCTCCCATTCCTGTTATGAAGCCATGCCGCCAGCCACGGCTAAGCGTTCGTTGAATGACCAGCATATTAATCGGGCCCATAGGGGCAGAGACCAACAATCCAATGAGAAATCCTTTGGCGATTGTTTCAAACATATACAGCTCTTTACAGAGATATGACTCTAATATTTCCGTTGCAAAGGTACATTCATTATCAAAAAGGACAAAAAAGTTTATTAACTTTGTGATTCCATTCAGATTGATAAAAGTTTGACAAAAAAGAGATATGATTACATTTTTCAAAGCTCCCTCCCAAAGCGTAATCGCCGTACAAACCCATTCGGAATTCACTCCTGAAGATGTTAAGAAACTGATCTGGTTATTTGGCGAAGCGGAAATGCTCCCCGTAGAAAGTATAGACCAACCCTTTATCGGCCCCCGCCGTGAGATGATCACTCCATGGAGCACTTGCGCAGTGGAAATCACCCAGAATATGGGTATCGGGGGAATTACACGCATCGAAGAATACACACCCTATATGAACGGTGACACAACGGAATTTGATCCGATGTTACAACGCAAATATGACAAACTGGACCAGACTGTTTTCACTATTGACAAGCAACCCGAAGAAATCATATATATCGATGATATCTCTGCTTACAACCAGGCGGAAGGATTGGCACTGAGCAATGAGGAAATCGACTACCTCAACGGCGTTAGCCAAAAGATGGGACGTAAATTGACCGACAGCGAAGTGTTCGGATTCTCACAGGTCAATTCCGAGCACTGCCGCCACAAGATATTCAACGGTAAATTCGTCATCGATGGTGAAGAAAAAGAGATGACGCTGTTCCAGTTGATCAAGAAGACCTCTATCGTCAACCCCAACAGCCTGATCTCGGCCTACAAGGATAATGTGGCTTTCATACAAGGCCCTGCCATACAGCAGTTCGCACCGGCAAGCGGCGACAAGCCTGATTTCTTCCGGACCAGGGAGGTAGAAAGCGTGCTCTCGCTCAAAGCCGAAACGCATAACTTCCCCACAACCGTAGAACCGTTCAATGGTGCGTCTACCGGTACGGGTGGCGAAATCCGCGACCGGCTTGCCGGTGGGAAAGGCTCGTTGCCGGTGGCTGGGACAGCCATTTACATGACCTCCTACCCCCGCCTCGAAGAGGGACGTGCATGGGAACAAACGCTTCCCCCACGCCCGTGGCTCTATCAAACGCCTGAACAAATACTTGTCAAAGCTTCCAACGGAGCATCCGATTTCGGGAACAAATTCGGCCAACCACTGATTTGCGGGTCAGTACTCACTTTGGAGCATGTCGAAAACGACAAGAAGTTCGGTTACGACAAGGTGATCATGCTTGCCGGCGGTGTAGGATACGCCAATAAACGCGATGCAAAAAAAGGTGAGCCGGAGAGCGGTGAGAAAGTAGTGGTACTGGGCGGCGACAATTATCGCATCGGTATGGGTGGCGGCGCCGTTTCGTCGGTCAATACAGGAGAATACGCTGCCGGCATTGAACTCAACGCTGTGCAACGCGCCAACCCCGAAATGCAAAAACGGGTAGCCAACGTGATCCGCTCTCTGGCTGAGTCCGAAGAAAATCCCATTGTCTCCATCCACGACCATGGTGCGGGCGGTCACCTGAACTGCCTGTCGGAATTAGTGGAGCAGACAGGTGGTGTGATTGAGATGGATAAACTGCCGGTGGGCGACGAGACACTTTCCGCCCGGGAAATCATTGGCAACGAAAGCCAGGAACGGATGGGTTTGCTGGTAGCGCAAAAAGATATAGAACGCATTGAACGGATCGCCTCCCGTGAACGGTCTCCCATGTACGTAGTGGGTGAGACTACAGGTGATATGAAATTCACCTTCCGCCAGCCGGACGGTACCTGCCCCATTGACATGGAATTGGAGGATTTCTTCGGAAAGCCACCCGTCACCATCATGGAAGACAGCACCATCACCGAAGCATACAGTGCGCCCGAATACGACCAAGAATCACTCAGCACCTATATAGAAAACGTACTGAAGTTAGAGGCGGTCGCCTGTAAGGATTGGCTTACCAACAAAGTGGACCGCTCCGTGACCGGAAAAATCGCCCGCCAGCAGTGCCAGGGAGAAATCCAGCTGCCGCTGAGCGACTGCGGCGCCATCGCACTCGATTACAACGGCTATGCCGGCATGGCCACATCACTCGGACATGCCCCACAGGTAGCCATGATAGACCCTGCCGCCGGTTCGGTGATGGCAGTGGCCGAAGCGCTTACCAACATTGTTTTCGCACCACTCGCCGACGGACTGCAATCCGTCTCCCTCAGTGCCAACTGGATGTGGCCCTGCCGCAATCCGGGAGAGGATGCCCGTCTTTACAAAGCCGTGGAAGCCTGCTCCGACTTTACCTGCGACCTGGGCATCAATATCCCTACCGGAAAAGACTCGCTCTCGATGACACAGAAATATGGCGACGATAAAGTGTATTCTCCGGGTACGGTGATTATCTCCGCCGCCGCCGAAGTGAAAAATATCCGTAAGATCGTGTCGCCCGTGCTGGCCTACATAAGAGGCACCTACCTCTATTACATCGATTTCTCGTTCGACACCTTCAAGCTGGGAGGTTCGGCATTCGCCCAGACCATGAGCAAGATTGGGGACGAAGCACCCACAGTAACCGATGCCGAATATTTCAAGAATACCTTCGCCGCCGTACAGGAATTGGTGAACCGCGGATTGATCCTTGCCGGACATGATATCTCCGCCGGAGGAATGATCACCACCCTGCTCGAGATGTGCTTCGCCAACCCGCAAGGTGGACTGGAAGCACGTTTCGATAAGATTCACCATGCAGACCTGATTAAAATTCTCTTCTCTGAAAATCCGGGAGTAATCATCCAGGTGAAACATCACCGCTTAGTGGAGAAAATCCTACAGGATTACGGCGTAGGAGCGGCCATCATAGCGCGTCCGATAGAAGAGCGCAAATTGGTGATCTCCAAAGATACCTTCCGTAAAGAATTCGATATCGACCAGTTGCGGGATATATGGTACAAAACCTCCTACCTGCTCGACCGTAAGCAGAGCGGAGAAACCTGCGCTGCACAGCGGTTCGGGAATTATAAAAACCAACCGCTCCAGTTCGGTTTCAACCCTTCTTTCACCGGAAAGATGGAAGACCTCGGGTTGAATTCCGGAAGGCAAGAACGGTCTGGACTCACTGCCGCCATTATCCGTGAAAAAGGCACCAATGGCGAACGGGAGATGGCATACACGCTTTGGTTGGCCGGCTTCGACGTAAAGGATGTACACATGACCGACCTCACGTCCGGGCGCGAGACATTGCAAGATGTGCAGTTTGCCATCTTCTGCGGGGGCTTCTCCAATTCCGACGTACTGGGCTCCTCCAAGGGATGGGCCGGTGGTTTCCGCTATAACGAAAAGGCGAAAGCCGCCCTGAATAATTTTTTCGCCCGAGAAGACACGCTGAGCCTCGGCATCTGCAACGGTTGCCAGTTGCTGATGGAGTTGGGATTGATCTACCCGGAGATGGGCGACAACCATCCCAAGATGCAGCACAATCTGTCCCATAAATTCGAATCCACTTTCGTCAGTTTAGAGATTCCCAAGAATAATTCGGTAATGCTCCAATCGCTCGAAGGCACAAAACTGGGCGTATGGGTAGCCCATGGCGAAGGCCGTTTTAGCCTGCCGGAATCGGAGTCCGCTTACCATATCGCTGCGAAATACGTCTACGACGAATATCCGGGCAATCCCAACGGTTCAGACTTTGCCACTGCCGCCGTCTGCTCCCGCGACGGGCGCCATCTGGCGATGATGCCTCACCCCGAACGCTCCATCTTCCCCTGGCAAAACGCCTGGTACCCGCACGCCTACCGCAAGCATGAGGTCACACCATGGATGGAAGCGTTCGCCAATGCGAGGGAGTGGATAAAAGAAAATGTTCAAAAGAAATAAAACGGATACATAGAATCAGGAAAGGAGGCGAAAAATCAATGGATCCAATTTTCACCTATAAGATGAAGGTGCGTGACTACGAGTGTGACACGCAGGGACATGTAAACAATGCTAATTATCAGCATTATTTCGAGGTGACACGACATGAGTTCCTGGAAAAAGTAGGACTCAATTTTCATGAATTGCATTTGCAGGGGATTGATGCGGTAGTCTCACAGGTGGAGATTCGGTATAAAGTCCCTTTGATTGGCATGGATGAGTTCAATTGTACGGTACATCGTATCGAAAGAGTAGGCGTGAAATATATTTTCCATCAGAAGATCATTCGCCTATCAGACAATACAGTGTGCGCCAAGGCAAAGATCGAGGTGGTGAACCTGGTGAACGGCAAATTGTCGCAACCTGAAATATTTGATGAAGCGTTTGCGGAATATATTTGAAGTGATTAGGTGCCTAAGTGGTTAAGTTGAAAAGAGGAATGGTGGAGAGGTACTCTTCGAGTGACAGTGTACTTTGCGCGATAATTAGTAATTGATAATTTCAGAGCCATGCGCACAAACAAAGACCTATATCGGATAGCGCTCACACAGATCAAAGGCGTGGGAGTGATGCACGCCCGCACTTTGATGCAGGTGATAGGCGACGAGGAGGCGATCTTCAAAGAGGATGTCCGCAAGCTGGAAGCCATTCCCCGCATCTCAAGACGGTTGATCAATGAGATTCGTGATCCGGAAGTACTGAAAAAAGCAGAAAAAGAGTTGGCATTCGTGGAGAACAATAAGCTAAGGCTCTTCTTCTTTACCGACGACGATTATCCCCAACGGCTTACCCAGTGTATTGACGCACCCCTGTTGCTCTATGCCAGAGGCAATGCCGATTTCAACCACCAAAAGACCATCAGTGTGGTGGGCACACGCAACTCCACCCGATATGGTGAAGATTTTTGTAAAGAGTTCATCGAAGAGCTATCACGCAGGATACCCGACGTACAGGTCATCAGCGGACTGGCGTATGGCATCGACATCTGTGCCCACCGGGCAGCATTGAAGCACAACCTCTCCACTGTGGCCGTACTGGCACACGGCCTGGACCGCATCTATCCCCAGATACACCGGCAGACAGCTGTGGAGATGTTGCAACAAGGAGCGCTACTTACCGAATTTCCCAGCGGTACCAATCCTGACAAGCACAATTTCGTGAAGCGCAACCGTATCGTCGCCGGCATGGCGGATGCGGTCGTAGTGATTGAATCGGCTGAGAAGGGAGGATCACTTACTACTGCCGACATTGCCAACTCTTACTACAGGGAGGTTTTCGCTATACCGGGCCGTATCCGCGATAAAATGTCGACCGGTTGCAACAGGTTGATATCGGACAACAAAGCCATCCTCTTTCAAAGCATCGACGGTTTTATTTCTCACATGGGATGGGAACCCGATGAGAAGCAATCTATCCCGATACAGCAAGACCTCTTCCCCGAACTATCGGAAGAAGAGTCGGTACTATTCGAAAAACTCAACGAAAAGGGAGCCATGCATGTGAACACCCTGGCTATCGAACTCAACATTCCTGTCTCGGATTTGTTTATGACATTACTGGAATTGGAAGTAAAAAATATTGTTACATCACTCCCGGGAGGAATGTATCAATTAGTGTGATTTTTTTTATATCTTTGACATAAAAAGTGCGAATCACAAGCAAAAGGATCATACTACTTTTTGGTGTTGTACTAATCCTTCCGTTCAGCCCAAAATCACAGGAAGATAGTTACACGTGCCTTTGGTAAATAACCTGTTCGACCACACAAATGTGATATCAATAGGTTTTACTTACGAGATCAAGAATTTACGAAAGAGAAAAATAGTTTAACAAGATGAAGATTGGCGACAAAATACCCGAAATACTGGGCACAGACCAGAACGGGGAACCGGTAAAGGCGGAGCAATTCAGAGGAAAAAAACTGGCTCTCTATTTTTATCCGAAAGATAATACGCCGGGGTGCACAGCACAGGCATGCAGCCTGCGTGACGGGTATAAGGACCTTCGTAAAGCAGGGTACGAAATCGTGGGTGTAAGTGTCGACAGTGAGAAATCACACCGGAAATTCATCGAGAAGTTCTCGCTTCCATTCCCTCTGATTGCCGATAGTGATAAGAAGCTGGTAGAGCAATTCGGGGTGTGGCAAGAGAAATCGATGATGGGGAAGAAATTCATGGGTACCGTCCGTACTACATTCCTTATAGATGAAAACGGGATTATCCGTGACAAAATAGAAGGAAGAGGGGTGGATACGAAAAACCATGCCGAGCAGATATTAGAGAATATGGAAACCGGCCGGGACTGATAAATCGGCAATGGAGTCAAGTGCAAAACATTAAACATAGCTAAAAACATGGCAGACGAAAAAGATAACAAGAACAGTGAAAAATTAAAAGCGCTGCGTGCAGCGATGGACAAGATTGAAAAGACCTACGGCAAGGGCTCTATCATGATGATGGGTGACGAAAAAGTGGAAGAGGTGCCGGTTATCTCCTCCGGTTCCATTGCCCTGAATGTGGCCCTGGGGGTGGGCGGCTATCCGCGCGGGCGTGTCATTGAGATCTACGGACCCGAATCATCAGGGAAGACCACACTCGCCATCCACGCGATTGCCGAAGCCCAAAAGGCGGGTGGTGTAGCGGCCTTTATAGATGCCGAACACGCTTTCGACCGTTTTTATGCCGAGAAACTGGGCGTAAATACGGATGAACTACTCATTTCACAGCCCAGCAGTGGTGAAGAGGCATTGGAGATCGCAGAACAATTGATCCGCTCCTCCGCAGTAGATATTATCGTCATCGACTCGGTGGCGGCCCTCACTCCAAAAAAAGAGATAGAAGGAGAAATGGGAGATTCCAACGTGGGTTTACAGGCACGATTGATGTCGCAGGCACTCAGGAAACTCACCTCAGCCATCAGCAAAACCAATACCACCTGTATCTTCATCAACCAGTTACGTGAGAAGATCGGGGTGATGTTCGGCAATCCGGAAACTACTACCGGAGGAAATGCATTGAAATTCTATGCCTCAGTACGTCTGGATATCCGCGGTAGTGGTACTGCTATCAAAGAAGGTGAAGAACAGGTTGGGAAACCTACCCGTGTAAGGGTTGTCAAAAACAAGCTGGCCCCCCCCTTCCGCAAAGCGGAGTTCGATATCATGTATGGAGAAGGAATTTCACGTACAGGAGAGATTATTGATCTGGGATCCGATTTGGGAATCATCAAGAAAAGCGGTTCATGGTACAGTTATAACGACACTAAACTGGGTCAGGGGCGCGACGCGGCCAAAGCTGCTGTCAAAGATAATCCCGAATTGGCAGAAGAACTCGAAAAACTCATCTTCGAGGCACTCAAGGAGAACAAATAACAGATTAAAGAGGGTATTTCCATCATGATTTTACCCTCTTTTTTGTTTTAATCACTAATTTCAGGATTCTTAACTTCTCAACTTCTTAACTTCTCTCTATTCATCTCATTACTCACATTAGTTACATTAGCATATTGGCACATTAGACTATGCAAATTCGCAGGAACTTAAAACAATCCGAAATCGACCAGTTGAAAAAAAACGGATGTAGCTGTACCGACTGGAAAAATATTACTGTAAAAGAAGGCTTCGACCCATGTCATATACGGGAAAGCCACTTTTCAGGAAGAGTAGAGATCGGCATATTTGAGAAGGTTTTTTCTTTGCCCGGCGGGTTACAAAAACATGCCGGCATCAACCGCGCTGTCATTCATAATTGTAGCATCGGCGACAATGTAGTGATCGAGAATGTGCAGAATTATATAGCCAACTACACTATCGGTGATAATTGCTTTATCCAGAATATAGATGTGATCCTGGTCGACGGGATGACTACATTCGGGAACGGAGTGCAAGTCAATGTGTTGAACGAAACCGGGGGAAGAGAAGTACATATCACCGACAAACTCTCCGCCCATTTTGCCTATATTTATTCCCTTTACCGCCATCGTCCAAAATTGGTCGAACGGATGAAAGCGATCATCGATTATTATTGCAACAAGCATGCATCTGACAGGGGAATCATCGAAAACGACTGCAAAATCGTGAACGTGGGTTATATCAAAAACGTGCGGATAGGCTCTTTCTGTAAGATCACCGGTGCGATGAAACTCAAAAACGGGAGCATCAACAGCAATGAATATGATCCGGTTTATATCGGACGGAATGTGATTGCCGAGGATTTCATTGTCTGCTCCGGTTCCACCATCGATGGGGGCTCCATTATCTCCCGCTGTTTCATCGGACAGGCCTGTCATATCGACCACGGTTATTCCGCTTCCGACTCCCTCTTTTTCAGTAATTGCCAGGGTGAGAACGGGGAAGCCTGTGCCCTTTTTGCCGGACCATACACCGTTACCCATCATAAATCGACCTTGCTGATTGCCGGGATGTTCTCCTTTATGAACGCAGGGTCGGGTTCCAATCAGAGCAACCACATGTATAAACTGGGGCCTATCCACCAGGGGATCATTGAACGGGGCGCCAAAACCACCAGTAACTCTTACGTATTATGGCCTGCCAAAGTGGGGCCTTTCTCGTTGATCCTGGGACGTCATTATCAACATGCCGACACATCGAATCTTCCTTTTTCCTACCTGGTGGAAAAAGACAACGGTACCCATATCGCACCGGGTGTGAACTTACGCAGCGTGGGTACTATCCGTGATGCCAAGAAGTGGCCGGAAAGAGACCGACGGAAAGATCCCGACCGGCTCGATTGTATCAATTTCAACCTGCTCAGCCCTTACACCATCCAAAAAGTGTTTGCCGGCATAGAGATCCTTAAGAACCTGCAATCGGCCGCCGGCGAGACATCCGAATTTTATACCTTCCAGAGTTGCGTTATCTCCAACTCATCGCTCCAAAGGGGATTAAAGCTCTACGAGATCATTATCCATAAATTCCTTGGGAACTCGCTTATCAAGCGTTTAGAGAATACCCGGTTTAAAAGTAATGAAGAGATCAGGCAGCGGCTTGACCCGCAAGGGGCGACCGGACAGGGAGAATGGGTAGATGTCTCCGGACTGATAGCTCCCAAATCGGAAATCGACGAACTACTCTGTAATATCGAATCGGGAGAGATCTCCTCACTGAAGGAAATCAATCATGTATTCCGGAAACTACACCAGGACTACTATGAAAATGAATGGACATGGGCCTGGGATAAAATCCAGTCGTTTTACGGAATAAAAGCCGATGAGATCACGGCCGCTGATGTGATTTCAATTGTGGATAAATGGAAAGCAGCGGTAATTGGTCTCGATGAGATGATTTACTGTGACGCAAAAAAAGAATTCTCACTTTCTTTCAAAACCGGCTTCGGTGCCGACGGTAATATTCAGGACCGGGCAATGGACTTTGAATATGTACGGGGTGCTTTTGACAAGAATCCCTTTGTCATGGCCACCCTGAAGCATATAGAAGATAAGAAGGCACTGGGAAACGAATTGATAGAAAGAATAAAGAATATACAATAAACACCCTATTTGTATGACTGACAAGATTGAGGAGCTCATTCAGCAGTTCAACCCGCAACCCATACGCATTCCAATAAACAAGTGTGACCTGGAAGAAGTGATAGAAACGCTTATTTCACAGATGTTTCCAATCTGCGACTGTGCGGAACCGGTAGATGTCCATGAAAAGCTGAAGGGCGCCGCTCTCACACTTTATGCCAACATATCCTCGCTCACCGGTGAGGAGAAAGCTGAAGGGATCACCGAATCATTTTTCCGTCAATTTCCCTTACTCCGGGAACGGCTCTATAAGGATGCGGCCTGCTACCTGAAAGCCGACCCTGCAGCCAAGAGTCTGGAAGAGGTAATCCTCACTTATCCCGGTTTTTACGCGCTCTGCGTACATCGTGTGGCCCATGAGCTCCACCGGTTGGGAGTCCCCCTGATTGCCCGGCTTTTCTCAGAGTACGCACACTCAAAAGTAGGCATCGATATCCATCCTGCCGCCAGGATAGGCAAGAATCTGTTTATGGACCATGGGACGGGAATCGTGATTGGCGAGACAACTGTGATTGGCGATAACGTGAAGATATATCAGGGTGTGACGCTCGGCGCTTTGTATGTGGAAAAAAAGTTGTCAGATATAAAACGGCATCCCACTGTGGAAGACAACGTGGTGATCTATGCCAATGCCACTATTCTCGGGGGAAATACATTGGTAGGCCATGACTCGGTGATTGGCGGCGGTGCATGGCTCACCCGAAGTGTGGTCCCCTACTCTCTCGTTTCTAACTCGATAGATGTAAAGATACGTATGGTAAGGGATTTCTCCAGTCCTTATGATTTTGTAATCTGATCTCCCCCGTCAATCTCTTCCAGTAAAGCGACAGCGGTTTCCACGGTCTCTATCTGACTGATTGCCACCGACCGTTTCCGGCCTTTCTCTTGCAAACGGCATCGGCGTGGTTGTTTCTGTACAAAATCCAATAACTGGTCGAACACCGGTGAATTGTAATAGGGCGACTCCGGATCAGAGATCAGGAAGAGGGTCATCTGTCCGTTTTTCAATACCACTTTCTCAATTCCCAGCGACTTGGCAATACGGCGGAGCCGCACAATACGGATAAGTTCCCTGCCCTGCGGCGGAATTTTTCCAAAGCGGTCTTCCAGACGTTTCATAAAGTCCATGATCTCTGTCTCCGACTCCATATTATCCATCTCGCGGTAAATTCCTACGCGTTCCGCATCATTCGGAATATAATTCACCGGGAACATCAGTTCCAAATCACTCTCCACCAGTACATCATCCACAAAATTATACGCCTGCGCCCTTTCAGCCTGCTGCGCATCGTACAATTCCGCAAACTCATCTTTCCGTAACTCCTGTACTGCTTCCTCCAGAATTTTCTGGTAAGTCTCATATCCCAGGTCGGCAATAAAACCACTCTGTTCCGCACCCAGCAGGTTTCCCGCCCCACGGATATCCAGGTCCTGCATGGCAATGTGAAGTCCGCTCCCCAGTTCGGCAAAATTCTCAATAGCCTGCAGTCGCCTGCGTGAGTCGCTGCTCAGCGTATAGAAGGGAGGAGCCAGCAGGTAACAGAACGCCTTGCGGTTGCTTCGTCCCACCCTGCCCCGCAACTGATGCAGGTCGCTCAGCCCGAAATTCTGCGCATCCATCACGATGATGGTATTCACATTGGGCATGTCGATTCCCGATTCGATAATGGTGGTGGCAATCAACACATCCTGTTCATGGTTGACAAAATCTTCAATCACGCCCTCCAACTTTTTCGGATCCATCTGCCCATGTCCCACCGCCACTCTCACACCGGGAATTTCCCTCTTGATCAATGCCTCCAGCTCATAAATATTCTTGATGCGGTTATTCACAATAAAAAGCTGCCCGTTGCGGTTCAACTCGAAATGGATGGCATCACGGATTAATTCGATATCAAAAGTATGCACCTCTGTTTGTATGGGATAACGGTTGGGAGGCGGCGTGCCGATGGTAGAGAGGTCACGCGACCCCATCAGTGAGAATTGCAGGGTACGAGGGATAGGTGTTGCCGTCATAGTGAGTGTGTCCACATTCACCTTCAACTGTTTAAGTTTCTCCTTGACCGACACGCCGAATTTCTGCTCTTCATCAATGATCAGCAATCCGAGGTCTTTAAACTCCACATCCTTCCCTACCAGCCGGTGCGTACCGATAAGGATATCGATCTTCCCCTCTTTTAAACGGAGCAGTATCTCTTTTTGTTCTTTCGCCGAACGCGCGCGACTCAGGTAATCCACCTTCACAGGGAAATCGGCCAGCCTATCCCTGAAAGTATGGTAATGTTGTGTGGCCAGTACAGTAGTAGGCACCAATACAGCCGTCTGCTTGCCGTCGGTTGCCGCTTTAAAGGCAGCACGGATGGCGACCTCGGTCTTGCCGAACCCCACATCGCCACAAACCAGCCGGTCCATAGGCCGCTCACTCTGCATGTCGGCTTTCACATCGCGGGTCGCTTTCACCTGATCAGGTGTATCTTCATACATGAACGACGCTTCCAACTCGGTCTGCAGATAAGTATCCTTCGAAAAGGCAAACCCTTTCTCCTGCTGGCGCCGGGCATAGAGTTTGATCAGGTCGCGGGCAATATCCTTAATTTTCTTCTTGGTCCTCTCCTTCACCTTCTCCCACGCCCCTGAACCCAACTTGTTGAGTTGTGGTTCCTCGCCTTCCTTCCCTTTGTACTTTGATATTTTGTGCAGGGAATGGATGGAAACAAATACGGCATCGTTATTTTTATAGGTGAGTTTAATTACCTCTTGTATCTTATCGCCGATACGCAAACGGACCAGTCCGGCAAACCGGCCGATACCATGATCCATATGCACCACATAGTCTCCCGGCTGGAGTTGGTTGATCTCCTTGAGCGTCAGGGCAATCTTACCCGAACGGGCCTTCTCGGATTTCAGGCTGTATTTATGAAAACGATCAAAAATCTGGTGATCGGTAAAGCAGCATATTTTCAACGTTTCATCCGAAAATCCCTCATGCAACGTCTTGTTGACCGGGATAAAGGGGATGGGATCGTTACGGTCCTCAAAAATATGGTAAAGTCTTTTCTGCTGTTTTTCACTGTCGCTCAATATATAAATTGTATAGCCCTCATCCATGAACCGGCGCAAAGATTCACTCAGGAGGTCGAAATTCTTATGATAAAGAGGCTGCATCGAGGTGTTGAATTCGATAGTGGCGTCGGGAGTATCCAACATTCTGGTATCGAAACGTATTTGCCGGAACGAACCGATGCACTCCAGGAAGTCTTTTTTCGAGAGCAGGTCGGCTTTCACAAACTCCTCATCCTTAGGATCGATTTGCAATTCATCTTCGTGGATCGATTCCACCCGGCTTACAATCCAACGCATATCCTCCGTACCGATTACCGAGTCACCCGGAAGAAGCCCGAACAGCGAAGCCGGTTTAAATCCATTACGGTCAAACTCGGGCACGATCCGTACTTCGTTAAATTTCTCCTTCGACAATTGTGTTTCCAGATCGAAATTGCGTATGGTCTCCACCTCGTCCCCAAAGAAATCGATGCGATAGGGATATTCACTCGAAAAAGAAAAAACATCGAGGATACTCCCCCTTACGGCGTATTGCCCCGGTTCATACACATAATCCGCAACCTGGAATCCCTGACTATCGAGCACTTCGCTCACAAAAGCACTGTCAACCCGGTCTCCCACCGATACCTTCAGCGTATTCTCCACCAATTGTTCACGTGAAACCGTTTTCTCTGCCAACGCATCGGGATAACTGACAATGACCAGTGGGCCTGAGCCGTCCTGCAGGCGGCTTAAGACACCTGCCCGGAGCACCTCGTTGGCACGGTCTATCTGCCCGTACTTGGCGGCCCTCTTGTAGGCCGACGGAAAAAAGAGCACATCCCCCGATCCCATCATCTGGGTCAGGTCATGGTAGAAATAACCTGCAGTCTCCGCATCATTGAATATATAGAGGTAAGTCCGGGGTTGTCTGTGGAATAATTCCCCGGCGAACAAGGCACGTGAAGACCCCTGCAAACCCGATACCGATAAGACATCTATATCTTTCAGTAAAGAGCCTGCCGCCGCCAGGTTGGGATGCTTTCCAATCAGCCGTTGTAATTGGGTAATGTCTATTGTTTCAACCATTCACAAGAAAGTTACAAAGATAAGCCATTTTTTTTTATTATCTTTGCCTCTCGTAGACAAGAAAATAATCACATATGGAGATAGATCCCAGGCACACACCTGATTACCTATTTGAGGCCAGTTGGGAAGTGTGTAACAAAGTGGGCGGTATTTATACCGTCCTATCCACACGGGCCAATATTCTACAAAAAACGTATAAAGACAAGGTATTTTTCATTGGCCCCGATGTGTGGGGTGAACAGGAAAGTCCCTGGTTCAGGGAAGATAAACATCTCTTTGCGTCATGGCGTGATTACGCATCGTGCAACCAACATCTCCCTATCCGTATCGGACGATGGAAAATTCCCGGGGAGCCCATCGTTTTTCTCATAAAGTTCGATGCATTCTTTGAAAAGCAGAATGATATCTACGCGGAGATGTGGATGGATTACGGGGTTGATTCGATAGCGGCTTACGGTGATTACCACGAAGCGACCATGTTCGCCTACGCCACAGGAGTAGTCATTGAAAGCTTTTACCGCTTTCATCACCTTGAAGCGGAAAACGTGATCGCCCATTTCAACGAGTGGATGACAGGTGCGGCAGCGCTTTATATCAGGAAGCATGTTCCCAAGATCGCCACCCTCTTCACCACCCATGCCACTTCCATCGGCCGTTCCATTGCCGGCAACAATCTCCCGTTGTATGATCATTTGCATCAATATAACGGCGACCAGATGGCCCGGCAGTTGAATATGACAGCCAAGCACTCCATCGAGAAGAAAGCAGCACACTATGTGGATTGCTTCACAACCGTGAGTGATATCACTGCAGCCGAATGTACCCAACTCCTGCAACGGCAACCCGACATTGTCACACCCAACGGGTTCGAAAAGGATTTTATACCCCAGGGACCTGATTACAACCGGGCACGTAAAAAAGCCCGGAAAGCATTGCTCAACGTTGCCGGGAAAATGGTAGGTCATGTCATTCATCCCGACGCATTACTGATTGCTACCAGCGGCAGGTATGAATATAAAAACAAAGGTATCGATGTATTTATCGACGCGATGAACCTGCTCCGGAAAATGCCCGAATTGACAAAGGATGTCATTGCCTTTATCATGGTGCCCGGATGGGTCAAAGGTCCCCGTAAAGATCTTCAGGAGCGTCTCTCCGGCAATGAACCAGCACCAATCGGGAACACTTCCCCGAGGCCTTCTTCTGACTGCCCCTTCCTTACCCATGAATTAGTAGACCCGGACCACGACATGGTGATGAATCAGATCAGGCATCTGGGGTTTTGCAATACAGAAAGTGAGAGGGTCCAGATCATCTTTGTCCCCTCTTATCTGAATGGAGACGACGGTATCTTCAACCTACCCTATTACGATCTGCTGATCGGACTCGACATGACGGTCTTCCCCTCCTATTACGAGCCGTGGGGTTATACTCCGCACGAAAGTGTGGCCTTTTCCGTTCCTACCATCACCACAAGCCTGGCAGGGTTTGGTGTCTGGGCGAAGAAACAAGGCGACAAGACAGAGGGAATAAGTGACGGTATTGAAGTAATTCACCGTAATGATGAAAACCATACGGAGGTGGCCGAAGAAATTGCCTCACTTGTACACGAGCTCTCGCTGAAAAGCAACGAACAAGTGAAAATATTAAAACAAAGCGCATCTGCATTAGCAGATATGGCAGACTGGGCACATTTCATCCGCTATTATCAGGATGCTTATAGCAAAGCATTGCATAACTCTTTTGTCAGATTATCGCATCCCTATAAACTTAAAACAGAATAAAAGTGTTATACTTGCCGTAAGATTCAAGAGCCAAAACTTTGTGAATTAATAGTGAATTTTCTTAGGAATGAGTGCAGAGTCAAACTTGTTTGAACTCTGCCGAGAGACGACAGAAAATCTACGGAGTGAAGAGTGAAAAATTAATAATGAAGAGTGAAGAGTGAAAAGTTGAGAATTCTTAATTCTTAATTTTTAATTATAAATTTTTAATTATAAAAGATGATTATTCAATCAAGTCATTCAAACGCGCCCATCTGGAAAGATATCCACGTACATACGGAATTACCCGATCAGTTACGTCCGCTGGAAGAGATCGTCCACAACTTATGGTGGGTATGGAATGAAGAAGCAAAAGCCATATTTGAAATCTTAGACCCACAGGAGTGGGAAAAGAGCGGAAAAAATCCGGTCGTATTATTACAAAACTTACGTTCCGAAGTCACTGAGAATGTATTGAACAACAATGAACTTCTGGAGCGGATTCAACGTGTCTACGGATACTTTAAGGATTATATGAGCGCCCCTCACAACAATGAGCGTCCAAGCGTAGCCTACTTCAGTATGGAATACGGACTGTCGCATGTGTTGAAAATCTATTCCGGCGGTCTGGGTATCCTGGCCGGAGATTATCTGAAGGAAGCGAGTGACAGCAATGTAGATATGACTGCGGTCGGTTTCCTCTACCGTTACGGTTACTTTACCCAGACACTCTCAATGGAAGGCCAGCAAATCGCCAACTACGAGGCGCAAAATTTTGGGAACCTGCCCATCACACAAGTGATGAACGAGGACGGGTCTCCCATGATACTGGAAGTCCCTTTCCATGACCGTTCTATTTATTCACATGTATGGAAAGTGGCGGTGGGACGCATCAACCTCTACCTTATGGACACCGATCTGGAACACAACAGTGAGTACGACCGCCCTATCACCCATCAACTGTATGGGGGAGACTGGGAAAACCGTATGAAACAGGAGTTTCTGCTGGGTGTCGGCGGTATATTATTATTAAAAAAACTGGGTATCCGCAAAGATGTATACCATATGAATGAAGGCCATGCGGCCTTTATCAACATCCAACGCCTGCATGATTATGTGCTGGAAGAAGGCCTCTCCTTTCAGGAAGCACTGGAGGTAGTACGCGCGTCGTCACTCTATACAGTCCATACACCGGTACCGGCAGGCCACGACTATTTCGACGAGCGCCTGATCTCCAAGTACATGGCACCTATGATAGAAAGTATCGGTATCCCCTGGCAACAGTTCATGGATATGGGACGCGATAACCCCGGATCGAATGAAAAATTCTCGATGAGCGTATTCGCATTGAATACCGCGCAGGAAGCCAACGGAGTAAGTAAACTCCACGGTACTGTCTCGCAAAAAATGTTTCAACCGGTATGGAAAGGTTATTTCCCAGAAGAACTGCATGTGGGTTATGTTACCAATGGCGTTCACCTACCCAGCTGGGCAACATCTTCAGTAAAAGCGCTTTACGAAAAATATTTCGGGGAATCGTTTTATGGCGACCAATCAAATACCGAGATATGGAAAAATATTTATAATGTGAGCGATGACGAGTTATGGGAGCTCCGCATGCATCTGAAAAAGAAACTGGTGGATTATATCCAGACAGAATTTAAAGAAGGATGGCTCAAGAACCAGGCGGCTCCCTCAAGGATTGTGAGCATGCTGGAGGAGGTTAATCCCAACGCGTTGCTGATAGGGTTCTCCCGGCGTTTTGCCACTTATAAGCGTGCACACCTGCTGTTCACCGACCTCGAACGCCTGTCGAAGATCGTAAATAACCCCAGATATCCTGTTCAGTTTATTTTTGCGGGGAAAGCGCACCCTGCCGATGGAGGAGGACAAGGATTGATCAAACAGATCGTGGAAATATCCCGTCGTCCTGAATTCCTTGGCAAGATCATCTTCCTTGAGAATTATGATATGCGCCTGGCTAAACGATTGGTATCCGGCGTGGACATCTGGCTGAACACTCCCACCCGCGCTCAGGAAGCCTCGGGAACTTCCGGCGAAAAAGCGGAGATGAACGGTGTATTGAACCTCTCGGTGCTTGACGGGTGGTGGTATGAAGGCTACAAAGAGGGCGCCGGTTGGGCCCTGACCGACGAACGGACTTACGACAACCAGTTTTACCAGGATGAACTGGATGCCTCCACAATCTACTCCCTGCTTGAAAATGAGATCGTACCCCTCTATTATGCCCATAACAGCAATGGCTACTCCCATGAATGGATACAATACATCAGGAAGTCCATGGCCGAAATAGCTCCCCATTTCACCACCAAACGAATGATGGACGATTACTTCGACCGCTTCTACAATAAGTTGGCAAAACGCTCTCACCAGCTTCACGAGAATAACTATGCAAAAGTCAAAGAAATTGTGAAATGGAAGATAGATACTGCCTCGAAATGGGATCAGTTTGAAGTTGTCAAATTAGAATTCAATCCCAATCAGAAAGTCGATTTTAATAACGGCCATAACGAGGTCTACGGACAGGTAGTAATCGACAAGAAAGGCATGATTTGTGACTTAGGCGTTGAATGCGTGGTTGTGGATCACGACACGATGAATAACGAACCCCAGTTCGTTGAGTCATATGAATTCGATCTGGTCAGGACCGAAGGTTCCCTCCTTTATTTCGAATCGCGTAAAGCACTTAACGATCCCGGCACACACCAGTATGGCCTACGGGTATATCCAAAGAATGCCGATTTGCCCCACAGGATGGATTTCGCATACATGCGATGGATATAATCCAATTCAGCCACCACCAAAAAGAAAAAGCGCCCTCTCACGAGTAGCGCTTTTTTAATTTCACCGACACACAAAGAAATAGTAATCGAAAACAATTACGAAGATTATGTTTACTTTATTATTATCAAAGGGTAGAGTCAGATAGCATTCGATAATCTGCTTTTGTGCGGTGAAATACCAAATCTCTTACTGTATGCGTTCACCAGATGTGATACGCTTTTAAAATCATATATCATAGATATTTCAGTGATACTGATATCGGAGTTAAGCACCAGAGACTGTATCTCTTCCATTTTACGGTCGAGCATCCACTGATAAGGTGTTTGTCCAAAACATTTCTTGAAATGGCGAGTAAAGGTCCTTAAACAGTCGTACTTACATAACCGTGCCAGTTCATTCATGTTTTTTGCCTGTGAATAGTTGCTCAAGACGCTGTCTTCAAACCGTTTTGACTTCGATGCCCGCGGGATAAATTTCACAAGCACAATCTCACTATCGGGCGATGGATTTACCCTGCTCTTCAAACCGTCCGAGAAAGTAAATGTGCAGGATGCCACATCTGTCAGCAAATATTTGCGTACGTCTTCTTTTTGTATTTTAGCGTTAGCATTCATAAGATCCTTTTTTAATGTTTCTGAATAATTCCCGAACCACGTATAATATGTATCCTATATTGCACAAAGATCAGGAATCAAAAATCGCTGTAATTAATTTTGAAATTTATAAACACAAAATAATAGAAGAATGACATAAAAAACAATAGCACTCCAATATTTTAACGGCATGGCAGCGAAAACACTATTAGTAATCAATATTTTACAGAAACCCAATTTAACGACCCTGCATAGAAAAAAAGCGCTCTCTCACGAGTAGCGCTTCTCTAATTTCACCGATACACAAAGAAATAGTAACCGAAAACAATTACGAAGATTGTGTCTGGTTTATTATCAAAGGGTAGAGTCAGATAGCATTCGATAATCTGCTTTTATGCGGTGAAATACCAAATCTCTTGGTATAAGCATTCACCAAATGTGATACGCTTTTAAAGTCATACATCCTGGATATCTCTGTGATACTGATATCAGAGTTGAATACCAAAGATTGTATTTCCTCCATCTTACGTTCAAGCATCCACTGATAGGGAGTTTGTCCGAAACATTTCTTGAAGTGGCGGGTAAAAGTCCTTACACAGTCATATTTACACATAGCTGCCAGTTCATTCATATTTCTTGCCCGCGAATAATTGCTCAATACACTGTCTTCAAACCGTTTTGATTTCGATGCCCGCGGGATAAACTTCACAAGCACAATCTCACTTTCGGGGGATGGGCTCACCTTGCTTTTCAAACCATCTGAGAAAGTAAATGTGCATGAAGCCACATCCGTCAGCAAATACTTGCGTACATCGTCTGTTCTTACTCTTGCACTAACGTCCATACGATGCTATTTTAAATGTTCCCGTAAACACTTCCGAACCGAGTGTAACACGTATAGTATATGTACCTGCACGAAGACCGGAAAGATTCGCTACACCAAAACCCATATCATATACTTCGATATAACTCTGTCTTACTTCCCTCGGACCGACAATCTCAACCCATGCGCCGCCTCGATAGTTCTGCACGGAGATGGAAATCACATTCTGAAGGTTGTATGCCTCCACAACCGGTACTGCAAGCTGTTCTCCCAGGTTATTTGCAGCCATTGCACCCCGGGTAGTACCCCCGAGCCTACCTAACTCAATTTTGTCTGATAATTGATCTGCCGAAACAGAAAATAAGAATGCACTACAAACGGTCATGAACAAAAATACCATTGACTTTCTCATATTTTAATCTCCTTTTTATTAATTAATTCTCTAATAATGCTTTTGAAATTCGTTGCGAATTATAGACACAAAGTAACGGAGGAATGACAGAAAAAGCAACAGGACTCTTCTTTTTTAATGGACAAAATACCGCTATTACACTAATAATAAAATATTTAAGACAATTTATTTAACGGCATTTTTATTCATGGAAGAGAGTCATATCCATGTTTTTTTCCTGCATTTTCCTTTTAAGTTGGGATTTTCTCACCCGGATACTCTCTAAACTGGTATTCATAAACGTGGCCAATTGTCGGTTATCGGCATTACATGCCAGTAACATCAGCATCATCTTTTCAGTCGCATTGAATATCCCCTCTTCATCTTTGAGGCGGGTATAGGCATAAAAAGTTTCATCGTCCGTGGCTATCGCTTTGGTAATATCTCGTAAATCGATGTCGGTATTCTTCAATATCTTCTCCATTTCATAGTATACTTTCGGGTTAGAAGAAATATATCGTTGGGTAAGCGATTCAAATTCACCCTGCAGGAAAGCCAGCCGCCCCGAGATATGGCTATAGAGTTGCAACAGCCACTTGCGTTTGCCTGCTTCGTCCTTTAAAATCCTGGCTTGCAGCTCTTGCTGTTCCATCTTATATTCAGCCTGTACCAGTCTCAATTTAGTGGTTCTCCTTACTTTCCAGGCATACATTAGAATGATTATCAGCACAATGACCAGAAGCAGGGCACCGATAACAATACGCAGGTTTTGTTGACGTGCTCTGAGGGTCTCATTCTCTGCTTCTGTAAGATCGTATTTTTTTTCCAATTCCACAATACGCGTATCCAAACGGTCCTTGATAGACTCACTATATAGCGAAAAAGCGTCTCTTAAATACTCATTAGACAAAGAAAGATTACCCTGTTTCTCAGCAATATTGGCCACATTCTGATAATAAAGATAAGTTTGCCTGTAGGTGGTATCTTGCATGGATCCAATAGCCATTTGGGCATATAACATAGCACTGTCCAATTGTCCAAGCCCGGTATATCTATCTGAAATATTATAGTATAACCTCGAAAGGTCAATATTTTCTTTCTGGGTATACGTTATTTGGAGTAATTCCTTTTCTCTTTCCAAGGCTTTTTCAGGCTCACCCAGCACATCATAATAGATGGATTGAGCATTCAAAATAAAATAATCCTTTCCGGGCAACCGGTTATAAAAAGATGAAAGCGTATCAAGGTACAACTTACCCGTTTCAATCTTTTTTGGCACCATTTCATTCCAATACAGGGCCAGATAAGTATCGAACAGATGAACAGAATCCCATTCTTGGCGAGCGTAGTCAAGTGCTTTACGAAAATATTCATCTGCTACCGTATTACTACGATTAGTATAATGAATATTACCCAGAAAATAGTTGATCAGGTAGCCTATTGAGGGATCCGGGTTTTGCATGGAGAGAAATAATTTACTTGCTTCCCTGAGTGGTTCAAAGACCGTACTGTCTCTCACTCCCATCCTGGTACGGACAATACCCTGATAAGCCAGGGCACGGATATAGTTATTATGTTTAGGATCATGTACACGGTAATAATCACTCACTGAGTTGATCAGGGAATCACTGGCAAAATTGACATACGTTTTATCATCCGAAATAACCTTTAACAGGCCATAATAAGCCCGGTTAGGCCAATCCAAATCCTCAGCGTCAATCATTTCCAAACTATCAGAAACAAGTTGCGGCATGCTGTCTATCATACTATCCCAGGAAGACAACTGCCGGTATACATGCTCATTAGCCTTGTTCCCGCATGAATAACAGATAACAAGGTAAACCACCGACAAGAAAAAAAAGAATAACCGCCACATTTTATAACCACCCATATAAAAGAGTACAAATATATACTTTTTTTTGATGATGTCTTTTTTTTACAACTTCAAATACCTCCATTAACCGATATTATTACCCTAAATTCTGTCAATCGGTAAACAGTTAGTATTTTTGTGCTGTTATAGCACTACCGTCCGTTTATATTGACGGTTTTTAGCATCCAACCGCATGAATAATAATTGGAAGAGGACCTTTGCAATTATCTGGAGTGGCCAGTTTTTCTCCATCCTGACCAGTAGTCTTGTGAACTTCGCCATCATTATATGGCTCAGCCTGGAAACGGGCTCGGCCGAAATGCTGGCGTGGGCAGCTATCGCGGGATTACTTCCCCAATCAATTATCGGGCCTTTTACCGGGGCATTGATAGACCGCTGGAACCGTAAACGGATCATGATGCTTGCCGACTCTTTTATCGCATTATGTACTTTGATACTGGCAATTCTTTTCTGGATCGATATAGCACAGGTATGGCACATATTCGGTCTATTGGCACTACGCTCCATAGGTTCTGCATTCCACATGCCGGCCATGCAGGCATCGGTTCCGCTCCTTGCTCTGACAAACCAGTTAACCCGTATTGCAGGCGTAAACCAGATTATCGCTTCGGTGAGTCAAATTGCAGGTCCCGCCCTCGGCGCCATGCTGATAACGATATGGAAGATAGAGTATGTGTTACTGTTCGACGTAGCCGGTGCCCTGATAGCTGTCACCTCACTCTTCTTCGTACATATCCCTAATCCGGAAAAGGAAGAGGGGGTAGAAAGGGATATTGTAAGGGAAATGAAAGAAGGCGCCATGATCATACTGAGGAACAAAGGGTTAAGCTGGGTTTTCATTTACGATATATCTGTCGCGTTCTTTATTATTCCCATCAGCGTACTATTTCCCCTGATGACATTCGACTATTTCAATGGCACAGAATTCCAGGCCGGTATCATTGAAGCGATATGGAGTGTCGGGGCATTGATAGGGGGTGCTGTAATGGGAGCGAAAGTGTATAAGATCAATCGCGTCGCATTGATCAATTGGATGTACCTCGTCTGCGGACTCACTTTCCTGTTGACCGGACTCTTGTCACCCGACGGATTTGTCTGGTTTGCCGTGTTAACCGCCATCGGAGGTGTTTCCGGCGCGGTGTATAACGCCGCATTTACCGGATTACTACAAACCAGGATAGAACCGGGCGTGCTTGGTAGGGTTTTCTCCATGTTTTTCACTTTCAGCCTTATACCGGCGATGTTGGGATTAGTGGGGATCGGCTTCTTGGCAGACGGACTGGGGCTCACCACATCTTTTATCCTATCCGGATCCATCATCATAGTGATAGGGATTGCGGCCTTCCTTACCCCACCCGCCATGCGGCTCGACCGACAGAAATATTAAAACAATTTACGTACGCTTGATCCACTTAGGATAAAACGCAAATTCCGGTTTGTCATATACAAATAAAATGTATATATCCACATTACTGCCATTCAATGTTACAATATCAATATTATCCCGTTAAAAAAGCCACTCATTCGCCAGATTAAAGCTAATATATCTCTATATTTTATAGAGTAGGTATAGAGAAGAAATAGAGTTACACTGGAGAAGATATGGCGGAAACACAGGCAAAGGTGCAGACTGTCAAAATTTTCATTTGTGAGGCTTGGCTCTCCAGCGGCTAAAGAATAGGCTAATCTCCATGCATAATTCAGTAAGTGAAGTGTATCACCACCAATATACGCAAACATAAAATGTGAGAGAAGAAATAGATTCACATGACCTTTCTCAAATGAGTCTATAGTGATCCTATAAAGGCTGACTCATAAAAGAGCCAGCCTTTAAATTTACATATTTAGGAATTAACACCTCCTGATCAATATCCAGCATTCTGCTGATCTTTCAAAGAAGGATTGGCATTCATTTCAGCAATTGGGATTGGCAAAATTGTCCTGAAATACTTATTATCGAACTGTCTTGAATCCGGTTCGGCTAATATATAATGGCGTCCCATATCTGCTTCACTAGTATAACGTGTGCAAGTAAGGTTGTTACGCATTAAGTCGAAAAACCGATGCCCCTCTCCTACTAATTCTTTTCTGCGTTCTTTTAATACCCTGTCTAAAGTGATATTGGCAGCAGTTATTGATTCAGTAGATGCAGGATTTGCCCGTTCTGCTATTGCTTTCACATAATCTGCCGCAATTTGAGTGTTAGATCCTCCCAGTTTTACCGCAGCTTCCGCACCGTTCAAATACACTTCAGAGAGACGTAATATTGGAATATTGGCAATAGGAATTTGAGATCCAGTTTTACCTCTGAATTTATTGACAAAGATTTTAGCAGTCCCCCAGGTTTTAATATTCGTCTCATCTTTAGACGCATCTACGATTGCATGACGAACATCAGCAGGGTCTTCATCTAATAGACTACTAAAAGTAGTGGTAACAATCATATCAGAGTATCCCGCCTCACTCATTAGATAACCAATTCCTTCACGGTCTCCCCAGTCACTTGTATCATAGTTTACAATCTCAAAAATAACTTCCGACGTACCTTCATCTTCCCAAACATCTGCATACTCAGCATTAGTCCAAAGTTCATAGGGTGAGTTATTTATAACATCCTGCGCCAGATTCAATGCTTGCTGATTATCTCCTTTATAAAGATAAACACGGCTAAGCAATGCCTTTGCAGCCCAATGATTTATATATCCAAGTTCGGTATCTCCTGAAGCCGGCAACAGACCAATTGCATTTTCCAGATCCTGAATAACTTGCTTATACACTTCATCAACACTGTTTCGAGAAGGAATAGCAGCTGGTTCTAAGGGTTCCGTCACAATGGGTACGCCTAAAGAAGCTCCCTGATCAACAACATATGGCTTACCATACACACGTACTAGATCAAAATGCACCAAAGCCCTTACAGCCAAAGCCTGTCCTTTAATAAGTTCAGCCTCCTCATCCGTAGCATCAGTAACAATTTCATTGTCAAATGCTTTAAGGATGTTATTGGCACGGCGAATTACATTATAAGGAACTTCCCAAATTGCAGGGGCATTATCTTTCGTATACCTCATTTCATATACAGCAGAAGTCCTATTGCCAGATCTACTGGCTTGCATATCATCACCTCTCACATCTCCATAATATATCATACGGGATGCATAATATGAATTTCTAGTGCTGCTACCTTGCAATCCGTCATACATACCTGTCAATGCGGCTCTTGCATCGGAAATATTTGTAATCGCGTCTTCTGAAGATATTGCAATATACTGTTCCGTGTCAAGGTAGTCAGAGCATGCAACCAACAGAGTGGCTACGATTGCTATTGTCAATCCTTTTATAATATTTTTCATATTCATTCTGTTTTCTAATTAATTAAAATTCTATTTCAATACCGCAAGCAATAGTCTTTAGAGGTGGCGTTTGAAAGGTAACCTGACCATCAATTGGCGTTTCGGGATCCAAATACAATCCTTTTTTCTTAAATGTCAAGAGATTTGACCCAGACACGTATGCACGAACTCTTCCAATTCCCACATTGCTAAGCCATTGTTTTGGCAAAGAATATCCTAATGTGATATTTTTCAACCGCAAATGATTAGTAGAATATAACCAACGAGAAGATACTGTATTCACGTTTCCATACACAAATGCAGGAAGTTTGGCATTATCGCCCGGCTGTTTCCACATATCGTCTATCTTGTAATAGGAAGGAACATTTGAACGATATTGATAAGTACCACCATTAGCCTGCATCCATGTAGCATAATCGTACACTTGCCCACCTAAAGAATAGGTAAATACAAACGAGAAATCAAGCCCCTTATAATTAAGAGAATTGGTAATACCTCCTGTAATATCGGGTGTAACGGATCCCATATTTTTCTTTTCCGCTTCAGCAATCGTAGTAGTTATTTCACGTTCTTTTCCTTCTTGATTGGTATAGAATGATTCTTTACCGGTTTCAGGATCTACACCGGCATATTCATACACATAGATAGAGTACAATGGCTTTCCTACTTCCATAATACTAACTCCAGTAATCACAGGATCACCAGATGTTCCAATTTTCTTAACCTTATTTTTATTATATGCCATATTGAATGAAGCCGTCCAGTTAAAATCGCTCCGAGATATGATATTGCCTTTAACGTCCAGTTCTATCCCTTTATTATTAATCGAGGCAATATTAGACCAAGCAGTGCTAAATCCGGTTGTTTGCGAGATAGGCACTTCATACAATAAATCCTTTGTATTTCTATTGTAAAGATCTAAGGTAACATTCAGCCTATTATTGAGAAGGGACACATCTAAACCTAAATTAGTAACCTCGTTCTTTTCCCAACGTAATGCATTATTCTGGATTGATTCTTCAGACGAACCAACAGAACCTGCATATTTATAGGTAAAACCATACACACCTTGGTAAGCATACCATCCATTCGGGAGATTACCATTTGTCCCATAAGAAAAACGGATCTTAGCATCAGAGACAACATCTCTCAATGGAGCAAAGAATTCTTCATTTGAGAATCTCCAGGCTCCTGATCCTGACCAAAATGCGCCCCATCTGGAATCGGAAGAAAGACGTGACGTTCCATCATTACGGAAGTTCGCACTCAGATAATATTTATCTGCATAGGTATAATTCAAACGTCCCAGAAAAGACATCAAGCGGGTTTTTTCTTTACTCGTCTCAGCATCTCTTTCTGCGGCACTCGCGATTTCCCGAAGTCTGACGTTTGGAAAATCATACCCCATAGCATATATATAACTGTACTTGGTCTCCTCTGTCTCAAAAGCAGCCAAAGCATCGAAACTGTGTAGATTATTCAAGGTCTTATTATATGTCAACTGAGTTTGGGTTCCCAGTGTTTCATACTCACTCATGATAGTCTGATTCAAACCATTATAGTTTAATCCGTCCCCTGAACGACTATCCCACCAAACGATTTCCTTATTGTTTAAAACGTCATAACTTATCCTTTGGCTCAAAACTAAGTTGTCCCATAGACGATATCCTAATTTAGCTGCAGAAGTTGAGCGGAATAAATTGGCATTATTAAAGTTGTATTCAGCACTGGAAAGTGGGTTAGTTGCCGAACTTGGATTCAATGGATAACCGCCAGTAGCATAAGATCCATCTTCGTTAAACGGATTATAGGCAGGACTACTACCGATTCCATATACAGTCATGATGGGACTTGCATATGAAGTTCCTTCGTTACTCCGATCTTGAATAGTTTTTCCTATTGCAGCATTTGCATCAATGGTCCATCTATCCGAATTATGAACAATACCTACTCTTCCTGAGTATCTCTTAAGGTTGGATTGGATGGAAACACCTTCGTTATCCAAATATCCCAAAGAAACAAAATAAGTGGTTTTTTGGTCACCTCCCCTGACACTGAGTTCGTAATTACTACGAGACGCATCGCGTAATAGTAGGTCTTTCCAGTTCACCCACCCGTTTGCAGGTTTATTCACAAATTGAGACCAAGTCGCACTGTTCAAATTATTTTCAGCCTTTGTGCTGGCAGTGGCCAAATCATCACCCTGAGCAACAAAATAATTTTCAAAACCATGCTTCAAAAGTGCACGACGGGAATCTCCATTCAAAGTAGGACGCCAATCAATTGCAAAATCAGATGTACCCCAATCTGCTTTCAGATTAACAACAGGTTTTCCTGCACGACCTCTTTTTGTGGTAATAAGTACCACCCCATTAGCTGCACGAGACCCGTAAAGGGAGGCAGCAGCAGCATCCTTCACCACAGTAATATCCTCTATATCACTGGGATTAATCAACGCCATAGGATCTGTCCCTGATTGTGCATATGTAAATTCTGAAATATCTTTCTGAAACATAGGCACACCATCAATTACATATAAAGGATTATTATTTGCAGAAAGAGACCCGGAGCCCCTAATACGCATTGAAGTAAATCCCCCAGGCTGTCCAGCGTTAGCAGAGACCTTCACTCCCGCAATCGCACCCGCCATCATCGATTGCACATTAGAAATGGGAGCGTCCTGTACAATCTTTGAAGTCATCGTTGATGCAGACCCCGTAAATGAAGATTTCCTAAATGTACCATATCCTGTAACAATTAGCTCTTCGAGTAACGCTGCATCTGTTATCAAGGTAATATTCACAATTGCACTTACAGGTACCTCCTGTGTCTGATATCCGACATAAGAAATAACCAATGTACCACTGGCAGGGGCAGACAGGTTAAAATTACCGTCGATATCGGAAATAGCTCCCTGTGACGTTCCTTTGACTTGGATGGTAGCCCCAATCACCGGTTCGCCGGTTTCATCCACCACGGTACCGCGCACCTGGGTCTGAGCCACAGCAAGCCCTATTCCAATAAAGAATAGGGCTAAAAACATTGTTAGCTTTCTTTTCATAAACTCTACTTTTAAATTAAACACTATTATAATTTCATATTTCAAAATTTCCCAAACTCCGGAAAAGTTTTAACTAACTAACAGAAAAAAAATAATCATCAGGGTAATTAGTATACAAACACTTTTCCTCCAGCAGAGACTCTACAACTCTACTATCCAGTTCCACAGCGTCACTCTACATTATTTTAACATTTTCGTGGTTATCTATACGTTTCGCAAATATAAATCATTTATTTTAATTACGTGGTTTTTTGCACTTTTTTTTTAAAAAAAACGTCATACTGAAATTTTCACCCCTATTTCTTATACATTTCATTAAAAATTCTGCTAAAAATCAGCAATGAAAAGACCGAAATATTTTAACAAATTCCAATGACATACCCTTACAATCTATAATAGTGCAAATATACACCGTCAAAAAACATTATGCAAGTAAAAATTGAATAAATCTTTATTTTTTATCGTATATTGAGGGAATCAATATAAAAAAGACAGAACATATCTTCCTTCAAAGGATAACAAAACAAAAAAAAGGGAGGCCTTTATGGGCCACCCTTTCTTACCGTTTTTTTGAAAAACCTATTACTCTATTCCCAGTAGTTCTACTTCGAAAATCAGATTGGAAAAAGGTTTTATTGTGCCGCGATCCTGTGCTCCATAGGCCAGGTTATAAGGGACATACAATTTCCATTTCGACCCCACGGGCATCAGTTTCAAGGCTTCAGTCCAACCGGCGATCACCTGAGTCACACCAAATGTAGAGGGCTCACCCCTGTCTACACTGCTATCAAAGACTTCTCCATTGATCAATGTGCCATGATAATGCACCTTCACTCGATCAGTATCGGTGGGAGTCGCTCCGTTGCCTTCACGAAGGATCTCATATTGCAACCCACTGGCGAGTGTAACCACGCCTTCTCTCTTGGCATTCTCGGCAAGAAAGGCATTCCCGGCAGCAATACTGTCGGCATATTGCACTTTAAGTTCTTCTTCATGACGGGCCTGTTCCGCTTCCTGGGCTTTCTCAATTTCCTTCTGTACCAATGCATTGGCATCCATTGAACTGATAGCCAATTGCTGATTCTTCAATACGGAGATCAATCCGGCCATAATCTGGTCGTTATTCGCCTTCTGGGTGGATTCTGCCCCGTAAAGCATGGTGTTGAGCTGAGGCAACATTTGTTGTGAAAATTGCACCCCGATACTCAACCCGTTGGCATAAGGAGATTTTTCCTCAAGGCTCATCGCCTCCTTTAATCCTCTGATAAATTCATTCAGACGGGGAGCGTTGAGCTTGTTCACTGAATCGACCTTCGCCGCCATCTCTTTCTGCAATGCCCCTTTCTGGGTAGAATCGGCTGCCGCAATCCTCATCTGATAATCATACTCGATATTGGAGGTGCCTTGCAATACGCCACTTTGTTCAAGAAATTGCATCAATCCTTGTTCAGCCATACTCACACCATAGGCATAAGATACACTGTCCACAGAATTTTTCAGGGATGTCTTCGGGGTGGAGGCTCCTCCACAGGATACCATCAACACTGCCAGCATAGTCATGGCACAAAATGCGCCTAAAATTGTTTTCTTCATTTTCATACGATTATTTTATTTTTTTATTTTGATGTATGGAACTCGCAATAATCAGGAACTTGGGTGAAATCATTTCATGCTCGTTTCTTCTATATTAAATATAGTGTATTATGCGGGGTTATATTTATTCTATTCCCAATAACTCTACGTCGAAGATAAGCGTTGAATTGGGTTCGATGGAGTTCCCTGCTCCCTGTGCACCGTAAGCAAGTTCGGAAGGGATATACAATCTCCACTTCGACCCGACTGACATCAGTTGAAGAGCTTCTACCCATCCTTTGATCACCTGGTTTACACCGAATACGGCGGGCTGGCCTCGCTGCACGGAACTGTCAAAAACCTGACCATTCAATAATGTACCGTGATAGTGGCATTTCACCTTGTCGGTAGCTTTCGGCTTAGCGCCGATTCCTTCCTGAAGCACCTCGTATTGTAATCCGCTTGGAAGTGTAACGACACTCTCTTTCTTGCTGTTCTCTTCCAGAAATGCCTCCCCTTCTTTCAGATTATTCTCCAGCATCTCGTCCTGCATCTTGCTGAAATAACTCTGAATAACCTGGTTGGCCTCCTGAGGGCTCATAGAGGGAGTGGTATTACTCATAATCTCCGTAAAAGCTTTCACAAACGATTCTACATCGATTTGCTTCAATCCTGAATTCATCAGATTTGATGCCATACTCATCCCTAACGCGTAACTTAATTTGTCCATCTAACTTTTTCCTTTTGATTTTAACTCACAAAAGTAAGATTTTAATATGAAATAACGCTGGTTTTAAGTGGAAAAATGTTATATTTGAAATCCAAAGACTTACGGAAAAACTAAGAAAACAGAGAAAAAGATCTATTTGTCAGTTACAACATAGCCAAAAACAAATATCTTATGCAAAAGAAACTGGTAGTATTAACAGGAGCAGGGATGAGTGCCGAGAGCGGGATTGCCACTTTCAGGGATTCGGGCGGGTTATGGGAGCAATATCCGGTGGAACAAGTGGCTACACCCGAAGGTTTTGAAATGAACCCTGAATTAGTCCTGAATTTCTACAATATGCGCCGCCATGAACTGATAAAGGCCAAGCCCAATGCAGGACATTATGGACTGGCTGAGATGGAAAAGGATTTCGATGTGCACATCATCACCCAAAACATTGACAACCTGCATGAACAGGCCGGTAGCACGAAAGTGATTCATTTGCATGGCGAACTGATGCAAGCGCGTTCCACCGGGGATGACTCACTGATCTATGATATCGACCCGGCACATCCCGACCTGCATCTGGGCGACATGTGCGAGAAGGGATTCCAGTTACGCCCCCATATCGTCTGGTTTGGCGAGGCGGTCCCCATGATATACGAAGCCGAAAAGATATGTAATCAGGCTGATATCTTTGCTATCATCGGCACCTCCATGAACGTCTATCCAGCAGCCGGATTACTCAACGATGTAAGGAAAGGCGTTCCGGTATACCTGATCGACCCCAAGGATGTACACACCAACCGTTACGATATCCACCATATTCAGAAAGGGGCATCGGAAGGAGTAAAGGAATTAAAAGAACTGCTAAAGTAATTTTCACTCTTTTTATACTTCGATTGAAATTCTAACTTCTCCTCCAAATCCTTTTTCAATAATGTAGTACAAGGTTTTCAGTGTCAAATTGCTTCCGTCATTTTCTACTCTCGAAATGTAAGTCCGTTTTTTGCCCACTAAATCTCCAAGCTGCTGTTGTGTCAGTTTTTTCTTCTCTGGCTTTTCGCAATAAAAGTCCAATTTTGAACGACTCAAAGTCTCTTTCAAGTTCGTCTCGGCGTTTAGTGCCTTTTTTGCCATCATTCCAAATATTTCCGCCAGTAAAGCATCGGCGGTGCTGTTTCACCAAATCCCATCTTTTCATACAGATGCTGCGCCACCATATTGTCTTCCCGTACTTCAAGCGTTATCCTGCTGCATTGCCGTTCTTTCGCAATCGTTTCTATCGCTTCCATCAGGCACCTGAAGAGGGTAGAGGATATTACTTCCTCGAACTCACTATCAGAGAATACAAACCACTCCTCCCGCGATTTGCAGGCGTAACATGCTTTCCGGAAATTGGGATCCTGTTTAAACAGGTTATAAAATTTAAACGCGTGGCTCAACGACATAATACAATAACCTACACGACGGATGAAAACTCCTTTCCTAATTTATGAAATCCCTCTATGATCTTCTCACGTAGCTTTTCCCTGGGTTTACGATATCCGGTGGCATAATGTCCCAATTGGCGCTCATTGATGCCCGTTATCCGTGAAAGAGCCGAACGAGTAAGAATACCATCATAATATTGCAAAAGCGCCGATATTTCCATTTTAAACTCAATCTCATAACCATTTCTCACCCAGCCAGGCATAGTATCATTACTGTGAAGATGACCCTCTCTGGAAAATTCGAGTGATTCTGCAATTGCCTCCTTAATACCCTCAAATGTTTTATGAGTAACTGCCACCACTTCATTTGGCAGTTCAACCAAGGCGCTATAATTGTGTGCTGCGTATCCAATTCTGGCGATAATTTTTTCCATATCCTATTTTTATGCAGGGAGGATTATTTCCACCCTGCCTGTTTCCAAATACTATTTAAAATAAATTGATCCAATACATCGTTTGGTTTCCCATTTACAGCCACTATCCCCTTCTTTACAGGGTGCTTAAATTGCTTGTGGCTGCCCCTCTGCCTCGCAATAAACCATTCATCTTCCAGCAACAGGCCTATTACTTCTTTTACTTTATACTTTTTCATACCGTTGCATTTATTATAGCCTGACATCTCAAAGATAGTAAAAATACTATTATTTCAGCATGAAAAAGCAAATATTTTTCACTAGTCGCGTTTTTTTTGTAATTTCGCTTCTTTAATACGTTTCGCGTGATAATTAGCTTCGCTTATAGTGTGCTTTGCACGATAATGCACTTCAGTCGATAATATGCTGCGCATGATAATGTAGCTTACGCCGATAGTACACTTTGCGCGATAATTGGTAATTAGTAATTGGTAATTGGTAATTTTAAATAAAGTTTGTGGGAAAGAAGATAGCGGAAACACCGATGATGAAGCAATATATCGAGATAAAGACAAAACATCCCGATGCCATATTGCTGTTTCGTGTAGGTGATTTTTATGAGACATTTTCGGACGATGCCATCGTTGCGGCGGAAATACTGGGCATCACACTCACAAGGAGGGCTAACGGCACGGCGCAATTCGTGGAATTGGCCGGATTTCCCCATCATGCGCTGGATACCTATTTGCCAAAATTAGTACGCGCCGGTAAACGCGTGGCGATCTGCGACCAGTTGGAAGACCCCAAGATGACCAAGAAGCTGGTAAAACGGGGAATTACAGAATTGGTCACCCCGGGGGTTTCCATCAACGACAATATACTCAACCACAAGGAGAATAATTTTCTTTGCGCGGTGCATATCGGAAAAGGTAACCTGTTCGGGATCGCTTTCCTCGACATCTCCACAGGGGAATTCCTGACCGCCGAGGGCATGGTCGATGACATCGACAAGCTCCTCTCCAACTTCTCACCCAAAGAGATACTCATTGAACGGGGCAATAAAAAGAAGTTTGAAGAGGCCTTCGGTTCCCAATGGTTTATTTTTGAACTGGACGACTGGATTTTTACAGAAAACAGCGCCCGGGACAGACTTCTATCCCATTTCCAGACAAAGAATTTAAAAGGCTTCGGAGTAGATCAACTCGCACAGGGAATCATCGCTTCGGGGGCTATACTCCATTACCTGGATATCACTCAACACAAACATATTGGGCATATAACCTCTTTGTTGCGTATTGAAGAAGAACGTTTCGTGCGTCTCGACAGGTTCACCATCCGCAACCTGGAACTGATCAATCCTCTCAACGAGGGAGGAAAAAGTCTGCTCAACGTGCTCGACAAGACCATCTCGCCCATGGGTTCACGCCTGTTACGACGATGGATAGTATTTCCCCTGAGGGAGGCTAAACCCATCGAAGCCCGCCTGGATGTGGTGGAACATCTCTTCAGGGAACCGGAATTGAAAACGCTGATCGAACAGCAACTCTCCCTTATAGGCGATCTGGAACGGATTATCTCCAAGGCAGCCACAGGAAGAATCAACCCGAGAGAAGTAGCCCAACTGAGAGTGGCGCTTACGGCCATAGAACCGATCCGTAACGCGTTTCTCTCATCCGACAACCAAAGTATCGCGGAGATGGGAGAAAAACTCGATCCCTGCCTCACGATCAGGGATCGTATCGGGAAGGAGATCGTACCCGATCCGCCGGCATTACAGAACAAGGGCGGGTATATCAGTAAAGGTGTAGACAATGAACTGGACGAACTGCGCCAGATTGCCTACTCAGGCAAAGACTACCTGATGCGAATCCAGCAACGAGAGAGCGAAAGGACCGGCATACCGTCACTAAAGGTAGCTTTTAACAATGTGTTCGGCTATTATATAGAAGTACGCAACACCCATAAAGACAAGGTACCGGAAGATTGGATACGCAAACAGACGTTAGTGAGTGCCGAACGGTATATCACAGCAGAACTGAAAGAATATGAAGAGAAGATATTAGGTGCCGAAGAGAAAATCATTTCAATTGAGAACCGTATTTATGCTTCATTGGTCGAAAGCCTGTTGGGATATATTCCTGCTATACAGACCAATGCCAACATCATTGCCCGGGTCGACTGCCTTCTCTCTTTCGCGAACGTAGCGCAGGAAAACAAATATATCCGCCCTGCGATCAATGAATCCGAAGTAATCGACATAAAAAACGGCCGCCATCCGGTAATTGAAAAACAATTACCTCCGGGAGAACCGTTTATCGCAAACGACGTTTATCTGGATAGCGATACCCAACAAATCATCATTATTACCGGTCCCAACATGGCAGGAAAATCGGCGCTCCTCCGTCAGATAGCTCTTATCACGCTGATGGCACAGATTGGATGCTTTGTCCCGGCCGAGTCCGCAAAGATCGGACTGGTAGATAAGATATTTACCCGGGTAGGTGCTTCAGACAATATCTCGCTCGGGGAATCCACTTTTATGGTAGAGATGAACGAAGCTGCCAATATACTCAACAATCTGTCGGACCGCAGCCTGATCCTCTTTGACGAACTGGGACGCGGCACGAGTACCTACGACGGCATCTCCATCGCCTGGGCAATAGTGGAATATATACATGAGAACCCGAAAGCACGCGCCAAAACACTCTTCGCCACGCATTATCACGAACTGAACGAAATGGAGAAATCATTCAAACGTATCAGGAATTACAATGTGGCAGTAAAGGAGATCGATAATAAAGTGATCTTCCTGCGCAAACTGGTACCGGGTGGAAGTGAGCACAGCTTCGGTATCCACGTGGCAAAAATGGCCGGTATACCGCAAAGTATCACCAAACGGGCAGATGCTATCCTTGCCCAGATGGAGTCTTCCAACCGCAAAGAGATGATAAAGAAACCTATCCAGGATTTTGTGGAAAAACGGGAGGGATACCAATTGAGCTTCTTCCAACTGGATGACCCGATCCTCAGCCAGGTGCGGGATGAGATTATCAACCTCGATGTGAACAACCTAACCCCTATTGAAGCGCTGAACAAACTGAATGAGATCAAGAAAATTGTCAAAGGGAAATAAATCTCCTTATGCTTCCGGCACCGGACAAACTCTCCGGAAACACATCAAAAGAAACTATCCTGACGAAAGATGTATAACGAAAATAAATTAAACGAAACAGCACGTACCGGACGTATCGAAGTCATTTGCGGTTCTATGTTCTCCGGTAAAACCGAAGAACTACTGCGAAGGTTACGACGCGCCCAGTTTGCACGCCAAACGGTAGAAATCTTTAAACCCTCCATCGATAACCGCTATTCCGAAGAGGAAGTGGTGTCACATGATAAAAATACAATCCCCTCCACCCCGGTAGAACACTCCAGTAACATTTTACTGCTTTCTTCCGGCGCGGAAGTGATCGGGATCGACGAGGCGCAGTTCTTCGACATGGGATTGGTGGATGTGTGTCAGGAGTTGGCCGACCAGGGAACAAGGGTGATCGTAGCCGGACTCGACATGGATTTCAAACGCGTCCCTTTCGGACCGATGCCGGGATTATGTGCCATTGCCGACGATGTGGTAAAAGTACATGCCATCTGCGTTCAATGTGGCAACCTGGCGAACTATTCACACCGACTGGTGGAAAACGACAAACAGGTGATGCTGGGTGAAACACAGGAGTACCAACCCCTCTGCAGGAAATGTTATTTGAAGTGGAAAAGTGAAAAAGTGGAAAGGTGAAAAGGGGGAAAGGGAGAACAAAATCAACAATTGTTTGTTATTCTTCTTATAAAACAAAATCATATGAAACTACAAAAACTACTTTTTGCTGCTCTTCTGACGACAGCATTTGCCACTACATTGAACGCACAACAGTACAACTCCTCACTCGGCGTGAGATTGGGTTACGACAACGGTGTGACGTTGAAACATTTCTTCGCGCCGGCATCCGCGGGTGAATTCATCATTGCGTTCTCTCCCAACTACTTCCAGGCAACGGGATTATATGAATACCAGCAACCGGTGCCCGATGTCCGAGGATTGGACTGGTACCTGGGGCTCGGTGGACACATCGGAGGGATCCACAAACACAAGGACCGCTACGATGGCACCTTCCTGATTGGAGCCGACCTGATTGGCGGTATCGAGTATACATTTCCCCAGGCACCCTTTAACATCTCCCTGGACTGGAAACCGTCAATTAACTTCACTCAAGGTTATAACGACTACTGGTATAGTGGATTCGCTCTTAGCTTGCGCTATACGTTCAGGTAAACCTAGTCGTTTTCCAGCTATGGCAAAGTTCAAACAAGTTTAACCTTGCTCATTTAGTATAACGAAAACGTTCAGATAAACTTAAAAAGGAAGCATTCCTTGAAAGCCGCCCTCGCTTGAGGGCGGTTTTTTAGTAAAAAGGGATGGAACGATTTCTAATTAATTCTCGACAATAACAGATGGATTATAAGACGGACTTTTATTGTCCATCTCAGTGGTTAAACGTTCATTTTCTATTTTTAATCTCTCATTCTTTGCTGATAATTCTTTGATCTCATTGACAAGTTTATCCAAAACCGATTCCGGGATATTATTGCCCCCCGAATTATTCAACATCTCACCTGTACCTAAAATCAACCACATTGGATTCAAATCCGGACAATTTTCTATTATCTGCATAAGAACGCCCTCGCCTACATCCGAAAGTCTTGCATACATTTTACTTATATAACCGTTTGAAACGCCTATCATCCTCTCAAATTCAGCCGGCCTCAATTCTTTCTCATTTATATACTGATATATTCTTTGAATTATTTTCATAAAAAATAGAAAATACTCCCCGATAAATTTGCTTAATTAGAAAATTGTCTATTACTTTGTGCAAAAGTTTCAATTTGAAAAACGCTATAAAGATAAAGAAAAGTTTTCACATATAACAAAAATGGGAAATACTATCATAAAAGTCGACTATGCGGTACGGAAAGAGATTATGAAAGTGCTCAATGTAACGTACCCTACAATTCGGAAGGCGCTAAATGGCGAAACAGATACGGAATTATCAAAAAGAATCAGACAAACAGCGATCGCAAAAGGAGGCATCGAATTAAAAATTGTCGATAAATGAAAGCCAAGGTTATATCAACTGGGCATGACAGAATTATACACCTGCATATCAAGACCTAAAAACGGCATATTCGCTGTATTGATCGTGGTCATTAAGAGTATTCATTAAAATTAGATTTTTTTCGTCATGACATAGTCCAAGCAAACTTGTCTTCTGTTCGTATTGCTTAACGAAAACGCTCATGCAATAGAACACTTAAAAAAAGGGAGGTATGGATAGCGCGAAATTCAAAAATGACAAACAGAAGGACGTACGCAAATATTTGCTTACGGATGTGGCCTCATGCACATTTACTTTCTCAGACGGTTTGAAGAGCAGGGTAAATCCATCGCCCGATAGTGAGATTGTACTTGTGAAATTTATCCCGCGGGTATCGAAGTCAAAGGGGTTCGAAGACAGAGTGTTTAAAAACTATCTGTCCGCCAAGAATGCGAATGAGCTGTCGGAACTTTGCGGCTACGATTGCATAAAAACTTTCACACGCCATTTCAAAAAGTGCTTCAGACAAACACCTTATCAATGGATGCTGGATAGGAAAATGGAGGAGATTAACTCATTGGTGATCAATTCGGATATAACTATTACGGAAATAGCCAAAATGTACGATTTCAAGAGCGTATCACATTTAATAAATCTCTATAGCAAGCGTTACGGAATCTCACCTCTTAAAAGCAGATCGTCAAAATTATCTGATCTATAACTTTTACAAAAAATACGGTATCCTGCTTGTCAAAGGATCGATAACCGCCCTCGTTTGAGGACGGTTTTTTATTCTGTTCCGTCGAAATTTCGTACTTTTGTAGTTATGCAAGAAACCGAAAAAAATAGCGACTCTGGTCTTCTCAGCCAGCTGAACGAAGCACAACGGGCAGCCGTGGCATTCTGCGACGGACCGTCGCTCGTAATCGCCGGTGCAGGATCAGGGAAAACCCGGGTACTCACTTATAAGATCGCCTACCTGCTGGAACAGGGACTCCCCCCCTACTACATCCTGGCACTCACCTTCACCAACAAGGCGGCACGCGAGATGAAATCACGTATTGCCGATATTGTGGGGGAGAAAAGGGCCCGGCGGCTCTGGATGGGTACCTTCCACTCCATTTTTGCACGTATATTAAGGAATGAAGCGGAAGCAGCCGGTTTTCAATCGAACTTCACCATCTTTGATTCATCCGATTCCAATAATTTAATCCGGCTGATCATCAAGGAAATGCAACTGGATGACAAACAATACAGGCCGGGAGCGGTACACGGGCAGATATCGAGAGCGAAGAACAGCCTGATCACGCCGGCCATGTATGCAGCCAATGCCGAAATCATACAGTACGACCGGATGGCGAAAAGGCCACAGCTTTTCGAGATATACCAGCGTTACCAAAGCAGGCTCCGCGCTGCCAACAGCATGGACTTCGACGATCTGCTGATGTACACCAATATCCTGTTCCGCGATCACAAGGATATACTGGAAAAATACCAGAACCAGTTCCAATATATCTTGGTGGACGAGTACCAGGATACCAACTTCGCGCAGCACCTCATTGTGAAACAACTGGCAGATGCCCATCACCGCGTATGCGTGGTGGGTGACGATGCGCAGAGTATCTACTCGTTCAGGGGTGCCAACATCGACAATATCCTGAAATTCAAATCGAATTTCCCCAATACACAGATATTCAAACTGGAGCAAAACTACCGCTCCACTCAAAATATTGTGAACGCGGCCAACAGCCTGATCAAGAAGAACAGTGAACAGATATTCAAAAATGTATTCTCGGAGAATGAAGAGGGTGAGAAGATAGAGATCAGAAGTGCTTTTTCCGATTTCGAAGAGGGATTGATTGTCTCCAACAAAATCGCCAGGATGCGGATAGAGAAACATGCGCATTACAGCGACTTCGCCATCCTTTACCGGACCAATGCCCAGTCACGTGTTTTTGAGGAGGCACTGAGGAAAAACAATATCCCCTACAAGATATACGGGGGACTGTCGTTTTATCAACGCAAGGAGATCAAGGATATCATCAGCTATTTCCGACTGATCGTCAACCCAAACGACGAAGATGCTTTTCGCCGTATCATCAACTACCCCACCCGGGGTATCGGCGACGTGACGGTAGGCAAGATTACTTCCATTGCCCAACTCCATAGTGTAAGCCTCTGGAAAGTGGTAACCAATCCGTTAGAATATAATCTGGCTGTCAACACGGGAACAGCCAAGAAACTGGAAAGCTTCCATAGCCTGATACAGGATCTTATCGATAAAAACGAGACGATGAACGCCTTCACACTGGCACAGGAGGTAATTAAAAACAGTGGCATCGCCAAAGAGGCTTACAATGACATGACGCCCGAAGGAATGAGCCGCGCACAGAATATGCAGGAGTTGCTCAACGCGATCAACGAATTTGTGGAAACACGGCAGGAGCAGGGTGAGGAAAATGTCAGCCTGACAGATTTTCTATCGGAAGTGTCGCTGCTCACCGACCAGGATACCGACAACGAAACCGACAACGAGCGGGTAACGCTAATGACTGTCCACTCCGCCAAAGGATTGGAATTCGATCATGTGTTCGTGGTAGGAATGGAAGAAGACCTTTTCCCGTCAGCGATGGCAAAATCGGAAACACGGGGACTGGAAGAGGAACGCCGCCTCTTCTATGTGGCGATCACCCGCGCAAAAAAAAACTGTACTATTACCTATGCGAAAAGCCGCTTCAGGAATGGGATGACCAGTGCGGCCTCTCCAAGCCGCTTCCTGAAAGATATAGATCCTTGTTTTATCGAAGGGGAGGATAGTGAAACTACTGTATGGCAGACGTCAACGGACGATTTCTGGGGATCTATGCGGGAACAGCGGGAGCGGAGAGAACAGGATACCTCAGATAGCAATTATGCCAGAACCCCTATTATTCCAAAACGACCAGTACCAATACAACGGGCTGCTTCCGTTGCGCCCTTATCGAAAGAAGCGCAAGAACTGGAAGTTGGACATATAATTGAGCATGAGCGCTTCGGACGCGGGGTAGTGACTTCCATCGAAATGAGCGGCAATGACCGACGGGCTTTCGTGGAGTTTGAGTCTGCCGGAAAAAAACAACTGCTACTTAAATTCGCCAAATTCTCAATTGTAAAGTAAATCCAATTTTAAATTCCAAGCAAGACTTTTTCGCCGTTACTTCCCCCGAACAACATGTCAGTCGGATTTTCCAGCAATTGTTTAACCCTGACCAGAAAACCGACAGACTCACGGCCGTCGATCACACGATGGTCATACGACAGCGCCACATACATCATGGGACGGATCACTATCTGGCCATCTACAGCGACCGGACGCTCCAGGATATTGTGCATCCCCAGTATGGCGGACTGGGGTGGATTGATAAGCGGAGTGGACATCATGGATCCGAAAACACCGCCGTTGGTCACCGTGAACGTGCCACCACTCATTTCAGGGATGGATATCTTGCCACTCCGGGCTTTTCCCGCAAGATCCTCAAGCGCGCGCTCTATTTCTGCCAATCCCAGGCTTTCCACATTGCGGATGACCGGTACCATCAACCCTTTGGGTGTACTCACCGCTACGGATATATCAGCATAGTCATAGGTGACCATATTTTCACCGTCCAACATGGCATTTACATTGGGAAATTCACGCAGTGCCACAGCACAGGCTTTCAGGAAGAAAGACATAATACCCAATTTGATACCGTGTTGTTCCACGAACCGGGTCTGGTATTTCTTGCGTAAATCCATAATGGACTTCATGTCGACCTCATTAAAAGTGGTCAACATGGCCGTCTCGTTCTTCACCGATACCAGCCGCTCACTCAACTTCCGGCGTAAGGAACTCATCCTTTCACTTTTCGACTCACGACTGACCGGTTTTTTCAGGCCATTTGTACCGATCCCACTTGCTCCTCCTATGGCCGACATGCCCAAAACCGCCTCTACATCTTCGCGTTTCAACCGTCTCAAACCGTTGATCACATCTTCCACCGACAAGCCGTTCTCCGTCATCACTTTCTTAGCCAGAGGCGTGATTTTTATTTTGTCATAATCCGTTTGGACTTCAGAAGGGTTAACAGCTGTCTTAGCTGTCGGGATATCAGTCGGGGCAGACTTCTCCACGGGTGGGACAGACGCTTTCTGTTCGGCCTGCAAAGGAGGCTGTGCTTCATCTCTTTTTGCAGAAGGCTGTTCCGAAGCAGACTCTTCCGGCTGCACGGACGTGTCTATGGTACAGGCCACGGCACCCACCTCTATCGATTCTCCTTCCGCAGCGTTGAGAGATATTTTCCCACTCTCTTCTGCCACCAGCATCAGCGTAGCTTTTTCTGATTCCAATTCTGCAATCTCACTATCTTTTTGTACTACTGCTCCCTCTTCCACTAACCAGCGGGAAAGTTCCACGCTTGTGATGGATTCTCCCGGACTCGGTATTTTTATTTCTATTATTGCCATATTCAATTAATGTGCTAATAAATCAATGTGCCAATGAAATTATTTTGGTTCATGCTTCTTGGCTCTAAAAGTCTTTACTCTTTATTCTTTACTCTTTACTCTCAAAAGAAAATGCTTCCTCCAAAATAATCGCCTGATGCACTTTATGCTGGGCCGACAGCCCTTCTGCGGTAACGCCACTGGGAGGGCGACTGATAACTCGTAACGTGCAATCGCCCATTTGCTGTTTTACAAAAAGGGCCGCTCCCATATTGAATGGCTCCTCCTGTACCCACACAAGTTCCACATTCTCCGGATATTGCTGTAATATCTCCCTGATCTGCTTTTCCGGAAAAGGATAGAGCTGTTCGATGCGAAGCACGGATATATCATCTATATTTCTTTTCCTTCTTTCAGCATTGAGTTCGTAGTAGATCTTACCGCTACAAAGCAACACTCTTTTCACTTTCGACAAATCTTCCATGGATGGGTCTTCCATCACTTCCAGAAACCGTCCTTCCGTGAAATCGGCAAGGGTCGACACACATTCGGGATGACGTAAGAGGCTTTTGGGGGTAAAGACGATCAGGGGAAGACGGATATCGCGGTGCAGTTGCCTTCGCAACACATGGAAAAAGTTGGCGGGAGTGGTACAATTCACCACTTGCAGATTATAGTTGGCACAAAGGCTCAGAAAACGCTCTACGCGGCCACTCGAATGTTCGGCTCCCTGCCCCTCATATCCATGGGGTAACAGCATCACCAACCCCGACCTTATACCCCATTTCTCTTGTGCTGCCGAGATATACTGGTCCACAATCACCTGCCCTACATTGTAAAAGTCGCCAAACTGTGCTTCCCAGATAGTCAGCCCATATGGGTGAGCCAATGAGTAACCATATTCAAATCCCAATATACCATACTCGTTGAGTGGAGAATTATAGACCCGGGCAGGCGCCTGTCCCTCTCCCAACGTCTTCAATGGAAAATATTTCTCTTCACCGTCTTCGGTGACCACCTCGGCATGCCGATGCGAAAAGGTACCCCGCTCGGAATCCTGTCCACTCAACCTCACCGAATGTTTCTCCTTGGCCAGGGAAGCGTATGCCATCAGCTCTCCCATCGCCCAATCATAACTGTCCTGCTCAATCATAGCCGCCCGCTGTGCAAACAGGCGCTGGGTTTTGTTAAAGAATTTCTTATCCTCCGGCAGCCGGGTAATACGCTGAGCCAGATCCAGAAATAACTCCTTCGGGATAGCCGTATCGGCACTCTTTTCAAAATCCGACGCTTCCGGATAACGTATATTCTTATACCTGTGCGGAAAAAAAGGCTGCAGGTTCAGTTTACTCGATTGAAGTGACTCCTCATAAGCCTCTTCCAATCGACGGTGAAACCGGGATACTTTTGCCTCAAACTCCTGCCGGGTGATAACGTTTTCGGCGATCAGTTTTTCCGCATAAATATCCCGCGGATTCTTATGTTTGGCAATGATATCATACAACTTTGGTTGCGTAAAACGCGGCTCATCTCCTTCGTTATGACCATATTTACGGTAGGAGAGCAGATCGATAAAGACATCGGTATTGAATTTTTGACGAAATTCCAAAGCCAGCTTGGCCACATACACCATCGCTTCTATATCGTCCCCGTTCACATGGAATACGGGCGAATGGGTCACCTTTGCCACATCGGTACAATAGGTACTGGAGCGTGCCTCTAAGTAATTAGTGGTAAATCCCACCTGGTTGTTAATCACAATATGGATGGTGCCCCCTGTTTTATACCCATCGAGTTTGGAAAACTGGATGGTTTCATATACCACACCCTGTCCGGCAATGGCCGCATCGCCATGAATGAGGATGGGCAACACCTGGTCATAATCATAATTGTGTGTATTTTCCAGCATCGACCGGGCAATACCCTGTACTACAGGCCCCACTGCTTCGAGATGGGAAGGGTTGGGTGTAAGGCTGAGTGTGATGGTACGTCCTTCGTAATCAATGGTACTGCTATATCCAAGGTGATATTTTACGTCACCGTATTTGATCTCCTCCTCATAATTCTGTGCATTGAATTCACGGAAGACCTGGGCATACGGTTTTTGCATCAGGTTGGTAAGTACATTCAATCGCCCCCGGTGCGCCATGCCAAACACAATCTCATTGACGTCATAGGCGCCGCCCCGCGACATCATGGCGTCCAAAGCGGGAATGATCGATTCTGATCCTTCCAAAGAAAACCGCTTTTGTCCTACAAACTTTTTATGAAGATAGTCCTCGAAACCCGATGCTTCGACAAGGCGGTCAAGAATACGCAATTTTGCCTCCCGGGACAACATTTCCCGGTTTTCCGAGAGTTCCATCTTGTCCTGTAACCATCGTACAATCTCCGGTTTGGTCATATAACGGTACTCCACTCCAATTGATGTACAATAGGTTTTTTCGAGACGGGCTATGATCTCCCGCAATGTAGCCTTACCCAGCCCTACCTCATGCCCGACTTCAAACTCCCGGTCAAGGTCGCTTTCGGCAAGGTCGAAATTCTCGATGGCAAGTGTAGGTGTATAACTCCGGCGCGTACGAACAGGATTGGTCTTGGTAAAAAGGTGTCCACGCCGCCTGTACGCAGTAATCAGGTTCATCACAGCCAACTCTTTCCGGGAATTCTCAACCGACACACTACCCTCTCCCGGCTTTACCGGAAAACGGGTGACGGCTAAATCAAAACCCTGAAAGAAATAACGAAAACTCTCATCCACACTCTCAGGATCTGCCTTATATTTTCTATATAAATCTTCTATGGCTTCCAGATCCACTGCATTCAATTCCTCTTTGGCATTCATCGGTCATTTTTTAATAAAGAGTCAAGAGCTAAGAATCAAGACAAAAAACTTCTCCACTTCTTAACTTCTTCAGTTCTCCACTTCTTACTTATCTGGTATGAATGGTAAAGATAGTAAAATTGTTCATTATTTCCCGAAAAAATAGTACTTTTGGGGTTGAACTCCATCAACTATATATCGTTGTCCGGCCGTAAAAATCCGTGTAGAGTCATCCTCTACCCGTTTACATAGCGGCCCCCCCGGCACAAGCTATCCGGGAAGAGACAAATACAATTCATCATAAAAAAAATCGATCTAATGACAAAAAGTGCTTTACAAATTGCAAGGGCAAGTTATGTGCCCAAGATGCCCGAAGGTTTGAAGGGCAATGTGGACATCCGGGAAGGTGCTGCCACACAATCGGTACTCGACCAGGAGGAGATACAAAAACTCTTCCCCAACACGTATGGGATGCCGGTCGTTCAATTTATCCATGCAGCCGGTGAACCCGGAGTATCGGCACCTGTAAATGTGGGTGTGATCCTTTCGGGAGGACAGGCTCCCGGGGGGCATAACGTGATCGCCGGCATATTCGACGGCATCAAAAGGCTTCACAAAGACAGCAAACTGTATGGTTTTATCCTGGGGCCTGACGGGTTGGTCAAACATACCTATAAAGAACTTACTTCCGACATCATTGATGAATACCGCAATACCGGCGGGTTTGACATTATCGGCTCCGGACGCACAAAGCTGGAGACCAAGGAACAATTCAACAAAGGGCTTGAAATACTGAAAAAACTGGACATCAAAGCGCTGGTCATCATCGGCGGGGACGATTCCAATACCAACGCCTGCGTATTGGCCGAATATTACGCATCCATTAACGCCGGAGTGCAGGTGATCGGTTGTCCCAAGACTATTGACGGCGACCTGAAGAACGAGCAGATCGAGACCTCTTTCGGCTTCGATACCGCATGCAAAGTATATTCAGAATTGATTGGAAATATCCAGCGCGACTGTAATTCGGCACGCAAATACTGGCACTTTGTTAAAGTGATGGGCCGTTCCGCATCGCATATAGCACTGGAATGTGCATTACAAACGCAACCCAATATCTGTCTCATCTCGGAAGAGGTGGCAGCCAAAGGACAGTCGCTCGATGACATCATCGATTATATAGCCGGCGTGATCACCCAACGGGCGGAAAAAGGATTGAATTTCGGCACGGTCATCATACCCGAAGGGCTGATAGAATTTATTCCCGCGATGAAAAAATTGATCAACGAGTTGAACGATTTCCTCGCCCATAACCAGGAGGAGTTCAACCTGGTACGCCGCTCCGGACAACGCGACTATATCATCAGCAAGCTCTCCGCTGAGAATGCGAAGATATACGCCAGCCTTCCCGAGACGGTAGCACGCCAACTCACGCTGGACCGTGACCCGCACGGCAATGTGCAAGTATCGCTGATCGAAACAGAGAAGCTATTGGCTGAGATGGTGAAGAAAAGGCTCGATGCATGGACACAAGAAGGCCGATATAAAGGTAAATTCTCCACTATTACCCATTTCTTCGGATATGAAGGCCGTTGTGCCGCTCCGTCGAACTACGACACAGACTATTGTTATTCACTCGGCTATACCGCCTCCATGCTGATTGCTGCCGGCAAGACCGGATATATGTCGTCCGTACGCAACACCACAGCCCCCGCTATAGAGTGGATCGCGGGTGGTGTACCCATCACCATGATGATGAATATGGAACGTCGCCATGGAGAAATGAAACCGGTCATTCAAAAAGCGTTGGTAGAACTGGATGGCGCTCCATTCAAATATTTCGAAAGCCAACGTGACCAGTGGGCGGTTGAAACCGATTATGTATATCCCGGCCCGATCCAGTATTTCGGCCCGACAGAAGTATGCGACCAGCCCAGCAAAACGTTGCAATTGGAACAAAACGGCACGATTAAGGAATAAACTCACTCGACACGAAACTTAAAAGAGGTGGCCTCATTTATGAAGCCACCTCTTTTGTTGCTATACAAAGCTATTATTAACCTTATAATGAGATCAGAAGAACCTGAAACGGTTGTCTTCCACACCCAGTTTAGCTTTCAACACCTCTATCGATTGCATTTGCAAACGATAAGCGTTGTTGTTCAGTATCTGGTTTTTCTGCTCTTCGGCATCATATTCATCTTCCCCTTCAGCACGGTTGGTCACCGTAGCCACATACACTCCCATATTTCCCTTCAACGGTCCCACTATCTTATTGGTCGGAGCGAATGCGGAAACAGCATTCAGAGCCGGTTCAAATCCCAACCCGGTAATATTCTGCGTATTGAAATTCACAAAACGGACAGTATCGGTATGGGTGTTCATAGCTGTTGCATACGCGTCGAGAGAGGAGAGGTTCTGTGACTTCAGGTCGCTGATGATCTTTTCAGCCTTCTTCTCATTCACCAATTGGGAACGGATACCCGAAGAGACCTCCGACAAGGGTGTCGTGCCTGAAGGGATTACCCTTTCCACCCTTGCGATGATACGCAGGTTGGTGAGGTCGAATTTCTTCACAGTCCCTGCTTTTTTCTCATTGGCAGCCCAAGTGATCACCTGGCGGGAACCGGGGATCTGAGCCAATGTAAATTCATTGGCAGAAACAGTAATACCGGGCATCACCATATATCCCTTTTCCGAAGCCAGTTCGTTGAACTTCTGGCTCACATCAGGCGAGGAAACGAACTGGTTCAGTTCATTGTCGATATTGTTGGATGTTTTTTCACTCGGCAATACCGGCATATCTACAATGGCCAGTTTGTATTTATTGACCGGCCGGGTACGTTCTTCTACCTGAAGGATAAGTTGTTGTCCGGGAATAGATAATTTAACCGGTTGTCCTACCGGCGCGTTGAAAGCAGCTTTTACCAGATCAGTACTGAATCCGGCAAGATCCAATTCCCTGGCCCATCCCATATCGCCGCCATTAGAATTAGGATTGAGGCTATTGGCTACCACCGCAAAAGGGGTACCGCCCGCTATGACCCCGTAAATACTATCCACAAAGTGGGTGATAACGGAATCCTGTCCCACTATTGAAGCATCGGGAATAGCCATCATGCTCAGATGTACAGAATCGGGAGCGACCGTCTTATCAATTAGCTTATAAATATGGAATGAGTCGCCTTCACGTGTCGGGCCATACATCTCGTTGATAGTTGCATCACGGACAAATTCCACCTGGGTGGGAGTCAGCATATGCTCGCTTACAAATACATCACGAAAGGGTGTCTGAGAATAATCGGCCACAATCGCAGCAGGATTGGCGGCGCTGCTCAATTCGTCAAAGGCTTTATGCGACTCGGCTTCTACGTCGGCATAATCTTCGTCACTGGGAGTGATTCCTTTGGTAAAGTAGGAAAGCTTTACAAGAGGGGCTTCCATCCTGAAAGATCCCTTATGTTTATTATAGAAAGCTTTTATTTCGTCATCGGTTACGTTTACCGTAGAATCAGGAACGGTAAAGAAACTCTTCATCGCGTACTCAATATCCGCATTTTGTTGTGAATAATCGAATGCGGCTTTCGCTTCCACATCATTCGCAATGATTGCATTAGAGAGAAGGGATATATATTTTTCCTCCAGGCGCTGCGTCCTGACCATTTCTTCGATAAACAGCCACAAACTCTTGTATTGGTTGACCAATGCTTGTTCCTGGGGATTAGGGCTTGGAATATTTACCGTATTGATAAATTGGATGAGAGCGTTCCGGTCGAACATGCCCGTTTGCGGGTCGACGAAAAAGGGAAGTTGTTGCAACACCGGTGAAATTGATTGACCATGTACCAGGTCATTCAGTTCTTCCTTGGTGATTGTGAGACCCAGCTTTTCGGCCTGATTACCCAGCAGACGATCCCGCACCATCTGTTGATACACCACTTCGCGTATCTGTGACGACACGTTTTCATCAAGCGACGATTGTCCGCTTACCATCTTCTGGAATTCCTCGAATTGCGTAATTTTATCGGCATATTGCTGGGTTGAAATCACCTCACGGTTCACTACGAACGCCTTGTCTTGTGCTCTTCCAAATAATGTTCTCCCGGAAGTGAGTAAATCTCCCAATACAAAGGCAAGCAACGCCAAGCCAATTATTATGACGAGGAGCGTACCTTTATCTCTAATCTTTTGTAAAGTAGCCATCTAACTATCTTTTATTATTCTTAGAACGTGATAAATTGTTATATTTCAAATAAGGGCACGAAGTTAGCAAAAATAATGCAGACAGCGTTATTTTTTAAGGAAAATGTGCTGATTTAGTTGTTCATCAAGTCAGGACAATATCTCCCTGCTGTCTTGTGTATCGGCAATAAGCCGTACAACCTCTATTTTCCGTGCGGTTACTTTTAGTATTTTAAAGGTATATTTTCCGATAATAACAGTTTCATAGGTCTTCGGGAAGCGTTGCATGTGAAATAACAGATAGCCGGCAATCGTAGAATATTCATCCGACTTCGGAATATCCAGGTGATATACATCGTTCAGATGGTCTATTTCCACACGCCCCGACATGACGAATTCATCTTCTCCCTCCCGCTTCACAAATTTCGATTCTACATCATATTCATCTTCAATATCGCCAAAAATTTCCTCTACAAGGTCCTCCATAGTTACAATCCCGGATGTACCTCCAAACTCGTCTACTACCACGGCGATACTTTTACGGTGTTGCATCAGGTCGCTCATCAACTGGTTGGCATGCATGCTTTCCGGCACGAAAGAGATGGAGGCGAGATTATTTGTCCAGTCCTGCGGGTTATTGAAAATCTCCCACATATGTATATAGCCTACTATATTATCGAGATTCTCTTTAAAGACAAGGATCCTGGAGATGCCGGATTCAATGAACAGCTCTTTCAATCTGTCGAGACCGGTATCGAGGTTCACTGCCACAATATCGGCACGGGGCACCATGCAATCCCTCACCTTTTTGGAAGAAAAATCAAGCGCATTGCGAAATATTTTCACCTCTGAATCAACTTCCACCTCTTTCGATATGTCACTACCGTTATTCTCTATGACGGTATCGAAATTTACCCGGTAAGACAGGTCATCCTGTACCGACTCCGACAATTTAACACCTGAAAGCCGAAGTATTAACTTCGACACCCCCTCAAATAATCCGGCAATGGGATAAAGCAATATATACAATAAAAAAGCGGGGAAAAGGAACAGCCTCACCCAAAGATCAGGTTTCTTTCCAAACAGGATACGCGGCAGGAACTCATCCACCAGCAAGAGTAAAAGCACGGCAATTGAGATAATCAGCAATATCCTTATAAAATCATTTTGGAATACATCATTCGATAATTGATATATGATCAAGGTAGTAAAATAAACAAAAAATAAGAGCAGGATAATCCTTCCCGTCATCATTGCCACCTGAAACCGGTGAAAACGGCCATAGATAGCATCCAACATATACCTGTAGCCACGCGTTGTACTCCCCCTGACAACATATTCCAACTTAGCCGAGGAAATATAAGCCAACTCTATCCCCGAAAAAAGAAGGGAGAGAAACAAGAGTCCAATCCACCACCCTATTTCTGTATGGGCACACATAAAATTACTAATTATGAATTAAAAGTTAAGAATTAAGAATTAAAAATTATCAGCCCCAATGATTTGTGATTAATGATTAAAGTAACCATTTCTTCTTTCTTCTTTCTTCTTTCTTCTTTCTTCATTCTTCTTTCTTCATTCTTCATTCTTCACTATTCATTTTTCATTCCCCATCAACCGCCAAACTATCCATTCCGGCTGTTTCACCGGGATCAGTTTCTAAAGAATCGCCAGGGGTGGTCTCAGAGAATGGGAGCTTACCGTCATGCGGCCGGAAAATACGGTAATGGGTCATTGTCTGGTTCGATTCAAACCCATACCCTTTGAGTTCCGTAAGGCCGCTCTTGATCTCGATATAGGCTTCTGAAAACACTTTCCCATTCTTTCCGTCCCAATAGAGCTCCTCGCTATCAAACTGCTCCCCTTTCCAGTTTTCTACATGGACGTTACTCCTTAATTTCCACAAGTCTTTCGCGGTATAACGCCATGCTGTATCGGCCTGCACGGTTGCCTCAATCTCAAAGTCGGGGGCAAATTGCTCAAAATATAATCCTTCGGGAAAATACCAGTAAGGTTCTTTTGCCTGGTCATATATCATCCACACATCCGCGACTATCCTGTAGCGGGTAATACCGGAATCAGAGATAAGGGTAGATACATCAGTGGTAATCATGGTCGGCACGGTGTCCGGATCATAAGCAAATGCGACCAGGTTGTCTTTCTTATCCTTACATGAAAAAAACGACATAACAACCACTGAAACAGTGATTGTTATGCGCCATATATATTGTATGTAACGATAGTTTCGCAACATTTGTCCAATTGATCAGACTGTACGGATTATCTCAAACGAACGGTAGTCGTTTCTCCGATCCAACCGGGAATAGTAATCGTTTCCCCGGCTTTGATCCCCATCATAAAGGCAGTCTCAGTATCCATAAATGCAGCAGAGTAGCGGTTGATCAGGTTATTCGCTTTACTGGCCACGCTTGGGTCAACCGATCTGGCTTTTTGCAATTTATCTACTGCCACGAGGTATACCAGTCCCGCTTTTTCGGTTTCGGGGAAAATGTTACCTGCCGAACTGGCGTAGAGTTGGGCGATCAGGATATAAGCTTCACCGTTGTTCGGGTTGTATTCCAACGCATCGTAAGCGGCTTGCCTTGCCCTTGCGAAATTACGCTGGTTAGAGAAAATCCCGGCAAGTTGCATCATATAATCGGATGCTTTATTTTTGTCGGTTTCCATTTTGGCGGCAGCAGAATAATACTTCATGGCCGTCTCGTAATCCTTATCCCTCAGGCTCTTGTTGGCCAACCCGAGGGCAGCTCCCGCTGTGGGCTCAAGATGATAGAGATACTCAGAAGTGGTAAAATAGAGATCGGTATCTGCACAACCTACCGATGCCAGCGCATCCAATACTTCATTCAGAAATGCCTTATCACCTTTATTGGGCTCTATCTGGTCGGCATAGTATTCAGTGAGCGTCTTGCAATCACCGGCGCCACTATTGACAAATCCCTTTACAATACCTTCTTTCACCTGTCCGAGATAGTCGGCGCTGGTTTCATCGTTCGCCGTACGGGCATTGGCAATAGCCTGCTCTACATAGCCCATCACTTTAAAATAGTCAGAGATGTAGCGATCCTTTTTGGAATTGTCACTCAGGTATTCGTTCAAAGAGGCCACCATAAAATAAGAATAGGCGTCGAGCGGGTTCAGGTGGTCTTTCATGTCTTCGACAGCTTCATTCAACATGCTGTAGACAACCCCCTGGTCGGCTTGTTCACCCATCAATTCCATATAGTCGTAAGCTTTATAGGCCAGGATCGTCCCTTTGTCATCATCCTGACCATAGTATTTGAGACGCGTGTCATATATCTCCATAACTTTGCCGAGATGCTGTTTTTTCTTGGCTGCATCTGTTTCTGCATCATGAAGTGCTTTGAAAATGCGGGGTCCATAAATATAGATATTCTTGCTGGAGGCGGGACAGTTCTCATATGTATACACCCACGGCTGCAAGGCGCCTTTATAATCTTCCGCCTTGGCAGATGTTTGCATAAGGCTTAAATTCAGGCGGCAGTTTACACTATCCTCTCCATGGCCGTAGGGCGCTTTCACAGGATCATATCCCGGCTTTTGCGCTGAGGCGGCAGCTACTACCACCATAGCTACCAAACCCGATAATAATAACTTTCTCATACTCTTTGATATTTATAAATTGTTTTTGCTCATGCTTGACAAAATGTCTATTTTGTGGGTTGGACAGAGTGTTAACGAAAAAGTTTAAACAACTGCCCGAATTTTGACTCTATTTTTCAATTGTATTCTTCTGTGCGCAGCATCAGTTAAATTGCCGCTTAAAGAACCAGAACTCGTTTATATTCACGCCTATGGTAATCTTAAACATATCCTGCTTGATCATATAATCTCTATCGGGTTGTTGCCTTGTATAGCCAAACCCGATATTAAGCATCGAGACATGCCCCGACATATAATCCCTGAATGGCAGTCCTAATCCCACATTAACTCCATATTCCTTGAAGGTGCCGGTATACTTTCCCGCACCATTCACCGGATCGTTGGGATCATTCACACTGAAATTGGTATAAGAGTTGGAATAAGAAAGCCCTCCCCTGAAACGGACACGGTGAAAATAGTTCTGGCTCATCGGGTCGATGACATACTCCATACCGGCGTTAACCCGGAAAGCGTTATTAAACCTGTTTTCTTGAGAAAGATTGTCCAGCACGTCGGGATAATCCAGCTCTTTCCACAATTGGTAAGTCCCGTCGATTCCGACCAGGAACCGATCGGTACTGTAAGTGACACCGGCTCCAAACGTATGAGGAAGTTGGAAGGAGGCATTCGTCAACGTATCGGTTTTCAGTACCTGTGAAGGTGATAGCCCGGGAGTGTTATACGGGTCACTGGTATATAACATTTCCGTTGGATTCACATCGGTCTTGGCATTCAACCGGGGTGAATAAACCGCTCCAAACGTAACCGAACGGACCTTATCGATCGGATAAGTAAATTGCATTCCGAGATCGTATTTAAACTCACGGAAAGAATAACCATATTTGGTTTCTCCCACCAGTCCCGATGCGGGGACAACCACACTGCTCCGCGAAAAATTACCGAACAGATAAGAAAAATTGGCTCCTATGGAAATATTTTGAATGGGTTCCCATGCAATACCTCCATATATCTGGTTCAAGCCGCCGGTGCCCCTGTATGTTTCCTGATACTGTGTATTCGACACAGAACGGACACTCCCGAAGTTATATCCCATCTTGGAAAACGGAAGCAAGCCTATACTGGCGCCTATACCGCGAAACAGCGGGAATTGTATGGCCACATAATCGAGATTTCCATTATAAAAATCCCGTGTATCGGTCACCCCATCGCTCATTCGTGCCATATGCCCCGAAATACCCAGATCAAAGATAAAGGTGAGCGTATCGAGTTTGGAATAGGATGCGGGGTTAACCCAATTCACCTGTTGACTCCTTCGCAGCCCATAGCTGATCCCTCCCATAGCTTCCGACGCACTCGGTACCGGATTCATGAGAAGTCCGTATCCATACCGGCTATAGGGGGAGTTAGACCCTACCTGTTGTGCGATAATAACTGTGGTAATCGAGAGAAAAGCGATCAATAAAGAGAAACGTTTTTTCCTAATATTCATCTGTTTCGGATATATAACCAGCTCTTAGCCGCCTTGTTTCATAATTTTTTTGCGTGTACAAAGATGACATATTTTTGCGATGTCACCAAAAATCGGAACAAACATCGTGTTAAAAAGATAAAAGTTTAATGTTTATAAACGATTAAATTATATTTATTATTTTTTTACACTATCCTTATACCCATTATATGAGACCACATCTGCCAATGCTTTTCGTTTTTTTTGCCTTAACGGCTGCACGCTATACCCTATCGCGATATCGAGCCATACTCTCTTTGATTCGGGGATCGACAAGACCTCCCGCATCCTGGGTTCGTTGAACCATCCGAGGATACAGGAACCCAACCCCTCGGCATGAGCGGCCAACGCAATATGCGCGGCAATTACCCCGAGATCCATCTGGGCATAATCTTTCTGTTTCACCCATCCACCGACTCCGGAGGTGAGATTCACCTTCTCTTCTACCAATACGATATGCACCGGCGCTTGTTTGGTGAAGTGATTCATTCCCAATGCACGGGCGGAGGTGGCATCAGCAACTTTGTTTTTCAGTTCCGGATCATCCACCACAATCATCCGCCATGGCTGTGCGTTACATGCCGAAGGAGCCAGCCGGGCCACCTCCACGATGCGATCTATTTTTTCTTTCTCTACCGGACGTTCAGGATCAAAAGCGCGATCACTCTGGCGGGTAGATACAAACTCCAAAAAATCCATATCAGGCGTTTAATGCCGCTATCCGGCTGATATACTTACCAATAATATCGAACTCCAGATTCACCACCGACCCTTTCTTTATCTGATGAAAATTGGTAAATTCATAGGTATAAGGGATAATAGCCACCTTGAAACTATTGTCCGTAGGCTCCACTACAGTGAGGCTGACACCGTTCACGGTAACGGATCCTTTGTCTACGGTCAAATATCCTTTTTTTGCCATCTCACGGTCAAATGCATATTCGAAGGTGAAATACCAACTACCACCTGCTTCTTCCACATCCGCACAGACAGCGGTCTGGTCCACATGGCCTTGTACGATATGGCCGTCAAGCCGTCCGTTCATCGGCATGCTGCGCTCCAGGTTTACCCTGCTTCCTACCTCCAAAAGGCCGAGGTTCGACCGATCCAGGGTTTCCTGAATCGCCGTTACGGTATAGGTATCCCCGTCGATGGAGACCACGGTGAGACACACTCCGTTGTGCGACACACTCTGATCGATTTTCAGTTCTCCGGTAAAGGAACACTGTAACGTTATATGCAGGTTACCTCTATCCTTATTCAATGCTACCACCGTTGCCGCTTCTTCTACAATTCCTGAAAACATGTTGATGATTTGTTGATCCCGATAAATCGGGACAAGTTATGATGATGTAATGATTTAACAATCTAATAATTAGTAATTGGTAATTGGTAATTTTACCAGATAGCCGCCCGTTCTTCCGCCGGAAGATACATCGGATCGGAAGGTTGGATACCGAATGCCTCATACCATGCACCGATATGCGGCAGCGCTGCGTCCACACGCCATTTGCCGAGTGAATGGGGATCCACCTTCGTAAGACGGAGAATTTCGGCATCCCGCACATTTCCCGCCCAAAGAGCAGCATAGCTCAGGAAGAAACGCTGTGCCGGAGTGAAACCATCGAGAAGTTCGTTCAACTGCGCTTGCCGGGTTTTCTGAAAAGCGTGATAGGAAACCTGCAAACCGCCATGATCGGCAATATTCTCACCCAATGTATAACGGCCGTTGGCATGCACAGTATCCAATACGACTATATTATTAAAATAGTCGACCAGCACATTGGCCCTCTCTTCAAACCGTCCGGCATCTTCGGCAGTCCACCATTCAGCCAAATTGCCATCCTTGTCGAATTTACGTCCCTGGTCGTCGAACCCATGCGTCATCTCATGACCAATCACCACGCCGATACCGCCATAATTGATTGCATCGTCACCGTCCATATAAAAGAAGGGTGGTTGAAGAATTCCGGCAGGGAAACAAATTTCGTTGGAGGAGGGATTATAATAAGCATTGACCGTTTGGGGCGACATAAACCATTTGGTCTTGTCGACCGGCTTACCCAGGTCATCCATCATCTCGGCGTAAGCAAATTCAGATGCACGCACCTTATTTTGCCAATAAGAATCGTCTTTTATTTCAAGAGAAGAGTAATCTTTCCACTTGTCGGGATATCCAATCTTCACGATAAACGTGCTCAGTTTCTCCTGTGCTTTTGCTTTTGTGGCATCACTCATCCATTCCAGGCCAGCAATGCGCTCACCCAAGGCAGTCTTCAGGTTGCCTACCAGGTCGAGCATCCGTTCCTTGGCTTCCGGTGGAAAATATTTTTGTACATAGAGTTGTCCGACCGCTTCTCCCATTGACCCGTTCACAGCATCTATGCTTCTCCGCCAACGGGGACGAAGTTCTTTGCTCCCGCTCAATGTCTTCCCATAGAACTCAAAATTGGCATTGACAAAATCATCACTGAGATATCCGGCGGCAGAATTGATTACTTTCCAGCCCAGATAATCACGCAGCACGTCCACCGGTTCTTTGTCGATAATGGAAATAGCTGCTTTCACCGGTTCTATTTGTCCAACATTCATGCTGTCTATACCGGCAGCCCCTACCTGCTCAAAATAATATGCCCACTCAAATGGAGCAACCTGCGAGTTAAGATCGGCTATCGCCAATTTGTGATAATTAAGCTCCGGCTGGCGTTGCATCTCCCTTGTGAAGTGCGCTTGCGCCAGTTTTGTTTCTATATTCAGCACGTTAAGGGCAGCCTTCTGCGCATCCTCATCACTAAAACCGGCATTGCGGAACTGTGTTTTTATCAGCTTCTCGTACTCTCCCCGTACCATTTTGGTATGTTCATCCTGTAGCAGGTAGTAATCCCGGTCGCCCATACTTATACCCGACTGGTAAAGATGGGCAATATTCATGGCGCTGTTCATGTCATCGGGGCCTACATAAAATCCGAAGAACGGGTTAGCCGCAAAACGGCTTATCCCGGCGGTCATCCGGATAACATCTTTCTTGTCGGAGATCGCCGCAATTTCTTCCAGTTGCTTACGTATCGGTTCCGCACCATCGGCATTCAACTTCACGCTGTCGATACCCATTTTATAGAGGTCGCCTACCTTCTGCGCATTGGAACCCACAGGGTTTTCCTGCTTTCCGAGTTCCTCTATCAGGGACTGTATCTGCGTTTGGTTGTTTTCGCGCAATTGGTCGAAAGAACCATACCGCGCATATTCATCGGGGATAGGGTTGGCTTCCTGCCATCCTCCGGTAGCGTATTGATAGAAACTCGCACCGGGGGCAGCCGTGGTGTCGAGGTTAGAGAGATCGAGCCGCTCCTTGGGCTGCCCTGCTTTCTGCTGTGTGCAACTTGTGGTGATCATAACAGCTAAAACGATAATAGGATATACAATCCGTTTCATATGACTATTTTTTAGAATAAAGAGTAAAGAACAAGGAATAAAGACTTCTTCAACATGTCATTATATCCTCATTTTGAATAAAAATCTCTTTTCTCCTTATTTATATTCTTACATATAACAAGATACAAAAGTACAAAAATATTTTGTACGATGTTCGTGAATATCGCTAAACTCGAAAACAGACGATTTCAACCCCTATTTATCCGATAAAATATTTGGATTTTAGATAAACCTTGCATATCTTTACAAGATAAAGTCGTATTCTGACAATACTGAATCGAACAAAGCGCGAAATACAATTATACATTAAAGGACAATGACAACAACCGAATTAAATACTGCAAAGATAGAATTTATACGAGAGTTCTTGAACGAACAAGATGACAACCTTATAATGGAACAAATAGCATTTTATCGCAGTATGAAACATACAAATGCTTTTTTAAATATTCCAAAGACGGAAGAAGAATTAAAGGCTTCCGTAGAGAAAGCGGAAGAAGACTATCTTAATGGCATTTTCTTTTCAACAGAAAAAGTATTTGAAAAGTATAAGAAATGAAAGTTATCTGGTCATCAGAGGCTACAAAATCAATAGAGGTTATTTATGACTTCTATTATAGCAAAAGTGAGAGAGCTGCAAATAAAATAATTACAGATATTTATAATGCAACTTTGCTTCTTTCTCAACAACCATTTATGGCCCCATAGAACCCGCATTAAAAGATTTACCGAAAACCTACCGATCAATGGTAGTCAGGCAACTTTTCAAGCTTATTTATCGTGTCGATGAAGAAAAACAGGAAGTCATTATTATGACTATTTGGGACTGTCGGCAAAACCCCAAAAATTTGAGAAAGAGAATACCATAGGCACTTTCAAAATCATTATAACCACAATGCAGAAGTAAACAGGTCGAACAGACATCCATTTATCCGATAAGATACTTGGGTTTTACACATGACCAGCTTGTCCCAATGACAACAGACCTTTCTCATACAAACTACTCGCAAGGATCACATAAAGTTAAAAGGCATATTACCCAAAAGCAGAACAAAAAAATAAACAGGGCGGGGAATCACTCCTGGCCCTGTTCGATCCTTTCAATAGTGTTTAATTTAATGTAGAGTTTATATAAATTGAACTGAAAGGTTTTTTATTTATTCTTTTTAATTGTCATACTTACATTCGAAGTTATGGTAAATAAATAATTTCAGTACCTCCGCCAAAACTTCCTGCCGAGACGGTATAAGCGCCTACCGTAAGGGTTACTTTCTTCTCGGCCTCATCATAGGTTCCTTTCACACTACCCATGGTCACAGGACCATAGCCCGAATGATTGTAAATTATCTGATTCGGACAAGTGACAGTTTCTCCATCCGCTAAAATCATAAATGCAATACTGGTATATCCAAAAGGTTGCACGATCTTATATACTTCTGACCCTTTGGCTTTCTGGACTTTTACATTAGAGATCACATCTTCCTCCCATCCACCACTGGAATCCAATGTAGCTTCACCCACTTCTTCAAATTCAAGATTATTTGATGTTGCCACATTGAAGGTTGATATATTTCCATAGGCAACCTGTTCCGAGGCAATTGTCAGAGAAAAGGGATAGGATAAACCTACATTCACATCCATTCCATTAGGAATAATGGATAGACTTGCGGGATTAATCGTAGATAAGTCTGAGAATCCCAGTGTTAATTCCGCATATTCTTCTCCATCAGTAAATACTGCGGGGGAAGTAATTCCAAACACATTTGCATAAGCCGCATTTGCAGCAGTTGTAGTCACCGAGACAGGCACAGTAAATCCTCCGGCAGTTGCCGTCCTTCCCACGACAACTTTCAAAGTGGCATCATTTAAATCCCAATTCGCAGACCGGGTAAGAAAAGTGGCTTTATCAGCCTGGCCGGCAGAAAATAGGGTACCCTCATTATCCTTATCACAAGAGATAAAAATACTCGATAGAATGACCCAAATAAATAATTTATTTATATTCTTCATATCCTATTTTTTAATATTTAAATTCATCATTTTAAAATCCAATACTCCATAGATTTATCAGGGTTGATCCCCTACGGGATTTTGATCCGTTTTTGGATCTAAACTTTCATTTCCGTCAAACTCGGCCTGCGGTATTGTCAAAACCCATGCGTATGTTTCAGGATTTTGCGTGTCAACGCCTGTAATAAGTGCGCTGGTTGGCCATCCCATTGCCGTAGTACGGGTGAATCCTTGTTTCAAACGTTTGATATCAAAGACACGACCATATTCACCCCACAGCTCAATACGTCTGTGAACAAGTATTTCTTCAAGCAGAGACCCGGTTTCATCTGAGGTAAGCGCACCTAATTGAGTGCCGGATTTGGAAGTAGTATATCCGGGATCACGCGTCTTTACCAAGTCCTCCAGCAGCTTTCTGGCAGCCGCATCATTTCCTAACCTATTTTCGGCTTCAGCTTCGGTTAAATACATTTCTTCCACCCTCATCCACAGTTTGTCTCCTGTGGAAGTTTGTGCATTGGAAAAACGGAATTTCACCTGAAGATAAGGAGCTACCGATGAATATTTGGTAGGTTCCCACCACTGACGGCGAACATCTTGTTGTCCCATTTTATTATATAGGGGAATACTTATGCATTTTGGAGCACTTCTTGCATAAACGGAGGTCTGAGAGGCATCCCACATGGTTATTGCATCCATATGGTATAAAAACGGACCCCAACCAGGAGTTTGCGTTTCAATTACTTTAGCCCCCCACATCACATTTCTCTTATTCACATCATTCATGCCACTCGTCAAATCACCGGCTGCCCCAATAGTATAATTTCCCCTGGCTTCTTTTGCAGCATCCCGTGCTTCCGCCCATTCGTTGGTGGTAAGGCAAATACGTGCTTTGATGCCATTGGCAACATAATAATCGATATGGGTTTTATCGGTCTGTTCAGGCGCATCCTTCAATAAAGTAACGGCCTTATCAATATCTTCTCTTATCAGCTTATAAACCTCCGAGAGTTTTGCACGAGGGTTTCCACCGGTTCCAATCCCAGTTGGTTCCGTATAAAGGGGTATCCCGGGCTCGTCTTCATGGCCTATATAAGTCCGTGCGAAAAACATAGCCAAATAATGATAGCAATAGGCACGTATGGCATAAGCTTGCCCGATCACATAATTTTTATCTGCCTCGTCGCCGCCCATAGTAGATTCGGCATTGATAATGTAATTGGCATTTGAAATCAACGTGTAATAACCGTTCCAGAGGTCATAAGATCTCCACGCACTGCTCGTAAAACGTGATTTGACATTATATACGGCATCGTACCAATACCATCCGCTTCCCTGCGCTTTCATCACCATGTCCTCACCCATCACGTCAGCCGCAAGGTTCCATGCGGAAAGGCCGTCGCATTGTTGCACATTAGCGGTTGTTGACCAGCCTTGTGTATACATCATGCGATAAATACCATTCAGGGGAACCAGCGCTTTCTTACCGGTACTGAACATATCATCTGCTGTTCCTTTGTCGGTGGGGGATGTTTCCAGAAAGTCGTCATTACAACTTATCAAGCATATTACTCCCGCAATCAGGAAAAGTATTGAATATAATTTCTTTTTCATATTGATTCCTTGTTATTATAATTAAAATTTCACATCAACACCAATTGAAAATGTTTTGTTTGGCGTATATGTATAGGCAGTTCCACCCGAAAAGTTATATTGGGGATCCATACCATCTAAATGAGAGAAAAGGGCAAAATTGTCCAAAGTGCAGAATAAACGCAAAGTATTAAAATCAATCTTTTTCAACAATTTGTTGGGCAAGGTATATCCTAATGTGACATTTTTGATGGCAAAATAAGATGCATCCACCAAAAAGCGATCACTCTGTGTATACTGAGGATTGATCTCCACACGAGGAACATCTGTTACGTCACCCGGTTTTTGCCAACGGCGCAGGGCATGTTTATTCCATGTATCCCCGTTATACATGATATTCATCGAACCCAGATAGAGGCTTTCGTAAATTTTACCACCTATCGAATAGGTCGTTTGTAACGATAAGTCAAAGGATTTGAGGAACGTAAAGTCCATACTAAGGCTACCATACAGATCCGGGATACGGCTACCTAAAAAGTATTTTGAAGTGGACGCCTTACTGTAATCACTTGTTATATATTCTCCTACGGCTTTTCCATTATCATCCATCGAGTCATAAGCCCAGTATAATTGTGCTCCTGTCAAGGGATCAACACCCGCCGATTTGGCCATATAGAAAGTGTTCAGTTCATAACCCTCTTTAATAGCATATACTCCGGAGATAATTTCATTTTTCTCAGTGTTAGTCAATTTCAACACTTTATTATTTACCGTAGATCCCATCAAAGTAGCACGCCAGGTAAAATCAGGTTTATTTACGATTTGTGCACCTATGGTAAATTCAAGTCCACTATTCCTGATATTTCCAACATTCTCATTATATCCGCTGAAACCGGTTGACAGTGCCATGGGATATTTTAATAACATATCTTCGGTTTTTCTATTGTAATACTCTACAGACAAATCGAACCGATTCAAAAATCTGCTTTCAAAACCAATATTCAGGTTATGATTCTTTTCCCACGTAATTTTCCTATTCTCCAGAGAAGATATTGTGGCTCCGGGCAAATAAGCATTTGGCCAAGTGTAGTCGTAATAACTTGCCCAAAGATAATAATCAGGGTTTTGGTCAGGATCGAGGATATTATCATTTCCCTGCACACCGTAACTGGCTTTAATAGATAAATTATCCAGCCAGTCTGCATCCCTTAAAAACTCTTCTTGCGATATTCGCCAATTTGCACCAACCGACCAGAAGTTACCCCAACGATTATCCTTGTAAAAACGAGAAGAACCGTCCCTACGGAAGCTGGTTGAGAAATAATATCTCTCATCATAGTTATAATTGATATTAGCGAGATAAGACTCAAGGGTATAATTATGCTCATAAGAATCTGCATCTTTCACTGTTGAAGCCGGAGCCAGTTCATAAATTCCTTCCACCAAACCGGTCCTTGAAGCGAGAAGATAATTGTATTTATACGCATAGCTTTCATGTCCGATCAAAGCATCGAGACTATGCTGGTTAAATTTTCGATTATAGGTAAGGAGTTGATTAAAGGTATGGCTCAGCATCCGGGTATTGTATTTACTCATCAACCCTCCACTGGTAGCAAAATTCCCATGGTATATATTATAATATACCAACCGGTTTTGGTTCCTATAATCTACCCCAAAATTCAGATTAAGCTTTAATCCTTTTAAAGAACCGGCTTTCTCTTCATCCGAACCAAATACGAGATAACTCCTTGCGCTTAAATTATCATTTTTTCGATCGGATTTATCATCATACAAAGTCGCCAATGCACTGAAATTATTCGCCTTAGGCCTATTCGAACCATAATCAAATTGTCTTTTCCCGTTAGCATCCAAAACATCATTTCCAGTTAAATCTTTTTCATACACGGGAAATATAGGAGCCATAAATTGAGCTGTGTACCAAACATTCGCGGTAGAAGAACCGGTATAGGTAGAATAATTCTGAGTACTTGAAGAGAATGAAGCGCTTAGCCCTGATTTCAGCCAAAATTTCGCCTGATTGTCCACACTTACCCTTCCGCTGAATCGTTCAAAACCGGTATTTTCCAACACTCCATCCTCTTTCAGATAGCCAAAAGAAAACAGGCTTTGCATTGTATTGGTTCCCCCGGAAAATGACAATTGATATTCCTGACGGGGGGCGCTGCTTCTTGAAACGGCATCTACCCAGTTTTCATCCCAAGCAGAAACGGCATCTGCCTGAACTTGCCCGGTTGTTGGATTAATAATATTATCCCATGTATAGTTTTTGAAAGGATTATATATTTCACCTCCCAATGTTGAAGATAATTCAGATCTTGCCTGATTTGAAGCAACATCCCAATCGTATCCACTATTAAAAACATAACCATTACGCAAAGCTTCATAAGTCAACTGCACATATTCCTTCTGATTGACCATTGCATAGGGGTCAATTGCACGGGAAGCCCAGCCATAGCTCGCTTTAAAATTAATCTGTGTCTTTCCTTCCCGTCCTTTTTTAGTGGTAATAATAATAACCCCGTTAGCACCACGTGCGCCATACAATGCTCCTGCAGAAGCGTCTTTTAATATCGTCATTGATTCAATATCTTCCGGGTTTATGGCATTTAAAGCTCCATCATAGGGGATTCCATCTACCACATACAAAGGAGTAGCCGCAGCATTAATGGATCCGTATCCACGAATTCTCACAGAAGCCCCCTCTCCCGGTTGTCCTCCTCCCGAAGTTGTCAAAAGACCGGGAGCTTGTCCGTCCAGTGCTTTTGTTATATCGGATACGGTTCTTTTGTCTATCTTATCAGTAGTAATCACTGCCGCCGAACCAGTAAAAGATTCTTTTTTTGCCGTTCCGTAAGCTACAACCATTACCTCTTCCAATAATCTGGCATCGGGTACCAATACTATTTTCAGATCAGCTCCTACTGGAACCTCCTGTGTTTGAAATCCCACATAAGAGACTACCAATGTTCCTCCGGCAGGGGCGGACAGATTGAAATTCCCGTCTATATCTGTTACGGTTCCCTGCGAAGTACCTTTAATCTGGATAGTAGCTCCAATCACCGGCTCCCCGGTTTCGTCCGCCACGGTACCCCGTACCTGTGTCTGAGCCACAGTAATCCCTATCCCAATAAAGAACAGGGCAAAAAACATCATTAGTTTTCTTTTCATACTCTACGTTTTTTAATTAATAATTTACTCAAAATAATATTTTGCTTTTATGACAAAAGGGAAGCATATATACGGCTTATAAGATGTATAAAGCCGTAAATTGCCAAATAATATATTGTGAATGTGGTTTGTCGGGATACACGAAGGGGTGCCGGTCTTTAAGGAAACCGGCACAAAAAGGGAATGCATGCCGAAAAGATATTTCGACAAAACATCAAATGCACAAATAAAATGGGATGATAACTTTTTAAGAAGGGATAATATAGAGTTTAGGAGATTATAAAGCGGTTTACCCCCCCCCCCCGTTAATATTTATTAACAAAAAGGATTCTATTGTATGGTTTCCTAACTTAAATCTCATCTGTCTCTACTTTCTTAAATAATTTGTCGCAAATTTATATCATTCTATTTTAATTTCACAATTTTTCCTTACAAAAAATCGTTTTTTAACATAGAAAAGATCAAAATCCATTCATAGAATTCCAACAACCATAAATTACAACCAAACTACAAGTCATATTTTTTATTGGCCAAAGAATAAAAAAACAGGGCGGGGAATCACTCCTGGCCCTGTTCGATCCTTTCAATAATATTTATTTTTTCGTAGAGTTTATCTAAAATGAACTGAAAGGTCTTTATTTTAATGAATTACAAACATTAATTATCCGCAACATCCCACCAAACTCGGGTATCGAAATTATCGGAGCCTTGCGCTGCAATAGCTTGTTTATAATTATCCATATTTGTCTCGTAATCGATCAGATAATACTGCCTTCTATATGGTACATGGGTAATTGGGTCTGCCGCCTGCCCGGGAACCAATTTGGGGACATTCAGCCTTCTCCAGTCGGACCAGGCTTCAATACCATCTTCCAGGAATCCGTTGAGCCAACGTTGCATGGCTATTTTTTCAATTTTCTCCGTGTCAGACCCTGTCAATGCAATCACAGGTTGTGCCAGATAATCGTCTAACGTCAAAACAAAACCATATTCAGCTTCCCAATCTTCCCACAAATCAGGGTCATTGTTTTTATAACCCGCAACATCGGTCGCAAAATCTTTTTCCTCGAATGACATGTCTATACCTTCCTTGTAAAGTGCTGCTGCATCAGCGCTGATCCAGCCCCTGACTGCCGCTTCCGCTGCCACGAGCAATATTCTTGATGCTGAAATAATGGTAATAGGAGCGTTCATCCTATACAATTTGGGATTGAACATTACTATCTTACCTTTATATTCCGAAATATTGGCACGAGGCACTCCAAATGGAACAGCCTCAAATTTATCATAAGGGTTGGGAATGCCGTAACTCATCACACGGGGATCCTTGTACGATAATAATACATCGACAATCGTTTTTGAAGGAGCAAAATCCTGTCTCCGGGAAATAGACATATTATCATGCAACGGATTCATGTTGGCGGTTTCGTTGAGATATTGATAGCGTAGATTATCGTCATTGGTTTGCATACCACCATCTTGATACGCCTTGGCAAAACGCGTTTTACCTGCGTCCGGTGCCACATCCGACAATTTAATCGCCAAAAGCATTCTCAATGATGCATTTAACTTCTTCCATTTTGAAACGTCGCCATTATAAAGGATGTCATAACTGCTGTTCAAGTGACCACTTTCTTCAAATAAAGTGTATGCTTCATTCAATTCGGCATCTAAAGCAGTGTAGATATCCTGCTGGGTATCGAATTTTGGGGTAAAGTTACCCTCATCACCCAATAATGCTTCTGAATAATAGATACTCCCAACAATATCTGTCATATGCATATAGTAAAACGCTTCCAATGTCTTGGCGACAGCAATTTGGTTATTATTACTCCCCATTGCGCCAACAAACTCCGTCGTATTCTGATTTTCATCTTCATTCATGGCGATGATCAGTTTTAAATTGCGCAGGAAAGTATTGTAGTAAGTACTTAACGCAAAATCAACAATTTTAAATTCAGTATACTGGATATTTTGCGCTTCGGCAAAATATTGCGGGTAGAGCTGGCTAAATGGGTCATAAAGACTGACACTTGGTGCGGGAGCGCTAGTGTATACACCAAAAGTAACACCTTGCATTGCCCTGGCAAATAGAAAACGGGTATCAGCCTGCGACGGATTGTTGGGATCCAAATTGATATCTCCAAAATCCCCACAACTACCCAAAGACAATATTCCTATTAAAGAAAATATATATATAATTTTATTTTTCATAATGTCTTATTTTTAATTCTGTTATTTAAAAAGTAAGATTGACAGTCAGGCCATAGGAGCGGGTAGAAATGGATTGTCCTCCTTCTACATAGTTATAGCTGGAGCCGCTTGTTTCCGAAGGATCTATATTGGGGGTTCCCGAATAAATCAACCACGGATTTTGGGCAACAAACGAAATACTTGCAGCTTTCAACCCAAGGCCGGTTCGGTTAAGGAAAGCTTTCGGCAATTCATATCCTATTGATATTTCTCTCAATTTCACATACGACGCATCATAAACAGAAGGAGCCCACACTTGAGGATATAAAGACTGGTAATAATATTGTGTATCGAAATACCCGTCTAATGGATTACCGTCGGCATCCACCCCGGAAAGATGTATACCACCACCTTCGGATACAGGATCACGCAAAGGATTGCCCTTATCATTCAGTCCGGCCGTATTGGTCAAAATTCCGGAACCATTCCCCCAATAATTTGTCCAGGAAACAATGTCTCCACCAAAAGAGAAGTCGAGAGCTGCCGCAAACATAAACCCTTTAAAATTAAGTGAAGTAGAAAAACCTCCGGTAAAATCGGGTTGAGCAATACCCAGATCTTTTGTTTGATTTTCAGTATCCACATAAGGACGCACTTCACCTAAAGCATGACCATCAGCCAATTTCCCTAAAATCAAATTACCATTATCATCACGTCTCCAGTCATTTCCCTGTATAAGACCAATGGGTTGCCCTTCACGCGCATTGATGGAAATCGGATAATAGAATTTTGTCCACCAAATCTGGTAAGAGTCGTCATCTTTATCATTCTCTATAAGCTCTACCAATGTATTTTTATTTTTCGAATAATTGAAATTCACAGTCCATTGCAGATCCCTGGTCTTCACGGGCATACCCCCCAAGGTAAGCTCAATACCTCTGTTCCGAATCAGACCGGCATTAATCTTTATGGTGCTATAACCACTGGCAGGAGTTACGTTCTGGTCAATAATCTGGTTTTTAGAATCTCTGTTATAGAAATTGAAATCTCCCCAGAACCGATTATGGAATAACCTAAACTCTGTACCGACTTCGTAAGAAGTAGAGATCGTCGGTTTGATGTTGGGATCTCTCAGGTTCGTACTCTGGCGCATTGTGGTCAATCCGCCATATTTCTTTGTGTTAGACCCGTCATTGGTGATGTAAACCGGATATACCAAGTAGGCGTCCATAGTAGAACCCACCTGGGCTGCAGAACCTCTCAGCTTCCAGAAGTTCAACCAATCGGCCTTCACTAAATTACTCATTATTACGGATGCACTTAATCCACCATAAAGATAACTGTTATGATCGGGATGCAATGTGGAAGTCCAGTCGTTCCTCAAGTTGGCATCTAAATAGTAAGTATCATCAAAACCAACTGTGGCAGTGGCAAAAATACTCTCAGTTTTATAGTGGGTAATGCTGGAAGAACCTCCTGGTAAACCGGTAGAAGCCGATACATTCCAGAATTTATTCAAAAACAACCCATCTCTGGTAAAGGCGTCGTTGGCTTTGTAAGAATAGTCCCTATTTTCCACAAATCCAGTAGCATCCACAGTTAAACGGTCATCTACATAACGGTCACTGAAACTGACATAACCTTGTATTTGCATATCTATCAACGAGTTCTGATTTTGAGAATAAGAGGAAACGACGTCGAAATTCATTGGAATTTTAGTTTCCTCTACCACATTCCGGAGATTACCGTTCACATTCACTCCCGCTTTAAGATTTTTGAAGATCGTGTAATCTACGTTTCCACTGAAAACATTCCACTGATATAGGCTATTCCAGTTTACCTCGTTCATCAAAGCGTACGGATTCCAATGATAAGCAGCTGACAAATCTGTTGGACCGTTAATATTCCAGGTTTTGAAAGACCCGTCGGACCGTGTATAATTATCTTTCATATCCAACAGGTTGACATTGGTATTTCCCCATTGCAGGTACGAGTATAGGAAGTTTCCGAATTCACCATAACCTTCTACAGCCGCGTTATGGTTTTTGCGGTATGTATATTTATAATCTAAACTTACTTTTAATCGTTCGGTAACGTTAAATGAAGACTTAATGGATAGAAACCTTCTTATCGCATCACTATTATAGAGCACACCTTCCCGATCTACATTGGTAAATGAAATACGGGTATTATAATCTTTCCCTGCTTTGGCAAATGAAATGTTAGTTGTATTGGTTACCCCTGTGCGATAGAGATCTTTAATATCCATTTGGTATTCCCATGGAGTTTGTTGTCCAAAACGATGATCTGTAGGATCCCATGCATACCACGGCATATAGAGTTCTCCATTATATTTTGGACCCCAACTCGAATCATCAGCATAGTCGTACATTTTCCGACCGTCGAATTGCTTCAGATAGTCCGGCATGGTAGCATCCCAATGAAAGGTAGGAAGTTCCGCATCTGCACCGAGATATCCACCGCCATACTCTTTTTGTATATCAACATGAGAATACACTTTTTCCCACGCCAATGTATGACTGAAATTCACTTCCGATTTTCCCTCGGCAACGCTTTTAGTTGTAATGATGATCGCACCGTTTCCTCCGCGTGATCCGTACAACGAAGTAGCTGCCGGCCCTTTCAACACATTGATGCTTTCCACATCATCCATATTGATGGAATTCTGATTGGTAATTACCCCGTCAACCACGTAGATGGGTTCATTACCGGTAGCACTTGTTAATGAACTTGTTCCTCTTAAGTAGATTTTCCCAGCATCAAATTTAGAACCAGATCCCCCTACAAAACGAACCCCTGAAACTTTTCCGACCAACGCATTATTCAAATCTGTTTGGCGCGCCCTGATCAATTCATCCGCTTTGACTTCCTGCGCCGCATAACCGATGGATTTCTTTTGCCTCGTGAGTCCCATTGCTGTCACAACTAACTCTTCAAGCACTTCACTTTCTGCCTCTAAAGTTACGCGTACATTCGCACTCACCGGCACCTCTTGTGTTTGCATTCCCACATAAGAAATAACCAATATTTCACCAGCAGGAGCGGACAGGTTGAAATTTCCGTCCATATCGCTTACAGTGCCTTGAGAAGTACCTTTGACCTGAATCGTGGCTCCGATTACAGGTTCTCCTGCTTCATCCACGACAGTACCCCGTACTTGTGTCTGGGCAGTAACAAACCCTATCCCAATAATGAACAGGGTCAAAAACATCATTAGCTTTCTTTTCATACTCTACTTTTTTAGATTAATGACTTTCTTAATTGCATTTACTATAATAGTTCTCTATCTATACCTACATTTACCAAAAACACAAACAACCCAAAATAACAAAGAAGCGTCATTTAGATTATATTACTATGACGAGAAAAAAATAAGGTAAAATATACAAATTCAGCCCACATCATCTAGAAGAAGAGTTACGAAAGGATGCAGAGATAAAATTTATATTAATTTTACCAATAAACACAAACATATATTATCTATCTACAATATTATACCCTATTATTCTTTCAAAAAGAAGAAATATTCTGCGAATATAATTTAAATAGATTAATCTAATAATATATCGACCGTTAAAATTATATTTTTTAACTAAAACATAACACAATTTACCCACAAAAGGCAAAAACAGAGACAGGTTAAATAAAAAAGACTCCTCCGGTGGTTATCCATACCGGAGGAGTCTCCCTATAAAAATCTGTTTTATGTAGATGAAAATCAACTGAATCTGACTAGTTCCTTCTTTATCTCCAGGAGCGTATTTTCACTCACTGGCACCAATGGGAGTCGAAGTTCGTTGTGGATCATACCCTTTAAAGAGAGCAGGCATTTCACACCCGCGGGATTACCTTCCACAAACATGAGATGGAATAGTGTATCAAAATCGGCATTCATCTTACGACGTGCCTCCGCGATGTTGCCTTCAAGGGCATTCTTTACCAACCACACCATTTCACGCGGAAAAGCATTCGCAAATACCGATATCACCCCTATCCCGCCAAGCGCAATAACGTCGGTGGTAATGGCATCATCACCGGAAATAACATGAAATCCTTCCGGAGCCTTGTCTATAATTGATTTGATTTGGCCAAGGTCGCCTGAAGCTTCTTTTATGGCGACAATATTGTCGCAATCGCTTGCCAAACGCAGCGTGGTTTCGGCAGTCATATTCACCCCCGTCCTGCCGGGCACGTTATAGAGTATGAGAGGTAACGACGAGGCCTGCGACAAAGCACAGTAATGCCGGTACAGCCCTTCCTGGGTGGGTTTATTATAATAAGGCGTGACCGAGAGAATGGCGCTTATCCCTGAAAAATCACTGTTCTTCAGGTCACTGGCAAGATCGGCGGTATTGTTTCCGCCCAACCCCATCACTACCGGAATTTTGCCACCTACCTCTTCCACGATAAACCGAACTACATCATCCTTCTCCTTCTTTGAAAGCGTAGGAGTTTCGGCCGTGGTACCCAAAGCCACAATATAATCTGTATCACTCTCCAAATGGAATCGCACCAACCGGGAAAGCGCTTCGAAATCTACGGAATTATCCTCTTTGAAAGGAGTGATCAAGGCCACCCCCAAGCCTCTCAAATCAACTTTTGACATGAATTGGTCGTTTTTTCCAGCAGTTTATTCACGGAATACTTATTTGAAGAACAAATTGATTCCGGCCCACAAAGGTATATATTTTTAATGAAGTTGAAAATTTTATGTCTACGGACATCCTATATTTTCAATATTTTGCGTGGCGTATCACTTATACTTTAGCTATACTTCACTCATACTTCACTCATACTTTACTCGTACCTTGTTCGTACCTTGTTCGGATAAATAAGAGTGAAGTAAGAACAAGATAAGAGTAAGACAAAGATATGGTAAGTGTAAAACAGGAACAAAGTACGAACAAAATAAATTTCAAATAGTTTCATGAAAGCGCAATAATAGTGCTATCTTTGTGATGGAGTTTGAATTAAAAAATTGGACATCATGCGATTTAACCCTGAAATATACCGCATCTCGGACATTCCCATGCAGCCGTTTATCGACGAGGATGAGATATGGGATTATCTGAATAACAGCCCTTCCTCACCCGCAAAAATCCGGCAGATCGTTGACAAGTCGCTTTCAAAGAACCGCCTGAACCTGGAAGAAACAGCGACCCTCATCAATGCAGATGACGAGGAATCGATAAGGATTATCAAAGAAGGCGCCAAAGCGCTCAAGACAAAAATATACGGCAACCGGATCGTGCTGTTTGCCCCGCTATATGTGGGCAATAAATGTGCCAATGACTGCAGTTATTGTGGTTTCAGGGTGTCGAACAGGGAACAGGTAAGAAAAACACTTTCACGGGATGAACTGGTCAAAGAAATCGAAGCCCTGGAAGACAATGGACAGAAGAGGCTGATACTGGTCTTCGGCGAACATGCCGAATATGATCCCGCCTTCATTGCTGCGACGGTGAAGACGGCCTATAGCGTAAAGAAAGGACACGGAGAGATCAGACGGGTGAATATCAATGCAGCCCCCCTGGATATAGAAGGATTCCGTGCGGTAAAAGAAGCCGGGATCGGCACCTATCAGGTGTTTCAGGAGACTTATCACCGGCAAGCGTACAAACACTATCACTTATGGGGGAAGAAATCCGATTATGATTACCGGCTCACTTCACTCGACCGGGCGCAGGAAGCCGGTTTGGACGATGTGGGTATCGGTGCGCTGATTGGCCTTTATGATTGGCGCTTCGAGGTGATGGGGCTGGTACGCCATACCAACCATCTGGAAGCGTGCTACAACGTGGGTCCACACACCATCTCCTTTCCGAGGATCAAAGACGCGTCGATGTCCAACATAGGGGATCGCTATTTCACATCCGATGAAGAATTCGCCCGGCTGGTAGCTATCCTGCGACTGGCAGTGCCCTATACCGGGATGATCCTTACCGCCCGTGAACCGCCCAAGCTGCGCAACGAACTGATTCAATACGGGGTATCGCAAATTGACGGCGGAACAAAAATAGAGCTGGGCAGCTATGTTTCCCGGCAAAAGAATCTCGACCTGAACAGGAGCCAGTTCCATATCAACGATGAGCGCTCACTCAATGAGGTTGTTGACGAATTGCTGCAACAGGGGATGCTTCCCTCGTTCTGCACGGCCTGCTACCGCCTCGGCAGGACCGGCGAACATTTCATGGAGTTCTCCGTCCCCGGCTTTATCAAACGGTTCTGCACTCCCAACGCCATACTCACGCTGGCGGAGTATCTGGAGGATTATGCCCCCGCGGCAACCGCACAAAAGGGTTGGGAAGTGATAGGGAAAAATATGGGAGAACTGGATGAAAAGATGCAGGATGAGGTAAGGGAAAAGATTGACAGGATCAAACAGGGAGAACGGGACCTTTACCGGTAGTTATGAGTATAAACAGTTTACATATAGGCATATTCGGCCGTAGGAATACAGGGAAGAGTTCGCTGATCAACATGCTCACCGGACAAGATATCTCTATTGTTTCCAACTTCCCGGGAACGACAACCGATCCTGTGAAAAAATCGGTGGAGATATCCGATATCGGGCCGGCCATACTGATCGATACTGCCGGGATAGATGACCTGGGAGAAATCGGGAATAAAAAAATCCGGAAATCGCAGGAAGTCATCATGAAGGTCGATTGCGCCATCCTGCTGATTGCCGGCAACCAGTTCGGCGATTATGAGATGCAATTGATCGAACAATGCATAAAGAATGATGTCCCTTATCTTTTAGCCCATAACAAAAACGATATCGACAAAATTGCTGCCATTACCGTAAGTGCTATCCACCAGCATTCCAATGCGGAAATCATCGATTTCAGTACCATCAATCCGGAAGACAAAGAGAGACTGATCAGCGCACTAAAACGGATCGTACCTCCAACCGCTTTCCAAAAGAGTTCGCTTATCGGCGACCTGGTACAGCCAAAAGACGTGGTACTGCTCATCACTCCTATCGATAGTGAAGCCCCGGAGGGACGGATGATATTGCCGCAGAACCAAACCATCCGCGATGCGCTGGACAACCGGTGCATTACCGTAGTAGTACGGGAAAATGAAATCGCCGATTTTTTAGCGTTAGGCGTCAGACCTGCTTTAGCGATTACCGACAGTTCTGCGTTCGGAATAGTAGCCGAAGTGCTTCCGGAAGATATCCCCCTGACCAGTTTCAGTATCCTTTTCGCCCGTATGAAAGGTAATTTCTCGGCTTTCCTGGAAGGAACACCCCACATCTCACGCCTCAAGGACGGCGACCGGATACTGTTGCTGGAGAGTTGCACACACCAGACCAGTTGTGATGATATCGGCAGGGTGAAGATCCCAAACCTGCTACAGCAATTCACCGGAAAGGAGTTGAATTTCACGGTCGTTTCAGGGTTATCGGAGCTCCCTCCGAAAACAGGGGATTTCTCCCTCGTCATCCAATGCGGAGGCTGCATGGTGACCCGCAAACAGTTAACAAGCCGACTCCGTCCGTTTATCGATCGGGGCATCCCGGTAACCAACTATGGAATGGTGTTGGCATATATACATGGTATCTTTAGAAGAGCATCCAAAATGCTCGAAAGAAAACCTGTCAACTTATCCCTATTCCCGGATGATTGAAAGAGCTAACCCGTTTGCGGAAAGAAATACCGCTACTTTTTATACTCGGCAATGATTGTTTTCACACCATCGGGCGATACCCGCCCATACACCTTCTCGCCGACTAACGCCACCGGTGCCAGGCCGCAGGCACCCACACAACGAAGGCAGTTGATGGAGAATCGACCGTCGGGGGCAGTCTCTCCGACTTCCACCCCCAATTCTTTCCTGAATTCATCCAATACCCTTTCAGCTCCACGGACATAACAGGCCGTACCGGTACAGACAGAGACAGGATGCTCTCCCTTGGGAATCATCGTGAAGAAAGTATAGAAGGTCACCACCCCATACACCTGCGCCACAGACAGGTGCAGGTTGTGCGCCACTATATCCTGCACTTCTGCCGGTATATAACCGAATGTATGCTGTACTTCGTGCAGCACATTGATCAGTTCCCCGGGATCATTGCCGAAGTCATTACAAATATCGTTGATCTTGTCAATCTTCTCCTTCGGAAGATTCACTCTTACCTCCACACCATCGCTGCCGGTCACCTTCTCCATATAATCAAACACCGTAGACGCTATATTTATTTTCTGGTTCATACTTATGTTGATTTGATTGAATTTAGAACTAAGTCTCCCACTCTCCAAGTCTCCCACCTTTCCACCTTTCCACACTTAACCATCTTTCCACCTCATCATATCACATCAAGTTAAAAGTCACCTCGTTGCTTTTCGGAAAATACTCGGTATGAAGCAGATGGTGTGCTTTATGGCTTCCGGGATTACCCAAATATTCATCATAAAGCCTGATGATAGAAGGGTTTTCATGTGACTTACGAATCACCTTACGCTCATCTTCAGTATAGATTGCGGCGATCCTTTTGCTCAGGATCTCACTGTCACCATGATGATAGGGTTGTCCGCCTCCTCCGATACATCCTCCCGGGCAGGCCATGATTTCAATTGCGTGATACTGCGATTTACCGGCTCTCACATCATTCAACAACTTGCGGGCATTTCCCAGGCCGTGCGCTATGCCTATATTCAGCTTCAATCCGTCGAAGTCGACCGTGGCAGAACGGATACCCTCCATACCCCGCAGCGCATGAAAATCAACTCTCTCCAATCTCTTACCAGTATATAGTTCATAGGCAGTACGGCAAGCCGCTTCAATTACGCCTCCGGTATTGCCAAAAATCACGCCTGCTCCGGACGATTCTCCCAGAGGGTCATCAAAATTTCCTTCAGGAAGATGAAGGAAGTCGATATTGGCTTGCTTGATAAAGGCAGCCAGTTCACGGGTAGAGATGGAATAATCCACATCGGGATTACCATCGACCTTGAACTCATCACGCTGGCACTCATATTTCTTTGCCAGGCAAGGCATGATAGAGACTACGATCATATCTTTCCGGTTCACCCCGATCTTTTCCGCGAAATACGACTTGGCAATGGCACCGAACATCTGCTGGGGCGATTTCGCCGTGGAGGGAACATCCAACAGATCGGGGAAATTATGCTCAAAGAAACTCACCCACCCCGGACAGCAGGAGGTAAGGATCGGCAGCCGCACTTCAGGGTCTCCTTCCAGGTGTCGCTGAAGGCGTTGTAACAGTTCGGCACCCTCCTCCATGATAGTCAGGTCGGCGCTGAAATCGGTATCGAATATATAATCGAATCCCAGTTCACGGAGGGCAGATACCATCTTCCCGGTGACCAGCGTGCCGGGTGACAATCCGAATTCCTCTCCCAGGGCGGCACGCACTGCGGGTGCCGTCTGAACCACCACCGTCTTGGCGGGGTCGCTTAGAGCACGGATAATATCGTTGGTGTGATCCACTTCGGTTAATGCTCCGGTCGGACAGACCGAGACACATTGTCCGCAGTAGGTACAGGGCGAGTCTTCGAGGTTCATCTCGAAAGCAGGCGCCACCACCGACATGAAGCCGCGGTTTACTGCCGCAAGAGCGCCTACCGTTTGTACCTCATTGCACATCATCTCGCATCTGCGGCACATAATACATTTGTCCACTTCCCGGATGATGGAAGGGGAAGTATCTTTCCGGTACCGGGACTGCTCCCCTTCATAGGGTTGGCTCCTGATGCCGAACTGTATGGCGAGGCTCTGCAGCTCGCATTGTCCCGATTTGGCGCAGACCAGGCAATCGAACGGATGGTCTGAAATAATCAGCTTCAGTACGGTCGTCCTCGCATTCAACACCCGTATATTGTGGGTATGTACCACCATTCCGTTCTGTGCTTCGGTCATACAGGATGGAGCCAGATTATGGCGTCCTTCTACCTCCACCACGCAAATACGGCATCCGCCGGGCCTGTTCTCAATACCCATGTCGCACAATTCAAAATGGCATAGCGTAGGTATTTCCACGCCTGCTTTCCGGGCTGCCTTCAGGATGGTAGTTCCCTCTTCTGCCTGTACCTTTTTATTATCTATTGTCAGTTCAATCATAATTTCGGTTGTTATTCAATTGTTATTCAATTGTTATTCGGTTGTTATTCAGTTGTTGTTCAGTTGTTGTTCAGTTGTTGTTCGGTTGTTATTCGGTTGTTATTCAGTTGTTATTCGGTTGTTATTCAATTGTTATTCAGTTGTTGTTCAATTGTTGTTCGGTTGTTGTTCGGTTGTTGTTCAGTTGTTATTCGGTTGCAATTGAGTTACGTGCGAAGCACAAATAACAGCGAAGCTGAATAACGCAAAGCGAATAACGGCGAAGCCGAATAACTATAGAATTGGCGAAGCCGAATAACTATAGAATTGGCGAAGCCGAATAACACATTATGCCATTACAGGTACTCTCGGATAATCATTCATCAGGCTGATGGCGTCGAACTGGCATTTCTCCATGCAGGCGCCACACTTGATGCATATCTCCTGATTGATGACATGCACCTCTTTCTTTTCACCGCTGATGGCATGTGTAGGACATACCCTCTTACACGCCATACATCCGATACAATCATTTTCCGATATTACATAATAGAGCAGATCCCGGCATTGTCCCGAACGGCATTTCTTGTCGTGTACATGTTCCAGATATTCATCCATAAAGTTATCGAGTGTGGAGAGTACGGGATTAGGGGATGTCTGCCCCAGTCCGCAAAGCGAAGTATCCTTGATGACACTTCCCAGGTTCCTGAGTTTCTCGATATCCTCCTGCATCCCTTTTCCTGCCGTAATCCTTCCGAGAGTTTCATGTAACCGTTTATTGCCGATACGACAGGGAGCACACTTTCCACAGGATTCCTCCACTATGAAACCGAGGTAAAATTTTGCTACCGATACCATACAGTCATCTTCATCGAGTACGATCATACCGCCCGACCCCATCATGGAGCCGGCTGCGGTCAGACTTTCGTAATCAATCGGTGTGTCAAGATGCTTCTCAGTAAGACAACCGCCCGACGGGCCTCCGGTTTGTACGGCCTTGAATTTTTTCCCGTTCTTGATACCTCCGCCTATTTCATAGATGATCTCCCTGAGCGTGATACCCATGGGAACCTCTATCAGGCCTACATTATTGATCTTACCCGCGAGGGCAAACACCTTCGTGCCCTTGGACCGCTCGGTACCGATAGAGGAAAACCATTCCGCACCCTTTAGTATAATCACGGGGATATTGGCCAAGGTCTCCACATTGTTCACGTTGGTAGGTTTTCCCATATATCCGCTCTGTGCGGGAAATGGCGGCTTGTTGGAAGGTTCGCCCCGTTTCCCTTCCATGGAATGGATCAGCGCGGTCTCTTCCCCACAGACAAATGCGCCGGCACCATACTTTAATGTGATATCGAAGCTGAAACCCGTACCGAAAATATGCTCTCCCAGGAGGCCGCACTCCCTTGCCTGTGCAATGGCGATTTTCAACCGTCTAATGGCCAGCGGATATTCCGCCCGGATGTAGATCAACCCTTTTGTGGCACCTATACAGTAACCACAAATTGCCATCGCTTCGAGAATGGAATGCGGATCGCCTTCCAGGATGGAACGATCCATAAAAGCTCCGGGGTCTCCCTCATCGGCATTACAGACCACATATTTCTGATCCGCATGGTTCCCCGCCGCAATCTCCCATTTCAGCCCCGTAGGAAAACCGGCGCCGCCACGGCCCCGTAATCCCGACCGTTTGACCAGGTCGATAGTTTCACGGGGAGTGTATTCGCCAAGTACTTTTCCCAATGCCTGATAGGCGTCACGGGCAATTGACTCGTCGATATTCTCAGGATCAATGGTACCACAGTTACGCAATGCTACACGCAGTTGTTTCTTATAGAAACCCATGTGCTTTGAGTCGAGGATATGCTCTTCCGTTTCAGGATCGGCATAAAGCAGACGGTACACCCGCCTCCCTTTGATAATATGCTCATCGATGATCTCCCTGGCATCGGAAGGTCCTACCTGCGTATAAAATGTATTGTCGGGCAATATCTTCAGGATAGGCCCTTTTTCACAAAATCCGAAACATCCGGTGCGGATCACCTGCACATCTTCCTCCAAGCCTTTTCTTTCTATTTCATCGCGCAACATTTCATACACCAGATTGCTCTCGGAAGAGTGGCATCCGGTACCTCCACAGACAAGTAAATGCATTTTATAACGGCTCATAAGCGCTGTTTTAGATCGTGTGGTAATTCTGAGGAATGATGCCATCCACCAGTTCTCCCTCTTTAATATATCTCTCAATGATCTCATCGGCCTTGCGGGTATCCACATAGCCGAAGACCATCGCCTCCCTGCCCGGCAGGGTAATCTCTACAGTAGGTTCCGCGAAACAGTATCCCATACATCCTGTCTGGGTGACGACCGCGTCAATCTTTCTTTTATCGAGTTCCTCTACGAAGAACTCCATCACCTCTTTGGCACCCGAAGCAATACCACAAGTGGCCATCGCCACTTTCACCTGAACCAACGATTCAGGATTCTCCGCCCTATTCCTCAGGCTCATGCGAGACATCACTTCTTCCTGTTTCTTTTTCAGATCAGCCAGTGTTTTTATTCCATCCATGTATGTATAATTACCAATTACCAATTACCAATTACTAATTACCAATTATCGCGCGAAGCGCACTATCCGCACAAAGTACGTTATCATTTTATCATCAATTACCTCTTCTTTCCCCCTCTCACAGTCTCACAGTCTCACAATCTCCCAGTCTCACAATCTCCCAGTCTCCCAGCCTCTCCCATCTTTCCACTTATACACTTCTTCACTTAGGCACTTAGGCACTTAACCACTTAGGCACTTAACCACTTAGGCACCTTTACATACACAGAAACCCATGTGAAGCCTGTTTATCGTAGACTCCCCTCAGGTTCTTCCTGATGTATTCCCTCACTGCACCCAGCATCTGAGGATATTGCAATTCAATGCCCTGTTCCTTCAACTCATCGGAATCCAGAAGAAACCCGGCTTCATCTATCCGGCATATAAACCGGAAACGGACTTCGGGATTCGCTCTCAGCAAAAGGGCAAGATACCCTCCCATATCGCCTAACGGCAGGCAGTCGGGATGATCGGTACGATAAACTGCTTCGACGATACTCCCTGCTCCTTCTTCTGAAAACACTTTCAATGTACCTCCTGCCTGCTCACAGGTCATTTTCAGAAAAGGGACTCCCAAACCTATTTTTCGGGTTGTGCGGGTGGAAAAGAAAGGGTCGTCCAATTTTTTCATCGTCTCCCCATCCATACCACAGCCATCATCCTTTATCCGAAACAATAACGTATGATTGGCACTATTCTCTATAATATCTATATCAATCCTCCCAGCGCCGGCGCGAAGAGAATTTTGCACGATATCCATCATATGCATGGCCAGATCAATCATAACGCAAATGAAAAAGTGCCTCCCTGAAACCTTTCCAACTCAGTTCATCCATTTCAAACCGGGTATAGGCACGGGCGATATCCTCCGGATAATGTGCATCTGAACTTTGCAGGAAACTTTTTCCCGCCAGTTCGGGATGTTTTTTGATAAATTCCCCGGGAGTTGTTGCTTTCGAAATTTCAAGTGCTTCATATTCCAAGTCAAAGGGAATAAAACCAAGTTGACTGAGCAAGCTGTTCTTCGGCCGATCAATATGTGCCGGCACAAAAATTCCCCCCAACCGATGTACCTGCCCCGCGACACCCTCTATTCCATCTTCTATACTCATAAACAGAGACCGTTCTTCTTCATAGACAATATTGTCGTTTTCATCCACCGCTACCTGGTATCCAAAACGACCGGGATCATTTTTTAAATGGGTCATCCGTTCATCCAGATAGGATTGAAACGCTTCCACGGCGTGCAGGTGCGGAAAGTAACAGAGCGTATGCACCTCTTCCCATGTATTCACCTCACATCCGGGAATCACATACACACCTTCTCGTTCGCCTAACGCCATACATACCCGTACATTCCACGTGCTATTATGATCGGTGATCGCGATCATCTGTAATCCCTTCTCCTTCGCGATACGGATAATATTGCGCGGACTCATATCCAGATCTCCACAGGGAGAAAGACAGGTATGTATATGTAGATCAGCGTTTATCATCTCAATATTATCGCTATTCGGATTCGCCAATTCTATTGTTATTCGGATTCACCAATCCTATTGTTATTCGGCTTCGCCGTTATTCGCACTTCGTGCGTTATTCAATAGTTATTCCCCGCTTTGCGGGGTTATTCGTGCTTCGCACGCAGTTCCAGAATTACAACTGAATTACAATCCAATTACTACCGAATTACTACCGAATTACCACCGAATTACCACCGAATAACTGCCGAATAACTACCGAATAACCTGATATAATTCTCCGGCAGTTTCGAAGGCCGGTTTCTTCGATGCCAGGATGACCACCTCTTCTGATTTGGCCAGATCCACCACTTCGGGATCGACTTTCCGTTCATTGACCACTATAATGGCACTCAGTTCTTTCAACGAAGCGACCGCTACGATATTCTTATGAACCTGCGAGGTGATCCACAGCATACCAGGTTGCGCCTTGCCCATTACATCACTTAACAAATCGGACACATAGGCACCCTCCACAATTCTATCAAGCTTTGTTTCGCAGGACAGACAATCGTAGTTCAATTTTTCTTTCAGGTTTTTCAAACTGATTTTCATGCGACTATTGTATTTTTTATATTTCCACCTTTTCCACCTTTCCACTTAATCACTCAGGCACCTTCCCCTTCACTTTTCCACGTATTTATCAAGCCTTCCTTTCCCCCATATCTTCTCTATGACTACAAAGGCCTGATCAGGACTCAGTTTGTAATTCTTTTCCATCACACGCTGTACAAAAACACAGTGTGAGATACTGGCCATGTCCTTCACAATGTCCTCCGCAAGGTTCCTGCAACTTGGCGCGCCACAGGCTCCACAATCGAAGCCGGGAAGATAGGTCTTCAGCCTTTCTATGCGTTGCAGCTTAATAAGCGCTTTTTCCATATCCTCGTCCAGCAGCAGGCCATCGCGCGGATAGACAGGATCGACACCCGACAGTGTATGAAGCGTTTCCCCGTATTCCATCAATGGGTTTCTCACCCTACCACCGTCAGCATCTTTCAGTTTTTGTAATCTCTTCTGTCGATACTCCAACCGTTCCACCGCCAGAAATCTGTTCCCGGGACAAAGAATACCCCCCGCGCATCCCTGGTCGCAGGCACGCACCTCCAGAAAATCGATATCGGAGATGTGTCCCGATTCGAGCTTTTCCAAAAATTCGATCACATTATCCATCCCGTCGATGGCAAGGTTTCTCCCGGGGAAATATTTTTTTTCGGTTCCCGATAACGACCAATTGACGGAATCGGGACTCATATTGGCGAAGGTTTTGTGTAACCCCGGTTTTTTCGTTTCGTATAAGATCTTGGATGCTTTATTGTAGATCTCCGTCATATTGACGGTGGCGTCGATAGGCGATTTTGCCTCCCCCACCGGTGCACGGGCCGCCACAATTTTCGCGGCACAGGGAGTAATATAATAAATGGATAACTTTTCCGGATTGAGACCCTCTTTCTCTTTTGATCTCCGGAGATAAAGCGCGGCAATGTCATGGGGCGCTTTCAACTGCATGATCTGCCCGACAAGTGAAGGATACTGCACCTGGATAAGCCGTACGACTGCAGGACAGTAGGAACTGATAAGCGGGCACGAGGGATTTTCCTTCGCCACGGACTGGTAGGCTACCTTCATGAAATCCACAGCTTGCTCTACTTCGAATACTTCATCGAACCCAACCTGTCTCACGGCATCCAGCACCTGTGTGGCAGAGTATTCCGAAGGGAACTGGCCGATAAAAACGGAAGGTATCAGGGCAATCCTGTAGTTGTCCGGAGGAAGCGTGACGAATCCATCATCTTTTGCATAGATGGCCCGCTGCGGACAGACACGAAAACATTCGCCGCAATCAACACACCTTGCTGGTTGTATCTGTGCATACCCGTCCACAATGCGGATAGCCCGTGTGGAACATACACGCATACAATGCGAACACCCGATACATCTGTCCGGATCAATCTGTATGGAATGTGTATAGTTCCGATCTTTCATTAGAATAAAGAATAAAGAATAAAGAGCAAAGAATAAAGACTGTCAATTCTCTTCGGATTATCTCAGGAACAGGGAAAAACCCTGTCAAATATTCACTTTTAATTCCAATCGGGTTCCCTTGCCGGGGGTGGAGGTAAGTGTCATCTCATCACTGTTTTTTTTGATGTTAGGTAATCCCATTCCCGCTCCGAATCCCATCTGGCGAACCTCTTCCGTGGCCGTGGAGAACCCTTCCTCCATGGCTTTTTCAATATCTTCAATACCGGGGCCTTCATCATCCACCACCACATAGATACAAGACGGTTGAATATCCACGCTCATGGTACCCCGGTAAGCATGAGCCACTACGTTCATCTCCGCCTCATAAAGCGCTATCGCGATCCTTCGTAACAGGAGCGGGGAAATATTGAACTGCTTCAATGTTTTTTTCACCCCCGAGCTTGCGCTCCCCCCTACGCTGAAATCACCCCCTTCTATTTGGTACTCAATCTTCATTCAAATCAACCAACTATCTCACTTTTTCCACTCTCCCACTCTCCCAGTCTCCCCAGTCTCCCCAGTCTCCCAGTCTCCCGCTCTCCCTGTGTCTCCGAGTTCCTCCTTTCCACCTTTCGCTTCGCGCAATCTGCTACCGCTCGGCAAACTTAAGTAAACTTACTTTGCCCTCACTTACTCGCAGACTTCCACCTTCTCACCCCACAACCGGTTGCAATCCGTTCTGATACAGCCTGCCGGCAATCTCGAACACAGTCAATCCGGATTCAATGATCGCTATATTGTTTTCTTTTGCCAGTTGAAGCATTTCACCCGATACCCGTTTACCACGAGCAAAAATAATACAGGAAATATTAGAGATCTCCGCAGTACGAATCACCTGAAGGGCACATAATCCGGTTATAAGGAGAGTATTTTCCATATAATAACGCAGCACATCGCTCATCAGGTCCGAGGCAAAAGCGCTTACGTATCGGTGAAAGGAATCCTGAGCAAAAAGGAGTTCCCCACTTACTATTTCATTTATCCGATCAACATTCATCTTCACATGGCGCAAGGAATTAACAAAATGTCACCCTATTCAAGCATCAGCCTCTATCCGCACAGAATAAATAATCATAATGCTCTAATAAGATTACAAACATAACAAATAATATGCAATTACAGAAATTTTTCCTTATTTATTTGCGGTAAATTCCCAAACCTTGTACAATCTGCATAATACGCCTGATAATCTATTATTTGATTCGATTATTCAATATCATTATCTATGGTATGATTATTTATGAATTATTTTGTACTTTTGCAGCCAAAGAGCCATTATCTATCCACACATACTATGGGACAATTTATTTTACCCTGTGTGAATAGAATATATTCGTTTAAGAGAATAATGGCTGAGAAAAAATCCTATTTATGCATAATTCAGAACTGAGCGAACAGGAAGTCATACGCCGGCAAAGCCTGGAAGAGTTAAGAGCGTTAGGAGTGGAACCGTATCCCGCCGCTTTGTATAATGTAAACGCCTATTCTACTGATATAAAATCCGAATTTAGCGACGATGCCGAGCGACGTCCGGTAAGCATTGCCGGAAGGATCATGAGCCGACGAATCATGGGAAAAGCCTCCTTTATCGAATTGATGGACTCCAAAGGGCGCATACAGGTTTACATAACCCGTGACGATATTTGCCCCGATGAAGATAAAGAGCTTTATAATATTGTTTTCAAAAAACTGACTGACATCGGTGATTTCATAGGCATCGAAGGTTTCGTCTTCCGTACCAAAACCGGAGAGATCTCCGTACACGCAGAAAAATTCACCTTGCTATCAAAATCATTGAGGCCGTTGCCAGTCGTGAAGATGAAAGACGGTGTGGCATACGATAAATTCTCCGATCCCGAATTGCGCTATCGACGGCGGTATGTGGACCTGCTGGTAAATGAGGACATAAAAGATATTTTTGTAAAGCGTACCCGCATCTTCGACGCGATGCGGGAGTTTTTCAATGGGTATGGCTACCTTGAGGTGGACACGCCCGTGCTGCAAAATATCCCCGGTGGGGCGGCTGCACGACCATTCATCACGCATATGAACGCGCTCGACATCGAACTATACCTCCGGATTGCCAATGAACTCTACCTGAAACGGTTGATCGTAGGTGGATTTGAAGGCGTTTACGAATTCTCGCGCAACTTCCGCAATGAAGGGATGGACCGTACGCACAATCCCGAATTCACGGTAATGGAGATATACGTCGCTTATAAAGATTATAAGTGGATGATGGAATTTACCGAGCAGATGCTGGAGCATGTTGCGATGAAAGTACTCGGGACAACAAAAACAAAAGTGGGTGATAATGAGATCGATTTTAAAGCACCCTACCGAAGGGTGACGATGATCGACGCTATTATGGAACATACCGGTATCGACATCAGCGGGATGGACGAGAACCAACTGCGGGATGTATGCAAACAACTGGGTGTGGAGCAGGACAAGACGATGGGTAAAGGGAAACTGATCGATGAGATCTTCGGTGAAAAAGCGGAGGGTAAATATATCCAACCCACCTTCATCATCGACTATCCCATCGAGATGTCGCCTCTCTGCAAGCGACACCGTGAAAATCCCGAACTGACCGAGCGATTCGAATTGATGGTCAACGGGAAAGAGCTGACCAACGCCTATACGGAACTGAACGACCCGGTCGACCAGCGCAAACGGTTTGAAGAGCAACTCCGCCTTTCCGAAAAGGGAGATGACGAAGCGATGTTCATCGACCAGGATTTCCTCCGCGCATTGGAATATGGCATGCCCCCCACTTCAGGGATGGGGATCGGCATGGACAGGCTTGCCATGCTGCTCACGGGACAGACCACCATTCAGGAAGTGCTTCTTTTCCCAATGATGCGTCCGGAAAAAACGACCAAAAAGGACGATGTACCACAAGACACTGATATATAATGGATTCTATCGGAAAAATCTGCATCCTTGGCGGCGGCACATGGGGAACGGCGCTGGCAAAAATCGTGCTGATAAACCAAAAAAGCATGAATTGGTTCATCCGGCGGGACGATCAGATAGAGGGATTCTATAAGTTAGGACACAATCCCAGCTACCTGACCAATGTGAAATTCAATCTGGCACAGATCACCTTCTATTCTAACATGGAAAAAGCGATCAAGGAGTCGGACACGATTATCATTGCCATTCCCTCTCCCTATGTGAAACAATATTTCCGCCGCATCTGGAACAACACGTTCAAGGGTAAATTCATGATATCGGCGCTAAAAGGGATTATTCCGAACGACAACATGGTGATGAGCGAGTTCCTTGCCGACAACTTCAAGATCCCCCTTGAAAACATAGGGGTGCTCTCAGGCCCTTGTCACGCTGAAGAGGTGGCATTAGAGCGGCTCTCATTCCTGACCGTGGCCAGTAAGGACCAGGAAAAAGCGAAACTGCTTTCGGACGCGATCAATTCAAGGTTGCTTAAAGCAGGCGTGTCGGATGATGTGGTAGGCATTGAGCTGGCTGCCGTACTGAAAAATATTTACGCTATAGCAGCGGGTATCTGCCAGGGGTTGCTTTATGGCGACAACTTTCAGGCAGTACTCATGAGCAATTGCGCAAAGGAGATGTCGCGCTTCCTCGACGGTGTGGTACCCATAGAACGCAATATCACCGAACAGCACTATCTGGGAGATATGCTGGTGACCGGTTACTCTCAGTTCAGCAGGAACAGGACGCTTGGGGCAATGATCGGGAAAGGTTATTCTGTGAAGTCGGCGCAACTCGAAATGGAAATGATTGCCGAAGGATATTACGGGGCAAAATGCATCTATGAATTGAATAGCCGTTTTAATATCAACATACCCATCGCCGAAACGGTCTATCAGATTCTTTATGAGAAAATCGCCCCACAGAAAGCAATCAAGAAGTTGATCGACTTCTTTTAAAAGATGGAAATCTGCGAGTAAGTGAGGGCAAAGTAAGTTTACTTAAGTTTGCCGAACGAAAGCAGATTGTGCGAAGCGAAAAGTGCCTGAGTGGTCAAGTGCAGTAAAAAAGCCATTAGCAATATAAATCAGATAATTGGTAATTAGTAATTAATAATTGGTAATTAATATATGGATACGATTCAATTACAGATCAAAGATCTCTCCGGATTCATTTCGGAAGAAGACATTCTGAAACAGTCTGCACAGGCAGCAGCCTGCAACCAGGCGCTCCATGACGGCTCACGTGAAGGCAACGATTTCCTGGGTTGGGTAACCCTCCCTTCTTCGATTACAGATCAGGTATTGAGGGAAATAGAAGATGCAGCTACAGTACTTCGCACGCACTGTGATGTTGTGGTGGTAGTCGGTATTGGCGGCAGTTATCTCGGTGCACGCGCGGTGATCGATGCACTCTCCTCCTCGTTCGATTGGTTGCAGGACAAGAAAGACCGCAAAAATCCGGTGATCCTGTATGCCGGAAATAATATCAGCGAGGATTACCTTTGCGAACTGACGAGCTATCTCAATGACAAACAGTTCGGCATCATCAATATCTCCAAATCGGGCACGACCACTGAACCTGCCATCGCCTTCCGGCTGCTGAAAGAGCAACTGGAAGATAGAGTAGGGAAAGAAGAAGCCAGAAAACGGATCGTGGCAATCACCGACGCGTCGAAAGGCGCACTCCGTACTCTGGCGGACACCGAAGGATACAAAACATTCGTCATCCCCGACAATGTGGGGGGACGTTACTCCGTACTCACTCCGGTAGGTTTGCTTCCTATTGCCGTGGCAGGGATAGATATCCGCAAACTGGTAGGTGGAGCAGTGGAGATAGAAAAGGCGACAGTACCAGCCACTTCTTTCGATTACAACCTCCCCGCTATCTATGCGGTAATCCGCAATGAACTGTACAAACGGGGCAAGAAGATCGAGATATTAGTGAACTATCACCCCAAACTCCATTTCCTGGCCGAATGGTGGAAACAACTCTACGGCGAAAGCGAAGGGAAAGAAGGCGTAGGGATCTTCCCGGCTGCGGTCGACTTCACTACCGACCTGCACTCCATGGGCCAATGGATACAGGAAGGTGAACGTACCATCTTCGAAACGGTGATAACGATTGGAGAAGCCAACGAGAAAGTACAGATTCCCCATGACGACAGGGACCTTGATGGGTTGAACTATCTGGAGGGAAAACGGGTGGATGAAGTCAACAAGATGGCGGAACTGGGCACCCGTATCGCCCATGTGGACGGTGGCGTTCCCAACCTGACAATAGAAATACCCCAATTGAACGAAAAGTATATCGGACAATTGATCTATTTCTTCGAGAAAGCCTGTGGCATCAGCGGATATCTGCTGGGTATCAACCCGTTCAACCAGCCGGGAGTGGAAGCCTACAAAAAGAACATGTTCGCCCTGCTCGAAAAACCGGGCTACGAAGAAGCGACCAAAGCCATCAAGGCAAGGTTATAACACAGAGTAATTTTTCACAAAAAATAGCAGGGCGGTATCGATTACTGCCCTCTGTTTTTTTCACACTATTAATATGAAGCGATATAAACTTTAATATTCCTACTTGTCAATTCAGATAATATTTTGGAAGGAATATCCTCATCTGTGACAATCGCGTCAATATCTTTCACCTGAGCAATAAATGCAAAACTCCTCTTGTCAAATTTAGAAGAATCAAATACGGCAATACATTCTTTTGCCATAGAGATCATCGTCTGATTGATGTTCGCTTCTTCGAGATTGGGTGTAGAAATACCCTTTTCTATCGAAAAACTATCCACTCCCAAGAAAAGCTTATCGCAATAGCATACCTTTAATACAGATTCTGCCAAAGGGCCAACGGTCGACAGAGAAGACTCTCTCAAGTGACCACCTAGTAGGATAACATTAAATCTATCATATTTAGATACTTCCAGCGCAACATCAATAGCATTTGTCACTATCGTGAGATTTTGGAATTTATGTAGATTTTTAGCAACTTCCATGGCGGTTGTCCCAGAATCTATAATGATAGTCTCATTTTCATTAATCAATGATGCAGCCAGACGTCCAATCGCTCTCTTTTGCTTATAATAAAAAAGCCTTTTAGCCTCTACTCGCGCATCATTACCGTCAGTAGTAGACGGTATACGGATTGCCCCTCCCCGAATCCTGAAAAGCAAGTTGCGTTTCTTTAAAATTTCCAGGTCTTTCCGAAGGGTCACTTCCGACAAACCATATCTCTCACAAAGTTCGGCAATCATCACCCTGTTCTTTTGATTAAGTATCTGAATGATATCCGCTCTTCTCTCATTGGTTGAATAATTCTCCATGACTTTTTTATTTACAAAAGTAATATCTTTTGTCTCACAACGAAACATTTCGAAATATACAACCTGCAATCATACAGTTTCGAAATATTTCGAAATAAAAACAACACAGGCAATATAATTATAACACACTATATATAAGCGGTTTACACAATTTACACCGAAGGATATGTTCTACAGCATATATTTCGATAATTTCGTTAGTTTCGAACTCTACTACTTTTGTGAAAAAAGTTCTAATTCAAAAATAAGAGATTATGTCAAACATTGATTCCTCACTCACCCATACTCACCGGGAAATTTTTCAACAGCCGGCAATGTGGAGGGAAACCTATAAATGTATTTCTGAAAAAGAAAAAGAAATATCATCTTTCCTTTCAACCTATTGCGATAATGATGTCACGATAATATTTACCGGTGCAGGTACCTCTTCATTTATCGGCAATATTTTAACGTTTATACTGCCGAAACATCATTTATATAATATAAAATCGGTCTCTACAACCGACATCACCACACATGCCAATGTGATTTTCCAAAAAGAAAAGAGATATATATTGGTTTCATTGGCCAGGTCCGGGAACAGTCCTGAGAGCATCGCGGCCGTTGATCTGGCAAACTCAATTTGTGGAGAGAATATCGCTCATATCTATATAACGTGTAATGCAAAGGGGGAATTAGTCAAAAAGGCTGAGCATAAAAATGTCCTCTCGCTGGTGCTTCCCCCTGAAACGAATGACAAGGGGCTGGCCATGACAAGTAGTTTTACCTCAATGCTTTTGGCCTCAGCACTGATTTTCGATATGCCAAATATCAAGGCAAAAGAATTTCTTATTGGCGTGCTGAGCGAAAAAGCAGAAGGCATGTTTGCAGAATATAAGGACAAAACAGCAGAAATTGCCTCCCACAATTTTGAAAGGGCTGTTTTTCTGGGATCGGGAGAAGAGAAAGGTATTGCCGAGGAATGCCACTTAAAACTGCAGGAACTGACCGACGGCAAGATCATTTGCCTGTTTGATTCATTCTTAGGCTTTCGCCATGGACCCAAAGCCGCGTTAAATGAGAAAACACTGCTTGTATACCTGTTCTCGGAAGATGACAACGTTTTCCAATACGAAAGGGATCTGGTAATCCAGATTAATCAACAACAGAAACCTATGGCACAAATTTATGCGGCACATAAAAAACGAAAAATAGAAAACATTGTGTTCGATATGGAAATGATCCCAAAAATTCAAACCCAAACCGAATACGATGTGATATTATATGTACTTGTCGGGCAAATGCTTGGAATGTTTAAATCAATGGAGCTTGGCCTTAATCCTGACAATCCCTCGGTCAACGGGAAAATAGCGAGAGTGGTAGAAGGTGTAACAATATATTAATAGTAATCAAAATGGCAAAGACGGAAAAAATACTGAGTAGAATAGAAGAACTAAAATCACAAACCGGTGTGCCTCGGACACTCTTCGCGGTTTGTCCAAACTCCCTGTCTGTGATAAAAGCGTCATTCAGGGCGGCAAAAAGGAACAATGCACCGATTAAATTCGCGGCGACACTCAATCAAATCGACTCAGATAAAGGATATGTGGGGATCACACAGAAAGAGTTTACTAAGCTGCTTGCGGATGAAGCGCGGTCAGTCAATTTCAACGGGCCTTATATTGTAGCCATAGATCATGGCGGACCCTGGTTAAAAGACAAACAATCGCAGGAGAAATGGAATTTGGAAAAAGCGATGAACGGTGTAAAGAAGTCGTTTGAAGATGCCATCGAAGCGAACTATGACCTGATCCATGTGGATCCTACGGTGGATATTTTTGTCCCTGCAGGAGAGATCATTGACATCAGGGTAGTTGCCCAAAGAACGGTAGAGTTGATCAAACACAGTGAAAATTTCAGGCGTAGCCACAATTACCCCCCTATTTCTTACGAAGTGGGTACCGAGGAAGTGCATGGAGGCCTTGCGGATGAAGACACCTTCGACACATTTATAGCGCTTTTGAAAAACGGCCTTGAAAAGGAGGGTCTCTCCGACGTGTGGCCTTGTTTTATTGTAGGAAAAGTGGGGACCGATTTGCATACGACTACTTTTGACAAGGAAGTAGCTACCACTCTCACCAAAAAAGTCCGTAAATTTGGGAGTTATATCAAGGGACATTATACCGACGGGGTTGTAAACCCCGGGGATTATCCGCTTTGTGGAATAGGTGCCGCAAACGTAGGGCCTGAGTTCACGATGAGCGAGTACGACGCTTTGATCGAGCTCGAACAGATGGAAAAAGGATTGTACGAGAACGATCAGATCGCGGTCCTTTCAACCATGAAACAGACACTGTGGAACTTGGTGATAGGATCTAACCGATGGAAAAAATGGCTGCAACCCGACGAAATGGACATCCCATTTGAAAATATCTCCACAGGAAGAAAAGAGTGGTTGATAAAAACAGGATGCCGCTATATCTGGCAACATCCGGAAGCGTTAGTGGCGCGTTATCGCCTTTATGAAAACCTGAACAGGAACGGAATAGATGCCGAAGAAGTGGTACTTTCGAGAATAGAGCGTGATATGGACAAATATTTTTATGCTTTCAATTTGGTAAACTTAAACGATTATTTATCATGAAGAAGTTCGATGTGATCGCGATAGGTGAACTTAATGTGGATTTAATCTTAAACAACATTGACGGTGAACCGGAAATTGGTAAGGAAAAATTCGCCAAAGCGATGAACCTGACCCTGGGAAGTTCCACGGCCATCTTTGCGGCCAACATTGCATGCCTGGGTTCAAGAACAGGATTTGTCGGCATGGTCGGCCGGGATACTTTTGGAGATTTAATTGAGTTTAGCCTTTCCGGCAAGGGAGTGGACACGTCCATGCTGATAAGATCGGACAAACACTCTTCCGGAGCGACAATATGCCTGAATTATCACGAAGAGCGGGCAAATATAACCTACCAGGGGGCAATGGATTATATGTCACTTGACGATATCGACAAAACCATTTTCACCAGGACAAAACATATCCACCTCTCTTCAATTTTTATGCAGTCAGGCATTCAAAGGGATTTGATTGACATTCTGAAACTGGCCCGGGACAATAAGGTAACCACATCACTCGACACCCAATGGGATCCGGCCGAAAGATGGAACATGGATTATGAAAAAATCCTTCCGCATGTGGATATCTTTCTTCCCAACGAGACCGAACTCAAGTTTATCACCCGGTCAATGACATTGGAGGAAGCTGTAGAGAAGATCACACCTTACATCCATATCTGCGTGGTGAAACGGGGAAGAAAAGGCTCTTTGCTGTTGCGGAAAAATCAGCCGCCAATACATCTCGATGCTTTTGTGAACAATGATGTGACGGATGCCATTGGCGCGGGGGACAGTTTTAACGCGGGCTTCATCCATGCTTTTGTGAAAGGGGATACCGCTGAGAATGCCCAGGTCACCGGAAATTTGACCGGCGCGGTCAATACGACGGCCGCCGGAGGAACGGGTGCTTTCACTTCGAAGGAAGCGGTGAAAAGTATCGCAAGGGAAAAATTCAAACAATCGCTAAAAATCTGACAGCATGACCCTACAAGAAAAACTAAAAGAGGTTCAGCAAAAACGTAAAGCGATCCTTGCCACCAACTTCTACAATTTGGAGACATTGCAAGGGATTCTTGCCGCCGCCGCGAAATGCCATGTCCCGGTTATTCTCCAACTGACCCGGAGTTCCATAGAATACATGGGGCTAAAGGAAGCCGTATGTCTTGCCCGACAATCCATGGAAACATTCGAAGTGGAAGGATGGCTCCATTTAGATCATGGAGATTCTTATGAATTGGTAAGTAGATGTCTGGAAATGGGGTTCGACTCCGTGATGATCGACGCCAGCAATAAACCATTCGATGAAAACGTGAAAATCACAAGACGAGTGGTTAAGGAGGCAAAAAAACACCATGCCAATGTGGAAGCAGAACTGGGATATATCGCCAAGTTGGGACAAGAACAGAACGGCGAGTACACAACGGCCGAAGAAGCGTCTGAATTTGTCAGGCAGACCGGAATAGACGCATTGGCCATCGCCATCGGGTCTGCCCATGGTTTTTACAAATCGGCACCCCATTTGAATATCGGGAGACTGAAAGAGATCCATGCGGCAGTAGATACCATACTGGTACTCCATGGTAGCTCGGGAATTCCGGACCACATATTACAGGAGGCTATCCGGAATGGCATCACAAAAGTAAACCTGGCCACAGAAATCAAGAATATTTTCATGAGAACCCTTCAAAAAGTACTGCTCGACACGGATGAAATTGACTTACGAAAAATATTTCCACAAGCGACAAATTCTGTCACCAAATTGCTCGTAGACAAATACAAGATCGTGAGTGTAAGTTAAATAAACTATGATACAAACAATAAAAAATAAGTTTATGAACTATGCAAATAAATCAATCCTGATAAGTCTATCTTTTTTCGTGTTTCTGTCATGTAGCCATATCCCGGAAAATAAGGTGCAGAATGGAAATATGATATATGAGGTAAATGACAACATGCAAACACGGGTGCAGTGGAATGGTTTATCCGACCAACCGGTAGATTTCGGATTTTCCGATCTGCTCATCACGGACGCCACTGAAGAATTCAAACACTTCACTTTAAATCATTCGGAAAAACGACGGGTATCCGACCAGATCGGTGCCGGAGAGATGTTTTATTTTCAAGGTGATACGGTAACAGACGGAGGAAAAATTACAAAAATCCTGAAGGTAATCAAGTACAATGAATTTCCCAATATGCTGGTAACTCAAACCTCTTATGTGAATCACACCGGGAAATCGATTAAAGTCAAAGGAATTAAAAATAACCGTTATGAAATAATCGGAGGTAATAGTACTCCCTCTTTCTGGTCTTTTCAGGGTCAATCCACTTCAGATAGGGCAGATTGGATATTGCCGGTGGCGGGTGATTTTTTCCAGCGCAACTATATGGGCATGAACGATTCCGATTATGGGGGTGGTATTCCTGTGACTTGCCTCTGGCGTCCCGACATGGGGATAGCGATTGGACACCTGTCGTTGCATCCGGAATTGGTTTCGTTACCGGTGGAGAAGAAAAAAGAGAGTAACAATGCGACTATCGCGATGGAGCATCTATATGATGATGTGAAAGCCCTCATGCCCGGCGACACCATCTCATCTCTCTTGAGTTTTGTGCAATTATATGAGGGAGATTGCTTCAAGCCCCTACGTCAATATTCAGCGTTCATGCAAAGGGCAGGGATCGTGATGCCTGAACCGGAACCGGCCGCATTTGAGTCGATGTGGTGCTCCTGGGGTTATGAGCGTACGGCAACCTTTGAAGAGGTTTTAGGCACTTTGCCAAAAGTGAGGGAATTGGGAATAAAATGGGCTACCGTGGACGATGGCTACCAGATTGCCGAAGGAGACTGGGATCTGGATCCGAAACGTTTTCCCGGGGGTGATCAGGAGATGATCGATTTAGTGAAGGATATGAAAAAGGACGGGTTGAAAGTCCAGCTTTGGTGGGCGCCGTTGGCCGCGGATCCCGGGACAAAGATACTGGAAGATCATCCCGAGATATTGATGCTCTCCAAAGAAGGCGAGCCGCATGATATTTCCTGGTGGAACAGCTATTATATATCTCCGTTGGCCGACAAAACCATTGAAGAGACGAAAAAGCTGGTACATAAATTTTTATCGGAATATGATTTCGACGGGTTAAAACTCGACGGGCAGCACCTGAACGCCGTACATCCTGATTACAGCGAGGCCAACCATCCGCACGATCCGGAATTATCAGTAAGGGAATTTCCGAATTATTTCAAACTGATCTATGACGAATCGTTGAAGATCAAACCCCACTCCGTCATCCAGAATTGCCCCTGCGGCACCTGCATGTCTTTTTACAATATGCCTTATTGTAACCAGGTCGTCTCTTCCGATCCGTTGAACAGCAGCCAGATAAGAACAAAAGGGTATATCTACAAAGCCCTGATTCCCAAGACGGCCTATTTTGGCGATCACGTGGAGCTTAGCGATAACGGTGATGATTTTGCCAGTTCCTTCGGAATTGGCGCTGTATTGGGCACAAAATTCACCTACCCCAGAAATAACCCCGACATAAAAAGAGACTATCTGCTAACCCCTGAAAAAGAGAAAATATGGAAGAAGTGGTTTTCACTCTATGATGAGAAAATGCTTTCCACGGGTAATTTTCTGGGAGGGTTATACGATATTGGGTTCTTCAAACCCGAGGCACATGTCATTGAAAAAGATGGTAAAATGTATTATGCATTTTATGCCGATGAATGGAATGGTGAAATAGAATTAAGAGGATTGGAAAAAGACAGGAATTATACCGTCGTAGAATACACTACTAACGAAAAAAGCAGTTATTCCATTAATGGAAATAACCCTATCATAAAGCCTGTTTTTAAAATGAATTATCTGATTGAAGTATATTAAAGATCCACATCACGAGTATATAATATAATTAATGTAACAATAAAAAACAATCGTATGAAAAATTTTTTAATACTTATCTGTTTGATTTTACTTCCAACAACAGGGTACTCTCAATTTGTAACTCTATATCCTGATATTCCTAGAATAGATGTACACACGCATACTAACAATAACTACGAGGGCATAAAAAACTATCTCGCATTGCGTAAAACGATGTTGGCCGAGAACAAGGCCGACCTTGCCATGCTGATAAATCTTAATGGTGAACAAGCAATTGATACCATATTCGAAGCGAGTCAAGGAAGAATCATGACAGCCATTAATGACTATAAGCCCCACAGGGGATTAACTCATACACCGGAAGATATCTTTTCGAGTATGGAAAGAGGGTATATAGGTTACAAGATATGGCATGGACCCTATTCAAGAGTACTAAACGAGGGTGAGGAAGGTATTAAGTATTTTGACGATCCCGCGCATGAACCAGTATTGGCGGCCATGGAGAAGGCAGGAATACGCGGTGCATCCATCCATATAGCAGATCCTAACGGTCCTTTCGGGAACAGAGGTAAATGGGCTGCTGACCCGGTAGAATACTGGAGGCAAATAGTATCGATAGAGAGAGTTTTACAGCGTCATCCCAATCTGGTACTTATTGTCGCACATTGTTCATGGCTCATCTGCCAAGATGCCCAGATCGATTATTTAAGGTACCTATTGTCCTCTTATACAAATCTCTACGTCGATTTGGCCGCCACTTTCCAATACTTCTATCTCGTAGACCATGCAAATCTCCGTGATTTTCTGATCGAGTATTCGAACCGCATTTTGTATGGAACAGATATCAGCAGCATTCGAAGTCAAGAAGATATACCCGGTTATATCGAACGGTTCTTGCGTACATTTAGAATTCTTGAAACTGATGAAATGGTAGAGGGCGGTTTTTTCAGCATGAATCCTGTCCAAGGGCTAAGTTTACCAAAAGAAACCCTGGAGAAAATTTATTATAAAAATGCACTTAAGCTATACCCCCGGCTCTTAGAAAATATGATAACGCTTGGTTATCCAGTCAATGTAAATGAACTGGAGTAATTACCCTTTTAATTTAATGTAAACTCTTTTCCCACCAGACGATATTATTCATCACATATCTAAATTGGATGCCTATGACAAAAGTATAAGACAAGAACCACTAAAGAGACCAGGAAACTGCTCCTACAGTATCCCGGACAAGCATTTGTTTAAAAAAACAAAATATCCATCTGTTACGTAAACATTTGGCATATTAATTTCTTAGTTTATCAAAAACATACAAATATATGAATATATGAATAAATCAATTGACACCCATGCATTTCTATGGCAAAAAATTTTCCTGACCATGAAGTTCTTATTCGTTTTTATGTTACTGGGCATTTGTAACAGTTTTGCCGGTAGTTATGCCCAAAATGAAAAGAAAGAGGGTAAAGAAATCACAGCAATCCAACAGAAAAAGCAGATAACGGGAACGGTTACCGACACGGACGGAACCTCTATTATAGGTGCCAATATCGTAGAAGTAGGCACAACCAATGGGACGGTTACTGATGTGGATGGCAACTTTATTTTGCATGTTGAAGACAATGCAGTGATTAGAGTTTCTTACATAGGTTATCTGGATCAGGATATTAGCACCGCCGATAAAGATAGTTTTAATATAACACTGCGGGAAGATACGCAAGCACTGGATGAATTGGTGGTTGTCGGATATGGTACGCAGAAAAAAGTGAACCTGACCGGCTCAGTCACCTCAATTAATATGAATGAAATTGCTGAAATCAGGCCGATAACATCTCTCTCAGCCAGTCTGCATGGTTTAGCCGCAGGACTTCATGTTAATCAGGGTAATGCTCGTCCCGGTGCAGATGGAGCTACTTTGACAATCAGAGGGCAAGGAACCCTTAACGAAGCCTCTCCCCTTGTGATTATCGATGGCGTTGAAGCCAATATGAATGATGTAAATGCACAGGATGTGGAAAATATATCTGTATTAAAGGATGCTGCTTCTGCTGCCATTTATGGATCACGTGCTGCAAACGGGGTTATTCTTATCACCACTAAAACGGGGAAAGAGGGTAAGATTCGTTTCAACTACAATGGCCAGATAAGTACTCAAACTGCTACAAACTTAATTAAGCCGGTGAGCAATTATGCCGATTATATGGAAATCTATAATGAGGCCACCAGAAATGGAGATCCCAACGCGAAATTACAATTTTCGCAGGAATCGATTGATCTGTGGAGAGCAAATGAAAACGGCAATCAACTGTTGTATCCCAATACAGACTGGACTGAAGAAGTTTTTTCTACCAACACTTCCCAAAATCACAATTTGTCTTTTAGTGGTGGAACAAATAAATTATCCGTATTCGGCTCATTCGGTTACTTAGACAATCCGGGAATCATCGAAAATGCAGGATTCAAAAGATACTCTGCCCGATTAAACGCTGATGCACAGGTCAAACCATGGCTTAAGCTGGGTGTAAATGCAAATGGTTATGTAAGTAGCGCAGATATTGGCACTACTCTGCTGGATAGTAGCGTGTTTGGTTTTGCTGCCGCAACCACACCGGGTATGGTAATACGGTCACCTGACGGAAGATACGGAGCTCCCCATAATCCAGAAGATGACCCACAGGCAAACAATGCATTGGCAACTATACATTTACGGAAAGGAGATATCAAAAGCAATCAGATACAGTCTCGTTTCTTTGCAGAATTATCTCCATTTAAAGGTTTTACATTAGAAGGCTCCTACAATTACACATTCAGGGATCAGCTACGTGAAGAACAACCCGTTTTTATTGATCGCTGGAATTTCCTAACCGAGACAATTGCAACAAGTGGTACCGGACGTACTTCTGTGACAAACAGAAATGATAAACAGTATCGCTATTTCATGGACGCTACAGCCCGATACGAGAACAAACTATTCAATAACAGGCTGAACTACAACCTGATGATAGGTGCCAGTCAGGAATCCTATAAAGAATCATGGTTTCAGGCCGGAAAATATGATTTAACAGACCCCAGCCTTTCTGTATTAAATGCTGCAACTGTTGATGCTTCTGCAAGCGGTACGGCAACAGATTGGGCGATGCAGTCATACTTCGGAAGGCTAAATCTAAACTGGATGGAGAAATATCTGTTTGAAGCCAATTTAAGATATGACGGATCTTCCCGTTTTAGAAGAGGAAAAGATAGATGGGGAGCTTTTCCCTCTTTCTCCGCAGCCTGGAGAATGGATCAGGAAGACTTTATGAGAGGTGTAACCTGGCTGGATAATTTAAAACTTCGGGCATCATATGGTTCTTTGGGTAATAATGCTATTGGTAATTATGAGTACCAGGCACTTTACGCTTCATACAATTATATATTGAACGATGCTTTGGTCGTTGGATTTACACAAAATGCATTGGCTAACGCTATACTTACATGGGAGAGCACCTATATAACCAATATTGGAGTGGATTTCGATATGCTCAGAGGTCGGTTATCCGGAACGATAGATGTATTTAACAAAAAAACCAAGAATATTTTGATTAATCTACCCGCACCATTGGTCGTAGGTAACGCCTCCATTCCTAAACAAAATGCCGCAGAAGTCCAAAACAGAGGTGTTGAACTAACGTTGGGGTGGAACGACAAAATTGGTAAGGTTAGCTACAGGATTAATGGCAACTTCAGTTTTGTTGACAATGAAGTGACCAAGTACAAGGGAGACGAGAGAACGATCAGCGGTACTAACGTTATTCAGGAAGGTTTGCCGATTAATGTGCAGTATGTGCTGGCAGTGGACCGAATTATCCAAACAGATGCAGACCTTGCACTGGTACAAGCGATGATTGACAATGCTCCCGTCGATGCGGCAACCGGTCAAAAAAGAAATCCATTTGCGGCTTTTGGCACTCCACAAAAAGGAGACCTCCTATACAAGGACATGAACGGCGATGGCATTGTAAATAACGACGACCGATATATGGTGGGACATGGGACGGCTCCCAGAATAAATTATGGACTTTCGCTTGGAGCGGCATGGAACGGCTTTGACCTCTCAATACTGCTACAGGGAGTAGCAGGAATCAAAGTTCACTGGTTAGATAACCATTATAGTCCACAAGTGAATTATGGCAGGTACATAAATAAAGATATTGCTGAAGGGCGGTGGTATGAAGGCAGAACAGATGCAACCTATCCACGATTGCTTCCGCAATCCAAGACAATCAATTCACAACCAAGTGATTTCTGGATGGCTGACAAATCTTATCTTCGTATAAAGAATATCCAGTTAAGCTATTTGATCCCAAGAAATCTAACGGAAAAGATTGGAATTGAAAGCATTCGATTGTATACCAGCTTAGAAAATTATTTCACTTTTACAAACTATAAGGGGTTTGATCCTGAAATTAGTGGAATAAACTACCCGATTATGAAGCAGACAACCTTCGGATTAAATGTATCATTTTAAACAAGAATATCAATTATGAATAACTTAAAATATATATTTCTGTTCGTGGGAATATCTTTTTTCACGAGTTGCTATGATTTAGATTTAGCACCTTACGATCAGATCAGTTCGGCTACATTCTGGAAAACGGAAGATCATGCGAAACAGGCCATGATGGGGGTTTACAGAAAGATGAAAGATCATAACGTATATGGTACGGCATTTATGTTCGATAACCTGGGTGAAACCGCCATCGGATATGACGCTCAATCATTAGAGAACGCATTCCTTGGCACTTATACCGACCGTACTGCGATTGTGGTAAACAAGTGGAGGGGAACCTACGATGGGATTCAAAAAGCCAATACAGTAATTAGGAATGTTTCAACAATGGAGATATCCGAAGAGGTTAAAACACAAGTTATTGGAGAGGCTAAGTTTATGAGGGCACTTTATTATTTTCACCTTATGGATTTCTACGGCGGGGTTCCTATCTATGATGAATCGATTGATTTGAATGCGGAATTTAACAATTTATTAGAACCCAGAAGTTCTGTAGATGTGGTTCGCACTTTCATCCTGAAAGATTTAGCTGATGCCATTAGCAGCCTTCCGGTATCTTGGCCGGCTGCTGACTATGGACGTGCAACAAAAGGTGCGGCTTATTCACTCAGGGGGAAGGTGTATTTATACAATAAAGAGTGGCAAAATGCAATTGCCGATTTTGAAGAAGTTGTATACAATAAAACCAACAATTACGGATACGCACTTTACGATGATTATGCAGCTCTTTTTACTCCTACCGGTCAAAGGAGTTCCGAGATGATTTTCGCCATACAGAATAAAGGAGGTGTCGGTATTGATAACGGCATGCCGTTTGCTCACTATCTTGGAACACGCAGCACCTTTGGAGGTTGTTGGAATAATGGAATGCCCTCCATTACATTGGCTGATATGTATGAACTAAAAGACGGACGAAAATTTAATTGGAATGATTTTATCCCGGAATTCAACGAAAAGAACGATGTGAAAAGAATCACATTCATGGCGGAACATACAAGCGGTAACCTAACTTCTATTCCCGACACTGCCCTATTGGCATCCATTTATGAACAACGGGATCCACGAATGATGGAAACTTTGATCGTGCCCTATTCGACCTATGTAGGGTGGAATGCAAATCAACCACGGGAAATGTTATTTGTCGTTGCGCCCGGCACAAACGAAAATTTTGGACAAATTCGAAACAACAAAGGATGGTATGCCTATCTTTGGCGAAAATTTGTTCCGGAAGGGAATATGGATGGAGAGTTAACCGATAGAGCACATACTCCCTTCAATTTCCCGTTAATCCGCTTAGCGGACGTGTTGCTTATGCTTGCAGAAGCTTATAACGAAAACGGACAACTTGATAAAGCTGTCATTGAACTTAATAAGGTAAGACAGCGTTCTTCCACCAACATGCCGGAATTAAACAGCGGCCCGGAATGGCTGAGTGTATCCAACAAGGGGGAGATGTCAGCACGTATTTTTCAAGAAAGAGCCGTTGAGCTGGCAGCTGAAGGCCATCGGTTCAGTGACCTGAAAAGATGGGGGCTGGCCCAGTCTACACTAAGCGGTGTCATTGAAAAAGACTTAATAGGCAACAGTCTTTATACAAGAAGTTTTCAGAATCGTGATCTGTTATGGCCTATACCCGGACAGGAGATTGAGACAAACGAATTGTTGACTCAAAATCCAGGATGGTTTTAATTTGACTATTGAAACAAGAGAAGGCAGCATTGAGTCTGCCTTTTCCTGTTTTCAATCTTCAGACAACACATACTCAGTCACTCTTCAATTTATACAATATGAACATCGACAGATTGTTACTTTTTTCACCTATGAGACTACTGGCTATAATTATTTTGTTTTTTTCTACCCTGTCCATACAATCGCAAACACCGGTTGCCCGTTCATTCGAGCTGAGGCATTTCACACAGGACGAAAAGGCAAACGGGGAGACCGATTTCAAGGGGGAAACCGAATGGATGAATCTGGACCAGCGAATAGCGTTTCTTCATCGTTATGCCGATCATGCCTCCCGTTTCTTCAATGACCCGGGACTCGACACCAGACTTGTAACGGAAGAAGAAAAACAGGTTTTGCTGGATAATTGGAAACCCCAACCCCTGACATCAATAAGAAGGACCGTCCCCTTGCCGAAATGGAAATCATATGGTTACCGAGAGGGGCAGGACATCGGAAAAAGGAAGGCCCTGCACGGATGGGCATCCCATCCCGGTGCAGAAATAAAGAATGGAAAGTTACACCTCACGGACGGTGTAGTCGATATGCATATAGACACCATCACCTGGAGGTTCAAACTCGAAACTAATCTGACTATAGGAGACAACGCCTCGCTGGATATGAGGTTGGGCGGGAATTCGGGTAATGCCGTGGAAGTTACGCTGGACAGGTTATCCGTCACGGTCACCAGCAACGGGAAACAGTCAAGAAGCAGGATAAACAACCCGGCTCCCGGCAAGACGCCCGTTTCCATGACTATCGAGGGAGATTTTTCAGAACATTCGATGAACCTTTATATCAACGGCAAACTGGTTTCAGACTTTGTCCTGTTTGCAGACAGCAGTACGGAACTTGCCGACCGGCTATACATGGCCACGCATGGGCAGGTTGAAATAGAAGACATCTTCCTGTTTAACCATGACCGTGCGGATGGAACGCCACAACAACCCATCCGATCCTCCATTATCTTGGATGAGGACTTCAGTGAAAAGCCCGGTGTTACCGGCTGGAATGCACCCGGCTACGATGACAGCCACTGGAAGGAAGTGGAGCTCCCTACCGTGCACGGCGGCATGCGCGAGGCGGGGGAAAGCCTCTACCTGCGGCATGAGATCGAACTGGAGCCGTTTGAACGGGCAACGCTGGAAATGGAAACCATCGATCCGGCCGGGGAGGTATGGGTCAACGGCCAGGTGGTCGCCGTCACGCAGGGGAGACACCCCCTGAAACTTGACGTCACACCATACCTGAAGCCGGGAAAAAATCTGCTGGCGGTAAAAGTAAAACCCTACTACTCCAACATTCCCATGCTGCATGCCCCGGACGACAGGAACATCGGTTGGTTCCTGGGGCGTACAAAGCTGTTACTGTCCACGCCATGTATGATACAGTCCGCCGAATCATACACGAAGGAGATATCTGGAGGGAATGCATTGCAGGCACACCGCATCCAGGTGCAATTTCCCCGGAAGGAGTATTTTAAAGGGAACCTGGAGGTGAATTATTATCCATGGTTCCCCTTGGAAGGGGAACGGGTAGCAAGCAGAAAGATAGATATACAGGTACGTCCCCGGATCGACAACCTGTTTGAAATGGACATGGAGATACCCGACGCAAATTTATGGTCGGGAGGCAAACCCTACCTGTACAAGGTTGAAGTTATCCTCAGGGACTCCACCGGAAACCCGGTGGATGATGCCGTCTTCACCACCGGTATCCGTACCGTGGCACAGAAAGGGGGAGAACTGCTCATTAACGGGAAGCCGGAAATGCTCAACGGTGCCCAGATCATGGGGATGCGTCCCCCATTGGAGACGATGGCAAAATACAACAGGTGCGCCCCAGTGGGATCGATAGCGGAAGAGATGTTGAGCCTGCGGAAAATGAACGCCAACCTGTTGCGGGTGCATGTGCATGCCGAAAAGGATACCATTGACGGTATCAATGATCCCCGTTACGCAGAGCTGGCGGACCAGATGGGGATTTACCTGATCTGGTCCACGGCCGGTTTTATCCGTGAGGGTGAAGCCTGGAACGTGGACTTCGACGGGTACCCCCAATATATGGCCCAGGTATATAACCATCCCAGTATTGTCCTGTGGGAGGCGTCGAACCATCCGAACCGGTTCAAAGACCACGATATATCGGACACCCACGATTTTATAAGCAGGATATACCGGGTTATCTCAGGAAGGGATCAAAGCCGGCTGATTTCTCCCACCTCCTCTTGGCGGCTCACCCACTATGCCAACCACGAGGGGACACTCGACAGGGATGGCAATTCCATACAGGCGGTCGGGGAATACCATGCGTCCCTGATGACGCGCGGCAGCCAGGATGCCTACTCGGGCTACGGGGCTGAGTGGTCAAAGATCCGCAACATGCCCAATGAATGGGCGGGATCTGTGCTCGCTGCCAACGACATGGCCTATTTCAACTTCGAACATGAAGAGTCGGCCGCCCAGCCAAACTGGGAACTCCACAGGGGCAAACCCTGGTACAGGGTGCAATCCTACGAATGGGGATATGAGGAAGGGAGCATCGGCAAGAAACTCGACACCGGGGAGTGGCGTGCCAGCCAGGCATACCAGGCATTCTCCGCCTGGGAGTCGATGAAAAAACAGATGCTCATAGGCTACGACGGCTTTTCCTGGTGCACGCTCGAGGGAGGGGCCAACATGGGCACTTACCAGAAGCCGCTGATTGACAACCTTGGGCACCCGAAACTGGCCTATTATGTGAACCGGATGGTTTTCCAACCCACATGGGCGGGAAGCGGTGATGTGGATGTGGTATACGGCCCGTCCGACCTTATAACACCTGTAATCCATCATCTCGGAGAGGAAAAGAAGGTGGATGTGGAAGTAATACTCACAAGTTTGGACGGTAAAGGCGTGGAGCGAAAAATATACCGCGATATCCGGCTGGAAGAGGGAAGGAGCATTACCCGGCTCATGCCATTCCGGTTCAAAAAGGCCACGGAAGGGACTTATGCAATCCACTATGTAATATACCAGCAGTGATAATCATTTAATAATATTTACTATAAACTATTCTCGAAGACAATTCTTAAGAACTACAGGAATCGTGCAGCAATTCCGAAAATAAAAACTTCCAACATGGACAGCTGATTTTTATAAATCCATCGAGAAATAGCACCTTTGTAGGGAGCAACTCTATCATAAAATATTACAATAGACAATATATCGGAATGTTACGGTTATTCATGGGCACGCCACCCGAAACCGGCTTGCGCAGTTTCATAAATTACTTATGTTGGAGTTGGAGTTTAATCGAGTAGGAGGAAAATAAAGTAGTTCCTCCTACTTTATTTTCCTCCTACTCGATTTAATGAATGAACAGCCTATTTTATCCTCAATTTGGTTATCAAAAGAAAATCGTGTATATTTGGAGAATAAAAGATGCGTCTCGGACAATAAAAATTAAGCACAATGTCAACCGCTGAATTAAAACTACAGTTCTAAAAGAATGATCGAAATTCTTACACAATATCTCCAAAAAAATCATTTTTCTCATTTCGACCTCAAAGCAGTACTCTTTGACATGGACGGTGTATTATACGACTCCATGCCAGCACATGCGGAATCATGGCAACAAACGATGGAGGAATTTGGATATACTTCAACCGAACCATTGGAGTTTTATTATCACGAAGGAAGGGTAGGTTCTTCCACCATCAATATTATCACTGAACGGGAATTCGGGCGTAAAGCCACCGAAGAAGAAATAAAAAAGATTTACGCGAGAAAATCGGAACTTTTTGCTCAATATAATCAAGGTAAAATTATCCCTGGTATAAAAGAAATTATTAAGTTTGTAAAGTCGCACGGACTAAAGCCCGTATTAGTCACAGGATCAGGTCAACCTTCATTGCTGGATCGGTTAGACACCCACTTCCCGAAAGTATTCACCCCCAAAACAATGGTGACCGCATTCGACGTGGAGCACGGCAAACCTGATCCTGAGCCTTACCGGATGGGATTACAAAAAGGCGACCTGAAACCCAACCAGGCTATTGTGATCGAGAACGCTCCATTGGGTGTTGAATCGGCCGTCGCGGCAGGTATCTTTACCATCGCGGTGAATACGGGACCTCTGCCCGACTCCGTGCTGGCCGACGCAGGCGCTTCAATCGTTCTCCATTCGATGAAAGAATTGCTTGAGAAAATACCGGAAATACTGAGGCAGACAAAGACAATCACTGTGTAAACCAGGAGGATAAAAGATGAACATAAAAACATTTGACCAGGTAAAAGACGAAGTAATTGGTTTACGCGGCACAGAGAGGAGAGATGCTCTTGAGCGTGAGTTGGAGGCATTACGTCTTGGCATTCAAATACGCAATGCACGTGAAAAGCAGAACCTTACACAGGAGCAACTTGCAGAACGCATCAATAAAAAGCGCACTTTTATTTCACGTATAGAAAATGATGGTTCTAACTTGACGGTAAAAACGCTTCTGGATATTGTAGAAAAAGGACTTGGCGGAAAACTTGTCATATCGGTAGATGTATAGTTTATCCTTGAAAATATCACAATCAATGAGAACGGTTTTGAATTTACTGATCCTCCTGCTACTGGCCGGCTGCGCTGCTCCAAAGCAACAAGACCCCGTTAAGGAGATCAACAAAGAAATCGCAGCGGGAAATTTCACAAGAGCTGCGGAACTGGTTGATTCTCTTGTAGCCGGCGGGCAAATCGGAGAACTACAGCAAAGGAATCTTCTGTTTATCCGGGATTCCCTGCATAGGGTAAAATTGGATTTCAATAAAACGAAAGAGGAGATTGTCGAATGGATCGAAAACAATCGCTTGTTTACCCCTTCCGATTCACTGATAGACAGATGGGAACTGTCAAAAGCACTTGAGTGCAGAGTTATCGACGGAGAGAAACGGTATTTCAGGAATGCGGCACCCAATCTCTTCAGAGTGGATGCGTCGGCAAGGGAGTTGAGTCCGGTATCACCCCCAAGCTCGGATGTCCCTCGCGATGCATTATTGATAGGTGCTTTCAATCACAAAATCAGCAGTGATACGAAAGGGAAATACCTTCTTCCCGAAAAAAAGATGAAAGCGCGTTATACGCTGACCGTGAATGCGGACGCTGTGCCGGAAGGTGAACTGTTGAAAGTGTGGTTACCTTTTCCGAGAAAAGATATTGACAGACAAACCAATGTGGAACTGCTCGCGACCTCACAACCCGATTATATCTTGTCTGATGACAAAATGGCACATACAAGCCTTTATATGGAACAAAAAGCCGTAGCAGGTGAACCGACCGTTTTTTGGATCGATTTCCAATTCACCTCCCGGGGGGAGTGGTTCGACTTGTCGGAGATAGCGCCAACCCCTTACGATAAGAGCAGTGCGCTGTTCCGGACATATACCGCGGAACAGAAACCGCATATCGGGTTTTCACCCACTATCCAAGCGTTGACCGACAGCATCACCCGGAATGCGGAGACACCGGTGGAAATCCTTCAGGCAGCCTACCGTTATATCGCATCCAATTACCCGTGGGCAAGTGCGCTGGAATATTCCACTATCGCCAATATCCCGGAATATGTCATCGAAAACCGCAAGGGCGACTGTGGGCAAGTAGCCTTGTTATTGATCACCATGTTGCGATACAAAGGTGTTCCCGCCCGTTGGCAGAGCGGATGGATGACCCACCCTGGAGAGGTGAACCTGCACGACTGGGCGGAAGTCTATTTTGAAGGAACAGGTTGGGTTCCGGTGGATATCTCATTCGGCCGTGGCCCGGAAGTGCCTATCCAGCCGGGAAGGGAGTTCTTTATGAGCGGTATCGATTCCTATCGGTTGTATATCAATTCTGGTTTTTCGGGTGAATTTTATCCTCCAAAAAAATATCCCCGTAGTGAAACGGTAGATTTCCAACGCGGTGAAGTGGAATCCGGCCCGTGGAATCTTTATTTCGACCAATGGAGATATAGAATGGAATTAACTTACAATAATTAATTCTGAAGTTTTTCATTTCACGCCCTTGGGAAGACGAAGTTTTTCATGTACTTTTGTAAGAAGGACGCAAAACACATTGAATATGAACATAAATGATTATGGATTTGTGCGCGTGGCGGCGGCTTCTCCGAAGCTGAAGGTGGCGGACTGCGACTACAACACCGAAGAAATAAAGCGGGTCATCGAGCAAGCGCAGGAGGAGAATGTGCAGTTACTTTGCTTCCCGGAACTCTGCATCACTGCCTATACCTGTGGCGATCTTTTTTTCCAGAAGGCATTGCAACAGAAAGCACTGGAGTCGTTACTCGAGCTGGCCCATTTTATGCGCGACAGGCCGCTGAACGTCATCGTAGGACTTCCCTTGAATATAAGAAACAGCCTCTACAACGTGGCCGCGGTATTGTCGGGCGACGGCATCGAGGGGTTTGTACCCAAAACATATATCCCCAACAACAGCGAATATTACGAAAAAAGGTGGTTCACCTCCGGCAAAGACTTTGAAGGGGATTCGGTAGAAATCGATCTTGTAGATATACCGGTCTATTCGAATGGCAAGGTTTTCCACACCCTCGTTGCCGATTTTGGCGTGGAGATATGTGAAGACCTGTGGATGCCCATCCCTCCCTCATCGGAGTTGGTCATAAAAGGCGCCGAGCTGATCTTTAACCTTTCGGCAAGCAACGAGTTAGTGGGTAAGAACCACTACCGCAAGTCGCTCGTAGTCCAACAATCCGGACGTTGTAACGCAGGCTATGTCTATGCTTCGGCAGGATGGGGCGAATCTACCACCGATATGGTTTTTTCCGGGACCTGCTTTATCGCTGAAAACGGATCGTTGCTCGCCGAATCACAACGGTTTTCAGCAGAAAGCGAGATGATCATTGCCGATATCGACATCGAGGTTTTGCGCCACGACCGGCTGAAGAATACCAATTACACGTCACCAAGCTATTTCCCTGCCTATTCGTTCGACAGTTTTATTGAAGAGGTGGAAGTTTCCAAAATGTACCGCACATTCAACCCACATCCTTTTAACCCTTCCAAAGCGACGTATGACGAGAGCCTCTCTGAGATTTTCGACATTCAAACCCATGGTTTGGCAAAACGGCTGAAGCACACAGGTATAGAGAAAGTCACCATAGGAATCTCAGGCGGTCTGGATTCAACGCTGGCGTTATTAGTGACCGTCAAGACATTCGACCTGCTGAACCTCCCGCACGAAAACATTTACGGTATCACCATGCCCGGCTTTGGCACGACCGGCAGGACGTACAACAATGCTATCTCACTGATGAAGTCATTGGGTGTGACCAGCAAGGAGATTTCCATTGTGGATGCCGTCACCCAGCATTTCAAGGATATCGGGCAGGGGATCAATACCCACGACGTCACCTACGAGAATAGTCAGGCGCGGGAACGTACTCAAATACTGATGGATTATGCCAACAAGATCGGTGGACTGGTAGTGGGTACCGGCAACATGTCGGAGCTGGCATTGGGATGGGCTACCTATAATGGTGATCACATGTCGATGTATGGCGTAAACAGTAGTGTGCCGAAAACGCTCGTCGCCACCCTCGTAAGGTGGATCGCCGACACCCGTATCGATGACGAAGGGGCACGTGCTATTTTACACGATATTTTAGACACTCCTTTCAGCCCGGAACTGCTTCCGGCCCGTGAAGATGGTAAGATCGCACAGGAAACCGAACATTTCGTTGGTCCTTATGAACTGCACGATTTCTTCCTGCACCGCATGCTCCGGTATGGCGACGCGCCCTCGCGCATACTCTTTATGGCCGGCCAGGCTTTTGAGGGAAAATATTCCCGGAAAGAATTGGTAAAATGGCTGAAACTGTTCTACCGACGGTTCTTTGCCCAACAATTCAAACGCTCCTGCATGCCGGACGGCCCCAAGGTAGGCTCCGTGAACCTCTCTCCTCGTGGCGACTGGCGTATGCCGAGCGACGCTTCGGCCAATATCTGGCTGGCGGAATTGGAAAAACAGGAATAATTAGTTTGATTATTGAATGAAACAATAAATATAGAGAAAAATGCCGAAATTGTATGAATATTTAGGATTGATCATTCTTTTTTATTCGAATGAGCATGAACCGATACATGTTCATTGCAAGTATCAAGAAAAAGAAAGTAAAGCAGAAATAATATTTGTAAATGGAAAATTCGTGGAGGTGAAAATCTCTGACGTGCCGGGAAAAGAACCTCTCGACACTAAAAACTTGAAAAATTTCAAGAAGTTGGTTGAGGTGTATAGAGATGATATCGTTAGAAAATGGGTAGATTTTTTTGTATACAACAAAGCGATTCAATCAGAAAAAATAACCAAAAAATTATAGATTATGGTGGTTTCAATTTCAAAAGCAGAATATAGTGGAGATTACAAAATCAAATTTATTTTTTCAGATAATACAGAAAAGACAATTGATTTTAAACAATTTATCATGGATGCTAAAAATCCCATGACAAAGAAATATCAGAACGAAAAGTTATTTAGTCAATTCTCTATTGAATATGGAGATATCCAATGGAATGATTTTGAATTGAGTTTCCCAATTTGGGATCTGTATCAAGGAGCAATATAAACATCGTTTTTTTCTATTAGAAACTATCCCGTATGCAACAATTAATATCCCTCTTCACCTCCTATACAGGAAAAACCAATCCCACGTTAGAGGCTTTACCCACTTCGGGGTCAAATCGGAAATATTTCAGGTTGAAAAAAGATGACCTGTCGCTTATCGGCGTGCATGGGGAATCGCTTGAGGAGAACCGGGCATTTATTGCATTGTCCCGTCATTTTCACCAACAGCAACTGAACACTCCCGAAGTGCTTGCCGTTTCGGAAGATGAAATGTGCTATATCCAACAAGACCTGGGGGATGCTATCCTATTCGATGCGATAAAAGGAGGCAGGCTGACAGGCGTTTTCAGCCATGAAGAAAAAGCGCTGCTACACAAAACTATCGCGATGTTGGCCGATTTTCAGGTGAAAGGCGCACAGGGGCTCGATTTCAACGTCTGCTATCCACTGCCGGAATTCAACCACCGCTCCGTGTACTGGGATTTGAATTATTTCAAGTATAATTTCCTGAAAACTACCGGCATGGATTTTCAGGAGGAGTTGTTGGAGAATGACTTTGAAAAATTGACGGAGAACCTGCTGAGGGATCAATCGGAGACTTTCATGTACCGCGATTTCCAATCACGCAATGTGATGCTGGTGGACGGGAATCCCTGGTTTATCGATTTCCAGGGAGGAAGGAAAGGCCCGGTCTATTATGATGTGGCATCCTTCCTCTGGCAGGCGAAAGCCAATCTCCCGGAAGAATTGAGGGATGAACTTATCCACACGTATGTTGCCTCTTTAAAAAAATATCAACCGGTGGATGAAGCCGATTTTCTGAAACAACTGCGCCAGTTCGTACTTTTCCGCACGTTACAGGTACTGGGCGCTTATGGTTTCAGGGGTTATTTCGAGAAAAAACCGCATTTCATCCAAAGTATACCCTTTGCGCTGAACAACCTCCGTGATCTGCTGAAAGAGGGTTTTGAGGAATATCCCTATCTCGGTGGCATCTTGAAGGAGATGACGGAGCTGAAACAGTTCGCCGATACCCAAAAACGGGCCTTGGAGGTACGTGTTTACAGTTTCGCTTATAAAAAAGGGATTCCCGACGATAGCTCCGGTAACGGAGGAGGATATGTGTTCGATTGCCGCGCCATCAACAATCCGGGAAAATATGAACGCTACAACAATGTGACCGGACTGGATGAGCCGGTAATCCAGTTCCTTGAAGAGGATGGCGAAATGCTGGAATTCCTTGACAATATCTATCCTCTGGTGGACCGGCATGTGAAACGATACCAGGAGCGCGGGTTCACCGACCTGATGATTTCGTTCGGTTGTACCGGCGGGCAGCACCGCTCGGTCTACGCCGCCCAAAAAACAGCGGAACATCTCTCGAAAACATTCGGTATCAAAGTCTCGTTGGTACACCGAGAACAAAATATCGAACAGGCGTTCAGGAAAAGATAAGAAGTAACGTATTAAACAACCGCATAAACAAGTATGGCAACACAATCAACGGTATCGAAGAAAACCACTACAAGTAAGAAAAAAACGAAGAAAACCCCTAAAAAATCCACTCCCAAAGTCTCCCTTCTGCAACGGCCCGATGGCATGAGCTTAGAAGAATGGCAGATAGCCCTCCGCAAACAGGCGGCCCAGAAAGAATTTTTGGACATCGAACCGGTGGACAAAAAACAGGCACCCGGCGATTACAACGTGCGCAATCCCCAAACCGGTTATGTGTACAAAGTAGCGTTCAGGGGAACGGACAGTGCCTGGAATTATTGCTCGTGCCCCGATTTCAAGACCAACCAACTCGGTACCTGCAAGCATATAGAGGCTGTGCAGCTATATCTCGAGAACCACAACAAACGAGTTCCCAAGGAGATCGTCCCCCCTTATACTTCCGTATATCTCTCCTACCGAGGCGAGCGCGATATCCGTATCCGGATCGGGTCCGACAACCGCAAAGCCTTTACGGAACTGGCGGGCCGTTATTTCACCGATGAGGGTATCCTTCCCGAGTCGCACTATGCCCGTTTCTATGATTTCCTGCAGGAGGCCGGGCAAATAGACGACACTTTCCGCTGTTACAACGACGCCTTAGACTTTGTGATAGAAAAAAGAGCTGCTCTTTTCAGGGAACTGAAACTCAACGCCACATATCACGACAATAAACTGAATGGCCTGCTCCGCACGCAGCTTTTCCCATACCAGGAAGAAGGCATCCTGTTCGCCGTACGCAAAGGGCGCAGCATCATCGCCGATGAGATGGGGCTGGGTAAAACCATCCAGGCGCTCGGGGCAGCCGAACTGTTGCGCAAAGAATTCAATATCGCATCAGTGCTTATCTTGTGTCCCACCTCCCTCAAATACCAGTGGAAGAAAGAGATCGAGAAGTTCACCGGCGACACGGCACTCGTGATCGAAGGCAACCACCTGAAAAGACGCGCACAATATGCACAAGACACATTCTACAAAATTGTCTCTTACCAAAGCGCGAACAATGACATAAAAATACTGAAGTCACTCTCTGCCGACCTTCTGATCATGGATGAAGCGCAACGGCTGAAAAACTGGAACACGCAGATATCGAAGGCTGCCAAACGGATTGAGTCGCAGTACACGGTGGTGCTCTCGGGCACTCCTCTTGAAAATAAGATCGAAGAGCTGTATGCCATCGCGCAATACGTGAATTCCTACTGTCTGGGGCCTTACTACCGGTTTATCGACCGATGCTTAGTGAAGTCCGACACGGGGAAGACGATCGGTTACCAAAACCTGAACGAAGTGGGCAACCTGATCGGCAACATCCTCATCAGACGGAAAAAATCGGATGTCCACATCCAACTCCCGGCGCGCATGGACAAGATACTGTTCGTGCCGATGACAACGGAGCAGAAAGAGATGCATGATGAATTCAAAAGCAGCCTGGCCCAGCTGATCATGAAATGGCAAAGGATGCGCTTCCTGAGTGAGAGCGACCGCCGCCGGGTTCTGCTGCTGATGAACCAGATGCGCATGGTGTGCGACAGTACCTATATCTTAGACCAGAAAAGCCGGTACGACACGAAAATCGATGAGCTGCAGGCCATCCTTGACGAATTTCTCGACGGATCGCAGGAGAAAGCAGTCATCTTCAGCCAGTGGGAAAGGATGACACGCCTTGTGGCCGCCGAATTGGATAAAAAAGGAATCCGCTACGAGTACCTGCATGGCGGCGTGCCTTCCGCGAAAAGGAAAGACCTGATGGACAATTTCATGAATGACCCCGATTGCCGGGTCTTCCTGTCGACCGACGCGGGAAGTACGGGACTGAACCTGCAGGCCGCTTCGCTGATCGTGAACATGGACTTGCCATGGAACCCCGCGGTGCTGGAACAGCGGATTGCCCGTATCCATCGGATGGGACAGAAAAACAACGTGCAGGTAATCAACCTTGTCTCCACCGGCACGATTGAAGAGCAGATGTTGGACAAACTCAACTTCAAGTCGTCCATGTTCGAAGGGATATTAGACGGTGGCGCGGACTCCATCTTCTTGGAAGAAAGCAAATTCGACAAGTTGATGCAAACCGTGCAGGAATTTGCCGCCACGGGTGACGAGACGGAAGAACCGCTCTCGTATGCGATTCATCCCGATGAAGTGGAAAAACCTGTCGCGAAAGCCGAGCAGGACGACAGTAATGAAGCAGCGGCATTCAGTGAGACGATGATTCCTGATCTTGAGCAGGAATCCGACGGCATAAGTGGCGGACAACCGGCTATCCCCTCCGGGGTGAATGGCGGACATCCGGTTACCGCCTCCGTGATAAATGGCAATGAAGCCGGGACGTCAAACGGCGCGGAACCGGCCGTGTCTTCCCGGGAAATCGACAGCCCCGCACAACTTGTTTCGCAAAGCATCCATCTTTTAGGCGCTTTCGCCCGTGTTCTCTCTTCCCCCGAAGCCACCACCCGATTGGTCGACTCGCTGATAGAGACCGACCAGTCGACAGGAAAAACATCCCTTAAAATACCTGTGCCGGATCGCGACACAGTCATGCAAGGATTATCCGCCATCGGGAAATTATTAAACGGATTCAATAACCACTGAGGGGCAAGCAATAAATGAAAGCGATGATATTTGCCGCCGGACTCGGCACACGGCTCAAACCCCTTACCGACACCATGCCGAAGGCATTGGTGCCGGTCGGTGGGAAACCGCTGTTGCAGCATACCATCGAAAAACTGACAGCCGCCGGATTCGATGAAATCATCATCAACGTGCACCATTTTGCGGAACAGGTCATCGATTTTGTGGAAGCAAACCATCGTTTTGGCATTCGTATCGAGTTCTCCGATGAACGGGAAAAACTGCTTGATACCGGCGGGGGAATCAAAAAGGCAGCTTCTTTCTTCAATGATAATCACCCGTTTTTAGTGCATAATGTCGATATCCTTTCCAATATCGACTTAAGGAAATTATACGAAATATCGACTCAGCGCATCCAATCAGATTCGGCCTCCCCTCAATCCGGTCAACACCGGTCACACGGGACAGAAATCCCCCCCATCCAAAGCAACCCGATAGCAACCCTTGTCTGCAGTGAACGGAAGACCTCCCGTTACCTCCTGTTTGACGATAACAATCACCTGAAAGGATGGACCAACGAGAAAACCGGTCAGGTGAAATCTCCTTTTCCCGATTTTGATCCCCGGCATTACAAGAAACTGGCTTTCGCGGGGATCCAAATTTTCCAGCCGGATATATTCCAATATATGGCCGACCTTCCGGATCACTTCTCCATCATCGATTTTTACCTCTCAATATGTGAGAAAGAGGATATTTCCTGCTATATACCCGATAACCTGCAACTGGTCGATGTAGGAAAAACGGATTCACTAAAAGAAGCTTCACAGTTTTTAGATAAACTCTCCTGACAATTTCAGGGGAACCATCCATGCCGGAACAACATTCAACCAAGTTTGCATGCTGTCATCAGATACAGAAAGCCGCATATAAAGGCACTGATTTTATATCGTTCTCAAAGCCGAAATTTTTCTTGGATAAACGGATACCATATTTACACTTATATCGTTTCATGAAAATAGGCATACTTTTAGAATGGACTCTTACTCCGGATTTTACCTCAACCGGAATCACATCCACTCCTTTTTGTATCACAAAATCCACCTCGGCAGTATTGTTGTTTTTCCAATACAACAGCGGAATCAAATTTGAGGAGAAAGCTTGTGCCACATAGTTCTCAGCGATGGCGCCCAAGAACGGGACGTCTATTTCAAGTGGGGAGAGAATGGCTTGTGCCGCCATGCCCGATTGCATGACAAGCATGCCCACATCCGACATATACAGTTTAAAATCACTCAAATCAACATGCACTTTTATAGGCATGGTTCCCTGATTCGTTTTCTGACATTTAAGCACAATGCCGGCATACCTGAGCCATTCTATCGATTCTCCGAAAATAGTGGCACTTCCCCCTTTTTGCACGACACTATATTGAAACTTGCGATTCTCTTTTGCCAATTGGGCAGGAATAGATTCATAACAAGCCCGTATCTTAATACTTGTGGAAGGTTCCGCGTATTTCGCCATATCAGCAATATATTCGTTCAGTATCCTGTTTTGGATATCAGCGACAGCGACAAAACTACCGGTATGTATAAACTCTTTGACCGCGGCAGGCATACCGCCGACAATCAGGTATTGATTATAAAAATCTACCGCCATTGAATGCACATCCAACGGTTCACCCGATGCATAATGCGCGCGGATCAACGTAGCAAAATTTTCTCTTCCCAGTGCCCATAAGAATTCTTCAAAATCCATTGGGAACAAGGTTATTTCATCGACTTTACCCACCGGGAAAGAATATTTCTGTCGGTTGATAGCCACACCCAATAAAGAGCCGGCACCTACAATATGATATTCAGGAGCTTGCTCACAAAAGTATTTCAGCGATGTAAGCGCCCTTTCACATGCCTGAACCTCATCCAGGACAACCAGCGTTTTACCCGGAATGATCCGCTGCGAATGGGCAGATTCTAAATATTGGATAATGACAGAAGGAGTAAGGGTTTCATTAAACTTCTCCACCAAAGCTTTATCTATTTCAAGATTGACAACAATGGAGTTATCAAATTCCTGTTTACCAAACTCCTTCAGGATATAACTTTTCCCAACCTGACGTGCCCCGTTCACGATAAGCGGCATCCTGCCGGACTTGTCTTTCCAATGGACTAACTCACTGTATATTTTCCTTTTCATCGATTTATCTTTTTCGCAAATATACATTTATCTATGGAAAAATCAAAATATATAGTATTTTTTCATAGATAAAATTATTATCCAATGCCATTTATCCATTTTTATAGAGTAATGATGAACAAGACATCAAATTGACAAGTATACCTTTTTTAACTTAAATTATTAATCTCCAAAACCATCATACAGTTAAATTTTCCTAATTCCGGTTTATTTAATAAATTATTTTAGTTTTATTCTTGTATATAAAAAATTATTAGTTTTAATTTGCAAGTGTATAATAAAACAAATATTATATTATCGATAAACAGATCATTAAATTATTAAAACAAGGAAGCAAAATGGATATTTTTAACGGATTGGCATCGCAGTATAAAGCGGAATTATTTGGGAATATACTTCCTTTTTGGCTTACCCACTCGCAGGACAAGGAATTCGGCGGGTACTTTACCTGCCTCGACCGGCAAGGGGATGTATACGACACCGATAAATTCATCTGGCTCCAGGGTCGTCAGGTATGGCTGTTCTCAATGTTATATAATAAGGTAGAAAAACGGCAGGAGTGGCTCAATTGTGCCATACAGGGTGCTGAATTTTTAAAAAAACATGGACATGACGGCCACTTCAACTGGTATTTTTCGCTGACCCGGGAAGGGAGACCGTTGGTAGAACCGTACAACATCTTCTCTTATACTTTCGCGGCAATGGCGTTCGGGCAATTAAGTCTTGCAACCGGTAACCAGGAGTATGCCGACATCGCCAAACGCACTTTCGAAAATATCCTCTCCAAGCGAGATAACCCAAAGGGAAAATGGAACAAAGCCTATCCCGGCACCCGCTCGCTCAAGGGGTTTTCCCTGCCGATGATCCTCAGCAACCTCACTTTGGAAATCGAACACCTGCTCGACAAAGAGATCGTTGAACAAACCATGGAAGAATGTATCCATGAAGTGATGGAAGTTTTCCTTCGTCCGGAGTTAGGTGGCATTATCGTAGAGAACTTGAATAAGGACAATACGCTCTCTGACTCTTTTGATGGGCGTTTGATCAATCCCGGGCACGGAATAGAAGCGATGTGGTTTATCATGGACCTGGGGGTACGCCTTAATAGGCCTGAATTAGTTGAGAAAGCAGTTAATACAACGCTGAACATTATCAAATACGGATGGGACAAAGTGTATGGCGGCATCTTTTACTTTATGGACAGGAAGGGATATCCGCCCCAACAGTTAGAATGGGACCAGAAACTGTGGTGGGTACATATAGAAACTCTAATTTCATTACTAAAAGGATATCAATTAACCGGTTCCGAGGAGTCTCTCCAATGGTTTAACAAAGTACACGATTACACCTGGGATCATTTCAAAGACCCGGAACATCCTGAATGGTGGGGTTATTTGAATCGTCGTGGAGAAGTACTGCTGGATTTGAAAGGTGGTAAATGGAAAGGCTGCTTTCATGTGCCGAGAGGACTGTATCAGTGCTGGAAGGTGTTGGAAAACGTTCATCAATTATAATAATAGAAAACAGTAATAATAAACCAAATTTATTCAACTATCTAAACAAAACAGAATGAAAAGGAAAATTTTTTATCTAATGAAAGGATTTTTGCTCACTTTCTTGTGTACATTCTCTTTGAGTATGTTTGCCCAAAACATCAATATAAAGGGAAACATTACTGACACAAAAGGAGAAGTACTCATTGGTGTAACTATTCGAGTACAAAACACACCAATTGGGACAATTACTGATATAGATGGTAATTTTACATTAAGTAATGTACCTTCTAATGCAAAACTTGATGTAACTTATGTAGGAATGCTCCCGCAAACGATTGACCTAATTGGACAATCATTCCTACAAATTATTATGCAGGAAGACAGCGAAACTTTGGATGAATTGGTAGTTGTAGGATATGGAATCCAGAAAAAAGAGACTTTGACAGGAGCCATTACCTCCGTTGCGACCAAAGAGATAAAACAGAGTCCGGCGGCAAATCTGGCGGTCACCTTGACAGGCCGTTTGCCCGGACTTACAACCATCCAACGAAGTGGAGAACCCGGAAGAGATGTAACTCAAATGGTGATACGCGGTTTAGGAACTGTAAATTCTCAAAGCCCAATTGTATTAGTGGACGGGATAGAGCGTGATTTAACCTATATTGATCCAAATGAAGTTGAAACAGTCACCATTTTGAAAGATGCCTCTTCTACAGCTATCTTCGGAATAAGGGGAGCCAACGGAGTCATTCTCGTCACAACAAAACGTGGGGTATCAGAGAAGCCTCAAATAAGCGTAACCGCAGAAGTAGGGTTTCAGGACTTTCCCCGATTTCCATCGCTACTCGACTCATACAACATTGCACTTATCAAAAACCAAATGCAGAGAAACGATGGTTTAGGAGATGCATATACCCAGGAGATGTTAGATCATTTCAAAAATGGTGATGACCCTGACCGCTTTCCCAATACGGACTGGAAGAATATTCTAATGAAAAGTCATGCTCCCCAACAACGCTATAACCTAAATATTTCAGGTGGGGGAGAACGGGTAAACTATTTTGTAAATGCGGGATATTTAAATCAAGGAGGAATATTTAAAGTTGAATCGGGTCTTCCTTATAATCCATCATTCAAACTGGACAGATATAATTTTAGGTCCAATATCGATATTCAATTGAATAAGACCTTAAAAGCAATGTTAAATTTAGGGGGTTATCTGGAGAAACAGAACATGCCTGCCGGGATTAGAGAAAATTTGGACTTCGTTTCAACAGAGTCTCCTGCTTTGCATATTCTTGCCCAATTAATTGTAGACCAAAATGCAATGATACCAGGCCCTGTGACTCCTGATGGAGACGTAGTAACCTGGCAAGGGGGATTTTACCCGCCTTACGGCTCGTTAAACCGATCAGGCTATATACAGCAAACAAGAAATAATATAATGGCTACATTTGGATTAGAGCAAGATTTGAATTTTTTATTAAAGGGATTATCAGCCAAAGCTTGGATGTCCTTTGATGCGAAAACAACGAATAACTTAATGGCCAGTAAACAATATTTAAAGATGGTTCAAGTTATAGAGCCTACAGCTGATGGTGGATACACGATCTCCTATCGTAATATGGGAGACAGTAAAGATACACCCCTAACGCTTTCCGGGAGTAGGTATTTCTCCACATTGACCAATTTCCAAGGATACCTGAACTATGCGAACACATTTGGCGATCATACTGTTACGGGACTTTTACTCTATCAGCAACAAAAAAATATCATAGACCATCAGCTACCCTATAATTTGCTCGGTCTATCTTCAAGAATAACCTATGCGTACCAATCTCGCTATTTTGCCGAAGTCAATATGGGATACAATGGATCGGAACAATTTAAAGAAGGACATAGGTTTGGTTTTTTTCCAGCCTACTCTATCGGCTGGTTAGCCTCCGAAGAAGAATTCATGAAGGATGTATCGTTTATCGACAATCTGAAAATCAGGGCATCTTACGGAAAAGTAGGTAACGATAGGATAGGCAGTAGGCGCTTTTTATATCTCGACGATACACAAATATCATCTGGCGGTTACTCGAGTAGTTTAGGATTGGGACAATATGTAAGCACAAACCTCTTAAAAAACGAAGCCCTACAATGGGAAGTTGCCAAAAAGTTCAATATCGGAGTAGACTTACGCCTATTCAAGGACTTTGACATCACATTCGACTACTTCACTGAAAAGAGAGATAACATATTAAGAAATAGGGGAACAGTTCCTATCCTAAATGGTCTACCGACATCTGTTTTGCCTCCTGTAAACATCGGAGTTATAGACAACAAAGGGTTTGAAGTAGAAATGACCTATAGGAAGCAGTTTAATAAGGATCTATTCTTTTTAACAAAATGGAATGCAACCTATGCAACCAATATACAGAAATTTGCAGACGAACCGCAATTAGATGAGAGCTATGCTTATCGATATCGTGAAACCGGATACCGGATTGGACAGAATTGGGGATATATAGTGGAAGATTACTTCAAAGATGCAGAAGATATTGCCAATTCTCCGGTGCAGAGAATACCCGGACATGAATCTCGCCCTGGAGATTTTAAGTATAAAGATATTAATAAGGACAATATTGTTGATGAACGTGATATCGCGCCAATTGGATATTCAACAATACCTGAAATACAATTTGGGGTGGCGTTCAATGTTATGTATAAAAAATTTGATATAAGTGTCTTATTTCAAGGAGTTACAAATGTAAGCAACTATTCTGGGAATTGGGGAGTATTTGCCAATGGAAATAATTTCCGGAAAAGACACACTGAGAGCTGGACAGAAGAGCGAGTAGCTAACGGAGAAAAAATCAGCTACCCGAGATTGACAACCCAGGCAAACCCCAATGAGATACCTAATTCATTTTTTATCGATGACGGGAGTTATATACGTCTTAAAAATGTGGAATTAGGATACACTATTGATAATGATTTAGCCAAGCGTCTTGGTGCAAATAGAATACGTTTTTATGCCAATGGCCTTAACCTCTTTACTTGGGATCGGCTACCGGTTAAGGATTTTGACGCGGAAATGCAGAGTATCACGACCTATCCGATTTCAAGGTTAATTAATTTTGGTGTTAATTTTATATTTTAACAGTTATGAAAAAAATATTCTTATATATATCACTTATTTCAATCATTGCCTCTTGTGCCGATTTTCTTGACATCACCCCAGACGGAAGGATGTCACTGGAAGATGTGTTCACCAATGAAATACAGACCGAGGCTTATTTAAATACAGTATATGCTTCAATTCCTTCCTATTTTAACAACTACGCTGGTTGGAGTTTTTTAGCAGGTATGACAGATGAAGCAGAAGATGCCGAGGTAGGGAACAATTTGCAGGGAGTAACAACATCTTGGATTATAGGAAGCTTAACACCCAGTTTTAATCCGCTTGCACAGGCGGGATCCTGGTCTCCTGCGGGAGGACAGGACAGATACTCAACGTTCTGGGCAGGTATACGAGATGCCAATGTGTTTTTGCATTATGCGCCCAATGTTACTTTTGCTGATGAAGACAGAAAAGCGAGGATAATAGCAGAAGCAAAAATCTTAAGAGCATTCTTTTACTTCGAATTAGTAAAACAATTTGGTGCCATGCCAATTATAACGGAACCTTTTGATCCGGCATTCGACTATACCCAGTTGACAAGACCTCAGTTTCAAGACTGTATTGACTTTATCGCAACCGAATGTGCGGCTGTCATATCTGAAGGTAAATTACCTATGAGAATTACACTGGAATCCGAACGTGGTCGTTTCACCTTGGCTGTCGCACATATGGTAAAATCAGAAGCCTTATTGTATAATGCAAGCCCTCTCTGGAATCCAACAAATGATGCGAAAAAGTGGTCAGATGCCGCACAAGCATCTAAAGAAGCATTGAACGCCTTAACCACCGGTGATCAATATATGTTGTATGAAAATTACGAGGCCTATTTCCTTACAGCCTCAGATATCACTGAATCCCCTCGTGACAAAGAGACTATTTTCGAAATTAAAACCGGGGCACTCCCTTTATCTACTGTCGGCCTACCTAGTAAACAAGGATCATGGATGATAGGGGCTACACCTTCACAGGAACTAGTCGATTCTTATGACATGGCGACAACAGGAGAACCGGCAATCTTAGGCTATCGGGATGAAGACCATTTAGACCCGATAATCAACTCAACATCAGGATATAATCCTAATAATCCCTATAGTAACCGCGATCCACGATTCTATGCTACGGTATGGTATAATGGTGCTGAATACGACAATATAAACGGAAAGATACATATCGTTGAAACATTTATTGGAGGAGCAGATCAAATGATAAAATCACCACCTAACAGGATCAACACACATACAGGTTATTACCTGAGAAAATTCGTAGATCCTAAACTCTCCATCAATCAAAATTCTTCCGCTTTATTTAAAAAATATCGTTTAGCTGAACTTTACCTGAATTTTGCGGAGGCTGAAAATGAAGTAAACGGTCCCAACGCAGACGTGTATAACGCTATTGATATGGTTCGAAATAGAGTTGGAATGCCAAACCTTCCCGCAGGTCTTGATCAGGAGAAAATGCGCGAAAGGATCAGGCGTGAAAGGCGAGTAGAGTTAGCCTGGGAAGAACATCGTTTCTGGGATGTACGCCGGTGGAAAATATTGCATGAAACGGATAAACTTGTCACCGGAATGGAAATAAGAAGTACAGGCGAAGATCCGGGCTCAGGAGTTATCTCAGTTCCTAACCCCAGCTTTGAATCAGGCACTAACGGTTGGACTTTCTATATTGGAGCAGATGTAGTACCCATTGATGGCCATACTAGTGAACATGTAGTTTTAATGTCTGACGGAGGACATATATTTACCCAGATTGGTGGATTACAACCTAATACAAAATACGAAGTGTCGGCATTGATGGTAGTACAGCAAGGGTCTGGATTTTTAGGTATAAGGGAGTACGGAGATGGAGCAAATGAATCCTCAGTTCAGGTTTTACCGGAAGATGGATTAGAAAGGCAGCAAGTAGAATTTACCACTGGTCCTACAGCTACCTCAGCAGTCATATACAGCTGGTGGCCCGGCGGCAGCCAAGGGATGGTAGATGATTTCGAAATGAAAAAGGCTGGTTCTACAGGCAGTGGCGGTCTCGATCCTTCCAATTTTACTTACACCCGGTTCGTTACCGGAACTAAGAGAAATGCATGGCAGGATAAATTCCTGATATTCCCCATTCCTATCACAGACGTCTCAAATATCCCGGATTTCCTAATAAATCAAAACCCGGGTTGGTAATGGGAAATATATTCTGATGAATACAAGCGGACCTTTTCTAAAGCAAGCCGCTTGTATTTTTTCAATTGAGATATTTTTCAAAACGAATGAATAAAAAAGACTCGTTTCACCTGAAGATTTACTGATTATGCACTATCTTTATAGAATCATTTCCTCTTTAATTATCTTATTCCTGATCGTTTCTTGTACAAAATGTACAACAGACCATCCTGAACCGAATATTGTAGAACCCGAAGAGACAAATCAAACCGATATGTTAGAGTTGATATACAAAATTGCAGATGAGAAGAATATGCGTGTTATAAGTGACTTAAACATGAATGGTGGAGATTTATATCAAAAATATGACCCGGAATATGTGGTGGAGCAACATAAGATTTTTATACAGCGCTATTATAAACGTTATGGCAATCACAAATCTTTCTGGGGTTGGTATTTGAATAACGAGCTGAATCCGCTCAAATCTGATGAGGAAACTATTTCTCCTTTTTGGCGTCGAGTTTGGAAAGCTGCCGTACAGGAATGTAAAAGAGTAGCACCAAATAGCACAGTAACTATTTCACCTTTTTTCCTGTTGGATGAGAATGGATATAGGGGATTTGAATATCTACAACCAATCGAATACGAAAAATGGTGGGCTCAAACCTTAAAGGAAACGGGGATCAACATTTTAATGCTACAGGATTCAGGGGCAGAACATCTTGGATTTTTCACATTGGAAGATAGACGACCTTTTTTTCAAGCATTAAAAAATGCCTGTGACCAGTCCGGAAGTAAATTGTGGATCAATGTTGAGTCAGGAGAAGTTGCGGCAAAGGATTGGGAAGAAGCTATCAACATGGAACGTACAGATACACAGAAATGGGTTTATACCCAAACTGAATGGTTATCTCAAAAATTAGCATTAGCGGCAGAATATGGAGAACATATTATCAATTGGGGATATTATCCTTATATGTTTTCCGGCCCATCAGTAGGGCCCTATCCGTCTGACAATACCCCTATAGCGACCAGAGAAGCCAGCTATGCATCTTACAAAGCTTACTATGAACAGCAATTGGTGATGCCAAAGCCGGCTCAAGGCCCTGTACCTATTATGAGAGGAACCTTGTGGTGGTTGCCCGCAGAAGTCAGTGGATTATCCATCCAGGAGTTCGAGAATTCTATCCGGTTTCAAATAGAGAAGCAGGCTGAAATAGGGTTTGATATATTATGGATTGTAAATGCTCCAGCAAACATGCAATGGGCGATAGATAAAGAAAGTGAGAAATAAGGAGTGGGTATAAACTGGAATTCATTGGGAATCCCCAAAAATAACAAAATCGGGATCGATATCTTTTGGTTAAAGTGAAAAATTTCAAAATAACTGTTTATCAATATAAAACTCATATGGAGAATATTAAATCTGTTTTTATTGCTTTGGTCATCCTGTTGATCTATGTATCATGCACCTCCAGCGAGAAAAGGAAGACATCTGTTGAAACGAGTGAAACGGATATTCTGGAGTTGATCTATTTCATTGCGGATGAAATGGACATGAAGATAATGTGTGACATAGATATGATAGGAGGAGACCTTTATCAGAAAAAAACTGCAGAAGAGCTGATACGGCAAAGTAATTATTATATGGAGGAATACCATGAAAAATATGGTAGTCACGCATCTTTTTGGGGTTGGTATCTCAATAATGAACTTAATCCTTTGGAGCAATCGGATGTGGAACAATCACTATTTTGGCGGACTATTTGGAAATCCGTAGTGGATAAATCCAAAGCTATTTCTCCTGGCACAAAGGTGACGATATCACCATTTTTTCTGCTGGATAAAGAAGGTTATCGGGGTTTCAAGTACCTGAATCCGGAAATATATGAAGAGTGGTGGTATCATACAATGAAAGAGACAGGTATTGATATTTTAATGTTACAAGATTCCGGAGCCGAACATCTCTCTTTCTTTACCCTTGAAGACCGGAAACCATTCTTTCAAGCATTTGCCAACGCTTGCAGAAAAGCAGGGAAAGAGTTTTGGATGAACGTAGAGACTGGTCAGGTAGAAGCAAAAGATTGGGCACATGCTTTACAAATGGAAAAAGATTTTGACAGAAAATGGGCTTTTACAGAGATCAACTGGTTGAAGCAAAAACTTGATTTGGCTGCTGAGTATGCCACTGGAATCATCAACTGGGGGTATTATCCATTGATGAATCCCGTGGAAGAGTATAGCGTACTTACCATTCAGGATATAGACGGACAGCCGGTGGAACTTTCAAGCAGAAAAAACAATTATGATGCTTACAAGGATTATGTAGATCACCTTTCAACCCGTATCCCGCAAGGGAAATTAACCCGCCCCAAACTGAACGGCACTTTATGGTTTTTGCCCCTGGAATTGGGGAGCCAATCAAGAGAAGAACTTGAAAAAGCCGTTGGACAAGAGATCCTAAACCAGAAAGAAGTGGGTTTTGAATTCTTGTGGATCTGCAACACTCCAAAACATTTCAAGCCAGCGTCTTCAGAGAATAACAAATAGTATGAAGATATATACAATATGAAAAAAACAGCTTTATCCCTGTGTATCTTTATCTCCGTTTCATTCATAGGAAATGCACAGTCCTTAGCAGAGTTATTAGGATATAAAAAATATGATAAAATACTCATTATCAACAATGATGATGCAGGAATGTGCCATGCATCCAATGTAGGCACCATCCAAGGAATGAAAGAGGGATTGATTAGTTCGACAACCATTATGACTCCCTGTCCGTGGTTTAATGAAATAGCCCTCTTTGCTAAAAACAATCCTGAACTAAGCTTTGGCGTTCATCTTACGCTCACTTCCGAATGGGAGCATTACCGATGGGGAACCGTTGCTCCACGGGATCAGGTCTCCAAATTATATGATAAACAAGGATATATGTGGCATACGGTAGCGGATGTATATGCGTCATCTATGATAGAAGAAGCTTTAATAGAGGGAAGGGCACAAATTAACAAAGCACTGGATAGCGGTATACCCATTACACATATCGATTCCCATATGGGAACATACCAATATTCTGCCGATTACCTGAACATTTATCTCCAGTTAGCCGAAGAATTTAATTTACCGCTTCGTATGGCATCACAAAACACGCTGGATTTAATGGGGGTCCCCGACTTTAGACAACGATGTCGTGAAAAAGGGCTTATTTGTCCAGATTATTTTATCTACGAAGAATTTGAAAATTATACTTCGGAGAATGTAGAACAATTCTGGACGGACTATCTTAAAAATTTGAAGCCTGGCGTAACTGAAATATTCGTGCACGCTTCTGCTGACAGTGATGAAATCCGATCGATTACCCATTCAGCCGAAACACGTGTAAAAGAGTTGGCTTTCTTTACAAGTGATGCCGCAAAAGAATTGATCCACAAAGAAGGAATTACTGTCATTGGATACAGAGAATTATTAAATCTTCAACGTAAATTAAAAAAATAAGTCAACCCATATACCTGTTATGACTAATATGTTTAATATGAATTTGGTATATAAGATATTTTTTGCCCGTTATACACAACAGATAAGCATCTTCTGCAAAATTATCCTGATTGCCGTTTCGCTGTCGTTCGTACAAACAATCAAAGCACAAATATTGGTGCCGGAATGTCTGTCATGCGAACATTTGACCAATCCCATTGGTATTGATGCCGAGAATCCCCGCTTCACATGGAAGTTGAATGATCAGAGGCGTAATATCAAACAGGCTGCTTATGAGATACGTGTCAGCGAGGATGTCCATTTTCCTGAAAAAACAGATAAGATTGTCTGGCAAAGTGGGAAAATTGAAAGTAGAACGAATTTGGCAGTATATACCGGGAAAAAACTAAAATCCAGAACACGTTATTACTGGACAGTAACTATCTGGGATAGTGAAGGAAATAAGAATACCGCACAAGAATCCGCCTTCTTTGAAACAGGTAAATTAAATGAACCCTGGCAGGCAAAATGGATTAATGACGGCCAAGATACAGTAGTTCAGCCTGCACCTTATTTCCGTAAAGAGGTCACTTTGAAGAAAGCAGTCGAATCTGCCCGCATATATATTGCAGCGGCCGGGTTATTCGAATTGCATATCAACGGCAAAAAAATCGGAGATGATCTCTTAAATCCTATGTTCACCCGGTTTGACAAACGTAACTTATATGTAACTTACGATATTACCGCAAATATTCTAAAAGGCAATAACACGATCGGGATAATCTTGGGAAATGGATGGTATAACCACCAATCGTGGTCGGAATGGGATTTTCATAAAGCCGTATGGAGAAATAGACCCTCCTTTTGCATGGAGGTAGATATCCGGTATGCAGACGGAACTTCCGAAGCAGTGCATTCCGATAGCAGTTGGAAAACAGCAATGGGTCCTATTATTTTCAACAGCATCTATACTGGTGAACAGTATGATGCACGGAAAGAATTATCTGGATGGAACACAAACAAATACAATGACAAAGGATGGAAATATGCCAACATAACAAATGCCCCTTCAAGCATAATAAACGCCCAGACACTAAATCCCATCCGGATCACCGACGAATTCTACTATCTTGGATGTGAAAAAATAAATGACTCGACCTATCTCTATACGCTCCCCGAGAATATTGCCGGAATATCAAGATTCAGGGTGCAAGGAGAACGGGGAACCACTTTCCGGCTTAAACATGGAGAGACAATAGATAAAAATAACCGGGTAGATCAGTCTACCATCGATATTTACAGCGATCAGAAAAATGGCATAGATCCTTTCCAAACCGATATTTTCATTCTTAAAGGAGAAGGGATAGAAGAATTTACACCACGTTTTAACTACAAGGGATTTCAATATGTCGAAGTGACAGTCGACAGACCGGTCAGACTAAACACGAATAACTTGATGGCCTATCGGATCAACAGTGATGTGCGACCTATAGGGAAAATAGAATCTTCCAATGAATTGGTCAACAAAATATGGGCAGCAACCAACCGTTCTTATTTATCCAATCTACACGGCTATCCCACTGATTGCCCCCAAAGGGAAAAGAACGGTTGGACCGGGGATGCGCACATTGCCCTGGAAGCCGCCCTATTTAACTACGACGCCATCACTGTGTATGAAAAATGGTTAGCCGACCATCGGGATGCCCAATTAGAGAACGGTGTATTACCCGCTATTATCCCGACATCCACATGGGGCTACACATGGGGAAATGGAGTGGATTGGACCAGTTCAATGATTATTATTCCATGGACATTGTATCTATACTATGGCGACACACGCCCTCTTTCTGAGAACTACTCCAGCATGAAACGTTTTCTGGATTATGTCACATCCATAAGTCCGGACGGGCTTACAGACTGGGGATTAGGTGACTGGGTTCCCTATAAGACTATTGCTGATAAAGAGTTACTCATATCGATATATTATTATCAAGATGCGCTGATACTCTCAAAAGCTGCAAAGTTACTGGGACATGATCAAGACGTTATAAAATACAACAAACTGGCAGAAAAAATCAAGAATGCTATTAATAACAAGTTCCTGGACAAGGAGAAAGGAATTTATGCTACAGGCAGCCAGGCTGAATTGAGTAATCCTCTCTATTGGGGAATTGTGCCGGATGAACTGACACAAAAAGTCGCCGACAACTTAGCCAAACGCGTAATAGCAGATCACAAACACCTGGATGTAGGGTTACTCGGCTCCAAAACCCTTTTAGGAGCACTGAGCGACAATGGCTATGTTGACTTAGCCTTTGAAGTAGCCACACAAACAACCTATCCATCCTGGGGATGGTGGATAGCCAATGGAGCGACAACACTATATGAAACATGGAAAATTGAAACAGAAACACTCTCCAGGAATCATATCATGTTTGGAGAAATCAGCGCGTGGTTCTATAAGACATTGGGGGGAATCAATATAGATGAAAGGAATCCGGGTTTTCATTCAACAGTCATTAGACCTCATTTTGTAAAAACATTGGATTGCTTTAAGGCTGAATATGACTCCGCAAATGGATTGATTGTTTCTTTCTGGAAAAGAATAAATAGTTTGATTGAATTCAACCTTACTATTCCTGTCAATTGTAATGCTACCCTTTTTTTAGATAATATTATTTCCGGTACAGAAGACCTACAACGAAATGAAAACGGTAGTTTTACTTTACATTCCGGACACTATCATTTTGTAGTTAGTGAAAATGCAGATTAATTATTACACTCTTAATTTTTGAAATATGAAAAAGTATTTATTTTTTATCCTGATTTTATTTTTCGGGATCTCTTGCACAACAGAAAACAAAGAATACAGGACAATATCAATCGAAGTTCTAAAAGATAAAATTGCCGGTGGATGGGCAGGGAAGATGATTGGTGTGACCTATGGATTTCCGACAGAATTTGTCGCACAAGGACATATTTTTGAAGATTCTATCCGTTGGACTCCCGATGATATTGACGGAAGCCTTTGGCAGGACGACCTCTATGTACAGTTGTCGTTTATGATGACAATGGATAAACATGGCGTAGATGCCCCAGCAAAAGAATACCAAAAATCATTGGCGACGGCTGGATTTAGCCTTTTCCATGCCAATGCACAAGCCCAAAAGAATTATTATGACAGTATTTTCCCTCCAATGTCAGGTCATCCTGATTATAATTTCCATGCCGATGATATCGATTTTCAGATTGAATCTGACTATATCGGCTTCATGTGTCCCAGCATGCCCAACCAAGCTGTAGAATTAGCTGACAAAGTCGGACACATCATGAACTATGGTGACGGTTATTATGGTGGTGTATTTGTGGCTGCCCTTTACGCTGAAGCATTTTTTGAGTCCAATATTCTGAGCATTGTGGAACACGCGCTGAAATCTATCCCTGTTGAAAGTGATTATCACAGAATAATAAAAGACGTTATCTTGCTGTACGAGCATTATCCAAACGATTGGCGGGAAACATGGCAGGAACTCGAGAACAAATGGGGTAATGTAAAAGTGTGTGGCTCGGGAACAGATTTTAATATTGACGCCAAACTGAATGGAGCATACATTGTCCTTGGATTACTTTACGGAGAAGGGGATTATTACAAGACCTTGGAAATTACTACACGTTGCGGACAAGATTCAGACTGTAACCCATCAAATGCAATGGCAGTCTTGGGTGTTATGAACGGACTCTCCAGTTTCCCTCAAGATATGCGGGAAAGTATCACAAATATTGGCGATTCAACTTTTGTGAATACCAATTACACATTTAATAAAGCAGTCGAAAATACATATCAATATGCTGTGAAATTTGTAAAAGAAAGAGGAGGTGAAATTATCAGCGATGAAATCAAAATCAAAAGGGAGGTTCCGATTGCCCCTGAATTAGAAGTTTCTTTCCCCGATAATTTATTTAGCTACAAATTTTCAATTTTCGAGACTGACAAATGGCAGTTTACAAATGACTGGCCTATTCACTCCGGTGGACCAAATAATGTATACCAAACAAGATATGGAGAAAAAGCAGGTGATGAACTTGAATTTACATTTGAAGGTACGGGCATATGTTTGAATGGTAATTGGGTAAGAGATGGAGGCAAAGCGGACATCTATTTAGACGGAACACTTCATCGCACCATTGACACATACTCTTTCTATGGGAATCAAGAACACTGGCATGTCAACCTATGGCACGCATTTAATCTGGAGCCGGGAGAACATACCGTAAAAGTAGTTGTAAAAGAAGAGAAAAGGCCTGAATCGGAAGGTACCAGAGTTTACGTATCTGAGGCACTCATTTACAAAACAGGAACTAAAAAGAGTGATACTTTTAAATTTTCGTTTCAATAATTTCCTCTAACATAATCTTGTGTGATGAATAAAGCAAAAATTGTATTATCTCTTTTTCTTTTGACTTTCTCATTGCAAGGTCAGACTCTATCTCCTTTTTCGGATGACGACCGGATTGTCTTTTTAGGCAATAGTATTACCGACGGGGGTCACCATATTCATGAGACAAAAAATAATCGCTGAATTACTGTTATTTCATCCGATATTATATTTTAATGAAATATCTTTATATGTATCAAAATAATTAAACCCAACGTCGTGAAGACAATAAAAAATCTATCTATCGTCTTATGTGCACTTGTGATTAATAACGGATGTGCGCAAATTAGCAACGAAACCAAAGCAGAAAAACAAGGATGGTACCTTTCCATACAATCATTCACTTTTCACTTGTTTACTGTCATGGAGTCATTAGACAAAACAGCGGAGCTGGGAGTTCGATTTATCGAAATTTACCCAGGACAAAAACTTGGGGAAGGGTTTGGAGAAACTCAATTTGGATATCAGCTTAGTAAAGAACAACAAAATAAACTGAAGGAAGAAGCCTCCCTGAGAAATGTGAAGATTATCTCAACAGGTGTTTGGACAGCTGAAAGAGAAGAATGGGAACATATCTTTTCACTCGCCAGCAATATGGGTTTAGAATTTATCAGTGCTGAACCGGCACATGAAGATTGGGATGTGGTGGAAGAACTGGCTAAAAAGTATAAGATCAAAGTAGCAGTGCATAATCATCCGAGCGAAAGCTCTTACTGGAATCCAGAGATACTACTTGGCAGTATCTCCAGAAGGGGCGCTCTATTGGGAGCGTGTGTGGATGTGGGACATTACAAAAGAATGGGACTGGATCCTATTGTTTCTATGCAACAACTAGACGGGAAGATCATGGCATTGCATTTCAAGGATATTGCACCCCAGGGGGAAAAACAAAACCTCGAAGATGTTATATGGGGAAAAGGTATCCTCAACGTGAAAGGAATGATGGAAGAATTGAAAAAACAAGACTTCAAAGGTTATTTTACGATTGAATATGAAGCAGACTGGGAGAACAACCTTCCGCAAATAAAACAATCCATCGACTATTTCAATCAGGTGGCGGAAGAAATACTTTAAGTCAAATGATAAAACAAAAAACAATGTCGGCTAACAGAAAAGTAGCATGACGCTCATAGAATATTAATTTATAATCAGGTATGCAGAAAACAGAGAATATTAGCAATTACGTGATTTTTCTTTCGGTGGTCGCCGCGTTAGGTGGTTTCCTCTTCGGATACGACACCGCAGTGATTTCGGGAACGGTGTCACAAGTGACGGGGCAGTTTGGGCTTACCACACTCCAGAGTGGGTGGTACGTCGGCTGCGCACTTGTAGGTTCAATAAGCGGTGTTCTTTTTGCCGGCGCGTTGAGCGATTATATAGGACGTAAAAAAACGATGCTGCTGTCAGCGGTACTATTTACCACTTCCGCATTGGGATGCTCCGTCGCCTTCGATTTTAATCAATTAGTTATATGGCGTATCGTCGGAGGAATAGGTATCGGTATTGTGTCGATTGTCAGTCCGCTCTATATCTCAGAAATCTCACCCGCTTCCCATCGTGGACGAATGGTTTCACTCTACCAGCTTGCGGTCACGACCGGTTTTCTGGGTGCCTACCTGGCGAATTGGGGGCTGCTCAATTTCTCCGCGGAGTTTTCATCCGAAAGCCCTTTACTTCTCAAAATTTTCGGCACTGAGGCCTGGCGCGGAATGTTAGGTGTCGAGACCATTCCTGCCATACTGTTTTTCATTATCATCTTTTTTATCCCCGAAAGCCCCCGTTGGCTGATCGTGAGAGGGAAGGACAATATGGCGACAGGGATATTCTCCCGAATTTATACCACCTCAGCTGAAGTATCTTTCCAAGTCAATGAAACCAAACAGATGTTGCAATCTGAAGAGAAATCTGATTGGAAGTTCTTGTTTACACCCGGCATTTTCCGCGCAGTACTCATTGGTTCCGCCATCGCCATACTGGGACAATTCATGGGTGTGAACGCCGTATTATATTATGGCCCGACCATTTTTGAATCGAGCGGATTATCGAGTGGTGACTCATTATTTTATCAGTCGCTGATTGGATTGGTCAATATGGGCACCACGGTACTCGCTCTTTTAATCATCGACAAGGTAGGCCGGAAGAAACTGGTCTATATCGGCGTTTCGGGTATGATTGTATCGCTGATCCTGATTGGTGTTTATTTCCTGATAGGTGCATCATTGGGCATGTCAAGTATCTTCTTGCTGGGATGCTTCCTGGCCTATATCTTCTTTACAGCAGGTTCCATCAGCGCGGTGATCTTCGTTTTCCTCTCAGAAATGTATCCCACCAGGGTAAGGGGGTTGGCCATGTCCATTGCCGGATTCTCGTTATGGGTAGGAACCTATCTGATCGGACAGCTTACCCCGTGGATGCTGGAAAACGCCACACCTGCAGGCACCTTCTTCCTGTTCGCATTCATGTGTATCCCCTATATGCTTATCGTATGGAAGCTGATGCCGGAAACTGCCGGAAAGTCGCTGGAAGAGATCGAACGGTTCTGGTTGAAGAAGAAATAACGGGTATCTCCGGAAAATAATTTTTGCTTATGGAAATTTTACAGTAGTTTTGTTGACTGGTAACTTATTACGGTAAAAGAACCCATTATTTAATGAAAAAAATTATTGTAAGTTTTTTATTTTCCTGTTTTATCATCGCCATACACGCGACAGATACAGTGTATGTAAAACAGACAAAGATTCCTGTTTTAATCGACAGATTGGACAATGTATTGATGTATGTCCGGATCGATGCCGGAGAGTCAAAAGTGTTGGATGAGATTACACTCAGGTTCGGCGAAGAGACCGATCTAAGCGAGATAGCATCGGTAAAGCTTTATTATGGCGGTACCGAAGCACCGGAGCGATTGAACAGTTTTCATTATGGGCCGGTGCAGTATATTTCAAGCCATCATGCACAAGGGAAAACGCGCGAGGCGATACCCTCCTATTCCATCAAAGTGAATGAGGTGGAATCTCCGTCCGGCGAAGTGGTCTTTACACCCATCTATAAGCTGTTTCCGGGCATCAACTATTTCTGGGTGAGCCTACAGATGAAACCGAACACCTCGCTACTCTCTACCGTTGGTGTAGAGTTTGTTTCTGCCCTACTCGATGGCAAAGAGGCTCCCGTAGCGAAGCAGGGTGAACCGGCACCCCACCGCATGGGTATCGGGGTGCGTCATGCGGGAGACGACGGCGCCGCGGCGTACCGTATCCCGGGATTGGCGACCAGCAATGAGGGTTCACTACTGGCGGTGTATGATGTGCGCTACAACAACAGTGTCGACCTGCAGGAATATGTGGATGTGGGACTGAGCAGAAGCACCGATAAGGGACAATCCTGGGAAGAGATGCGCATTCCGTTGCAATTTGGCGAATATGCGGGATTACCGAAAGCGCAGAATGGCACAGGAGATCCCGCCATATTGGTCGACACGAAAACCGGCACGATCTGGGTCATCGCACTGTGGACACACGGTATGGGTAACCGACGGGCATGGCATAACTCGCAAGCCGGCATGGAGATCCATGAAACCGGGCAATTGGTACTCACAAAAAGTACGGACGACGGTAAGAGCTGGTCCGATCCCATCAATATCACCCGGCAGGTGAAAGATCCGTCGTGGAGACTTTTGCTGCAAGGCCCCGGAAGAGGCATCACCATGCAGGACGGCACATTGGTCTTCCCGATACAATTCATCGACTCCACTGCCGTTCCTTTTGCCGGCATCATGTATAGCAAAGACAATGGTGAGAAATGGAAGATCCACACCCCTGCCCGTTCCAATACGACCGAGGCGCAGGTAGCCGAAATAGCACCGGGTTTATTGATGCTGAACATGCGGGATAACAGGGGTGGTAGCCGTGCCGTTTCAACCACCAAAGACCTGGGAAAAACATGGAGCGAGCATCCCTCATCCCGGAAAGTATTGCAGGAACCGGTCTGCATGGCCAGCCTTCTACAGGTAGATGCCAAAGAGAATATACTGAACAGGGATATTTTACTCTTCTCCAATCCGAATTCCACCAAGAATCGGAATATGATCACCATCAAGGCCAGCTTGGATGGCGGCCTCTCTTTCCCTGAAGAGTATCAATTGCTGCTCGATGAAGAGTACGGATGGGGCTATTCATGCCTGACGATGATCGACAGGGAAACTATTGGTATCATCTACGAAAGTAGTGTAGCACACATGACGTTTCAGGCCGTTAAGTTGACAGATATTATTAAGAAATAAATCGTCCATGCAGATTTATGAACCGAAAGTGACGGGGAATTAAACCGTAAGAGATTAATAAACCGTAGGGTTACGCAGCATTGCCACGTAACCCTACGGTTTTATGAGCCTGCACGAAACGGGCTTATTTTGTCTGGATATTTATAGCCGCTTTCCTCAATCCTTTGGCTGTTGCTTCCAGCGTTATCGTACCGGGCTTTTCCGTTGATTCCACGACTGCTACCAGCTTACTGTTGAAAAGGTGCATTTGGGGCAGGTGGAAAAGATCGAGACTGGCTGCATCGCCATTGGCACCTGCACGATAGCTTCCCGCTCCCTTCACATTGAATCGCACCAATTCATTTACATTGGGACAGGGATTGCCCTCTTTATCTACCACCGATACCGTAATAAATGCCAGGTCTTTGCCATCGGCATTGATGCTGGAACGGTCCGCCTCAAGCACCAACGCATGAGGCTTACCCGCAGTACGGATTTCTTTCTCCGCCACGGCATTTCCTTGATCATCATAAGCCACCACTTTCACCACCCCGGGTTCATATCGGGTGTCCATCCACATCAGGCGATACCGCTTCTGCCTTTCAAGGCTTTTCTGCGCCTCTTCGGTATAACTTCCATCCAACGGCACGGAGAGATCCTTGGCCCTTTTTCCCTGGCTTTTTCCGTTGATAAACAATTCTGCCGAAGGATAATTGGTATAGACAAAAACAGGTGTCACCTCGCCCTCACGACCTTCCCAATTCCAATGGGGAAGGATATGCAATGTCTCTTCCGTCTTGTTCCAGTGACTGCGATAGAGATAGAACCGGTCCTTGGGTATACCAGCCAGATCCACGGCCCCGAACAACGAGCTATGGCTGGGCCATGCACTGTAATAAGGGGTAGGTTCTCCCAAATAATCAAAACCAGTCCATATAAACTCGCCCATCGTATAGTGGAGGTCGTCATGCTGGATAAAATCGTCTTCGGGAAGGTTCGACCAGCCTGCATGTTCCAAATCATAAGATGAAGCCTGATGATCGTCATAGATAGCCATTGACCGTCTCTCCACCGGGAATTTATAGACTCCGCGGGAACTCAAGGCAGAAGTGGTTTCACTTCCCAGCACCAGTTGCTGAGGCAACCGTTCATAGGCTTCCTGGTACCGGAAGGAACGATAATTGAATCCGGGCACATCCATCATAGCCGCCATGTGATTGGAGAACACATTATCGGGACGGTCCATCCCATTGGTCACGGGACGGGTCGGATCTTCCCGGTGGCAGATATCCTGCAGGAAACGGGCCACCCTGGCGCCTTGCTTGTTACTCTGCTCTTCCACCTCGTTACCGATGCACCACATCACCACGCTGGGATTGTTGCGATAATGATGGATGACATTCACAATATCCTTTTCGGCCCATTCGTTAAAATAGCGATTATATCCGTTTTTCACCTTGGGGATAGCCCACTCGTCGAAAGTTTCCACCATCAGCATCATCCCCATTTCATCGGCAATACGCACATATTCCGGAGCGGGCATATTGTGAGAGGTGCGGATGGCATTCACTCCCATATCCTGCATGATCCGTATCTGCCTGCGGATAGCCGCTTCATTCACCGCAGCTCCCAGCGGTCCCAGATCGTGATGCAGGCAAACTCCTTGAAACTTCACTTTCCTGCCGTTCAGGATAAACCCTTCGTCAGCCACAATTTCAAGGGTACGGATACCAAACGGGGTACTATACTCATCCATCAGTATCCCATCTTTATATAATTTTGAAACTACCCGGTACATATTGGGTTGCCTGATATCCCACAGTAACGGATCTTCGACAAACAGATCCCGGGAAATTTCACCAAGATCATAGGGGGTCAACAATGCTTCATCTGAAGCGACAACACGCGACGAGGCATCATTAATCTCTGTCACCAGTCTGTAATTTCCTTTTCCTGAAGTGACCACTTTTGTTTTCACATTTACCCGTGCAAATTTCTGATTTACTTCGGGAGTAGTGACATAAGTACCCCAAATGGGAATATATGTTTCGTTGGTCGTGATAATATGTACATTACGGTAAAGTCCTGCCCCCGGATACCAGCGCGACTGCTCTTCGAAATTCTCCAGACGGACCGCCAACAGGTTATCCTGCCCGTCATTGTGCACTAAGTCCGTGATGTCAAAATAAAAAGTATTGTAACCGTTGGGCCAATAACCGGCCTCTTTCCCATTGACAAATACCCGGGCATTGCTCATGGCACCATCAAATTGCACCACTACCCTCTTACCCTCCGAATAGTCGGGTATCGAAAAAGTGTTCCGGTACCATCCCACCCCTGTGAAAGGCAGGCCGCCGGTCCTGCCATAATGTTCGATGGCAGTAGTTTGCCCATCCTGCACAATCGCCATCCGGTGAATATCATTCTCCTTGCTGAAAGGACCGTATATTGCCCAGTCGTGTGGTACACGCACTGTCTGCCAGTTACTGTCGTCATACACAATCTCCGATGCTTTGGGATTATCGTCACGGGTAAATTTCCATCCCTGCTCAAGGGTAATAGTTGTGCGGTCAGCAAACAAAACAGCCGATCCGATAAAAAGAGAAAACAGGATTAAGAGATACTTCTTCATACAATTCAATTCAATTTAATTTTCTATATTGGTGCAAAAAATTCATTATACACACATTTCTAAAAAACACTCATCCGTTACCAGAAATATACGATCATTCCTAATAATTATTTATCGAATGATATTAAACAGGATATTTAACGGTAAAACAGTTTTTTAAATTCTCCTGCCAGGTTCTGAAGGAGCTCATCCAGTGTGTTATTGAGTGATCCTTTCAATTCATTGATATTCTTCACGACACTTTCACCCGAAAAATCAGCCACTTTTGACAATGTCTCTTGTTTCTGCTTTTCGACCTGGACCTGTTTGGGCACATTCGATTTCTCTTCCTGAACTTTCTTCAACAGCACATCGTATGCTTTAAGGATTTCGGCCCTCGCATTTTTTCCGTCACCATAATGAATGTTTGTTTATAGTATGCGAATGTTACAAAGTTAGTTTTTTTTCGAGATAGATCGTCCGTTTCTCTAATAAAATCCTCTTTCCTTCCACGTAGATTCCTTCCGCAACTAAAACACCGACAAATCCCCGGAAGAGACCGAAAGGTCTTGGAAGAAGCAACGACTATCCCTGAAAATTATTTTTACTTATAGAAATTTTGCAGTAGATTGTCAGGCTGATAATAAATATGTTACGAATACGGCAAGGATATCAGGCATAACAATAGAGAAGGACGCTAGTGGAAACGCCCGGTATATTTGTGTAGACCTACGTAGATACGGTAAAGATTTAGCCCCTTTCTTAAAGAAATTAGGTTTAGAAAATGAGAAAGAAGAATAATAGCTCCATAACAAAAAGGATTAACACCCTACTTACAGACATGAAATTCGTCATACTCTCTCCCGGCTGATTTCTTCTACAATTTCGGGATTAACCAGGGTGGTGATATCTCCGAAGTCAGATTGTTCCCCTTCGGCAATCTTGCGGAGGATACGCCGCATGATCTTCCCGGAACGGGTCTTTGGCAACCCTGTCACAAATTGTATCTTGTCCAGTTTGGCAATGGCACCGATCTGGTCGGAGATCAGTTGGTTGATCTCTTTGGCGAGGTTCTGACGATCACGCCATAATCCGGTCTCTTTCAATACCACGAAACCGTATAGTGCATTCCCCTTGATATCATGCGGATACCCCACAATAGCACTTTCGGCCACCGTCTGGTGCTCGTTGATCACATCCTCAATGGGCGCAGTTCCCAGATTATGGCCTGAGACAATGATCACATCATCCACCCTGCCAGTAATGCGATAATAGCCCACTTCATCACGCAGCGCACCATCTCCGGAGAAATATTTACCGGGAAATGTTTTAAAATAGGTATCGATAAAGCGTTGATGATCTCCCCAGATCGTCCTTGCTATGCCCGGCCAGGGATATTCGATACAAAGGTTTCCGATCTGTTGATTACCTTCGATTTCATTCCGCAATTCATCCATCAATACCGGTTTAATCCCGGGAAGGGGCAATGAGGCGTAAGTGGGCTTGGTCGGCGTGACAAAAGGGATGGCCGATATCACGATACCGCCGGTCTCGGTCTGCCACCAGGTATCCATCAGGGGGCACCGTTTGTTCCCCACATGGTCGTTATACCAGTGCCACGCCTCTTCATTGATAGGTTCACCGACCGAGCCGATCACCTTAAGAGAATCGAGACGATAATCCCGTACATATTCAATCTTTTCTTTGGCCAGGGAACGGATCGCGGTGGGCGCCGTATAGAACTGATTCACCTGATGCTTTTGGATCACTTCCCAGAAACGGCTATGGGTAGGAAAAGAAGGAATTCCTTCAAAGATAACGGTAGTCGCACCATTGAGCAACGGGCCATAAATGGTATAAGAGTGCCCGGTAATCCATCCGATGTCAGCCGTACACCAATAGACATCACCCGGCATATAATTGAATACATTCTTAAAGGTGTAGGCCGTATAGACCATATATCCTGCTGTGGTATGAAGCATTCCTTTCGGTTTTCCGGTCGAGCCGGAAGTATAGAGGATAAAGAGGGGATCTTCGGCATCCATCACCTCCGCCTTACTGGTAGCGGGCGCCTCATCCAGCAGCGGTTGCAGCCAGATATCACGCCCTTCCTTCATATCGATCTCCTGACCGGTACGCTTTACCACCAACACTTTTTCTATGGTGGGAGATTTAACCAGAGCCTCGTCCACAATACGTTTCAGGTCGATGGTTTTGGCACCCCGGAAGCCACCATCCGCAGTAATGACAAGTTTGCAGGTACAATCGTTAATACGTGTAGCCAGTGCGTTAGAAGAGAATCCGGCAAACACCACTGAGTGGATCGCTCCGATACGTGCACAGGCCAGCACACTGAAAGCAAGTTCAGGGATCATAGGCAGATAAATACAGATCCTGTCGCCTTTCTGAATTCCCTGTTCACGAAGTACATTGGCCATTTTGGATACCTCGGCATAAAGCTGGTTATAAGTATAATAACGGGCAGATTCATTAGGATTGTTCGGTTCAAAGATAATGGCATTCTCGTCTCCCCTGTTCGCCAGATGCCGGTCGATACAATTCTTGGTGATATTGAGCTTGGCATTCCTGAACCAGGTGAATTCTGCCTTCTCCATATCAAATTCCACCACCTTATCCCATTTACGGTACCAGGTGAAATTATTCTCGGCTATTTTCGCCCAGAATTTTTTGGGCTTGCGGATTGATTTGCGGTAAACCTTAAAATATTGCTCTAAGGATTTGATTGAATAACTACTCATCGTAAGCTGGATTTTTAACAGCTGCAAATAACTAAAAAAAATCCATTTACACTTTCATTCTATTATATTTTTACCCCTTTTAGCTATAATTTAATATTATTTAAGTGTATATCTGCCTTTATGGATGAGAATACAGGTCTAAAAAGGTCACTTTTTCAGCAGATTCCTAAAATTAACTATACGATGAAAAGTCAGAAAATTAGCATCGTGATTATTATTTGCCCCTTCGGAGTCATCATCGTATGCCGTTCGGGAAAGAAAGATGATATCATCCCCCTCGAACAACCAATCGACATATTGAAATCCATGTTTCTCCACATCGGGATGATCAAGAACTACCTGATGAACCATCCATTCCCTCAAATCAGAAGAACTGCACAACGCTTGTTTATTCCTTACTCCGGCCGGATGCCTCTCTTTATATTCAGGAGAAATATAGTTAGTCAACATCCAATATCTTTTCGATCTTTCGTCATAACGGATGGTGAATTTTTTACTTCCACCCGGAAGCTGAATAAAATCCCTGTCCGGGTCAAAGGAAGCGATCTTGCCATCCTGAGAGATCCTTACTACGGCTGCCTGCTCCTCAATTCCCGCGGGAATATCCACACGCAATATATCCACTACATTGCCATCAGGGTCTACCACTGCATTTCCTTCCAGCCAGGCTCTGAAATTTCCGTTCAAATAGTCAGAGTTAAAAGAAAGATAATTGGTTTTCTGCCAACTTTCAGCATCCAAAAGATCGGCGTCGACCGGTGCCGAGACGACCATGGCACTATATCGCTTTCCCCATTCGGATGTGGGTGCCGTGGCATATTCAACCGCTCTCCAGATACGGCCATTCTGGTAAACTATAGGCATTGGGGCGGTATGGTATTCACCTTCCAGAATCAAGCCATTGGATTTCAGGTAGGGTATTGTCCATGTATATCCATCATCATCCGACTTGCGGATGATCAGGTTCCCATGATGTTTGTTTGTCCCGATCAAATATAAACTACCGCGATGAAAGAAGAGATTAGACCAGAACTGTCCGTCAATTTGAGTTATCTTTTCCCATGTCATTCCTTTGTCTTTCGATTGAAAGACGAGCGTCTGTGCAGAGCGGAACTCCGAAGAGCGGGGGCCGAACTCATCGTGCGTAGCGATATAAGTGCCGTTGGGGAGGACGCACAAGCTCGGCGAACCGATGTAACGTCCTGTTTCCTTCCCAATATGATTGACCACAACACCCGGCGGTTTAGCGGTTTCCTGTGCCAAAGCCGGGAGAGCAACCGACAATACTAAAATCAAACCATTTATTTTAGCTTTCATCGTCCAATCCAATTTTATTCATTACAAAGATATCTTATATTGTCCATTTATCAGCATGATTCCATACCAAACCGCTCCATCATTTCCATGCACATGCGCCCATTGTGGTAAGGGCATTTCCAAAACCCCGCCTTATCGTCTCTCCGGTTGATACTCCCATCGGGAAGACGACTCCAATACCATTCTCCTCCCTCTTTATCGACGATGTGGGTGCGGATATATTCCCACACGCGGGCGGCTTTCTCCTTGTAACGGACATCTCCCGAATTCTCATATGCGTACATATACCCGACCACGGCTTCTGCCTGTACCCACCAATGTCGCTCTCCATCAGTATGGTCTCCCACCCGTTCGTATGCCATGCTTCCGTCGATCTCCAATCCTTCCGATGCCGCATCCGCAATTTTCAGGGAAATTCCTTTGATCCTGTCCAATAGCTCCTTGTCACCCAACACCTCCGCAGCTTCGAATAACAGCCAGGAAGCCTCTATGTCATGCCCGTAGGAAATAGCCTTGTACCTGGCATTCCACTCCTCGTCGAAGAACAGGTCCAGGTGATTTGTTTTCCGGTCGAGAATTTTGATCGCGAAGATGTCTATCAACCGCCGCTGGGCAGCGACCAGCTCTTTGCCCTTCCATATCCTGAGCAGGTTGGAATAAGGTTCCAACACATGCAGATGGGTATTCATCGTCTTTTTTTCATTCGCATCCTTCTCACTCAGGCGCATATCTTCTATGGATTGCCAATCCCGGGTATATGCCTCAAGATACCCTCCCAACCTGTCGTCATGACATTTTTCGATCAGCCGGAAAAAATCTTTCGCCAGTTCCAATGCCTGCGGATTGCCCGTCGCCCGGTAAAACTCGGAAAAGCCATACAGCATAAATCCCTGCACATAGGTTTGCTTTTTCCTGTTCACCGGGTTTCCCTTATAATCCAGTTCCCAATAAGCGCCGCCATATTCCTTGTCGATGAAATGATCGATAATATAATCGAATGCCCTTTGCGCAATCGACAGATACTGTGCATCTTTCAATAGCCGGTAGGCTGTAGAGAAGGTCCATAGTATGCGGGCATTGAGGATAGCTCCTTTGTTCGCTTCGGGATGTAACTGATCACAACCATCTATCTGTCCGTAGAAACCACCTTGCTCATCATCCTGCATCTTGTCAATCCAGAACGGCAATATATTTTCTGTCAGTTCTCTTTTAAAACCGTTCATAGTGGATGCCTCCTCTTTTCCAGCTCATTCGTAATGGTTTTCACCCCCTTTTCGGTCAAAGGATAAAAGTAGATGAATATCACCGAGAGGAGAGCGCCCACAGCCGGAAAAATACTCATGAACAACTTGATCCCGTTGATGGTTTCTGTATTTTGCAGCTGATTGGCTTCAAATCCGAAGTAAGCCAGCAGCCAGCCCGTCAAGGCCGTACCGATGGCCCATCCCAGTTTCTGGCTCATTGAAGACGAACTGAAAATCAGCCCGGTAGCGCGGTTGCCTGTTTTATATTCCGAGTAATCGGCGCAATCGGCGTACATCGACCATAACAACGGAAAAATACTTCCTGCACAGATACTGATCAAAGCCTGAAGGGTAAATATCAAAGCGAGGCTATGGCTGCCCAGTCCGTAGAAAATGATACTGAGTGCCGTAGCGATTGCCATCGCCCCCATATAGGTGTAGCGTTTACCTATCCGGTTGCTCACCGGCGCGGCAAGGATAACGCCAAGCAGGTTGGCGGCCTGTCCCAGTGCAAGGTACAATCCGCTAAGGACAAAGGGGATATTCAAGAGTTTCACCGCACCGAATATATCCTCTTCCACATAATACTTGAAGTAATAGATGGTCGCACCGTCGCGGATGGAATTGAAGATAAGGGCTGAAATCCCGGCTCCCAGCAGTATCCACCACGGCCTGTTCCGGAGAAGATCCCTCAGGTCGTCTTTCAATGGGGCCTGTTTCTCCCGGATGGGCTTCACCCGCTCCTTCGTAAATGCAAAGCAGAGCAGGAACAGGATGGCACAGGCAATGGCGACCACTATCACCGCCATGAACCATCCGTGCTGCTGGGCTTCCACCTCTTTGCTGTGACCGCTGAAATGATTGACCATCGGCATGAACAGGAGCAACGTCACAAAACTACCGATGTAGGCAAAGGCCATACGGAAGGTAGAGAGCACATTCCTGTCCTTCGGATCGGGGCTCATCACGCCCAGCAGGGAAGCATAAGGCACATTAATTCCAGAGTAAACAATCATCATCAGCGAATAGGTGACATAGGCATAGATCACCTTATCGGCAGAAGAGAAGGCCGGCGTGAAAAAGGTAAACACCCCGATCACCGCGAACGGAATGGCCAAAAACAGCAGGTAGGGCCTGAATTTACCCCACCGTGTCTCGGTGCGGTCCGCTATCACCCCGACCACCGGATCGAAAAACGAATCCCATACGCGTGTGATCAGGAACATCGTCCCCACTGCCGCGGCTTCCATCCCGAACACATCGGTATAGAAAAACAGGAGGTACATCCCGAATAATTTCCAGAACATCGACGATGCCGCATCGCCAAATCCGTATCCTATCTTCTCTTTGAGTGTTATCATTTCTCTTATTTCGATTTATTTAAAAACCGCAGGTTTTTGTCGATTTGTTTATGCAACGTCTGTACCGACGCAAAGGAGAACAAGCCATCTTCGGGCGTCCGGAGGCAATAATCAACCAGCCGGTCCACGGTGGATGTGGCTACGTGCATCCGCGTATCGCACGAAGCATAATAGATAAATACCGTCCCGTCGCTATCGGCAATCCACCCATTACTGAACAGGACATTCGACACGTCCCCCACACGCTCTTCACCCTCGGGTGCCATGAAATAGCCACCCGGAGAAGCAATCAATAGCGAAGGGTCTTCCAACGAAGTCATATACAAATATAATACATATCTCAGACCCGCGGCACATGCCCTTACGCCATGTGCCAGATGAAGCCATCCTTTCGGTGTTTTAATGGGTGCCGGCCCTTCCCCGTTCTTCAACTCTTTAATCGTATGATAAAAGCGCCGGTCTACAATTTTTTCTTCGGTAATCACGGCTTTTGTCATATCGTCCACCAACGCCCATCCGATACCCAATCCGCTGCCGGCATTGATAAAGCCATCCTGGGGACGGGTGTACAATGCATATTTCCCGTCCACAAATTCGGGATGAAGCACCACATTGCGCTGCTGGCTTTTCGACTCCACATCGGGCAACCGTTCCCAATTCACCATATCTTTCGTACGCACCACCCCTGCCGCTGCTTTCGCTTTCGACAGGTCGCCCGGCTCGGCCGTATCATCGAACCGCTCCACGCAGAATAACCCGTAAATCCATCCATCCTCGTGATGTGTCAGCCTCATATCATATACATTGGTGGCAGGATCATCATTCTCGGGAATTAATACAGGATAGTCCCAAAAACGGAAATTATCAATGCCGTTGGGACTTTCGGCGATGGCAAAAAATGATTTCCGGTCGACGCCTTCCACACGAGCCATAAGCAGGTACTTCCCATTCCATTTGATGGCACCGGCATTCATCACCCCGTTCATCCCGATACGTTCCATCAGGAAAGGGTTTGTCTCCGGATCCAGGTCATACCGCCAAAGGGGAGGGGTATGGGCCGCCGTGAGTGCCGGATTCTTATATCGCTCGAACCAACCGTTGCTATCCTGTAACGGTTCGTTTTTCAATATAACCAGTTTCTCGTAAGCAGCCGCTATCACCGCCCAACGTTTTGTATAAAGATCGTCCATTTCTTATTTCTAACTTCTTATTTACAACTTCCCCATTATTACTTCAGATCAGGCATCTGATCCCGGGTAATCACTCTTTCGTCGCCCAACAACCCCGACAGATAGGAGGCTCCGTTGTGGTTGTCCGAGCGGGTATAATCACCGTTCCATGGCATAAACCACGACCAGATATCACCATTCTCGAACATAGCATCTACCATAGGAATGGAACCACATTCACTGAGTGCCAGTATCTTTTTCCCGGTGTATATCTCTTTCACCTTGTCGAAGTTCACATATTGCGAACCGTGTTGCTTTTCTCCGGGATAGATATCCATACCGATGATATCCACGTATTCATCTCCCGGGTACCAGTCAAGTGCATTATCTGCTGCATCGCTGGTCCATACCCAGATCAGGTTATTCAACCCATGATGCTCCGTGAGCCTGCTGAACATTAATTTCCATAATACTTTACATGGCGCTGCACCTTTCGCACCCCACCAGAACCATCCGCCGGAGGCTTCATGCAGCGGACGCCACAGGATGGGAATATTGGCATCCTTAAACTGTCTCAAATAAAGAGCTACCGCATCGATATCCTCTACCATGGCCTTATATTCGTCAGAATTGCTGTCACTGATTTTGGATATGTCGAACGATGTCTTTTCAGTATAGAATTCATTGGACTGTTTCAATGGATCCCTCCAGTGCCACATGATGGAAACGATTCCGTTGTTCTCCCACCAGTTTTGCACGTTGACAGCCATCTGGGTATAACTACCCAGCCCTCCGGTAGTGGTGTAATTGATCAGGTCGAAGCCTGCCAACGCCGGCCATTTACCCGTATTATCGAACATCCATTGGGCTTCTTCGATGCCCGTACTATAATTGGCCATCGCACCGGAGATTACTTTTTGTCCAAAATTATCTTTCAGGAAACCATAAAGCTTCACTACCTCGTCGGATGGATTATCCGTAACAAGTTTTTCAGTAATGTTGAATGGGGTATCCTCTGAGGCTTCGATAATTTCAATATAGTCTACGAAAATCCATCCCCAGTCTTTACGAATCGCAATCGTATTTTCTCCTGCATTGAGGTTTATTTTATTGACAGATACTGTTTGCCATTCTTCACTTCCGCCAAAATGAATCTTGGATATCTGTTTCCCGTTCACTTCAAGGTTGTTTTCTTTGGATCCTTCCTTCGCTGCATAACCGATATTTATTCTGTATTTTCCAGCTTCGGACATCACCACCTTGAATAATATATCTCCATTTTTCATGTCAACGTACCCACTCCCGGAAAAACCGGCAAAATTGCTCGCTTTTTCAGCACCCCCGCTGAGGGTTGCCTCTTCCGCCTCATATCGTTTATTGTTGGAAGGAGTCGAAAATGAAAAAGCAGCTGCCGGTGCACCTACACCCGACAAATTGGTAACAGCTCCTTCGGCAACAGAAATCTGGTAGGTTTTGAAATTTTTTTCTATGTCGATGCTGAATATCAGTTTGCGTTCCGTTACCGTCACCTCCGCTTGCTGGCCGTTTACGGTAATCCCGCTGTTATCGGCAATCTTTATTCCGGTATTGTATACCATACAGACTTCCGCGCCAGACAATACATTTTCGGCTTTATCTTTCGGTGTGGAGTAAAGGAACTTGGGCGCCCTTTCCGGGGCTTCCACTTCCGGCTCTTTATTATCGCATCCTCCTGCCACAAGCAAGAGCGCAGGCATCAATACTAAAAAGATCTTCTTCATGTTGTCCTATATTAAGTTTTTATTTCTTTGCCAGCACCTTAATCTCCCAGATGGAAATATGGGCCGACTTGGCTTCTGCCCTTTTTACATTCACCCGGATATAGCGGGCTGTCGCCTCTTTTTCCGAGATCCTTGTCTGGTAAGCCTTTTTGGCTTGTTTGGTGTAATCAGCGTAAGTCGACCATTCATCATTGTCGTCCGAATACTCTATCTTATAGAGGTAATACTTGTCGAAGTACTCGAAATCGACCTGTATTTTGCTGATTTTTTCCCGTTTGCCCAGATCTATTGTGATCCATTTGTCTTCTCCCAGTTCTGCCTCCCAACGGGAATCATTGCGCCCATCCACTGCCATCGTCGGTGGAAAGTCGGTTGTCAACGAGTTGGTGATGACGGTTTTATTCAGTGCAATATTTTTGAATTCCGATTGATCGAGTCCCAATGAGCTGAGATCGTCCAAGGGTTCTACCCTTGTGATTGCACCTTCATTGTCGAAGAACAGTTCGGCCACGCAGGAAAAACGACTATTACAGGAAGGATAGTTGTGTTGATTTTGCCGATGATAAAACATAAACCAGCGCCCGTTCACTTCGATGGCAGATGTATGTCCCGGTCCGAAGATTTCCTTGGAAGGGTCTGTTTCCAATATCGGTTTTTGGGCCAGTTCCCGATATATTTTGCCCGGTTCGTCAGCTATGGCGTACCGAACGTTGTAGGTCTCGAGCCAGCAATGTCCACCCGCCCACATCATGTAATACTTCTCGTCCTTATAAAAGATATAGGGTCCTTCGGTAAAATCGGTCAGTTCCCCTTCGATGGGATCGGTACTCATCATCTTACGCATATAGGTAGGCGAATTCACATCGTTGTCGAACACCAGTAGGTTTTTCCATGAACCGATCCCCATGATTTTTTTGCTTTCCGGGTCCTGAAAGAGTTCCACATCGAAATCCCTTATCTGGAATGTTTCCTTCCACGGTCCCAGCGGAGAGTCGGCCTCCATCATATAGGCAAGGTAATCCACCCCCTGCTGGTGCACCATATAATATTTTCCGTTGGCACCCTTTACCATGCTCGGCGCCCAAAAGAAGCGGTCGTTGATATGGAGGTATTCGATATCCCAATTGACCAGGTCATCCGAAACCCAGATGAACGGCTCTCCATTATGTTCCTCATAGCCGTCGGATGTGATGGAGAGATAATACTTGCCATCCATATAACGGATGCTCGGATCGGCGAAATAGCCCGGGATAACGGGATTCTGCGCCTGCAGGGAGAAGGTCGCAAGCAGGGCAGTCACCAAAAAAAGTTTTTTCATTGTACAATAATTGATCATAGCTGTTTATTAATGTTGGTACATATCCGGCAATTCCGTTTCGAAAAGGATGTCCATTCTGTTTTTGAATTGAATGAAATCGTTTTCCGAAGGATGTCCGGGATAAGGGGCATAAAAATGTCCCGGGATATCGAAGGCGTTGCGCCATACCAACACGTAAACCGGCTTATTCGGCTCGATCGCCTTGTACAATACCCGATTGAACCAATCGGCAATTGGGATTCCCTCAGCCCCCGTCTCACTGAAGATATAAGGCTTACCGTTCCGTTGCGGTGAATCATGCAGCATCGCCAATATTCTCTGTACATTGGCAATATATTCCTGCGTTTTGGCCTCACCATCACGATGGTAGAAATCCAGGCCCAGTATATCTACATACGCATCACCTGGGTAACGGTCGAAATAAGCCTGCTCATCCACCACGAAATCGGGTGAATAGACATAAAGGATATTATGTAATTGTTTCGTATCACGCAGATAGTCCACGGTAAAGTGCCACAAAGCAATATAATCTTCTTTCGTGCACAATGTTTCACCCCACCAGAACCAACTGCCCGTGTGCTCGTGGTAAGGGCGGAAAAGTACGGGGACGGCTGTACCTTCTTCCGTTCTCAGTGAACCGATAAAACCGGCCAGGTTGTCGAGCCATTGCATGAAGAGCCCATGTTTCTCTCCACCCGGAAGAATGGAGCGTACCACTCCCTCGGACGAGACGTCCCATGCCGACCCACCGGTAAAGGGGTTCTGCAGGTGCCACCCCAACGTGTTCACTCCTCCTCTTTCGAACGATTGGATGATCTGCTCCCGCATTTGAGAGAACGGAACCCTGTCGATATTCAGTTCGCTGCCAGTCTCGATATGTCCCATATCCCAACCATATACGGCGGGATAGTCACCGGTTACTTTTCTCACATCCGACTGCCCGCTATCATCCATCCAACCAATACCGTAGGATGTATCGTCCTGATGGCCGAACATCACGCTTCTGCCTTGCATTTCTACCATATTTGCATAAAGCGCCCTGGTTTCTTTCGTCGCATTCCTATCCACCATTTCCAGTTGTTGATCCGGCTGATAACCGGTACAGGCGTAAGCCGCAAGGACAAATAAACAGAGTTGTACTACTCGTTTCATTCAAAAAAATTAGAAGAGGGCGGTGCCTTTTTTCGGGAAACACCACCTTCTATTGGTAAAATATTACTCTTTCGTCGCATCCAGCGGAACCGAAGTAAAGATAAAATAATCCATATTCAGTTTCGCGTTGACACCGCTCGCGATATTTCCACCTCTGGCGTACACACTGAAGTTGAACGGTTGCGAAAGGTTGAAGCTCGCCGCTGATCCGCCCCATACATCCCAGGCAGTGATATCGAAGAGCATCGAACGCCATTCCCATTTGCTGTTGGTAGGTGCGAATTTATAATTATCACCGTAAGATGAGTCAAGCTTCTGATTAGCCAGCTTATTGTCGCCTTGTAGGATCTGGAATCCGGCATACCCTTCGGTATCGCCGGTATTTACCAGAAAGTTCAGGTAAATCGCGTTGCCATATTTGCCCGGGTCGAGACCTTCCACATCCAGGCTCATGATATTCCCTAACCATGCCCAAGCGTCACTACCTACCGTATAATTATAAGTTACGTATTTCTCTCCCTGATGGTAACCCGTCAGACCGGTTCCGCCATTGAAAGTAACAGGCAAATCTCCTCCTGCAGGTGCTTCAGCATCCCAGATAAGGGTAGGGTTCAATGGACCGTCGGTAATCATTACTTGGTCGATCATGATCTCGAACGGCTCTGAAGATCCTACATTGCCACCCCTGAACCAGAGGTCTATCTTGTCCACCTGGCCTTTGATATTCGACCAACCCATTGCTTCCAGGTCATAAGATCTCCATTCCCAGCCATTGGTGGTGATCTTGTAGTTATCGGTATATTCTCCTCCCTGTCCGGTGAAATGTTTATCGGATTCTGACCCACCGATGGTGATAGCAGGATTCATATACCCGCTCTTTCCATTTGTATTGACCAGGAAAGTAATATGCGGACTAGTGAATGTTGTTAAATTGAATCCGTTTCCACTGTTGTTATTCGTCAGTTTGATATAACAACCATCCCATCCGTTTCCTGCATCCGATTTTATCTGGAATGCTTTTCCGAAGAAACCGTTATCAACCACACCTCCTGTATAAGGAGTACCTCCCCATCCGTCAGCGGTAGCCGGGGCAGTCTCAAAGTCCCAAAGAAGAATGGTTTGTTGTGGGGTATAAGTGGTCTTCGGTTCTACCACACTGATCACCGGAGAGGTCAACGTTTGCCCTGTCTTGGTAACGGCAATCAGGCTTCCGCTTTCAGGCAATGTCAATCCGGCAGTGGCATAAGTGGCAGAGGTTTCCGATGCCGCAGCTTTAGAAAGTGTCACACTTTCAAATTTCAGGGATTGAATCATATCCATATTCTCCCCAGTAATCGTCACCGTCTTTCCCCGCTCTATTTCCACGGGCCACTGATTGATAACCACATCCAGGTATTGAGGGGTAAAAACCTCTTTGGAGATATTCTCCCTTTTATACTTGTTCGCCACCGTAATATTGGCCACTTCAGCCATACGGGGCACCCGGATCACAAGGATTTCCTTATCCTGGTTGACGATGGTCGCAGACGCATTTCCGATAAACACGGAGGTGACGAATTGCATATTCTCACCGTACAGGGTAATTTCATTTCCTACCCGTTCGGTTTTCGGATTAAAATCGACAATTTCCGATACCGGCAGGTTGATATCATAGTTTTTCGAAAACTCGTCTTCGGTACAACCGGCCAACAAAGAGACCAGTACGATACCATAGAGCAATTTTATATAGTTTTTCATTTGCATATCTTTCATTGTTTATGATTAATAGTTCGGGTTCTGCTCAAGACCCCAGTTCTGGACCTCATCAAGTGGTATCGGCAAAACAGGGATGACAGTATTGTCTTTGCCGGTGAATGCATGATTCCTGATCCGGTTGGCAATACCTTCATGCCGTACCTCCACATCGGTACGTCCTTCATTACCGATCAAATCGGTATCTTTCGCTTTGGAGACCGTATCGACCAGTTTTCCAGTACGTACCAAATCCCAGATACGGTTTGATTCCATCGCCAGTTCCAGACGGCGTTCATGCAAGATGGCATCCAATAACGCCGTTCCGGACACATTTACATTGGGTACGTCGGGTGTAGTTACAGGCATTGTATATCCGTCGGGACTACCACTTACGTATCCTTTGCAATAGGAACTGTTACGAGCCCTTTCCCTGACCATATTCAGATATTGGCGGGCTTCGACTTCCTTTCCGGTATGATAGGCAGCCTCTGCATGGATCAGCAACACATCGGCATAACGCATGATCAGGATATTTTTATTGGCAGCCTTATCCAACGACGGTTTAAAGGGTAGTGCCGCTTTCCGGTTCAGGTAATTGCTACCCTGCTCTGTGCGGTTAAATTTCATTTGTACGCCGTATAAAATTTCATTATTGAACCCAATACCATATACTGTACTCGAAAGACGGGGATCCGAAGGGTTGAATGCATCTACCAGATTCTGTGTGGGGTTATGGAATCCCCAACCTGTATTGGCTCCCGTATTCGACTCCCGATTTCCCTGGAACAACGGATAGGCATTTCCTACCGATGCAGGAGCATCGCTTGCTGTTCCGTCTGCCGCCTGTATCTCGAAGATCGATTCGGAGCTGTTTTTGTTCTCATACTCGAATAATAAAGCGAAATTGGGTACCAAACTGTACTCACCGGAATTGATGATCGCCAAGGTAAGATTATATATATCGTTCCAGGTATGTTCACATTCGGCGTCGACACCAATCTGGTACATCAACGATTTAGCAAGGAATGCCCGTGCAGCCCCTTTCGTGGCACGTCCCATGTCAGCGGCAGGATAGGTACTTCTTTCCGGCAACAACTCAATCGCCTGCCGCAAATCGGCATTGATAAATTCGAAAGTCTCATGGAGCGTTGCCCGGACTGTCTTCCCGAAATCGGACGGATTCAACGGAGCGGAGAATAAGGGTACTCCTCCAAAGTGGCGTAGCAGATAGATATAATGGTATGCCCTCAGGAAATAGCTTTCTCCCAATAGTCGGTTTTTTAAATTTTCAGGAATAGTCGCATCGGGTAAATTCTTGATAGCATAATTGCTGCGCGATACTCCCCAAAAACCATGGATCCAGAAAGCGGTAGCAAGGGAACTCCCCTGCTGGAGCCTATAATCCTCCAAATCGATAAGTTGCGGCATATCGGGTAGATTACTTCCCTTTACCGCATCATCGGTAGCAATACTTGCCAACATGAAATCATAATGGTGATCCATCCAGTCTCCGTCGGGACCGCGCCCTTCAGTTTGCGAAAGAATGTCGTAAATACCGTTGATGACCTTGATCGCATTCTCTTCGGTATTCATATAGTTACCGCTGTTTTCCTGTCCCTGTGGTGTAAGATCGAGAAAATCACTACAGGAAGTCAGCAGCAAACCGGTTAATAAGAATAAGGAAAATATCTTCTTCATTTTTATGTAATATTTAACAAATGATTAAAAAGTAAGATTCAACCCTACGGTAAATATTCGTGGCGTTGGATAGCTTGCCATATCCACACCTGCATTCAGCGGATTACCCCACAGGTCGCCCATTTCGGGATTGAATCCTGAATATTTCGTAAAAGTAAGCAGATTATCGGCCGACACATAAATACGAGCCCTATTCAAGAATGCTTTTTGTGAAATATGACCCGGTAATGTATAACCCAATTGAATGGTTTTCAATCGTAAATATGAGCCATCTTTTACATATCGATCAGAGAAACGGTCGTTTTGATTAGGATCCCCTGTATGCACACGGGGAAGGTCGGAGTCGGCATTTTCCGGTGTCCACCGGTTCATCATCGCCTTCGAATTGCTCCACTCGCGCATGTTCGTACTGTACATTACGGAATACATATAATTGGCTATCTTATTACCTTGCGAACCCTGAAAAAAAGCATTCAGATCGAATCCCTTATAGGCTGCTGCCAAAGTAAATCCATAAGTGAAATCGGGATGGGGTGTGCCCAAATGTACCCGGTCCTCGTCATTAATGACTCCATCATCGTTCTGGTCGACGAAAATAACATCTCCCAGTTCGGCATTGGGTTGTATTACCTTTCCTTGACTATTGACATGACCACTCAATTGCTCTGTGGTCTTAAAAATCCCGGCAGTCTGCAAACCGAAAAAAGAAGCGATTTCTCTTCCTTCTTCGGTCTTACTGTACTGTCCATAGAGCGGTTCGCCACCACCCAAAGATATCACCTTATTCTTGATGAACGAGATATTGAAACCCGCAGTCAAAGAAAACTCTTTTCCAATCATGGTATCGTAATTCAGATGGAATTCCAATCCGCTGTTGCGCACGGAGCCGGCGTTGGTCTTTGGTCTTGACATTCCGGCATAAATCGGTATGGGGGTATCGAGGATCATATCGTTGGTATTGCGGATAAAATAATCTATATTTCCGGATAATCCGCCATTAAACAAACCATAATCGAGTCCCACGTTATATGATTCCGCAGTCTCCCACGATAATTCTTCATTCGCCAGTTTTCGCTGGATGGCTCCATCCACCTGGGAGCCGCCAAATACAGCCGTATAGCCGGTATTCATCAGCGACAGGTAGTCAAAATCCCCGGCGCTGGCCTGGTTACCCACATGTCCCCAACCGGCACGCAGTTTCAGTTGTGAAAGTGGAGAATTATGTTTCAGGTCTTCCATAAAATCCTCTTCCATGATATTCCATCCCAGGGAGAAAGAAGGAAAGTATCCCCATCTTTTCATGAACTTCGAGCTTCCGTCTGCACGATACGTCCCTGTGAAGAGGTATTTTCCGTCGAAAGTATAATTCAACCTGAAGAATCCGGACAACAATGTGTTATGTCCGGCACCACCCGATGCTTCCAGATTCTCCTTGTTGGACGACATACCGATATACCGCAGATCAGCATCTTCCGGCACGTCATATACCTTGGCAAAGAGATTGCTGGATTTCGACTTTTGGGCTTCCATACCCAATGTTGCATTAATACTATGTTTACCAAAAGTATTCACATAACTGAAATAATTATTGGTGTTCCAATAGACATTCTCGCTTCTGTTTTCGGTGAGGCTGCTCCTATCCCTTTGCTGATCGGCAGTAATATAATATTTAGGATAATAGTTGCGGGATTTGCCGAAAGCGAAGTGCTGCCCATATTGTGCTCTGAAAGACAACCCTTTGACGAATATATCGTTGATCTGCAGGAAGGCATTGGCGATGTAACGGTCTTCGGAATTCTTCCGGAATTTGTTTTCATAAGCCGATTGTGCCGGATTTCTTCCATAAGAGAAATAGATTTCACCAAACTGGTTCGTATATGAATCCCATGCCGCGGAAATCGGATCTGCTTTCAGTGACTGGGTAAGGGATCCTGAATAGAAATCGCCATCGTTACCCGATTTCTCATAAGTAGTATAAGAAGCATTGATTCCTATATTTACATTTTCGAACAATTTATATTCGTTATGGAGATGGAACATGAATTTATCGAGATAGGTATTTTTGATAATCCCCTCCTCCTTTGAATAAGTGGTACCGATATCATATTTATTCCGCTCCGAACCGCCCGATACATTGATATTATAATTCTGTGTATTTCCGGTACGCATGATCTCATCTTGCCAATTGGTGCCTACACTTTTATTGGCGATAGCATAATCTAAAATGGACTGCATCTGCAGTGACGGCGTTTGGTTGGCATTTTTGTAGGCTTCCAGTTTCAGCTCTGCATATTCGGCTGCATTCAACATATCCAACCGTTTGACAGTTTCAGTGGTTCCCCCAAAAATATTCACGTTCACCTTCGTTTTCTGTTCAAATGCTCCCCCTTTCGTTTTCACCAGAATCACACCGTTTGCCCCTCGCGAACCGAAAATAGCCACGGCGGAAGCGTCTTTGAGTATCTCCATCGATTCGATGTCATGCGGCGCAATATGGCTGATATCATTCACCGGGAATCCATCCACCACGAATAGAGGATCGGAATTATTCACACTACCGGTACCACGGATACGTATCTTCGTACCGGCGCCAGGTTCTCCCGAGTTGTTGATTACACTTACACCCGGTGCACGTCCCTGAATGGCCTGGGTAACGTCAACCGCGGACAATTTGGTCAATTCATCGGCTTTCAATGAAGACAAGGCTCCGGTCAAGTCACTTTTGCGCATGGTTCCGTATCCCACCACGACCAGTTCATCGAGCATCTCGGCATCCTCGTTCATGACGACGGACAAACGAGTCTGATTACCGACACTGACTTCGACTGTCTTATACCCAATACTTGAAAATACAAATACCGGATTTTCTGTAGTTACATTCAAGGAAAAATTCCCGTCGATATCGGTAACGGTACCGTTCAAGGTTCCTTTCTCCATAATATTCACACCAATCATCGCAGAGTTGTCCTGACTGTCCGTCACGGTACCGGTTACGCTGCGTTGTTGTGCCATTAACGATAGGCTCATACCAAGAGCCAGAAATAACATCATCACGTTTTTCATACGATTATTTCTTTTTCATTACAGTGTGTGGGGCTTCAGGTTTATATGCACACTCCACACGAGACAAATTATAAGTTAATAAAAGTTACTTATCGATTACAAAAATATAGCTACTGCGGCAGATGCACAAGTATTATCTTATCCTATAACAATACTATTTTAATCACGACACCACGACTGTATACAAAGCGCACAAACAGGTAGATAGTCGGAATTATTTAGAAAAAATTTGACTCATATTGACTATAAACAAGATAAATAAGAAGGGATATATATCCCAAAATGGTATTATTTTAATCCAAAATAATACAATATGCTCTCAATAATAATGAATAATTATAATTAAAATCATATTCTAATGATTATGGAAGTTACCGTAACCATCGAAGGAATGTCTATTTAACTAAACAATCACTTTGGTTTTTCTAAAATTTTCACGGAATTCCTTGGGAGAACAATCTTTTCTTTTTTTAAAAATGCGGTTAAAATTAGACAGGTTATTAAATCCGCACTCGTAACAGATTTCCGCAATGGAGTTGGTAGTATCCACCAAAAGCCTGGATGCATATCCCAAACGGATATCGATAATGTAGTCGGAAACTGTTTTTCCTGATCTCAGTTTAAAAAAACGGCTCAATGCCACAGGCGTCATCCCTATGATTCCTGCAAGGTCTTCAAGCCGTATCTCTTCTTTATAATGGTTATTGATATATTCATGTATTTTTCGTACGCGCCGGCTATCGGAATTCTCATCTATATGGGCGAATGAAGTGCTGGCCAGGGTGCGGTAATTGTCGCATAAGGAAAGTTCATAAAGAATAGTCAGCAGTTTTATCACGGCATGGAATCCTGATTTTTCGGCAGAAAGGGTGTCAATCATGGGGTAAACTTTCATAATGGTCTCCATCGGAAAGTTGATTCCTTTCTGTGCGTTACTGAGCATCTTACGGATGCTGTCGAACTGGTTTTTATGAATTAAATTACCGAAGAAAAGATCTTTGGAGAATTGAATGGTTATTTCCCGGATCTGTTTGGATGTACATTGATGTTGTTCCCATACATGTTCCAATTCCTCGCCCGCAATAAGCGTAAGGTCGTATTTGCCGATAACTTCAACCGAATCACCCACAATACGCCTTACTCCTTCGGCATTTTCAATATAATTAATTTCGAACTCACTATGGGAATGCAACGGGTAGGTGAATTCCGATTTCCGCCGGTCGGCAATATAAAAGCAATCCTTATCCGATAAAGGAGTAATCTCATGCATGATATGTCTGCAATCCGGGTTGGCCATCGACACCTATCGTTAAGATCCCATAATAATTTTATAAAGATAGTATTAATCGAACATTTTTTTGAATTTATCGAATACTTTTCTCCTTTCCGTTTGAGAAGGGATAAAGTTCTCCGACTCGTCCATTGCCTGAAGCCATTTCCGCTCCTTGTCGCTGAGGTTTTCGGGAACATACACATTCACATTGACCAATTCATCGCCTTTCCCGAATCCATTTACAGAGGGAAGTCCCTTGTTGCGCAAACGCAATACTTTTCCCGGCTGCGTCCCCGGTTCTATTTTCACTTTCGCGACTCCGTCGATAGTGGGCACTTCTACTGTCCCGCCAAGTGCAGCCATAGGGAAACTGAGAAACAGGTTATATATCACATCGTTCTCATCACGGATCAGATTGGGATCCTGTTCTTCTTCCACGACGATCAAAAGGTCGCCGTTCATCCCCCCCCGACGGGCAGCATTGCCCTTCCCCGACATGGAAAGCTGCATCCCTTCTGCCACACCGGCGGGTATCCTGATGGAGAGTACCTCTTCATCTCGTACAATACCTTCACCGTTACAATAAGAGCATTTTTTTGTGATAGTGGTCCCTTCCCCGTTACAGGTGGGGCAAGTAGAAGAAGTCTGCATTTGACCGAGAATGGTATTGGTTACCCGTGTCACCACGCCCGAACCCTTACAGGTGCTACAGGTAGAGGTTGAATTCCCATTTTCGGATCCGTTCCCATTACAATGGGAACAGGAGACATATTTCTTCACCTTAATCTTTTTCTCCACCCCGTTGAGTATTTCTTTCAGGCTCAGTTTCACCTTTACACGAAGATCGGATCCCCTGTTGACCCTTCTCCCCCGCTGCGAACCGCCGAAGCCGCCAAAACCGCCGAAACCGCCGAAATGACCACCGAAGATATCACCAAACTGAGAGAAAATATCGTCCATCGACATACCTCCACCGAAACCGCCCGATGCAGCTCCTCCTACACCGGCATGACCGAACTGGTCGTACCTTGCCCGTTTCTGCTCATCGCTCAGCACCTCATACGCCTCGGCCGCTTCTTTAAACTTCTCTTCCGCTTCCTTATTCCCCGGGTTCTTATCAGGGTGGTACTGAATGGCTTTCTTACGGTAGGCTTTCTTTATCTCGTCGGCAGTAGCTGTCTTCGTTACCCCCAGCACTTCATAAAAATCCCTTTTTGCTGCCATCTTATTCTCCTACAATTACTTTTGGAAATCGGATAATCTTGTCATTCAGGCGATATCCTTTCTGGATACAATCCACTATCATCCCTTTCTGCGAAGCTTCCTGAACCGGGACGGTGGTGACCGCCTCAAAACTGTCGGCATTAAACGGCTGACCAACGGTTTCAATCTCGGTTACGCCGTGCTGCTTCAAAAAAGCGGTAAATTTCGAATAAATCAGATCCATCCCTTCCAACATGGCTTCCCTGTCTTCTGTCTTATGCAATGATCCAAGAGCACGTTCAAAATCGTCCACCAGTGCAACAATATCCAGCAAGACACGTTCTCCACCATTTTTTATCAGATCGGACTTCTCTTTTAACGTGCGTTTCCGAAAATTATCGAATTCGGCATGCAGACGGAGATAGCTGTCATTCAGCTCGTCATATTTTTGACGAAGGTCATCTTTAACCGTTTCAGATTGTTCCATCCTATCTTCGGTCGTATCCGCCTTTGCGGTATCATCTGCCATTTTGTCCCCATCTTCGCCGTTCACAGCTTCTTCCCGTCCGTTGAATTCCTTTTCGTTGATCTCTTCGGGATCCATATTGAATTGATTGTTATTTGACATATTTGTTATTTTGTTTGATTTCGTTCTTGTAACCCCTAATCACCTATTCACTGAGGCACTTAGAGACTTAGGCACCTATCCACTTAGGCACTTTTCCACTTCTATCACTGCAAATAGTTTGCCAAAAATAAAAAAAAGGATGCAGATCGGCCCTTAAAGGAAGAGTTCACACCATTCATCGAACACTTCCACCTGGTGTGACCCGTGGTTGGCAAGGCTTTGCCTGATCTTTTTTATCGGTTTTTCTTTTCCCAACTGTGATTTGGAGAAAAACTTATCAGCGAAGCAAATAATTTTCTCCTCCAAGCTCTTTGGACGCATATCTCTATGGGGGAGAGGCAGTTTCCGGTTGAGAATAGTCTCCAGACTCAATCCGGTGCCGGTATGCCTCTCGCACACCAAGCCATGCTTCGGGTAGCCTTCCTGCGTAAGCAACTCACAACCCAGATAGCCATGGCAAATATAAGGGTAAGTACCTTCACAAGCGATATGGGGTGCTTTTGTCATGAAGATCCCGATATCATGAAGCATTCCCGCCTCTTCAATAAACCGGACATCTATTGCCAACTCCGGATGTTTCTGCACGATGGAAAGGGACTTGTTTGTCACATCCGTCACATGCGACATATAGATATCGTAGAGCTTTGTCCCCGCTTTGTAATATTTGTCGATAATTGCCTGTGTATCCATAAAATCAGCTGCCAAGTTGCCGTTATGGCAGGATTGCAAAAGTAATACAAAAAGATTAAATTAAAAAAAATCCGGCAAAAGCCTGAAAAACTTGAAGCAGACTTTACAATTATCGAAAACTGAATTATTGGAATCGTAATTATTCAAAACTTGATAATTCAACTTTGAATAATCATCGAATATCACAACGGCACTACATATTTCTTCATAGCCGTATCCTGGAATGATTGGGGGACGGCCGACTTCACTTCGTCGATAATAATGCCGATCATGCGCTCGCGCAGGAATTCCTGGCGGGTGACCAGGCTGATCTCACGTACCGGTGTGGAGTTCTTGAAAGGGCGCACATTCTTTTTCTGCTTCTCGCTCATGTTGGCAAGTGCCATCTCCGGAATGACTGTAAGCCCTTCGTTCTGATCCACGATGTTGATCAATGTATCGATACTGCCTGCCTCATAGGAAAAAATAGAATTGTTGGTACTACGCTTTTTCTTCAGGTTACACAGGTGGAGTATTTGCGTCCTGAAACAGTGCACTTCATCCAGCAACCAAAGTGCAGCAGAATTCAAATCGTTCTCGTCGAGCGCGGTTTTGGCAAACAACGACTTCTCCAATGGCGACACGTAAGCGAAAAACCGCTCATAATAGATCGGATATTCTTTGATGGCGGGTTCTTTCAAGGGTGTAGCCAGAATACCACCATCCAATGAATCATTGGCAAGTCCTTTCAGTATTTGGTCGGTAGTCAGTTCTGAAATTACAATACGGACATCATGCCTGTTTTCACGGTGGACCTGCATCAACTTCGGGAGCAGGTAAGGCGACACAGTAGGAATAATTCCCAAACGGAAGACACCCTTCACCACACCTTTTTCCTCCTGGATGATTTCCTTGATCTGGTTTACCTGGGCGACCGCAATACGTGCCTGAGTGATAATCAGTGCACCGATATCGGTAGGCTGTACCGGCAATTGGGAGCGGTCGAATATTTTCACACCCAGTTCATCCTCCAGTTTCTGGATCATCATACTCAATGTAGGCTGGGTCACGAAAGAGGCCTCGGCAGCTTTGGAGAAGTGGCGGTAATTATCTACCGCGATGATATATTCTAATTGCTGGATATTCATTTGATTATTCTATTTCTTTTTATCGATATATGGATTTTATCCGGCCTACTTGTAACTGGAGAAATATTTCATGAATTGTACCCGTTCGTAGAGCGCCGGACTCTTGATATTGGCATAGTTCAACTTACCTTTAAAATCGTCTATACGTGTGTAATTGCTCTGTTCCATCCATTCCTCCATACACATAAGCGTATCTTCTATCACATCGGAACCCTGTTCGTAAAGCAGGCTGCAAAGCTGGATGGCCCCGGCTCCTGCCAGAATTCCCTTGATAGCATCTTCCCAGGAATGCACCCCATAGGAGCAGGCTATATCGAAATGGGGCACCCGACCCGAAACAATGGCTGTCCAGCGTAGCGTATCTGTAAAATCGGACGGATTACTGAATACCGGCCCGGAGGTGATTTCCAGATTTTTAATATCGATATCGAGTTGGTAAAAGCGGTTAAAGAGTACCACACCGCCGGCCCTCAACGCTTTAAGCTTTCCTACCAGCCCCGGCAGATTACTGATATTCTTTGCCATCTTTATCACAATAGGGATACGGATAATCTTTTTCAATTCCCTTACAATATTCACGTAAGTGTCTTCCAGATAAGTATCACCAAACTCTCCCGCATTTAATATAAAGAGATTCAGTTCAATGGCATCGGCTCCGGCATCCTGGATAGTTTTGGCAAATTCAATCCAACGGCTCAGTTTATAACAATTGACACTGGCTATGATGGGAATATCGCACTCTTTTTTAGCGGAACGGATCAGGTCGAGATATTTCTCCATATGATTCATCTCGATGTATGTATTGATATAATCTGCCGCTTCCGGATAATCAGCAATCTGCACAAGTTTTTCAGAATGATTCTCGATCTGTTCCTCGAAGAGAGATTTCAATACTATTGCACCGATACCGGCTTTTTCCAATTCCTTGATCTTCTTGATTGAATTGGTAAGGCCGCTACTTCCCGCTATCAACGGATTTTTTAACCGTAACCCTGCAAAGGTTGTTTCTAAATTAACCATGGATGTATGATGTTCTTCAAAAATTTTATAATTAGCAAAAATAGGCATTTTATCGATAAAATCAATATCTTATATCGAAAATATATTGGAAAATAGTTGTAACAGGGATTAACGGTCTCCAAAAATCAGCGTCCCTATCCGTATCATGGTACTTCCTTCCTCAATGGCGACCGGATAATCACCCGTCATTCCCATGGAGATCTCCCTAAAACCGGGGTCGTCAGCGAAATAACCGGCCTTGAATTCGTCGAACAGCGATTTCAGTTGCCGGAACTCTTTGCGTACCTGATTTTCATCATCGGTAAAAGTAGCCATCCCCATTACTCCGGCAATCCGCACATGAGGGCATGTTTTCCATTTTCCTCCTTCAAGGAATTGACGGCATTCGTCGGGTGAAAAACCGGCCTTGGTTTCCTCCTCGGCAATATGTATCTGCACCAGGCAAGGTATAACCCTTCCATTGGCCGCCCCCTGCTTTTCAATCTCCTGCATCAACCGTTCATTGTCGAGACTGTGGATAAGGGATATGAAAGGGGCGATCTGTTTCACTTTATTCCGTTGCAGGTTACCGATAAAATGCCACTCTATATCTCCGGGGAGTTGCTCTTTCTTGACCACCAACTCCTGCACCCGGCTCTCCCCAAAGACCCGTTGCCCCGCATCATACGCCTCCCTGACCATCCCGGCCGGATGGAACTTTGAAACCGCCACCAACGTCACCGCGGAGGGAACGGTTTCCCTCAAATCATCGATATGCGACTGTATAGACACTACTCTTCCTTTTGATTTTTCTCTTCACCATAAGGGAAAACATCCATGATAGCCGTCTCGGTTACCGAAGCAATGGCATAGTCGATCATGGTCTTTTTCATTTCCCCCTCTACAATTTCCACGGCTTCTTTCAGCGCGGAAGCCTGTACCAGCATATTGACAGCCGTTTTCTTTTCAGATCCGCTCTTTTCGTCGAGCGTAATGAAATAAAGTTTCGCCTTATAATAACGATCACCCGTTTCATTGAAAAACGATTCCGTATACTTCACCCGTTTAATATCGGATATGGAAAACTCTCCCGAGATAAACGGCTTGATCTCTTCAATGATCCTTGCTTCCGCTTCGGTGAACGACAACGCGTCTACCAGATAGGGTTCCGTTACGGTCTTCTGCATGCCGGTCTCCAGCATCTTGTCATATCTTATCTTGCACTCAAACCAATTGTACATATATTTTTTATTTTTTGGCTGCATCCTTTCGCAACACAGTGCAAAGTTATGACTTTCCCTCAAAAATGAAAAATAAACTATGAGGTACTCGCATAAGCTCAATTTATCCCGAATTATCCCGAAAAAAATAATACTTTTGCAGATTATGAACTCAGGACATGTATATAATTACAACTGTTGTAACTATACTGCATTCGGAATTTACATTATCGGTTAAAAAATGATTGGAACCCTCGTAAATACAATAGCAGTAGCAGGTGGCGGCATGATCGGCCTGCTACTCAAAAAACGGATGCCGGAACGTGTCACTACCATCTATTTCCAGGCTATCGGCTTGTTTACCCTGGCCATTGGTGCATCGATGGCCATCGAGATGGAGAAGATACTCATTGTGGTCAGCAGCCTGGCTATCGGCTCCCTGCTGGGAGAATGGGCCGATCTCGAAAAAGGCGCCGAGCGGATGAGCGATTATCTGAAGCATCGCTTCCGCATCGGCAGTGAGAAATTCTCGGAAGGATTGGTGACTGCCTTTCTTCTTTTTTGCGTAGGATCGCTCACTATCATCGGTACTATCCAGGAAGGGACCGGTGGTTCACCGGATCTGCTTTTCACCAAATCGTTCATGGATTTCTTCTCTGCCATACTGCTGGCTTCTGCATTTGGCGCAGGCGTTGTGATGTCTGCCATCCCGCTTTTCATCTTCCAGGCCTCCCTCACCCTGTTGGCCAAATACGCTGCCACCTTCTTTACCGATGATATTATCCTTGGACTCACCTCTACCGGCGGCATATTACTGATCGGGCTGGGAATCAACATACTGGGGATCAAGAAACTCCGCATAATGAATATGCTCCCGTCGTTGGTTATCGTCGTATTACTTATATGGATATTCGGTTAAGGTGAAAAAGAAAGATGAAAAGTTAGGGTTATGGCTGTTGGTCTTCGTGGCACTCGGCTCTATGATCGGATCGGGGATATTCAATTCCCCAAAGGATCTTATCCGGATAGCCAATCCACAGGGAACCATGCTCACCTGGGTCATCGGCGGATTCGGCGCATTGATGCTGGCACTGGTATTTGTCTATCTCACAGGGAGGAAGCCTGAACTCAAGAGTGGTATCTATGCCTATGCACGCGACGGCTTTGGCGACTATATGGGGTTCAATTCCGCATGGGGATACTGGTCGGTTGGATGGCTGGGGAATATAAGCTACCTTGCCCTCTTTTTCAAAACGTTGAACGACCTGTTGGGCGAGCATGCCCTTTCTCCCTTGCAATCCTTCTTCACCGGATCGGCGATCCTATGGGTCTATTACGCTATCCTGATGGCAGGAGTAAAGGAAGGTGCCATCCTCAACTTAATCGTGACGGTCGCCAAGTTGATCCCCATCGTACTGATCATCCTGCTCGCACCGGCGCTCTTTGACCGCGACCTTTTCCATGTGGCTGAGTGGCAGTCAAGGCTCGCTTCCACGGGAGCGGCCACAACACCTGTTCAGCAGGTGGGAGACGCCATGGCAGTCGTACTCTGGTGTTTCGTCGGGATAGAAGCCGCCTCCGTATTGTCAGGCAGGGCCAAGGAGCAGAAAGCCGTACGTACCGCCACCATTCTCTCTACCCTGATTGTTTTGGGAATATATATGCTGATCACACTGATAGCCATGTCCTCCATTCCGGCAAGTGAGTTAGCCTCTTCAGAGACGCCTTTGGCCCTGGTGCTCGAACGGACTGTGATAGGTGCCGCCGGTGGTGCGATCATCAAGCTGGGCATTATGGTGTCGGTATTGGGAGCCAGCCTTTCATGGATATTACTCTCGGTGGAGACCATGTATGCTGCTGCCCGCGACGGTGTGATGCCCCGACGACTTGCCAGGGTGAACAGCAAGGGAACGCCGGTCAACGCATTGCTAATCACCCAGATATTCACACAGGTCTTTCTACTTGCCATCCTCTCACCCAGACTCAACGAAACCTACCTTGCCGCCATCACCATCGCCACGACACTGGTCCTGATACCCTACCTCCTCTCATCGCTCTATGCCGTAAAGACGGCAATTCATTACAGGAAAGAGGAAAAAACGCCCCGGAATCTGGTGATCGCCCTGCTCGGCACTATCTATTCAATGTATGTGATTTATGTGGTAGGTATCAAATACCTGTTCCTTTCCATACTTTTTTATGGTGCCGGCTCACTGTTGTTTATAAAGGCGAAGAAGGAGAAAAAAGAACACCCCAAACATTGGGAATGGGTTGTCATCATCCTGCTGCTTTCCGGAGCAATACTGATTACCGTGCAAATCCTGACCGGAAAGATCATGCTATGACGGGGTAACCTCCTCCCTCTCTATTCAACACTTAATCGTATTACCTGTTAAAAAGTATACCGCAGCGTGGCACCGAAACGGGTGGGATACCCACGTTGTACAAAAATATTTGTTTCGCTGACCGTCACATCATCCTGTTCGAAAAGGAATGTGTTATACCTCGTATCGAAAAGGTTTTCCACCCAGCACTCCAATCCAAGAGCACCTCTTTCCACGGCAATACTGGCATTGGTAATTCCATAAAAAGGCTGATAAAGGTCTTTCGTTCCGGCATCATTTTTATTCGATTCCGTCCAGTAGATCTTTCCTACCCCCTGGTACTGCATATTTCCAATCACCCGGTCGATCAGTGAACCATAAGGAAGGTGGTGCACATAACTGCCTCCCAGGCTCAATGTATGCCGGGGTGCAAAGGGCACATGGTTGTCGGAATAGTCTATCGGATCAGTACCCTCCACTTCTCCTGTTTTATACTTGACAAAACGGGCATCGGCAAATCCATATTCGGCAAAGAATGAGAGGTTGTCCATCGGCACGAATTTCGCGCTTAACTCAAACCCCTTACTTTCCGATTTGCCCGCATTGGCGATCGTTCGTCCCGAGGTGCCCTGTTTCGCCAATTGGGTGATCTGCAGATTATCCACATGGGTATAAAAGAGCGCATAGGTCAAAGAAAATCTTCTGTCGAGCATCTCGTATCGTCCACCCAACTCATACGTCCAACTGGTTTCCGGATCATAAGAGAGTTGCTCCTCAACTGATCCACCGCCCGTGGAGGGCATTTCAGGAATTTGTATATTGCCGGGTATGTACGGCTTCACATTTCTAAACAATGACTCTGCGAGAGCTCCTTGGAGTACATCCGAGAAGACCTGTTCATTGTATCCTCCCGTCTTGTATCCTTTTGAAGCGGAAAGATAGATTTGTGAAGTAGGAGACATCTGGTATTTCAGCGCGAACTTGGGTAGTATTTCCCAGAAATCTTTTCGGAAAGATCCTTCCAGCAGGGTATCTCCTTCTACGGGTATGGGTGGCATAGGCCTGCCGGGAATCTGGAACTCCATATTGATATCTCCTCCGTCACTCTCGGTGATGTAATCGAGACCGGTATGTTCATAATCAAAACGGATACCGGCTGTAGCGGAAAATCCATCCACACCAAAAAGATTATTGAGCGTGGACTGGTGGAATAGCGCCACACCCCGCGAAGGTTTGGTGTATACGCCTGGCAGGTCGATCCGGTCATTGGCGTATACCAGGCGGAGAGGCGCCCCAAGACCCTCCATCATCGTGTCTAAAGGACGTTGCATCACCGCAATCATATCTTCCTTCAGCGCTACCGGCGTATCAATCTCCCGATGATCCACAAAACCGAAAGCACCTACCACCCAGCGGTAATTTGTTTTCGTATCCGACTTCACGGTCACCTCCTGGCTTACAGAATGCTGTTTCTGCTTCTGATTGATAGAGAATACAGACTTTGGAGAGTAATCCTGGTCCATCTTCATATCGTCTTTCAGATATTGAAATCCGGTAGTAGAATGGATACTATACCCGTTACCGGTATAATCGAGCGACAGCCCGTTGGTAAACAAGTGACGGTCGTACGATGACGGCTCATTGAAACTGACAGCCGTGGAATCCTCATGCATATAAGGGAAAGCGCCACCGGACACATAGTCGTAATTCCCGAAAAACATCGCTTTGAACGAGGGAGAAGCCTGCCACTCCAGTTTAAACCGGCCACCGGCATTTTCAGAATCATCTACTTTCTTCCCGGTATAGCTGTTCTTGAAATAGCCATCATCCCGTTTATAATAACCGCCCACGGAAAGGCCGAAATTGTCAGAAAATTTCCTGTAATCCGATCCTTTTACCGAAAATTGTCCATAATTGCCGCCGCTCACCATCAGTTTAGTGCCCTGGAAAGAGAGAGGGGAAAGGGTGTACATATTTACTATGCCACCAATGGCATTTCGCCCATACAGTGTGCCCTGTGCTCCGCGAAACACCTCAATCCGCTGTACATCCTGGAATTCAAAGTCGAACGCCGAAGGGTTGAAACTGGGCACATTGTCCACATAGAGGCTCACCGTCTGCGACCCGAGACGGGCACCCACACCACGGATATAAATGGGTGTGGAGACTTTCGCCCCATAAGAAGGGATGAAGAAGTTAGGGATAAAAGCGCTCAGCCGGGGCAAAGATTCTATCCGGGCATCCTGTAGCTGTTTAGGTGACACCACCGAAACGGCAGTGGGCAGGTTTTTCAATTCATTGGTTTCTTTCACCGAACTGCTTACCACTACCTCATTCAGGTAATACACTTTTAGGGTATCATTGGGATTAGCCTCTTTAAACCGATCGTTTTCGTCAGCAAATACAAAAAGAGTACTGCAGAAAACATATATTACTAAAAATAATTTTTTCATACGATTCAATACTTAAAGCCAAGAGTCAAGAACCAAGACATTGAGAAATGAACGTTATACCCCTACTGTTCATCTCTTTAGTTGATTATTTTAACAGGCAGTTCTGAATACAAAGTTTATAAGGGCACAAAGGAACAGCAAAAAGACATGCCTGTCAATCACCACTATTAGTGATTTTTATTAAATTAAGAAAACTCGTGAAAAAATATGGCTTTTGGTGCAACGTTTTGCTCTCTTTTTCATCTATACTAATATAACAAGTACAACTTTGTATGGATTCCGATAACCTATGAAGAAATTTGTCTTAAAAACCTATGGAAAGATTATCGCCTGGGTCCTGACTGCATTAGGGCTTTACACCTCCTGCGATAAAATAGAACCTCGCGTAGAATATGGCACTCCCACCGCAGACTTCATTGTCAAGGGAAATGTCAATGATGCACACAACCTGCAACCGATTAAGGATATGGCCGTTATCTATAAATCCGATATGGCGCCCTTCGGGAATGACACTGTGCGAACCGATGCCAACGGAAATTACGAATTAGAATTCACGAAGACCGCTTTCGGCGCGGAAGACATAACAGTCTACACTTCAGATATCGACAAAGATGAATTTCAGTCCGATACTATACGGATAAAAGCATCTGAACTGAAGCAAATTGGTAAAAGGAGAAAAAACTGGTACAACGGCAAGTTCGAGGGGAAAGCTGATTTCACGCTTGTCAGACATCCCGGTCCGGTACCTATGTACGGAATAATTCCCACAAGACACCAAGAAATAAAAGGAGAATAAACAACAAATGAGGTTTTATGGATACGAAAAAGAAACTCATTCTGTCTCTTTACCGGCAATACAAGGCTACGCAGACCAAACAGCATGAACTAACCTATCTTTTTTGGGAATGCACCTTACGCTGTAATTTCAACTGCGTACATTGCGGGAGCGATTGTACAAGGCAGGCCGCCGTTCCCGATATGCCCAAGGAAGATTTTCTGAAAGTACTTGCGGATATCCGGCCGCATGTAGACCCTCACAAAACCATGATTGTACTCACCGGCGGAGAACCGTTGGTACGCAGGGATCTGGCGGAGTGCGGCCAGGCAATGTACGATATGGGTTATCCATGGGGATTTGTCACCAACGGTTGGGGGTTAGAAGAGAAAAGATTACAATCTCTCCTCAAAGCAGGACTACGCTCTGTGACCATCAGTCTGGACGGCCACAGGGAAGAGTCGCATGACTGGTTCAGAGGAAAACAAGGCTCATGGTTACGGGCCATCAATGCTATTTCCAGAGTTGTGTCAACACCGGATCTGGTATATGATGTAGTCACCTGTGTCAACAAGAGGAATATAGCTGATTTGCCGAGACTTCGCGATTTACTCATTTCTTTAGGTGTCACACACTGGAGGCTCTTCACCGTTTTCCCGAAAGGACGGGCCAAAGACAACCCTTTATTAAAACTGTCATCCGACGAATTCCTACAAATGATGGACTTTATCCGTGACACCCGACGGGAAGGGAAAATTAATGCCTCCTACGGTTGCGAAGGATATCTGTCCGACTATGAAATGGAGGTCCGCGATAACCCTTTCTTTTGCCAGGCAGGCATAAACATCGCCTCAGTACTTGTCAACGGCGATATCAGCGCCTGTCCGAGCCTTAGGGGTGATTACGTGCAGGGAAATATCTACCGGGATGACTTCTGGACGGTCTGGAACACCCGATACCAGATTATGCGTGACCGCTCATGGACAAAAACAGGGAAATGTGCATCCTGTAAATCATATAAATACTGCCAGGGAAACGGTCTTCACCTTCGCGACGAGAAGACGGGCGAACTGTTGCATTGCCACCTCGAAATGATGGGCATTAATCCATGCAAGCAAAAGAGAGCAGTCAATAACACAAACCTGATAAACAAAACCGCCATCTTATAGAGTGCAAACCAAAACAAATGGTTAGATAGAAAAGAAGCTATTATGAAAATTAAACTTATCTTTTTTTTAGGGGCTGTCATCAGCTTCGGAACATCTACTTATGCCCAACAGGCAGGGAGCTATTCATTGGATAGCCGGGATAAAAAATGGCTTCTCGATATAACGGCAGGGGCAAATATCGATATGATCCGTTCCGGTTCCAGCCCTGAATCGAAGTTGCTTGGTTCCAGGCCGAACATCGTTCCGGCGGTGGGAATGCGGCTCACCTGGCTTTTCTCGGACAAGGTAGGAGCATACGCTAAATTACACTACAACCTGTATAAAAGTGAGAAAACAGAATATGCCCAATCAAGCATCATAGGAGAAATATTGGAGGTTTTAGCGGATCATCTCTTCTTTCCCGCCTCAAGACTATACCCCTCCCTGGATGCCGGAGTCGTCTATCGCCTTGAACAAGACAAATGGAAGATCCATCCCGGAATCGGAATCGGATATATAAGGTATCTACCCGACAACAATTCGTCAAGAACCTGGTTAAAAGATGAATCCGAAGAGACCATATCCTATAAGCAACGGGCCTCACCCATATTCCTGAATATGGGCCTATCCACCAGATACCTTGTCTCCCAAAGGGGATCGCTGGTACTGGATATAAACTTTCAACAGCCGTTGCAAAAATCTTATGCGGAGTTAACCACCCGGATAGACGGAGTGGAGACCGACAGGAAATCATACCGGACATCCACTGTCGGAAGAAACATCAATGTGAGCATTGGTTACGGAATAACGTTCTGAAAGGGATATTTCGTTTCCTCGCCGTCACCGAACCCCAAACACTGTTTTCTTGTTATTACAATAAAACAGGTAGCAATGAAACGAGCATTATTGATTGTTGACATGCAAAACGATTTCTGTCCGGGCGGAGCTTTGGCTGTAAAGGATGGCGATAAAGTAGTTCCGGTAATCAACGCGGTCATGGATAAGTTCGATCTGGTGATTTCATCACAGGACTGGCATCCGGAAGAGACGGTGCATTTTGAGAAATGGCCCGTACACTGTGTGGCCGGCACAGAGGGTGCCGAATTCCATCCCGACCTGGATACCGGTAAAATAGACCAGAAACTGTTAAAAGGCACCGATAATAAAGATGACGGCTATTCCGCTTTTGAAGCGACTAACAAATCCCTCACCGGGTTGCTTCATGAAAACAATATCCGTAAATTGTATGTCTGCGGCCTCGCCACAGATTATTGCGTGAAAGCTTCTGCCCTCGACGCGGTAACGCAGGGATTCCACACCTATGTGATCACCGATGCCATCGCCGCGGTCAATGTACAACCCGGGGACGATGAGAAAGCATTGCGTGAGATGTATGCCAAAGGATGTGTACTGACAGAGTCACGAGAAATCCAATGATATTATCGTATCTTTGCACCCTATGGGAAAAGATAATTCACTACGCACAGTAAAAGTTGTCCGTTATATCCTGCCTTTGCGTGAAGGCGGGTCTCTCCCCGCGTTGGCAGAGGCGGACGACGGGTTCAAATATGTGCTTAAGTTCCGCGGCGCAGGTCATGGCACCAAGATGCTGGTGTCGGAATTGCTGGGCGGAAAAATAGCCTCTGCGTTGGGATTGCAAATTCCGGAACTGGTTTTTGCTACCCTCGACGATGATTTCGGTCGCAGTGAAGGCGATGAGGAAATACAGGACCTGCTCAAGGGAAGCGAAGGGCTCAATCTCGGGTTGCATTATCTCTCCGGGGCAATTGCCTATGACCCTACCGTAAAGATTGATCCTTTCCTGGCGTCTAAGATCGTTTGGCTCGATGCATTTACGACCAATATCGACCGCACATTCAACAATACCAACCTGCTGTGGTGGCATCGTGAATTATGGGTGATCGACAACGGCGCTTCGTTCTATTTCCATCATTCGTGGAATGATTTCGAAAGGCATGCCCTTAACCCGTTTCCCCATATCAAAGACCATGTATTGCTACCCCAGGCATCGATGCTCGATGAAGCCGACCAGTTCGCACATGAAGCCCTTTCATCCGGGCTGCTGGAGGGGATCACCGCACTTATCCCGGATGAATGGCTGGTATGGAACCATACGCAGGAGACACCGGATGACATCAGAGGCGTCTATCTGAATCTTTTGAAAACGCGACTGCAACATTCCCAAAACTTTCTAAAAACCGCCAAAGATGCAAGAGGATAAGCTGTATCATTATGCCGTTATACGACTGGTGCCAAGGGTTGAAAGGGAAGAATTTTTCAATGTCGGGCTCATTCTTTTCTGCAAGCGGGAAAAGTATATACGTTTTGAATACCATCTCTGTCCCGAGAAATTCAGGCTGATGCATTCGGAAGCGGATTATGACGATGTAATCGACAACCTTGAGACACATAAACAGATTGCGCAAGGCAACCCCCAATGCGGCCCCATCGCGCGACTGGATATCCCCGACCGCTTCCGTTGGCTGACGGCCGTACGCAGTTCCATTATCCAGACGTCACGCCCGCACCCCGGTAAAACCGGAGATCTGGATAGAACATTCGAGAGATTGTTTGAGGAGCTGGTGAAGTAAGTCTCCTATTTTGCCAAATTACTGAATAAAAAACTGCCAACTGACCGAATAAAATCCGGCCAACCGGTGGAATGAAAATCGGCCAACTGACCGAATAAAATCCGGCCAACTGGTGGAATGAAAACCGGCCAACTGACCGAATGAAATCCGGCCAACTAACCGAATAAAAATTCATAAAGCATTTGCAACCAAAGAAAAACATATTATATTTGTATCCGGAATATTCAATATTATCTAACAAGAAAAAGAGTATGGATACACCATTGGCTTATATACCGAGAATAGCGGACAACATGCTACAAGAACAACTCGCAGCAGCAGGGGTAGTCTTGGTTCAAGGCCCGAAATGGTGTGGAAAAACTACTACCGCGGAACAGCAAACCAAGAGCGTGTTATATCTGGATGCGCCAAAGACACGTCAGGCCAATTTGCTATTGGCCGAAACAGACCCGGAAATTCTTTTCCAGGGAGATACACCCAGACTGATTGATGAATGGCAGCTGGCTCCGAAATTATGGGATGCGGCACGATTTGAAGTGAGTCGCAGACGACTACACCCGGACAATTTATTTTCACCGGATCAAGTGTTCCGCCGGATATGTCGCAATTAACCCATTCAGGAACCGGCAGATTTGCATGGCTCACAATGAGGCCAATGAGTTTACATGAATCCGGGGAGTCAAATGGGGTCGTCAGTCTCGAAGCATTGTTCAAAGGAGATGTGGAATCAGCCATTGCAACGGACATGTCCTTACACGAATTGGCTTATCTGATTTGCCGGGGAGGTTGGCCGGGATCTCTCAGTTTAACCTCAAAAGCAGCGCTACGTCAAGCCATAAATTACGTGGAGGCCGTTGCTAACAGGGACATTTCCCGGGTAGATGGAGTAGTACATCTGCGTAATGGCAGCTTTGGGCTGATAGAGATAAAACTGGGTGGCGACAGTTTAATAGAGACCGGAGCGAACACCCTCAAGCAACTGGCTGATAAAATAGATACCACGAAAATGAGGCCCCCCTCATTTTTGATGGTGCTCACCGGGGTAGGCCAATATGCTTACCGCAGGAAAGATGGTGTGTATGTAGTGCCGATCGGCTGCCTGAAAGATTGAGAAAACGATATTAAAGAAGCCTTACTTAACCCTTAAAAATAAAATATGATTATCCGCAATATGACCTATTGTAAATTTTCGATTTGAAATCGGGGCTGTACGAGACAGCGGCAATGACCAGCCTGTCGAAAAGTTTGTCCGGGAAGAATCTCCGGTTAAACTTATAACAGAATTCATTGAGGTA
>NZ_JAWRIS010000063.1:0-2783 GCF_040307845.1 Proteiniphilum sp.
TAAAGGGAAGCAAGAACTCTACAACCTGTCACTAAAAATTCTGGATAAGGATAAAAATCTTATAGATTCGATCTCTACCCGTTTTGGCATACGTGAAATCACTTCCAATACGGATACTCCTGATAAATCCCGAACATTTTACATAAACGGGAAACCTATTTTTATAAGAGGAACAAACTGGCTCCCGGAAAACATGCTCAGAAACTCGGAAGAACGTACATATGCGCAACTTCGCTATACAGCTCAAGCCGGGATAAACCTGATACGTTTTTGGGGAGGAGGCATTACAGAATCCAATTATTTCTTCCAACTATGTGATGAATTGGGAATCATGGTCTGGACGGAATTCTGGATGACTGGGGATACCAAACATCCTGTCGATGAGAGTATCTATTACAATAACGTGACCTCAACAGTCAAACGGATTCGGAACCATCCCTCTTTAGCGTATTATGTTTCTTCCAATGAATCCACAGAAATGTCCTATACCGAAGCATTAATCCAGAACCTGGATGGAACCCGCGGATATCAAATGCAATCGGAATGTTGTGGCGTTCACGATGGTAGTCCATATAAGCAGGTCAATATCATGTGCCATTACGAAAATACAGCTTCAGACAGAGGTAGTCGTATAGACGGCTTTAATCCTGAGTATGGTGCACCATGCCTGCCAACAGTAGAATGTTTACGTGAAATGATGGACGAAAAAGATTTGTGGCCCATTAATAAGGAGGTATGGGATTATTCGGATGGTAACGGATTTCATTTAATGACCGGAATGTACCACGATATGGTAAATGAGTACGGAATTTCGAAAAGTATAGATGAATTTGCAGAAAAGGGTCAATTTGTGGGAGCTTTTAATTATAAAAGTATATGGGAGGTATGGAATTATAACAAATTGAACCAGGGTGACCGCTATTGTTCCGGATTTTTATTTTGGTATCATAATCCCCCAATTCGTCAGGTTTGTTCGAGAATGTGGGATTGGTCGTTGGAACCGACGGCAGCACTTTATGCCGCACAAAATGCTTGTGAACCCTTGCACCCCCAATTTGATTTTTTGAGAAACACGGTTTCTGTAGTCAACGATTATTACCGATCTTTTACGAATTATAAAGTGCTGGCTGATGTGTATGATTTGAACGGGAAAAAAGTTTTCTCAAAAGAAATGATTGTGAATCTACCGGAGGATGGAGTTGCAAAAGATCTTTTTACGATAGATTTTCCACCAACTATTACGAGAGTTCACTTTATTAAGTTGAGGCTTCTGGATGAAAAAGGCACGGAAGTGGGCAATAATTTTTATTGGCGATCTAACTCGCATTACGAAGGACGTAAAACATTAACAGGGCCAACAACCTCCGGCTTTCAGGATTTATCAAAGTTAAAACAGACTAAATTGGAGATAAGCTATCGTGAACATAAAGAAGAAGAGAGTTATTTAATAGACATAGAGGTCAAAAATACTTCATGCACAATTGTATTCTTTACACAACTTCAACTTCTTGATGAGAATGATAAGCCAATACGTCCATCTTTTTATTCCGATAATTTCTTTTCACTGCTACCCGGAGAAAGAAAAGCAATTCGAATCGAAACAAACGCTCAGAAATTAGCCGCGAACTCAAAACTTATTTTAAAGGGATGGAATGTAAAAAAAGAAATTTACAATTTGCGTCACCACTAAAAAATTAGGATAACAATTCCCACTACAAATTTTATAACTACTATAATTTTTGCTTATTTATGAAAAAAAATTATTCAATTTTTATTTTACTGCTTATTACAGTTTTAGCCGGATCCTGTAGTAATGCAAAACAACAGTCCTCAGAAGAGAAAGCTAAATTACCCCAATGGGCCATAGGACCTTTTGAACGTCCTGAAAATCCTAATCCTATTATTTCTCCTCTTCCGACGAAGTTTTATTGCCCGATGAAGGGTGATACTATAAAATGGGAAGAAAGCGATACTTTCAATCCTGCAGCAACAGTGAAAGAGGGAAAGATCGTAGTGCTTTACAGGGCCGAAGACAATTCAGCTCAAGGGATTGGTAAGCGTACGTCCCGTATTGGGTATGCCGAATCGAAAGACGGCATAACGATGGAACGCCGTACAGAACCGGTGCTTTTCCCCATGGAGGATGCTTTCAAATCCATCGAGTGGCCGGGAGGTTGTGAGGACCCCCGGGTTGCCATGACAGAAGATGGGCTCTATGTAATGCTTTACACAGCATGGAACCGGGAGACGCCCCGTCTGGCCGTAGCGACATCCTGCGATTTAATTCAATGGGAAAAGCACGGCCTCGCTTTTGGCAAAGCCTATAATGGGCGCTTCGAAAACCTGGCCTGCAAATCGGCATCCATTGCCACTAAAGTAAAAGATGGTCAATTAGTTATTACAAAATTGAATGGAAAATACTTTATGTATTGGGGCGAACATGCTGTATGTGCTGCCGTTTCTGACGATCTTATCAATTGGGAACCCGTACTGAATGAACAAAATGAATTGAAGGAAATCGCTAAACCTCGAGAAGGATTTTTCGATAGCAAACTGACCGAGTGTGGGCCACCGGCAATTATTACTCAGGATGGGATCGTGTTGATGTATAATGGTAAAAATGGAGATGAAAAGGATGGAGACACAGATTATCCGGCAGGCTCTTATTGTGCCGGACAGTTTCTATTCGATCTCAATGATCCTTATAAAATATTGGATCGTTTGGATAAACCGTTTTTCTATCCTGATGCACCGTTTGAAAAGAGTGGACAGTATAAAGACGG
>NZ_JAWRIS010000064.1:0-16282 GCF_040307845.1 Proteiniphilum sp.
GAATGATCCATACATCTCACAGAATAGAGTTAAAAGGAGATAGTTTAAGAAAAAAAAGATAACTTTGTCAAATTGATAGTTTAGCCAGTGGGTGGGTATCACCGGAATCACTGGGTGCATATCATCGGAATATCAAACGCCTACATGGCTCAAGCCGGAAGCGGTGTGTACAGTGAAGTATTCAGAAAAAACGGAGGAAGGTCTTTTCCGGCATCCCGTATTTGTCGGCATCCGGGAGGATTTGAGTGGGATTGATCTTTATCATGATAGTATGAAGGGCCCCGATATAGTGAACCTCGATATAGGAAAGTCAGATGAAGGAGACTCCCACGCCGAAGATCAAATAAAATATACCAATATTGACAAGCTTTACTGGAAAAAGGAGAAAATTACTAAGGGCGAGTTAATCGATTACTATCTCTCGGTGAGTGAATATATTTTGCCGCATTTAAAAGACCGGGCACAATCGTTGCACCGTTTCCCCGACGGGATAGACGGATTGAGTTTTTATCACAAAGATGCGGGGAAGAATGCACCCTCGTGGGTGGAGACAATCCATATTTATTCCGAATCCAATGATAAGGAACTGGAGTACGTTGTCTGTAACAATAAAGAAACCCTCGGGTATCTCATCAACTTGGGATGTATTGAGCTTAATCCCTGGAACAATCGGATAGAAAAACCGGGTAACCCCGATTACCTGATCATCGATCTTGATCCCTCGGAAAAAAATAGCTTCGGTCAGGTCATCGAAGCGGCAAAGATAACCAAAGAAATACTGGATATATGCCGGGTACCCGCCTATTGCAAAACATCGGGAAGCACGGGTATCCATATTTTTGTACCTATGGGGGCGCAGTATGATTATGAACAGGTGCGCGATTTTGCCCATATTATCTTAGGTTTCGTTGAAAAAAGGCTGCCTGAGACCACCACTTTGGAGCGTAGCCTCAGCAAGCGTGGGCCGAAGATTTATCTGGATTATATGCAGAACCGCGACGGGCAAACGGTGGCAAGCGCCTACAGTGTCCGTCCCAAGCCGGGAGCCACCGTTTCTATGCCGATTGAATGGAAGGAATTAACGAAAGATTTGTCCATAAGTGATTTTACCATTCATAACGCCCTTTCGCGTATGCAAAAAAAAGGAGATATCTTCTTGCCGGTATTGGGAAAAGGTATTGATTTGAAAAAAGCAATAGACCGGTTGGCAACGTGAGAAAGCGATGGATAGATTAGCCCGTATTATCATCGAGGTCTTCCATATCATCGAGGTCTTCCATATCATCGATATCCACCATATCTTCCATGTCTTCCATATCATCGATATCTTCGATGTCCACTTCTTCGATGTACATGATGTCGTCATCTTCATCCGTGCCCCGGTCAGTTCCGTCACCGTAAATCCTGTCACTACCTTTGGGACCGGCGTAATCACTTTCCGGCAAGTCTTCTTCCCCGTAAGTACCGGCATCATTTGTCGGTATGGTTTCTTCTCCTTCTTCTTTTGCCTCTTCGTTTACCGACTCTACAGCCAGTTCCGTTAAGCCCACATCGGTCGACTTTTCTTCTTCGAGTGTCTCTTCCAGGATGTCGGCCACCTCGTCTAAACCGAGTGTGCGGGCCAATTCGGCAAGGCTTCCGTAAGTGGCGATTTCATAATGCTCTACTTTTTGGCAAGCAATAATAATAGCCGCATCGCGCACCATGCTCTCCTCGTCGGTATCTTCGATCATGGTTTCCCCTTCTTTGAGAATACCGATGATTGCTTCGCATTTCTTTTTGGAAGGTTCTTTGCCGATAAGTTGAAAGATTTCTTTCAGCCTTTCTATCTGTTCCTCGGTTTCCCTGTGATGGTCACGGATACTCTCCTTGAGCGTTAGAGAGACGGCGGCGGCCTCCATCTTGTCAAGGCCTTTTAGAATTTCCTCTTCCGCGAAATAAATATCTTTCAATTCTTCCACGAAAAATTCTTTTAATTTTCCACTAAATTTTTCGTTAAAACGAGCGCTTTGTCGGTTTTTTGTAATATCTTTGCCATGCAATTGGCTACGCGCTGATTGATTAATTGAGTCCATAATAGATAATTTTTGGATTTTAACCGGAGTGCGGTTGCCGGCTGCGCTCCGGTATCTAATTTATTAATTTGTTTAATACCTGAGTCGGTTCAGATACAAGTATACAACTGTTTATGAAAAGGATTTGTTTTTTACGCCTTTCAAAATTGAGTTTTATTAATATTGGAAAGCATCATTTATAATTGATGAGAGGCGGTTCCTATATTGCCAACTAATAGATTATATCTCCCCGTAACTCTCTTTCCCCTTTAATCTTATGTAACATCTCTTTTCGATTTAATATTTTCATCTCTATTTAATCACCTTACGATTTCATCTCGCTTTTAGAAGAGATATACCAACGAGATAGCCCCTTTGGTCGGACCGATATAATGTTTTCTACCGTAGTCCGTCTTGTACCCATTACTGCCATTCGTGAAAGTATCATAGTGTAAACGCCCGTATCCTCCCCCTGCATTCACTTCAAGGAGTAGGCTATTGCCAATTATCCAGGCGTATCCATAGCTTAATCCTATTCCGTTTATATTCCCCTCCACCCGTTTGTTTTTGAGTTCCGGCCATAGGTTAAACGGCAAGTCCAGTCCTCCCACATCGAATCCGGCAAACACGCCATGCAGGCCAATCGAATGGCCATTAAACCTCTCATTCAACCAATAACGGGCTTCCGGCCATATAATCCAATGCTTCCACTGTTTGTCGTTCCCGAATTGAAAGGGGTTAAATCCCCCCGACAGTTCAAAAGTCATCTGGTGGCGGAAAGCCACTTCCACACCCAAATTAGGGGAAGCTGTTGCCCAATGCGGTATGTTGGTTTTTATTGCGAAAGTCTTCTGTGCTTGTGTATGCGTCGATAACAAACCACAAAATATACATAGAAAAAAAGCCCTTTTAAAAAATCTCATATATTATTTGTCTTAAAGTCATTTTTTATGACGGATATTTTCATAAGCCGGAATTTCAATCCATAGGCTGCGACCAATGTTGCTGTCAGTATCACGAAGATCCACCAACCCATTATCGGATAGAGTGTGACGATTAGTGAAGAGCAAACCAGTTGGACTGTAAAATAGATGATCGATACAAGCCGGTGTTGCATTCCTCTTTCATTGGCCAGTATCTGGTAGAAATGCAATCGATGAGCCTCCATGATGTTCTGTTTCAGGTAAATCCTGTGTAGAATCGTACAGACGCTATCCACACCATATACCAGCAGGAATCCGATCCATACCAGATTTTGTGTTTTGATGATCAATAGCAGCAGCAGTGTGACCACCCAGAAGGCGATGCTTACGCTCCCCACATCACCGGCGAAACATTTCGCCCGTTTCCTGAAGTTGAAAAACAGGAATACCACTGAAGCCAGCAGTGGAAATACCAGGAAATCATTGTCGGTGAAAGTCTGGATATAATTGTTCACATACATCATCGGAAGCAGTACGGCCAGCGTATATAATCCCGTGATGCCATTGATGCCATCCATAAAGTTATAGGCGTTTACAATGCCTATGAATACAACATAGCCCATTACAACAACCCACCAGGGATATATCCCGAACAGGTTTGCCAGATAAAAGGCACAGGTCATGGCCATCAGGTGGAATAGTAACCGTGTTTTCTGTCCGAGGCTTTTGATATCATCCCAGAAACTGACACCCGCCATCAGGGTGATTCCCAAGAGGAACCACCAACCGTTTTCCGAAGGATTGAAGAGCACGTAGAGTAGGGCGGCCACCCAATAGATGATGCCCCCTCCCCGCAGTGTGATTTGGGTATGCGAACTCCTTTCGTTCGGTTTGTCTATGATGTTGTATTTATCCGCAATGCGGAAGTAGATGAGTTCCGCAAGAAATAACAGTATGATAACTAACAGATAGATCATTATGGCAATTTTGTGTTTGATTGTGCTAATGCAAAGATAGAAAAATATTTGTTATGCGAATATTTTATGCCTATATTTGTGGAACTAAAGATGATGAAGGATGAGAATCATATCGAAAAAAGCACTACGGGACTTCTACGGTCAATATCCCGATTCCGAAATACCCTTGGAAAGTTGGTACAAGACCGTGAAACAGGCGCAATGGACATGTTTTGCCGATATAAAAGAGACGTTCAATTCCGTGGATTATGTAGGCAACAAACGGTATGTATTCAACGTCAAGGGAAATGATTACCGGATAGTGGCCATCCTCCAGTTCACCATTAAAGCCGTGCTTATCCGGTTTGTAGGAACGTATCCACAGTACGATAAAATAGAAGACATCAAAAATATATAATTATGGCAACAATAAAAGACAAAAGCAGATATGATGCCGTCATGTCACGCATTGAAGAATTGATGACACTGGTGGAAGAAGATACCCCCATGACTGACAAGAGGGTAATGGAACTTGATTTGCTTGTTGAACTCGCCGAAGAATATGAAGACGAGCATTTCCCGATTGGCACCCCGTCGTTACCCGACGTGATGAAACTCCGTATGTATGAGATGAACCTCACGCAGGAAAAAGTTGCCGAACTGCTTGGACTCAGCCAATCACGCATCAGTAATTTCCTGACCGGCAAAACAACCCCCACACTGGAAGTCGCGCGTATTATCAGTACCCGGCTTAATATAGAGCCGGCCATTGTTCTGGGCGTGTAAAATAGCTGTTTTTATTTATAAATCAATTTTATTCATATCAAAATTATCAATTTACAAATATAGCAAACATTTCGGACGTTTGCGAGCCCTATTTATATATTTGTATTTGAAAAATCTTGTGGGTTTATAATAGGGAGAATAACCGAATGCAGTGGAGTACCTCTGAATTGGAACACGGAGTCAAATTCCTGAAACCTCCATTACCGGAAACTCTCCAATGTCCTTCAGCACTCCATCCCGGACCGATTTATATTTCTCAATTGTATGTCAATCTACTACAATAGATGAATAATCCAGAAACAAATGATATACAGAGAAAGAGGCTTGATGCTGTATATTTCTTTTGTGTTTTGATATATAAGTACTCTCTATATTTTGGTTTAGCATACAATTTTCCAGTAACAAATCTGTGATGATTGTTTTGTTATTCCGAAGTTTTGAATTAATCGTGTTTACTACCTCTTCATGAGAAATTGAGCGATTTTCAATAAATCCTAACTGGCCCTCGAATGGCAATCTCGTATCAATATAGGCTCTTTTGGTGAACTTCTCTATGTCGGCAATATATTGGATAGTGTCGTGTAGCCCTCTGATTCTTTTACATTCAATGGCAAAATAAATTTTCTCTTCGGGTTCTCCCCATGTATCGGAAAGTCCTAATCGGTTGATGAAAATATCTATTTTATCGACTTTTTGCTTGCTGTCTTCTATATCGATAAATTCTTTCTGTGTTTCCGCTGTAAAGTTGATTTCGTCTAAAGTGGAAGTTCTTTGTTTCAAAATTTCTTTGTGATTGATGAGATAATCTTCTACCAATCTGAATCTTAAAAAATCCTCAAAAGGGATTGTGGTGGATTTTTTCACCTCACTTATCGAATAAGGAATTTTGGTATTGAGCAGTAGTAAGTTATAGCATTCTCCAATATACCAGAAAATATCCCTTATTCTATTTTCCGTGATAGAATATTGCCTGTTGGATATAAATATGGAAGCGTCACTCATTTTCCTTGTCATTTAAATGAGCAGTAAGTTCAGCCTCTTCTATCTTGGATTTAAATTCTGCTATATCGTACCATGCCATGGCACGGTGCCACGATTTATATTCGTTGGGCTTAATTATATAGAATGAATTTTTATCAAACCCTTTGATGTCTTTTTGAATGAACAGGTTCTTTTCCGGATCTGTGGTACTCGCTACTTCAGATATACCTAAATTATCGGCTAGTCGTTCTAACACTTCAAACTCATTCTTCTCTTTTGGGAAAATTATCTTTTTATCTACCTTCTCCGCGTGAAACACGAAATTCATGGCGATAAAATGATCTAGTATATACACTTCCGCCTGAAGATGCTCGTTGGAATAGATTTTCTCAAATTCTTGCAAGTACACCTCGGCGTATCTCTCCATCACAAACTTACGGTTCCTGTAATGGGTTTCATCACCACTCGTAAAATCAGTAATTAAATTTGTTTTGCTTTCCTGGAACTGGTATATCGAGACATTAAGCACATAATCAATAAGATCTTTCTCATATTCTCTTATCCCGTATAGCTCATTGATTATATCATCAATTTGAGACAATATTAATACATTCTCAAAAGGTTCTCCCATGTTGAATTGTGTATAGAACTCCTTGTAAGGTGCTATAAATTTGTCAACCAGGATGCTTAATTTATTTTTTATCGGAAGATCAGGTTCTATAAAAGGAAAAGATAAATATTCATCTTTCCATCTGATCTGAGGCCTTGTAGATGTGCCCCATGACCCTGAAACAGCATACATATAGTATGTATATAAGTTGGAAATAAATAGTGCGTAAAGGCTTTTTATCTCTTCATAATCGAAAGAACTGATACCGAAAATACCCTTTTTGAACACATACGGTTTATCTACCAATGAGACAGCCAAAGAACTCTCGTCTTTCGTCTGTTCTTTGAATAATATTTGATGTCCTTCGTATAGGTGGGCAATTTTTCCGCTTTTTAAATAAGCTTTTTCTTCCGATACATTCTGTGGCGTGCCTGCACTTGAGAAATATCTTTTCACTTGACCATTCAATAGTAAGTCTTTACCCACTATTTGCCTATAAAGTGGATAATCCTCCTTCTTGCCACTTAAAATACCGGCTCCCTTGGCACAGTTATTTAGCTTATCGTGTAATCTATTCCCTTTTTCATTGAGTCTCTTTATAAAATTAAAATCCAAAGTATTCCCATACAATGCAATTTTAAACATCCAGTCGTTCTCTAAAAAAAGTCGTTGAGGAATCATTTTTCTATCAAACTTTTCAATCACGAATATCTTGAAATGTTTGAGAAAGTAGTTCATCTTCACCGATTGATGGTTTACCATGTTCTCTACATAACTATCGCCTCTCGATAACTGGAAGTAAACCACGCTGGCAGGGCTGTTTTTTTCTTCAAATATCAAGCGTCGGACGGGCGATAAATCAAAGAATTTAGTCAAACAATAGGTGGTAAGGAATTCCTTCCTAAATATCCGGGTTGTGCGGGAGACATTATAGAATATGGTGCTGGTGACAATCAACGCGGCTTTCGTCTTGTCATCCATGAAATCTTGGGTTCTTAGAAGGAAAGACTGGGCGATTTCAAATCCGCCCACCGTTTTCTTTTTGGTTTTGAGCCATTCTACATGGCATTCATCTTTACTGCTTTTCCAAGGTGGGTTTCCCAAAATATAACCAGGTTTTATCGACTTGATAACTTGATTAAATAGATGCTTCGTGTCAAAAAAATTAGCCTCGAATAAATTCTCATCCAATAAGGTTGGAAATTGATATATACTTATATTTTTAGGTTTCTGGTAATCCAACAAGGCAATGTATATTGAAAAGCAAGTGACCTTTAATGCTTCCTTGTTAATGTCGATACCATATAAAGTCCGTTTGGCTATTTCCCTGATGCGCTCACTGAAAACTTTATTGTCTGCATTCCCATGCAGTTCGATCTCTTTCTCGATCATCCTTCTCAGTGATTGCACCAGGAAGACACCCGATCCGACTGCCACTTCAAAGATTTTGCATTCAGAAACATTGTGCTGTTCGAGGTACACATCCACCGTGTCATTCAAAATATAATTCGCCAAAAAAGAAGGTGTATAAACGGCCGACTGGAGGTCTCTTGTTTCCGGATCAATCAACGATTCGTAAATTCCGGAAATCACCTCCACGGGAATGATGGAGAAATCGAATATGTCGAAATAGAAGTCATTGCCGTAAAACAAAGTCCCCTCTTCGGGTATCTCACCGCTAAAAACGCGCGATAACGCTTCAGCCTGTACCGGAGTGAGATCTATATCCACATCTTTGAAGAGTACCCCGTTAAACCGGCTGTTCAGTATGGTGAATAGTTGCGACAACCTGTCATAATCTCTTATCAAGTTGCTGAAACTGGCACGTCTCGCGTGGATGTCTTCACCCCGAATAAAATTCTCGTCTATTTCAACATTCCTGTCTATTAGGTATCGAATAAAAATTAATCTTAAGATAAGAGAATTGGGAATACTCCCTTCAGGGTCGCTTTCCCTATCAATCAAAGCGTTTCTTACATCTTTTATATTCTGGAACAAGCGCTCATTCGCGCGTTTTTTAGTCTCTTTCTTTCTGTTGTTCTCTATGTATTCTTCTTGAAACCATTTCCAGAATTTACTACTCTGTATATTCCAGAAAGAAAACCTTTCAATTATTGTTTCGTTGTCAAGTTGTAATTCCTCTAATTGCTTTTCTTCTTTCAGGTAGTTTAGCGCGTTGTAAATCTTTATCTCGTCGTTTTTGACGATAAAGGCGATAGGAGAATTGTCAAAGGACCAGATTTTTTTGTGTATCTCCTCTTCTCGGATAGTATTTGTATTATCTGATAAATCGAAGAAAAGGATCAAAGGTTGATCATTGAAGAGATATATGGCATCGGGATTTATCAGTGCCAATTTATTGTGTAGGTCAATATGCAGGCAAGAGGAATATTTGCCCTCTTTGTTTTTGAAGGAAACAAGGTCTCTAATACCTAATTGAGACAAAAATCGGGTTAATCCTTTTCTTTCCATAATACCCCCATCCTGCACAAAAATACGAAAAATAGTGTGGAATTAAAAAAAAAAATTGTTTTTCTTGAATAATCTGTTTCTTTTGTTCCTTTGCAAGCTGATGACACTCACAAATTGAGTGTCTTGAGTAATTGGGATTGGTCTCTCTCCCAACTACCGGAAACTCTCCAATGTCTTTCGCATTCCATCCCGGGCTGATATTGGCATTTTGGTGATGCCCAGTGCATTTTTAATTTTTTCATTACTTACCACGTAATTTTCTGTCAGTTTCTGTAACCGCTGTTTATTGAGTGGGAGATGGAGAATATCGCCAACACTGGCCATGGGGTTTATCAAGCTTTTGGGAAGCTTCCAGATATGCGCCTTTTTCTCCACCGATTCACTGATCAGTCCGATGAGTTCATTGGTCGATAGCGGTTCATCATCTCCAATATGATAGATTCCGCTTTCAATATTGTCTCTTATGATGAGTTGTTCCACTACGTAAGAGATATTGTCCACAGAGCAGAACGAGCGCAGGTTTTCATAAGTGCCTAATGGCCATGGGATCCCTTTTTTGACCACATTGTACAGAAGGTTCAGGTTCCCTTTGTTCCCTGGTCCATGAATCATACATGGACGCAGGATATACACTTTCTTTCCCAGCCTTTCCACCTCGTGTTGTTTGCCCAGCAGGTACTCCTCCGCTTTTATTTTCGATTCACCGTATGGGCCGATGGGGTGGGGCACCACCTCCTCCGTCAGGATATCGCCCTGCACCGTGTCGGCGGCCGCCTTCACCGAGCTGAAAAAGACAAACACCCGAGTGTCCGATCGCAGGAAATAGTCGAATATCTTTCGCGTCAACCCCGTGTTGATGTCGAAGTACGTTTTCGCCTCGCTTTGGTTCTTCGTGTCATGCGCCTTTCCGGCCAAGTGCACGACCGCGTCCGTCGCCAGCAGCTTTCCCAGCTCGTCCCACGAGTAGATGTGCTGCACCCCCTCTTTCCGTGGCTGGTGTATGTCCAACCCGATCAGTGTGTGGTTCTTGCTCCAGTTATTTGTGAAGTTGGTACCCACGAACCCGTTGATGCCGGTAATAAGAATTGCTTTCATTTCAAATTCTTTTGCAGTTATAGTCCAAATTTTTGGTCGAATAGAGTTTTTTGTGCTTGGAGTGACCTGTCTTTATGTGCAAATTTCAAGGTTTTTTCTTCTACAACCAAAATATCTTGTCTGCTTCTTAAAAAACTGGTAACTTCTCGAGAACTCCAATCAATTTTCAAGGTTTCAACAATCTTTCTGGCAGGGAAAGTACCCGTTCTTAAAAAATCAATTATTCGTTCTTCTGTATTATTCAAGCTTGGCTCGGATACTATTGATTCTGCCTTCTCTTTAACATCATAAGTTATCAGGGCTCCAGTAGAATTAACAGCTTTTGCTCCCATGGAAATGAGGAGGTTATTTGCATTTTTTTCTCTTGGGTATGTTTCCCTTACATAAATAGTTTTTTCTTTTCTCAATCCATCCATAACGCCCGACCAAGTTCCCTCTTTTTCACTCGATTCAGCCATATATATGCGAGCCCATAGATTATTGGATTACGTGCCATGGCAAGTTGCACGCTCCACGGTGCTTTTGGATAAAAAGTACTCAACACCAAAACATCCCCGTTAATTATCTGCTTGTAATACTTCTTGAAACCCGGTTGAAAAGTAGTAATCCCTTGTGGAAGAACGATTATACTTTGTCCTTTATATTTAAGCGCCGAGTCAAGTGCTTGTTTATCTACCCCCTTGGCAAATCCGCTGACAACTACTTTATAATCTTTCGAAGCATTTTTGGCAACACTATCGGTGAATTCTAACGAGTTATCATTCGCTTTTCTGGAGTCCACGATAACAACTGATTTCTCTTTCATGATTTGAAGATTACCTTTAGCATAAATAACCGGAGGGAAGTCTTACCCAAGTTTTTCTTTAATATTGATGAATATCTCGTGATGTAATTGGAATAATATTATAACCTTGTTCTAAGAGATCTTCAACCATGAAAGCATAATTAGGCAACTCTTTTTTTGCTTCTAATAATAATTCAGCTTCCGATTTATTCAATTGATACTCGAGTTTCCAACTTGAATATTCGAGTTCAAAAAAATCAATAATAGATTTGCCCTGTTCGAAAAGGCGAACAATTATCTCGTTTTTCGTTTTTGTTCTAATCTTCGGGACATGAGCCAATGCCAGCCAGTATGTTAACTCCTTGTTCATAATCAGTCATTAAAAATCTCCACCTACGGTTTTAGCTATCACCAGGGGAGTTATTTTTACAACCTCAAATTTAGTCAAAATTTTCCCAATTTCCTTAATAGTTGCGCACTATCGAATATATCATCAAATAAAATAACTGATTTTCCTTTTATTTCATCGGGGTCGGAATAGCTGAACTTTTCAGAAACATTCTCTTTTTTCAGATAGAAATTTTGAAATGCTTTTTGAGGTTGTATTTTCCCTATTTCTATCAACTTGTGTGAAATCGAATCTTCAGCACTTGCGATAGCTTTTCTGCATAGTTCTTAACCAGTTCGCCCGATTCTGTTGGAGGAACGTAAAGAATATAATCAAACTGTTCCTGTCCAAATTGAGATCTAAATGCTTTTAATGCAAGCTTTAGCAAGAAATCGGGAAAATCCCCGCCATTCTCGTATTTGTTCTGACGTAGTGCCGCTCCAACGTTTGAAACACCATAGTAACTTGAAGCAACACTATTAGAGTTTATATTTAATAGTTTATTATAGCGCTCTTTTACATACCTTTGTGATAACATAGAGTCAATTATCACAAATGAAATACGACAAAGTCCGAAAGACTCCAAGTCAGTTGCTATCCCTGACAGGTTTCACACCCGAAGAATTTGAGGCATTCGTACCCACCTTCGAGTATCACTGGAACGAGTACTATAGCCATTTTACCCTAAAGGGACAGCCCAGGCAAAGGATATCCTACAACCGGAAAAGCAGTCAGCTGCCCCTTGTCAGGGACAAGCTACTGTTTATCCTGTCTTACTTGAAGAATAACCCTCTGCAGGAGTACCACGGGGCCACCTACGGGATGAACGCAGCCCCAATGCAACGAATGGGTACACCGTTTGTCGGACATACTTCTCAAGTCCCTTAAAACCCTGGAAGAGTTACCCGACAGGAACCATTTACGGGTCAAATACCTTGCCGGGCAATGCCGGGATATATTGCTCGACGGCACGGAAAGACCGATTGAACGCCCCCGGGATCCGGACAGGCAGAAATCACGCTACAGTGGGAAAAAAACTCATAGTGTGAAGAACGACCTGCTCTGTACACCTGAAAAACGTATCCTATGGCTGTCAAGTACTTGCGAGGGACATGTCCACGACAAGAAAATAATGGACTGCCAGCCATTGACCTTGCCAACGGGAATTACCTTGTGGCAGGATACGGGATTCCTGGGGCATGCCCCAGAAAACGTAACCGTGAAGATGCCGGCAAAGAAGCCCAAAGGCAAGGAATTGACGGATGACCAGAAAGAGAAGAACAGGAAAATATCGAGTTTTCGGATTCTCGTGGAACATGCCATAGGAGGAGTAAAGAAATGTCGTATTGTCAAAGATCGATTCAGATGCCGCAAGTTTGGTTTTGACGATTTGGTCATGCTCATTGCTTGCGGACTTCATAACTTTAGAGTGACAATGTCGCTCTGTTTGAAACATATATAATTTTAATGAATATAATGTCTATTGAGCAATCTCTCCTTTACCAAATAATTATAAACTAATAATGATAATATGGTAGGTTTGTAGCTACATGCTCATTTTAACCGATAAAGTTAACAAGTCTTTGATAATAATCCAAATATGGTCGAGTTCTTCTGCCTGAACTATCCAGTTGTTTAATCACATGTGATTATTGCTATCATTTAAATTTAAGAACAGGGCTTTTGGTAAATATAATCAGCTGTTTGCATGCTCTCGTGATGGCAACATAAAAGTGCTTATGGCAGTCAAACTTGTCTGCGTCGAGTAAAACAACCGTGTCAAATTCAAGCCCTTTTGTTAGCAGGGTAGTACCCAGATACTTGCCTTGGACTTTTCTTCCAACACGTCTAAGCCTGTTTTTATGTATCTCCATTGCTTGATAGGCTGTTGTTTTTTCATTATTAGCGGTATTAAGTGCTCTCAGAACACTATTTAGCATTTCTATTCTATTGCTTTTTAACTTCAAACCATTCTTTAGAAATTGGAGCAGCGTGTAAAAACCAGTCAAAGATGGCTCACTGGTTAAACTGTCCACGATTTCTTTCAATAAGTGGTATTTATTCCTGTTTGGTTCTCTCTTGTTGATCAGAGTGTTGTTATTAAACCATTGATTTACTTCTCCTTTTAGAAAAATAGGCTCTAGAACACTCTTTCTCAATTGTTTTATCTCGATTTGGTTTTTGTCAGAATGTTCAATAATCCTGTCAATAACTCTACATAAACCGTAGTGTTCTTCTTCATCAATTGCTTCTAGCAAGATGAGTTGTCGGGTATGATCGATTTTCCCTCTCAGAGTAGATCGTGTATTGATGTTGCTATAATTGAATACATTAGGTACGAGTATAAGCAAGCTGTTTAGATGCTCTTGTTGACGTTTATTAGTTATTATTCTTGATAAATAATCTCTGTAGTCACTTTTAGGGTCGTAAATATCCCCCTCTTTAATTGTGAAATAGCGAAGCCCTTTTTTATCATAACGAGATAAATTGATTTCTTTCTCGCCGGAGTCTAAGCGATCACGAATTTCTTTTAAACATTCTCCCAACTGATTATTATTACCCCTTTTCTTCCACCTCCAGGGTGTTTCAAGTAGGGTTTGATACTCAAAGATTTGCAAATCCGTATTGAAATCAAGAAGAGGTCCATTAAAATTAAATATTCCCTGTATAGAATCACCCAAGATGCGAGTGGGTAACACATCGGCTAACTCTAAAACCATGGTATGTTGATTCACGTTGCAGTCTTGGTATTCATCCACGAATAAGCCATGGTAGGAGCTGGTAATAATTCTTTTAATCGACTTTAACTTAAATAGTTCTATGGCCTTTTGAGTCACGAAATCAAAATATAGAGGGTCATCTTGGGGAAGGAGTTTGCCCGTTTCACAAAGAGACAACACGTACTTTTGAGCGAATCCTGCTATAGTATTCACGTGGCATTTCTTCATATCTATCTCTAACTCTTTTATTTTCTCTAAAATAGAAGCGACTCCCGCGTTCGTGTGAGTCAGTATTAATTGTTTCTGATTATCAGGACAATGTCTTATACACTCGGCAAGCGTATGTGTTTTTCCGTACCCTGCTGGAGCGATCAATAAACTCTTTTTAGCCGATAAGAAATCTTTGAAATTCATTTTTTATCTATCCACGCCATCAACTCTTCATACTCTCGGAACAATCGGGTATTTTTAATTTCATTCAGGCTATCGAACCATATTGTTCCTATCTTTTCCCCGTGTTCAATATTTTTAAACCAACCTTTTTCTTCTTTTTGACCTTTTGCTTTTTCACCTATTAATTTTCGGTTATCGTCTGAATCCTCTAGTGAATCAAGAGCCGTTACAGAAAGTTGTGTTGTAATGCTTTGATAACTCTTTTCTTTTGCCGCGTACTCTAACAGCACCCTTACTTTACTCCATGGCAAATCATGAAATAACTGTTGCTCGATAGAATTACCATCATTGCAGTCAATAACTTTAATGCCGTTTTCCTCCAGTTGAATCTTCTTCTTTTTGATGTCCGAGTCATCCGAGTCACAAAATGCACACACATCGAATCCTGCATTTTTAAAAGCCACGCAATATTCAACAAACCTACTGCCTGTACCATCCACGAGGGAGATACCTAAATGCTCGATGTTGCTACTGTCGTTTTTGATTCTATAGTTGTCCAACGCCCTGCAAATCCCTACTTCTGTAGCTCCTTCACAAACAATGACCCTCTTTGCGAAAAACGCATTTGGATTCCTTCTTAGGCAGCCTTGGAAATGTTCGTTAAACGAGAACAACCCATTTTGATTTTCTTTTTTCAAGAAAATGTTATTTGCATCAAGTTCTACCAGTACGTTATTCGAATGGGTGGTTACGAAGACTTGTCCCTTACTACTCTTCTTGAGCTGCTTAACCAAGAACTTAACCCTATCGGGCTCCAATCCTTGTTCAACCTCATCAATCAAAATAATCCCACCCTCCGCTTTAACAAGTTCCAGTTGAATAGCGATTGACAATAGCCGTCTTGTTCCTTTGCCTTTTAATCTAAACGGGATTTTAGTATTATCGTGCAACGATATATTTCCCTCGGTAACAAGAATATTTTTTAGGTCTATTAAAGCTTGTAGTACCTCGATGGGCAATCCAAGTGATGCCGCGGTTTTTTTGATCTTGCTAATAATATCATTAAAAGCCGCGAATGCATCCGGTTGATTCATATTTTGGTATGCTTTCCTATTAGCATTAACAAGGATTCCATCAGTATCGATATCCTCGAAACCTCTTTTTAACAAAGCATATAAGGGCGAACCTTTTCCCCACGTGAAATGTCTATCTATATAATCAGAAATGATAAACAGGTTAAATCTTGCTCTATCACTGGCCCTTATCTCGATCTCTTCTTGTCCCTCTCTATTACTTACCACGTGCCACTTGGGCTCCAGATCATCCTCGACAGTTAGTCTTATCGTGAGGATGTCGATACAACCCGGCGTCTCCTCAAAAAAATCATCAATAATCTCGTTGTTTTCATTGAGAAGCCTCTTGTACAATCCAAACTTGGTATCGCTTAATAACTCGTCCGGTACATCCCGTATGCTCGTCTCGATAAGAATTGGTTCATTGGTATTCCCATCGTAAAAATCGGTATCGTAGAATCTATAGTACCAATTAGGTGATAGTACCGCGTCTAAAGCATTTAAAATAGTCGATTTTCCAGAATCTCCCCTGCCAATTAGGCAAACAAAAGATTGATTAGTAAAAATATGCTCAAAATGCTTTAATCCCCTGAAGTTGTTAATTTCTAAGCTATGAATTCTTGACATGACAGTTTAGGTTCAAAATATTTTAACTGGGTAAATTTTACTTTTTGAAGCTGTATCGTGTATAGATCAGTTAAAGATTCAAGACTCGTATGATTGATTAATCGCTATAATCATTACTTTGTCTAAGAAGTGGTGTTAATTGAATCATTTTCATAAAACTCATCATCGTATTCGTCACGAAAATTGTAGTTAGAAATAAACTCCGGTTTGGGTTTATCTTTGAAAATCTCGAACTGTTTGCTCACATTTCCATATTCATTCTTATTCCACCATTTATTTAGAACCTGTTTTGAATTTATTTCCTAATTTTTCTAAGCATGATCTGGCAAAATGTTATTTGTAGCATAGCTTCTGCCGACTCTGTTTTATACTCGTAATCAGTTGTCATCCTCCTGTAATTCTCGATCCAGGAGAATGTTC
>NZ_JAWRIS010000065.1:0-57956 GCF_040307845.1 Proteiniphilum sp.
GAATGATCCATACATCTCACAGAATAGAGTTAAAAGGAGATAGTTTAAGAAAAAAAAGATAACTTTGTCAAATTGATAGTTTAGCCAGTGGGTGGGTATCACCGGAATCACTGGGTGCATATCATCGGAATATCAAACGCCGGAACGATTCATTAAAAGCGAAGGAATAGGGACACGACGGTAAACTTGCGAAGGATGATTTTCGAACATCTGATAAAAGAGAACAGGCAGGCGTTCACGGAAAAGGTGAAGGATGTCTGCGTATATCTGGGTATCGATCCCGACTGGATTATGCTGGTGATGTGGTTCGAGACGGCCAGCACGCTGGATCACCGCATCGTCAATAAAACATCAGGGGTAACAGGATTGATCCAGTTTATGCCGGCAACGGTGCGGTCACTGGGTACCACGACCGGACAACTGCGGCAAATGAGCAATGTGGAGCAGTTGGATTACGTGAAACGGTACCTTGCTCCCTACCGGGGGAGAATGGACAATTGGCTGGATGTGTATTGCGCAGTGTTCTGGTCGGCAGCGATCGGTAAACCGGACGATTATGTCATCAAATCCGACAAGGTAGCCCGACAGAACCCCACCCTGGATATTAATAAGGATCTGGATATTCATAAATGGGAGATACGGCAGGCATTGCTGAATTCGATACCGAAACAATACAAACATCTGTTCGAATAAAATCCTACAATTCCTTCCAGCAAATAGATAAAGCCATCGGCAATAAATGATAATGCCCATTTCGTTCGCGATAGTGCCTTCGGCTATACAATAAAGATAATAACCATCAAACAAATTATTGACAAATGAAAACACACTATATCTTACCCGCTGTCATCCTTTTCATTATGTTGTCCGGATGCAAAACCCATACCGTCTATGTCCCTGTGGAGTGTACCACGGTTGAATACAAAGACCGCCTCCGGCTGGATAGTATTTTCTATCGCGACACCATCCGGCTGCACAGCCGCGGGGATACTGTCTATAAGGATATTGTCCGCTGGCGTGAACGGTTTGTACGGGATACGGTGTACCATGAGCGTAGGGACAGTATCCCAATCATCGTTGAAAAAGAGGTTCCAGTGAATTACCTCACCAAATGGCAATAAATCAGGCTCCAGATTTTGAATGTTTTAACCGCATTACTGCTGATTTATCTGGCGTACAGGCTGGTGAGGAAAAGGTGGTTATAGAAGTTTTTAGTACTTCCTTTTTATGTGATTTTTTTAAAGTGAAGTTAATCCTGCTTGAAGCATATAATCAATTCTTTACTAGATTAATCCAAAAATGATGCATCATAAATGTGCCGTTTTTTTGAAGATACGAGTGTGTTGATACGAATTCATTCTCGTAGTCGGTGGAGGCCAATAATGAATCATTTGGATATTCTTCAGATATCCTTTTATTTATATGAGAAAGCCATGTTTCAATCGATTTGTTTTCAATGTAAGCAATAATCCCGTTATATTTTAGTTCAACATTACCATGGCTACCTAATTTATAGCGTTGAATCCCTCCTGACGGATTACGGGATGTGCTTACACCTGTCACGTATTCTTCCGAATTGACAGACTTATACTTTGGTAATCGTTTGGCTTCAACATAAAATACACGGGTATAGTTGTCATCATTCAAGTGAAAATACACATCTTCCTTATTTGTGTCTTTCTCACGCTCGTGCTCTTTTTGAGCACCAATCCATGTATCAGATACTAATCCTGTTGTTCCGATAACGTTAAATATTTCAACGAGTTGTTGGGTCTTTAAGCCTTCCCGTTTCTTTTTATTGAGCGTTGGATGCTTTTGAGAGATACCTTGTCTAATAATACAAAGAATATCTTTTAAATATTTATGAGAGTTATCTATATTATCAAATTGCATAGTCAATATCCGTTTCTAAACATCTCAGCCTTGACGTTTTCTACATCCCTATAGGCGATAGTCCGCATCCAATATTTCAACTTATTCGGTTTTATGAAGCTTATTTGATTACTTCTACCATAATGAGTAATAATTCTATTTATTATTAATGCATTGCTAGAAATATCATCAAATAAAATCTTATTAAATTCTACTTGATTTTGCTTGTTAAATTTCTTTTCTATCGTAGCATTTTGGTTTGTATGTTCAAATGTTGCCCAAACGTACTCTTCTGTAATTATTAGCCTTATCGGTTTAAACTTATAAGCTCCGTTTTCATATGTGAGATTAAGGATTCCACAAAAAATATCACTGTATTGCAACAGAGCAATTTCATCTATTGGATTAAAGATGATACTATTTGTTTTATTTAAGCTGTCTGCTATAATTCTTGTGTCTTCAAGGACAGCAATATCGTTGTGTTTTTCTGATTGGAAAGGGATAATTGATCCCCTTTCATTTACTTCTATTGGCAAATTCAGAATATCTTGTCGATTTACGCTATATCCCCCTCCTTGTTGAATATATGTCTTAGGAGATAAAGCTTTTATAAGAAATATATAAAGTTCCCTGTTCTCTTTAAACACGGAAATGAAATGTTGCATCTCCTCTGTATCAGTCCCTTTTATATATAATATTCCATTGGGTATTGCCAGTTGTCGCTTATTATACACAATAGGAAGATTAACATTGATATTCAGCCGGATTAATACGTTAGGAGGGGTAAAGCCACTTTTGGGAATCCTTACCCAATCATCCTGCAAAACAGGTTGTACAGCTTTCTCCAAGAGATTGTCTGAGTTAAATAATTCCGAATCAACAATATTTTGCCCTTTCAAGTTTATTACGTTTTCCTCTTCTTCCCTTTTCTGCAAATCGTGAATGACATACTTATCCCTGGTATATCCTATATTGGCGCTAAACTTAATATGTTTGAAATAATCTGAAATTGTCGGGTATTGGTTGAACCGTTCAATAAATAAACCAAGTCTACCTCCACCTAATAAGTTTATTTTCCAAATATGTTTGTTAGAGAAAACGAAATCAGACGGGACATAAAATCTATCATACTTGTCTATTTGAAAACGAATAGCCCCTTTTTCATTAGCAGAAGAATTCCTAACAATTATATGTTCTATTTTAGATTTTAAACCTGCAGTCTTATTAGTCATCTTTACAGCGATCGTTGCTATTTTTGTATTCCCCCATAAATGTTCTCTCAATGGTGTGAAGTCGTATATCCGTTCTATATTCCAAAATGATACCAAGCTCTTTTTATACTCGAATGATTTTGTAGTATACAAAAATCTTGCAGCAGGCATTATCATAAACAATGAACCTTTAGATGGTTTTAATAACTGCTCAACAGACCGGTGTAAAAAGATAAGCGCCGGATTATTGTTAGGGAAAGATTGTATTTTCCCTTTGTAATCTTTATATTTCTCTTTTGAAAAATCATTATCCCGTTCTAACCGGATGTTTCTTTTTCGTTCGCTTTCAGCAATATTGAAAGGTGGGTTACCTGCGATTGCGTCAAAAGTCAATGAAGTTGATTTATACCATTTAAAGAAACCAATATTCGCGAGATTACCCTGTTCTTCTAGATTATCAAAAGTGAGTTTTTCCCATATTTCTTTAGGACGGATATGGCTTGAAAGTTCTATTTGCAAAGAAGTGGCTGTGATAGATAAAGCATCTTCATTAATATCAATGCCATAGATGCAGTCTGACAATATTTCCTTAATGTGCTTTATATCTTCTTCTCCTCTTATTGTTTGTTTTCCATTTTTCAACAGCCAAAGGGTTATCAATCTTTTATAAGCTAAAACCAGAAAAATTCCCGAACCGCAGGACGGGTCCAGAATTTTAAAATCCTTAAAATCAATTTCTTTGTCAAATGGGAGCAATTCATCTATTAGTAGCCTTGCTAAATGGGGCGGGGTATAAAATGCTCCGGTACTCTTTTGTTTACCATCGACAGAAGTAACAAAATGTTCATATAGCCTGCTAATAAATTCAATAGGCAATAAATTAAAATCATAATATCTCCAAATGGACATTTGCCCATCAGGAGTCTTATTTCCATCAAGGGCATCTGCAATTATGCGAAGGTCTGCTTTCTCTAACTCTTCTTCTTCCTGTTCAGAAAGATTAAAAATTCCTCCATTGAATTTCGTATTAAGAAAAGATAGAAGCCCTGCGACATCATTTCCTTTGAGAACATCACAAAACGATGTTTTTTCATTACAAAAAAGATCGTTTTCTTTATTGTTGATAAATTTATCAAAAAAACCGTCTTCGAACACGCTATTACCATCTTCATCAACTTGTTCTTCGAGGTATTTTATCAAAATAAATTTTACCAGTAATTTTTTCAGGAGGTCTTGCCTGCAACCAATTTTTTTCGTTTTACCTAAAATTTCTGTTTCTATATATTTCAATAACTTCTTGTATGGAGAAACACTTACATAATCGGCAGGGGATTCCTCAAGTATACGTCCTTCAAAAATTCTATGTTTAAGGATTGAATCTATCTCTTTTATGGATTGGGATATATTATCCAGAAAGGCAGGTTCTGACTCGCTTTTAATTGGATGTCTCGTGTCAATTATCTTAAAACCGTCATCATAAACGACAATGGCTAACGCAATTTCGCCAAGTGTCCATAATTTTTTGTTTATCTCAACTAAGTCAACATCCCTTTCTTTATACTCTTTCCGTTGGTCGTATATATATATGAATGGAATAGGTTGATTTTCAATTAAATTGTTGAAACAGTAAAAATAGTCTGCATTAACAATTTGAGCCTGAATTTTATAATATTCCATTCGTCTGTCTACATATACCCTATCAACAGAATACAAATTGTGCTCGTATCCCGTTAATTTAATGGCTTGAAATATGGAATTTACATTCGAGTTCATACTTTACACAATACAACCAGATTAATAACAAAGATATATATTTTCTCTCAAACCAACTTCTAAAGTTTAAAGAGTATCAAAAGGCCTTGAGAAAAAAAGCATAATCATAGGATATTGACTTATGCTGTTTTTCATTATCAATCCAGGCTGCTTCCTGATGGCTCAAGGTTACAATATCATTCGTTTTTATATCCTTTAATTTTGCTCCTACTTCTTCTAAAATAGATATTTCAGATTTGGAAAATAATGTACGGTCAAATACGCTGTCTTTCTGTGGAGCAAGCTGTTCACCCGAATTACCATTGAAGAAAATAATTTCTTCTTTACAAATTGTTTCGGTCTGATCGTACAGCGTACTATATCGTTTGGGTACAGGGCCTTTGGCAATTGCAATGTAATTAAGCCCGGTGATGGAGTTCCCAAAGCGCTTATAATGAAGGAAATCGGAGTAAAACAACAGTTTATTCATTTTTGTGGTAAACGGTCTGCATAAACCAGCAAAATAAAGAACGACCTGTTTTGCCTTGTCTAACGATAAACTGGTATAGCCGCTTTCCTTTCCACTGTTATTCCAGTCAAAAAGCATCTTAGTCAACCAATCTTCTGTAAATTTGTCATAAGGAGCGACTATGTGGATGTTTTTTAATATTTTGCTTCGATCCTTTTCGTTAATATCGGCACAATTGAATACATAATTCTTGAATGTGTTCACATCATCACAACTTTTGATCATCCGGCCGTTAGAGATACTGGGCATCTCGCCCGCCTCGTATTTAGCATACATATTTGTCCCAAATCCCAAAATAAGAGACATCTTAGCTGCCGATATACCATATTTTTGTCTGATACCCCTTATCTCGGGAGGAAAAGGGATGCCTTCTTTCTCCCGATACTGGTTATAAACCTGAACCAGGTTGAGTTCGTCTATTTGCGTGTCGGTGAATTCCTCTTTGGTATCTTCACAAACATAATAATGGTATATTATCTCAAATTTGGATTTTCTAAATTCAAATTCTTTTCGTTCTTTTTTGAGGGTCACTTTACCTCCTGTAAATGGACTTGCTTTCATAATGATTTCTTTTTTAGAGGATAAGCCATTTTATATTCTGAAAGATGAAAAGAAATACAGATTGTTGAATTATTGGGAGTACCCATGCTTATTTTGATATACACCTCATGATCTTTAACTGTTTTGCCGAAGATCCACATATCAGATCCTTTATTTAAAGTATCAGTTACCGGGCCTTCTGAATAGTCTTCAAAAGTCAAAGACTCTATAATTTCTTTTCTTGATGATGCCGTAATTTCCAGAAAAAGTAATGCCTGCAAATTTTTATCCCTCGACAAAAAGATGACATTGAATATTTTACTTTTAGCATTAAATGCTGATAAGAATCTATTTACCTCATCTTTGGTCGCCATGTATCACATTTAGATATTCACATTTACGATCACAATGCAAAAGTATGAATTATTTACTATAATAGCAAAAAATAAAACGTTAAAGTTTTATTTTGGATCGGAATTATAAATTAGGTAAAATGTATCGAATTCACAAATTCGTGAATATTCTTTGTAATAAAAAAAACCGGCTTTGTTAGAACCGGCTTTTCAACAATCAATTTTACCTTACTATCACGCACTTAAAAGTGCTTTCATATCCTCATCCACGGTAGTGATACCCGCTATCCCAAAATTATTGACTAATACGTTGACCACATTCGGTGAGAGAAATGCCGGGAGGGTGGGACCCAGATGGATATTCTTTACTCCGAGCGAAAGCAGTGCCAACAGTACGATGACCGCTTTTTGCTCATACCATGCAATATTGTATGCAATAGGGAGATCGTTTAAGTCATCAAGGCCGAAAGCTTCTTTCAAAGCCAATGCAATCTTTACCAAAGAGTAGCTGTCGTTGCACTGTCCGGCATCCAGCACGCGGGGAATGCCGTTGATATCGCCCAAAGGCAGCTTATTGTAACGGTATTTCGCACATCCGGCAGTAAGGATTACCGTATCTTTGGGTAACTTCTCTGCAAATTCGGTGTAGTAGCTACGACCTTTAAGGCGTCCGTCACATCCGCCCATCACGAAGAACTTGCGGATTGCACCGGTTTTTACAGCATCCACCACTTTGTCCGCAAGGGCAATCACCTGGTTATGGGCAAATCCTCCGATAATCTCACCAGTTTCCATCTCTTTGGGAGGAGCACATTTTTTTGCGTGTTCGATCAGTGCAGAAAAGTCTTTCGGTTGTCCATCTTTACGGTCTTCAATATGCTTGAATCCTTCAAATCCGGAAGCACCCGTAGTATACACCCTGTCACCATAGGTGGAGTTTTTTCGTGGAGGTACGATACAGTTGGTAGTGAAAAGGATCACGCCGTTGAAATTTTCGAAGTCCTCAATCTGATGCCACCATGAACTGCCGTAGTTCCCTACAAAATGATTATATTTCTTGAAGGCCGGGTAATAGTTGGCCGGAAGCATCTCGCTATGGGTGTAAACATCTACACCGGTGCCTTCGGTTTGTTTCAACAGTTCCTCCATATCTTTCATGTCGTGGCCGCTGATCAGTATGCCGGGATTGTTGCGAACGCCCAGGTTTACTTTCGTGATTTCCGGATGGCCGTAACTTGAAGTATTGGCCTTGTCTAATAATGCCATTACCTGTACACCATATTTCCCGGTTTCCAGGACTAATCCTGTTAACTCTTCTGCATTCAGCGAATCATTGGTCACATCCACCAGTGCGCGTTGCATAAAACCGTAAATTTCGTTCTCTTCATAACCCAGGTTGAATGCATGTTTGGCATAGGCAGCCATTCCTTTTAATCCGTAAATCGTCAATTCACGAAGTGAGCGGATATCTTCATTTTCGGTGCCGAGAATAGTTGTTTCCAATGCTTTTTCGGCCATCTCCTCTTCGGTATCTCCTCTCCAGAAAGCTCCGTCAAAAGTGATTCCCTCTACATTCCCGCCAGCGGAAAGTAACCGATCCTGAGCGGCATTTCTCATTTTATAAGCCATTAAGATACGTGTGATAAACCGGCTCTTATCGAAGTTGGCATTGGTGATAGTCATAAACAAACTATCAGTAATAAACTTGTTGATCTGGGGAATTTCGATCCCCAGTTCCCTCAAGCGAACAGTGTAGTGGGAGATACCTTTACATAAGAACATCAACAGATCCTGCAGGTTGGCCACATCGGCTGTTTTTCCGCAAACACCCTGTATGGTGCATCCTTCGTTCTTACTCGTCTCCTGACACTGATAACAAAACATTTTTTCCATATAACTCAATGATTGATTTGTGTAATTGTGTATCGCAAAGGTACCGGACTATAACGGCAAAATATGTAACCAGGGTTACATCCTATTGTATTAACCGATTTTAATAGTCCCGGACCTCGCCCGTTCTGCTTTTGGAGGGATATGTTCAATATATATTAGACTATTTCTTTATTTATGGGGTATTTCTATTCACCTGGGCGGTTTTAAAAAGAAATCTTGTAAATTTGTATCAAAACGATGAAACTGTTATGTCTGATTACGATATATCTGCTTGTCCTCTTTTCTTTCATCTCTCCAGTGATGAAATAGGCGAAATTTTAGAACGTTCAGTATCTGAAGTGCGGGAAGTCGATAAGGGTAACTATATAGTCCGGCAGGGAGATACGGTTCAGTTCCTTTATCTGCTGATGGATGGCCTGGTACGCACCGAGATGGTGACAAAAGAGGGAAATGTATTGGAAATTGAGTTTATCGAGCCGGTAAGACCGTTGGCCCCTGCCTTTCTGGTTGCCGCCGAGAACCGCTATCCGGTGGATGTGATCACCGCTGAGAAAAGTACCTTTTATGTGATCCCCAAGTCGTTGTGGATGAGGGATATGATGCTGAATGAGACGCTGATGACCAATTTTATGAAGGTCAATTCCAATATGACTGTTTTCCTTTCTAAAAAGGTACAAATGATGTCTATCAAAAGCCTGAAAGGAAAGTTATCCCTCTATATACTGGAAAATACAACCCCGCAGCAGGATTCCTTCATCTTACGACGTACCCAGACCCAACTCGCGGAATATTTCGGTGTGCAGCGTCCCTCTTTGGCACGTACCTTGGGGGAAATGATCAGGGAAGGGATGATCTCACTTTATAAAAGGGAGCTGAAAGTGCTGGACAGGAGGAAACTGGAAGAATTGGTTTAACGTATCGGTTGTGAGCAGGGTTGGAGTGGGGAAATTTTTGAAAAAGAAACGAAAAAGCCCCTTCCCCGGTTAAAAAAAGTCAATTACTACTTCATAGAAGGGGGATCATTCTCTATATTTTGGCCCTTCAAAGAAAATATTTATACCTTTGCCATAGTGGAAATCGCTCGGGAATGGTTGAGTGTGCTTGTTATGGTTCTGTTTTTCAGCTTGTTCTGTGGGCGAATTTCTGTTTATCGTTTAAAGTATTAATCTTTCCCATAGTGGGATAAAACTGGAGAATACGATCATTCGTAGCTCAATTTTCGAATTCAATTCGAATATTAAAAAAGAAAAAGTACCCACGGACATATTGAACATGTTTTTATTCCGAAGTGTTAAACAAGTCAGATTTGTGATACACAACCGGGAAATACATCCGTCGGGTATTTATTTAAACAAACAAACTACAATCACTTATGTGTATAATGCAAAGAAGATTCTTCTTGGGATTACTGCTTGTATGCTTATTTCTTCCTTTCTATTCCTGTAAAGAAACGGCAGAGGTATATCCTGTGGTGGAAATAGAGAATGTTTCCCGGGATAATATTGAAATTCAGGGTTATTATGTGGGCTCTATCCGGGCTTACAGGAAAGTGGAAATACATGCAAGAGTGGAGGGATATCTGGAGAAGATGACTTTCGAGGAAGGAAAAAGGATTGAAGAAGGAGAGCCGCTCTTTTATATCAATAATGCGACTTACAAGGCAAAAGTAGAGAGGGCCCGGGCGTTGTTGAAGAAAGATGAAGCAATGGCGGCCAAGGCCAGGCGTGATGAAGAACGCCTTCGCCCGCTCTATGAACAGAATGCGGCGAGCCGGTTAGATCTCGATAACGCGATTGCGGCCAGGGAGATGGCTGATGCCAGTGTATCTATGAGTAAGGCAGAGCTGGATCAGGCAGAGCTGGAATTGAGCTATACGATTGTCCGTTCGCCCCTCTCGGGATATATAAGTGAGCGGTATGTGGATGTGGGTACGCTCGTTGGCACATCAAAGTCGTCGTTGCTCGCTACGGTGGTCGAACGTGATACCGTATTTGTGGAGTTCAAGCTGACCGCATTGGATTATTTAAGGAGCCAACAACGGAATGTGCGGTTGGGAGAGTTGGACGCTACCCGCTCATGGCAGCCCACCGTTACCATCACTTTGGCTGATAACAGCACTTATGCTGAAAAGGGGATCGTTGATTTTGCCTCACCTTTGGTCGATCCGCAGACAGGCACGTTTGGCGTACGCGCCGCTATTCCAAATACCAACCAGGAACTCTTACCGGGACAGTTTACCCGGGTGAATCTGTTGCTGGATGTATTGGAAGATGTAGTAGTGGCACCACGTAAATCCCTGATCATTGAAAAAGGAGGAGCCTTTCTATTTGTTATCCGCCCGGACAGCGTCGCCGAAAGACGTTTTGTGGAGACAGGTTATGAACAGGGAAATAAAGTAGTGATAACCCGCGGACTCTCTGCCGATGAGAAAATTGTTACCGAAGGCTATCATAAATTAACCCACGGGCAGAAGGTAATTCCCCGTACCCGGGAGCAGGTAGAGGCAGATGAACAGCACAGAATGCAAGGAGATAGTATATGAAGCAGGGATTTTTTATAGACAGACCTGTCCTTTCTACCGTCATATCTCTTTTTATCGTTATAATTGGTATTATAGGACTTGTTTCGTTACCGGTTGAACAGTATCCCCAAATAACTCCTCCGATGGTGAGGGTCAGTACTTCCTATCCGGGAGCTGATGCGACCACGGTTTCGCAGGCAGTGGCTACTCCCATCGAGCAGCAACTCAACGGGACCCCCGGAATGCTCTATATGGAATCGAACAGCAGTAATACCGGAGGTTTGACTATTTCCATCACTTTCGATGTAAATACAAATGTGGATCTGGCGGCGGTAGAGGTGCAGAACCGGGTGAAACTCGCCGAGGCGCGACTCCCTGCCGAAGTGCTGCAGAATGGCATCAGTGTGGAGAAACAGGCATCCAACCAGCTGGTTACATTGGCACTTGTGTCTGAAGATCCGAAATTTGATGAGATCTATTTGAGTAATTACGCCACCATCAACGTGTTGGATGTAATACGACGTATTCCGGGGGTAGGGCGTGTATCCAATGTGGGGAGCCGCTATTACGGTATGCAGATATGGGTCTATCCCGACCGGATGGCCAGTTACGGACTCACTGTGCAGGATCTACAAAAGGCTTTGAAGGACCAGAACCGCGAGTCAGCCGCAGGAGAGTTGGGTAAACCGCCGGTCGAGGGGGTGGATATATCCATTCCCATCACCGCACGCGGGCGTTTATCTACGGTACAGGAATTCGAGGATGTGGTTGTCAGGGCCAATAGCGACGGTTCGTTTATCCGTATCGGCGATGTGGCACGAGTGTCCCTCGAGGCATCTACATACACCACGGAAAGTGGACTGGACGGAAAAAATGCAGCGATCCTCACTGTGTATATGCTGCCGGGCGCCAACGCCATGGAGGTCGCCAGGGAGATAAAAAATGCCATGCACACCATATCGGGAGATTTTCCTGAGGGATTGGACTATCTCATACCTTTCGATATCACGGAATATATTTCTGAATCGATAAAGGAAGTGTATAAAACACTTTTCGAGGCCCTGGTACTGGTTATCCTGGTGGTATTTCTTTCGCTGCAAAGTTGGAGGACGGCAATGATACCGATCATAGCGGTGCCTATCTCGTTGATTGGCACTTTCGGGTTTATGCTGATGATGGGATTCACCCTGAATACGCTTACGCTGATGGGGTTGGTACTTGCCATCGGGATAGTGGTGGATGATGCGATTGTGGTGGTCGAAAATGTGGAACGTATTATGGTAGAGAACAAGATGAACGCCCGTGAAGCGACCCATAAGGCAATGAGGCAACTCACCGGGGCGATCATCGTCACGTCGCTGGTGCTGGCTGCTGTTTTTCTTCCGGTGAGTTTTCTGGGAGGGATTGTCGGATCCATGTACCAGCAATTCACCATTACCATTGTCGTTTCGGTAATTATATCGACAGTAGTGGCTCTGACTCTCAGTCCGGCCATGTGTGCATTGATCCTGAAACCACGGCATGGGAAGAAAAATGTCATCTTCCGGCGGATCGACAATTGGTTTGCGAAGGGAACCCGGTTATATATAAAAGGTATTTACCAGACCATCAACCATTCCCGGCGGATCTTATGGTGGTTTGGAATGGTTTTGGTTGCCATATTTCTGTTGAACCGGTTGGTTCCATCGAGTTTTATTCCCCAGGAGGATCAGGGTTTCTTTACGGTAGAACTGGAGATGCCGGAGGGAGCTACCATTGAACGCATGCGTGAAGTGGCTGAAAAGGCAATAACCTATATCGACCGTCACGAAGCTGTGGACCACGTGCAGAATGCAACCGGTTCCAGTCCTCGCGTGGGTACTAACCAGGGGCGTACGACCCTGACGGTGATCCTGAAACCATGGAAGGAGCGGGATATGGGTGTCGATGATGTGATCAGTGATATCCGACAGGAGTTTTATCATTATCCCGAAGTCAAGGTCTTTGCCAGCAGGCCTCCGGTGGTACCCGGACTTGGGGAGGCAGGAGGCATTGAAATGAAGTTGCAGGCGCGGTCGGAGGCTTCATGGGATGAATTGGTGGCAGCGACTGATACCTTTATGTATTACGCGAATAATAGTCGTCAGTTGGCCAATATTTCCGCTTCTCTGCAACCGGAGATACCGCAGTTGTATTTCGACCTCGACCGGGATAAGGCAATGGCCCTGGGAGTGCCTGTCTCGGATATCTTCTCTACTATGAAGGCTTATCTGGGTGCGGTATACGTAAATGACTTCAACATGTTTAACCGTGTGTACAGGGTATATATCCAGGCTGATCAAAATTTCAGGATGACGGGTGATGATCTTAACTTGTTCTTTGTGAAGGCTTCCAACGGGACGATGGTTCCTCTGACCTCTCTCGGTTCGATGGAATATACTACAGGTCCGGGGAATATATCCCGGTTTAACATGTACACATCGGCATCGATACAGGTGACTCCTGCCGCGGGTTATAGTTCGGGCGAAGCCATGGCTGTCATAGAAAAGATCGTAAAAGAACGTTTACCCGAAAATATCGGGCTTTCATGGAGCGGTTTATCATTCCAGGAGCAGAGAGCCCAGGGTAACACTTTCCTTGTGCTGGGGCTGGTATTCCTTTTCGCCTTCCTGTTCCTGGCAGCTTTATATGAGAGTTGGTCCATCCCCATGGCTATCATCCTCTCTTTTCCTGTGGCTGCATTGGGCGCCTACCTGGGGATATGGGCCGTGGGATTGAATAATGACATTTTCTTCCAGATAGGTCTGGTCACATTGATAGGTCTGGCAGCGAAGAATGCCATCCTTATCGTTGAGTTTGCCAAAGTGCAGGTCGACAAGGGAGTGGAACCCGTGCAGGCGGCCATTAATTCGGCAAGGCTGCGTTTTCGTCCAATCGTGATGACATCCCTTGCGTTCATCCTGGGGCTTTTTCCCTTGGTGGTTGCATCGGGTCCGGGTTCGGCGAGCCGTCATTCAATCGGTACGGGAGTCTTTTTCGGGATGATCTTTGCGACAGTGGTGGGTATTATAGCAGTGCCGTTTTTCTTTGTACTGCTTTACCGGTTAAAGAATAAGGTCTCCTTTCCCGCCTGGGCCAGATTCCCCAGGGTGAGAGATAAATTCAAAACATTTTACAACAAGAAAGGCAAAGGAAAGAATGAAACCACTTAACTGCTATATAACGATTATATGCACGCTGGGCCTTTTGTTAAGTTCTTGCAAGGTCGGACGGGAGTTCAGCCGTGTTGAATTGGCGGACATGCCTGCACATTTTAACGGTGCGAATGAGGATCAGGGCCTCGAATTATCCGTAAACGACATAGGGTGGAGCACACTGTATGAAGACCCTGTTTTGCAGGATCTTATAGATAAGGCGCTTGAAAACAATAAAGATATGCTCATTGCAACGGCGCGCATCAAAGAGTTGATCGCCAACAAGCGTATCACCTTTGCATCGATGCTCCCGGATGTATCCTTGGAAGCCGGAGGACAAAAGGAAATGCTCAACTATGGCGGAGATGACAAAAAGTATGATCCGGAGTTCAGGGCGAATATGAGTGCGGGATGGGAGATTGATATATGGGGTAATTTACGCTGGCAGAACGATGCTGCAGTAGCAGCCTATATGCAATCGGTGGAAGCACAACGTGCCTTGCACCTGACCGTTGTGGCCCAGGTGGCACAGGCCTATTTCGAACTGAGGGCACTGGACAGGCGGTTGATCATTGTCAGGCAGACACTGATATCGAGAGAACAGGCGGTACAGTTTGCAAAACTTCGCTACGAGGGTGGGCTAACTTCCGAAATTCCTTACAGGCAGAGTCTGGTAGAGTTGGCACGTACCGAGACATTAGTGCCCGATATAGAGAATAGAATCAAGCTGAAGGAAAATGATCTGGCCATATTGGTGGGTGATTATCCCTCTTCTGTCATTCCCAGGGGACAACGTATCGACGAGATCGATTTCCCGCCACAACTTCCCGTTGACCTGCCGTCATCCCTTTTGCGCCGTCGACCCGATATCCTGCAGGCAGAACAAGAACTGATAGAGAAAAATGCAGCTGTAGGAGCAACATTGACTGATATGTTTCCAAGGCTCTATCTTACCGGACGATTGGGTGGCGAAAGCGACGAATTGGGCAACTTTCTCCAGAGCCCTACATGGTTTATATCAGGCTTTCTGACCGGACCTGTTTTTAACTTCGGAAAAAACAAGGCGCGCCATACTGCTGCCCAGGCCGCTTATGAGGCCCAGGTGTATGAATATGAGAAAACCATATTGAATGTATTTGCTGAAGTGAATAATGCAATCTCTTCACTGGAAAAGGCGAAGACGATGAGGTTATCGCATCAGAAACTGTACGAATCGGCTTATTCATACCATCAATTGGCACAATTGCAATATATAAATGGTATAGTAAGCTATCTCGACGTACTTGATTCCCAGCGTCAATTGTTTGACGCGGAAATCGCCCTCAATGATGCAACGCTCAATGAATTGATCGCTACCGTAGATATGTACAAGGCTCTTGGAGGAGGAATTACACGCTAAGTCCCATTAATTATATTGTTATTTTGATTTGTTTTTATATGTTTTTCGGTTAAAAATAAAGTAATTGATAATAAAACCATATATTTGCAGTAGAAAGCAACTATTTATTTTATCTAAAAGTCATGAGCAATCAATTAACAAGAAGAAAGTTTCTTAAAACGGCCGCTGTAGGCGCGGTCGGTGTGGCTGTTTTTCCACAGTTCCTTACCTCGTGTAAACAAAACAAGAGCCAGGAAACTGACGATGGAATGATTCGTCTGGGTTTTATCGGACTTGGACAGCAGGCAATGTTTCTGTTGAATGGTTTTATCGGCATTCCGGATGTACAGGTAGTTGCCGGATGTGATGTGTACGGTATCAAGAGGGAGCGTTTCCTGCAGCGTGTAAATAAACACTATGCTGATGCCCAGTCGGAGGTAGCCGTGGAGGTATATGAAAACTACAAGGATCTGATCGCACGCCAGGATATCGATGCCGTGGTCATTGCGACGCCCGACCACTGGCATGCATTTATAGCGATGGAAGCGTGCAAGGCAAAGAAAAATGTCTATCTGGAAAAGCCGTTGACATTCACTATCAAAGAGGGACAAATGCTGAAGAAAGCTGTCCGTGACAACGGGGTGATTCTGGCAGTGGGTAGTCAGCAACGTTCCGACCCCAATTTCCAGCATGCCGTGAAAATGGTACAGGAAGGTAAAATCGGGAAAATAGAACGTGTGAATGCCTATGTAGGTGCTCCTCCCACACCCTATGACCTGCCTGAAGAACCTGTGCCTGCTGATCTGAACTGGCCGTTGTGGTTAGGGCCGTCAGAGTATGTGCATTATAATTCCCAGTTGAATCCTCCCGTCTCGCTCGATCCGGAACAGAATGAACAGTTCTGGGGAGCATGGCGCTGGTATAAGGAACTGGGCGGTGGTTTCACTACCGACTGGGGTGCTCATATGTTTGATATCGTCCAGTGGGGACTTGGGATGGACGGAAATGGTCCGGTTGAGATTATCCCGGCAGGATATGAGGATACCCAGTACCTGACCTATAAATATGCGAACGGAGTGGTGATGACCGAGGAACCGTTTAATGAGGAGAAGACGAAAGGAGTAAAATTCTGGGGTGATAAAGGCTGGATCGAAGTCTCGAGAGACCATTTTAAAGCTTCCGATGACAGCTTGCTTCCTCCGGTGGCGGAAAAAACGGAAGGTGCCTATGAAACAAAGATCCCGCATCAGGTGAACTTCATTGAATCGATAAAGAATAATACTGATCCGGTGGTTCCCGTGGAAATAGGACACAGTTCATGTACGGTCTGTACGTTGGGAAATATTGCGTATGATCTGGGACGTCCCGTCAAATGGGACCCGGCTGCAGAGAAATTTGTAGATGATCCGGAGGCAGATGCGAACCGGTTATTCAATAAAACCTATAGCGAAGGTTATATCCTTTAAGTGGATGTATATACAGTGATCAATTACAGTAAGGGCTGCCTTGCGGGCGGCTTTTACTGTATATTTTACCATTCAGTATTTTAATTTTTCGAAAGTGTGGATTGTTTTAGCGTTTGTTTCGGCATTCTTTTTAGGATGCTATGATATTTGTAAGAAAAAATCGGTGAACGGAAATGCGGTCGTACCGGTACTGTTCCTGAATACACTGTTCTGTACATTATTATTATCCCCCCTTTTTGTCCTTTCCCGCTATTTTCCCGGAACACTTTACGGATCAATTTATTATGTTCCGGATGTTGATTTCGAGACGCATATCTACATATTCGTGAAATCGGTTATTGTACTATCGTCGTGGCTTTTCGGCTATTTCGCAGTGAAACATCTTCCGCTGACGATCACAAGCCCCATCAATGCCACACGTCCTGTGATGACGCTGGTCGGAGCATTGTTGATTTTTGGTGAACGATTGAATCTGTACCAAACTATCGGTGTTCTGCTCACGATTGTTTCCTTCGTCTTGCTATCCGTTTCCGGTAAAAAAGAAGGAATCCGCTTCACACACAACAAATGGATATTCTTCATCATACTCGCGGCTGTTTTGGGTGCCGTGAGCGGTTTATATGACAAATACCTGATGCAGCGTTTCAGTTTCATCGCCGTTCAGTTCTGGTATAACCTGTACCAGTGCATACTGATGGGAATAATTGTCCTGTTGCTATGGTATCCCAGAAGAAAAGTGAATACCCCCTTTTCCTGGAAATGGAGTATCCTGCTGGTATCATTGTTTTTAACTGTTGCCGATTTTGTGTACTTCTATGCGCTTTCATTGCCCGGCGCAATGATCTCCATCGTTTCGATGGTACGCCGGAGCAGTGTCTTGGTCTCCTTTGCCGGTGGTGTCCTTTTCTTCCATGAGAAAAACCTGAAAGGGAAAATTATCGATCTCTCCTTGATCGTTTTGGCAATGATTTTCCTTTATCTGGGTACGAAATAGTTGGGATTATATTCGATTCTGCTATTTATCCTGTTCTTTCAGTAAGATGCCTAATTCATCCAATTGCTCCTGTTCCACATGGGAAGGCGCATCGATCATCATATCGCGTCCGGCATTGTTTTTCGGGAAGGCAATACAATCGCGGATGCTGTCCAGCCCTGCGAAGATAGAGACAAACCTGTCCAGTCCAAAAGCAATTCCTCCGTGGGGAGGGGCTCCATACTGGAAGGCACTCATCAGAAATCCGAATTGCTCCTGTGCCCGTTCTTCAGTAAATCCGAGTACAGAGAACATCTTCTTCTGCAGCCCGCTGTCGTGGATACGGATAGAACCTCCGCCTATCTCCACGCCATTGATCACCATATCGTAGGCATTGGCGCGAACTGCGCCGGGATCGGTGTCCAATAATGCGATATCTTCCGGTTTGGGTGAGGTGAATGGGTGGTGCTTCGCAAAAAAGCGATTCAACTCTTCATCTTTCTCCAGTAACGGAAAATCAGTTATCCACAGGCATTTATAATTGTTCTTGTCCCTCAGTCCCAGACGGGTTCCCATTTCTAAGCGCAGCTCACATAATTGTTTCTGCGTTTTTTCGGTTTCTCCGCCCAGTATCAGCACTAAATCGCCCGGTTGGGCGCCACATCTCTCCGCCCATTTTTGGAGATCTTCTTCTGTATAGAATTTGTCGACCGACGATTTCAATGAACCGTCGTCATTATATCGCAGATATATTAATCCCTTAGCTCCTATCTGGGGACGTTTTACGAAATCGGTCAGTTCATCCAATTGCTTGCGGGTGTAGGAAGCGCATCCTTTCGCACAAATGGCGGCTACGTATTCTGCGGAGTCGAATACCCCGAACTCCCTTCCTACGGTTAAGTCTTTTATCTCCGTAAAAGTCATTTCAAAACGGGTATCCGGTTTGTCCGACCCATATAACTGCATGGCATCGGCATAACTTACACGTGGAAAATCGGGTACTTCTATATTTTTGATCGACTTGAACAGGTGCTTGGTCAGTCCTTCAAAGATTTGTAGTACATCTTCCTGGTTGACAAACGACATTTCACAGTCGATCTGAGTGAACTCCGGTTGCCGGTCGGCTCTCAGGTCTTCATCGCGGAAGCATTTTACGATCTGGAAATAACGGTCGAATCCCGATACCATCAGCAACTGTTTAAACAATTGTGGCGATTGGGGTAGGGCGTAGAACTCACCCGGATTCATACGGGAAGGGACAATAAAGTCGCGTGCCCCTTCGGGGGTAGAGCCGATGAGTACCGGTGTCTCCACTTCTAAGAATCCCCTCTCATCTAAGTAGCGGCGTGTCTCGAAAGCCATCTTGTGGCGTAATTCCAGATTTTGTCTTACCACATTGCGGCGCAGATCCAGGTAACGGTATTTCATCCGTAGTTCGTCACCTCCGTCAGTCTCGGTTTCGATGGTGAAGGGAGGTGTTTTGGAAACATTCAACACATTCAGCTTTGAGACAATGATTTCAATGTCTCCGGTGGGAATATTTGGATTTTTACTACTGCGCTCTTTCACAGTACCTGTGATTTGGACTACCCACTCACGTCCCAGTTTGTTGGCCTGGTCACAGAGATCGGGATTCAGTTCCTGATTGAACGACAGTTGTGTAATACCATACCGGTCGCGCAAGTCTATAAAGGTCATCCCTCCCATCTTGCGGATTTTGGATACCCAACCGGCTAAAGTCACCTCTTTCTCTACGTCGGCCAACCGGAGTTCGCCACAAGTGTTGCTTCTGTACATAAGATACTATCTCTTGTTAATGTTTCACTGAAATTAGACTGCAAATTTACACAATATATCGCGTGAATCATGCGGTTCAATAAAAAAACCATTTAGATGTTGAGATTATTGGAAAATAGTTGTACTTTTGCATCCGATTTCGGGGTGTAGCACAGTCCGGTTAGTGTACCTGCTTTGGGAGCAGGGGGTCGCGAGTTCGAATCCCGCCACCCCGACGGTGATAATAAGGCACTTATCAGTTTTTTTCTGGTAGGTGCTTTTTTTAAAATTAAAAAGTTGTATAACTATATAACTTTACCTACAGTATCAACTTTGTACCACATAGCGGCTGCCATGGGGATGACGGTAGAGTTACGCCCTATTTAAGTATCTCGGCGAAATCTTCCAGGTTCTCATCCACGTATTGCGCGATAATGGAGATCTCCTCCTCTTCGGTATAGAAAAACTTCTCTTCCAGTTCATCGAACTGCTCAAAGTCGACATACATCGCTGTGAACTCCTCTTCGGTAGTCTCTCGTTCCAGTTCGGTACGATGGGTGTCATATATCTCTTTTGCCTTATAGAGGATTTTTGAAAATCCCTTTGCCCCCATCTGTTTCAACGCTTTGGCGACCGGATTGTCGAAGATATAACCTCCATAGCCATTCTGGATGAGTTGGACGAATCCACCCTCATTTACTTCTTCTGTAAAAAAACGAAGCGCAAGAAGCGTGTGCTGATACCCGTTCAGTAGATCCATGTTTTCTGCAGTGATCTCTCCTCCCAATGTTTCAAGATAAGCATCGGTAAACACTTTCAGGAATTCATCCATCCCTTTTTCGGCAGCCTCGATAAGCTTGCTTTCGTGAATCTGTATCATTTGAGTCTTGTTTACTTGTTGTAAGAGGAACATGCGGTAAAACGATTGTCCGGAGTCTTTGTTTTATCCGGCTGCCTCCGCGGAACAAAAGTAATAGTTTTTTCTTAAATGGCTTTGTAATGTCCTATTATTCGGGAGAAAATAGCTATATTTGCGTGCAATAAATCCTTCAAGAATAAAATTAAAATAAATAGTTTTAATCATATGAAAGTAAAACCTTTTAGAGGCATCCGTCCGCCGAAAGCATTAGTGAAAGAAGTGGCTTCGCGCCCGTATGATGTGCTGAATTCAGAAGAAGCCCGCAAAGAGGCCGGGGGAAATGAAAAGTCATTGTATCGTATTATCAAGCCGGAGATCGATTTCCCGGTGGGAAAGGACGAGCACGATGCAGACGTATATGAAAAAGCCGCCGAAAACCTGAAGTTATTCCGGAACAATGGTTGGCTTGTTCAGGATGATCAAGAGATGTATTATGTCTATGCACAGACGATGAACGGTAAAACCCAGTACGGTTTGGTGTTGGGTGCTTATGTGGAGGATTACATGACCGGGAAAATCAAAAAACATGAACTGACACGCCGCGATAAGGAAGAGGACCGTATGAAGCATGTACGGATCACCGATGCCAATATGGAGCCTGTCTTCTTCGCTTATCCCGATAACAGGGAATTGCATGGAATTGTGGATAAAGTCACGGCTCGTGAACCCGAATATGATTTTGTGTCGGCCGATGGGGTAGGACACCATTTCTGGTTAATTCCGGATGCAGAGACTGTTGGAAAAGTCACAGAAATTTTTGATGCCATTCCGGCAATGTATATCGCCGACGGACATCACCGTTCCGCTGCGGCCGCATTGGTGGGTGCGGAAAAAGCAAGAAACAATCCCAATCATAATGGGGATGAAGAGTACAACTATTTTATGGCGGTCTGTTTTCCCGACAGTCAACTGACCATTATCGATTATAATCGGGTGGTGAAAGACCTGAACGGACTCACTCCCGATGAATTCATACAAAAATTGGAGAACAACTTTGTAGTAGAACCAACCGGTTCCGAGATACAGAGACCGCAAAATCTCCATCAATTCTCCATTTATCTCGACGGTCGCTCATTTAGCGTGACGGCAAAGCCCGGGACGTATGATGATAACGACCCTATCGGTCAACTCGACGTGACCATCACTTCTAACTTGGTACTGGATGAAATACTGGGTATCAAGGATCTTCGCAGTGATAAAAGGATCGATTTTGTGGGGGGTATACGCGGGCTGGGCGAGCTGAAGCAACGGGTAGACAGTGGGGAAATGGCCCTTGCTATTGCCTTGTACCCCGTTTCAATGAAACAACTGATGGATATAGCCGATACGGGTAATATCATGCCTCCCAAAACTACCTGGTTTGAACCGAAATTACGCTCGGGACTTGTGATACATCAACTACACTAATAATATTTAATATACAACAGATCTATGGCACATCATGAATTGGACGAACTGGATGAAAAAATCCTTAGAATGATAGTGGATAATGCACGTATCCCTTTTCTGGAAGTGGCCCGCGCATGTGGCGTCTCGGGTGCCGCTATCCATCAACGGGTACAGAAACTTACCGGAATAGGGGTGATCAAAGGCTCCGAGTTTTTGCTGGATGCCGAAAAGATTGGTTATGAAACCTGCGCGTATGTAGGGATCTTCCTGACCTCTCCTTCTACCTTTGAGTATGTGGTAACCGAATTGGAAAAGATACCCGAAGTGGTGGAATGTTATTATACCACAGGCCAGTATGATCTTTTGGTCAAGGTGTTCGCGAAAAACAATAAAGACTTGTTGAGGATTATCCACGACGAATTGCAGCCGTTGGGATTATCGAGAACTGAAACTATGATGTGTTTTAAGGAAGGTTTCCGTAAAAAAATACCTATTCAATTTAGTGAAGAAGAATAAGAAAGCTGTTGAAAAGATAGTATAGTAAAATTACCATAATTATGATAACTCGTAGAAATTTTATTAGGAAAAGCGCCATGGGATTGACCGTATTGGCTGTGCCTCCAGTCTGGGCGGCCTCATCAGTAAGAGATACGGCTGCAAAAACAAAATTTGTTTCCAATCGCCCAGTAATGCGCGATCGCCATTTTACTTCAACGGCTGTTGAAGAGACCATTGCAAGAGTAAAAGCGAAGATAAAAGACCCGAAACTGGCATGGATGTTTGAGAATTGCTTCCCCAATACATTGGATACAACGGTAACTTTCAGTACGAAGAATGGTAAACCGGATACTTTCGTAATTACCGGCGATATCGATGCCATGTGGCTTCGCGATTCATCGGCGCAGGTATGGCCTTACGTATCGCTTACCAGATCCGATGCAAAATTGAAACAATTGATTGCAGGAGTTATCAACCGACAAACGCAATGTATCCTTATAGATCCTTATGCCAATGCCTTTTATGCCAATCCCAATCCGAATGGTGAGTGGAGGAAGGATCGTACCGATATGAATCCCATGTTGCATGAGCGTAAATGGGAAATCGACTCGCTCTGCTATCCGGTGAGACTTGCTTATAACTACTGGAAAATCACGGGTGACACTTCCGTCTTCGATACCGATTGGAAAAAGGCTATGGCGCTCGTGATCAAGACATTCAAAGAACAGCAACGCAAAGAGGGTCTTGGACCCTATAAATTTCAACGGGTAACGGAACGTCAATTGGATACTGTCAACAATGACGGATATGGTAATCCGGTCAGACCGGTGGGGCTGATCGTTTCCACATTCCGCCCGTCAGACGATGCTACTACCTTCCAGTTCCTTGTTCCGTCCAACTTTTTTGCTGTCACCTCGCTGAATCAGATCGCTGAGATTGCTGAGAAAGTTGTCGGTGATAACGCACTGGCAACTGAAAGCAAGGCGTTGGCCGACGAGGTAAGCAATGCACTTCAGCAATATGCTGTTGTAGAACACCCCAAATATGGAAAAGTATATGCTTTTGAAGTGGATGGTTTTGGGAATGCCTATTTAATGGATGATTCCAATATACCCAGCTTGTTGGCATTGCCTTATCTGGACGGTGTGGCACAGGATGATCCCATTTATCTGAATACGCGTAAACTAATTTGGAGCGAAGATAACCCCTACTTCTTCAGAGGAACGGCAGGGGAAGGGATCGGAGGTCCTCATATCGGATATGACATGATTTGGCCAATGAGCATTATCATGCGTGCACAGACCAGTAACAGTGATGACGAGATCCGGGATTGTCTGCGGATGTTACGCGATACCGATGGCAATACGGGCTTTATGCATGAGTCATTCCATAAGGATGATCCTACCCGGTTTAGTCGGAAATGGTTTGCCTGGGTAAATACCCTGTTCGGAGAATTGATCGTGGATCTTGAACGTGAAGGCAAAATGGATTTGGTCAATTCGATATAGCAAGATAATCTATAAAAAAGAATGAAAAGGAAACTATTTGTTATTGTAACAGCTTTGTCGCTGTCAGTGGTGTTTTTCGGAAGCGCAGCACACCAGCCGGAGAGTGCCCCGGTTGATTATGTAAATATTCTGATGGGGACTTTATCAGAGTTTTCTCTTTCAAATGGAAATACCTACCCGGCCATAGCAGTTCCCTGGGGAATGAACTTCTGGACACCCCAGACCCGCAAGATCGGCGATGGATGGCAGTATGTATATACGGACTACAAGATCAACGGGTTCAAGCAAACCCATCAACCGAGTCCCTGGAACAATGATTACGGACAGTTTTCCATTTTCCCGATGACGGACACGATGGAGTTTGACCAGGAGAAGCGATCCAGTTGGTATTCCCACAAGGCCGAAGTTGCCAAACCCTATTATTATAGTGTCTATCTTGCCGATTATGATATTGAAGCGGAGGTCACTCCTACCGAACGGGCTGCTATTTTTCGGTTTACATTCCCTGAAACGGACAAAGCCTTTGTGCTGGTCGACGCATTCGACAGGGGATCGGGAGTAGAAATTCTACCCGAAAAGAATGCCATCATTGGTTATACTACGCGAAACAGTGGCGGCGTACCCGAAAACTTCAAAAATTATTTTGTAGTGGTATTCGATAAACTGTTCCAATATAAGCAGGTAGTAAAAGATGGTAAGATCCAGAGACAGGGAAATAAGGCGGAAGCCGATCATACCGGTGCTTTCATTGGGTTTACTACTCAAAAAGGCGAGAAAGTGATTGCCCGGGTAGCTTCTTCTTTTATCAGCTACGAGCAGGCATGGCAAAACCTGAGAGAGGTGACCGGAAAAGATTTTGAAACCGTGAAGCAGGAAGGACGTGATGCATGGAACGAGGTACTGGGTAAAATAGAAATTGAAGGGGGTGACCTAGACCAACAGCGTACCTTCTATTCAACCCTTTATCGTTCTACCCTTTTTCCCCGCAAATTTCATGAGATAGACGCACAGGGAAATATCATGCATTACAGTCCCTATAACGGAAAAATCCTTCCCGGCTATATGTACACCGACACCGGTGTATGGGATACATTCCGTGCACTATTTCCCTTGTTGAACCTGGTATACCCGTCGGTAAACGTGGAGATACAGCAAGCATGGGTGAATACCTACAAGGAAAGTGGCTTCCTGCCTGAATGGGCAAGCCCCGGGCACAGGCAGAGCATGATCGGTAATAATTCGGCTTCGGTGGTGGTGGATGCTTACCTGAAAGGGTTGCGCGGATATGATATAGAAACACTGTATGAGGCCCTGTTACATGGGACCGAGAATGTGCATCCCAAGATTACGGCCACGGGACGTTACGGCCATGAATATTATAATACATTGGGGTATGTTCCCTATGATGTGGGGATTCATGAAAATGCCGCCCGCACGCTGGAGTATGCCTATGCCGATTGGACAATCTACAAACTGGCGAAGGAGTTGAACCGTCCCCAGGAGGAGATCGACCGCTTCGCCAAACGGAGTCAGAACTACCGTAACCTCTATTCGCCGGAATATAAACTGATGCGCGGCCGTAACAAGGATGGTTCGTTCCAGTCCCCTTTCAGCCCCCTGAAATGGGGAGATGCCTTCACGGAGGGAAACAGCTGGCACTACACCTGGTCGGTTTTCCATGATCCGCAGGGATTGATCGACCTGATGGGCGGCAAGAAGGAGTTTGTGAATATGCTCGATTCCGTATTTGTGATCCCTCCCATTTTTGATGATAGCTATTATGGTTTTCCGATCCATGAGATCCGTGAAATGCAGGTGATGAATATGGGGCAGTATGCACATGGTAACCAGCCTATCCAACACATGCTCTATCTTTATAATTATGCAGGTGAACCGTGGAAAGGACAGTATTGGATACGTGAGGTGCTCGATAAACTCTATAGCCCCAATCCCGACGGTTACTGCGGTGATGAAGACAATGGCCAGACCTCGGCGTGGTATGTCTTCTCTTCCCTCGGATTCTATCCGGTTTGCCCCGGTACCGACCAGTATGTGATCGGATCCCCTTTGTTCAAGAAGATGACCGTTCATCTGGAAAACGGAAAGACCATTGAGATCAACGCGCCGGATAACACTTGTGAAACGAGATACGTCTCCGATATCAAGATGAACGGAAAGGAATACACCAAAAATTACTTCACCCATGATCAGTTGATGAACGGAGCGAAGATTGATTTTTCTATGTCCGAAACCCCTAATAAAATGCGCGGTACAAAGGAGTCTGATTTCCCGTATTCATTCTCGAACGAAAAATAAATTTATAGCAATATCAAATAAAAAAAGTGTCGCCGGAAGTTATCGGATGGCACTTTTTCATTTTCTGTGAATATTCTCATTGATATGTTTTTTCAGGTCAGGTTCGTATAGTTTGCCCACAGGTATGCGCATATCGTTGGTAAGTAGTATCTGTTTGTTGCCGATGGATTTTATGGAAGAAAGATTAACGATAAAGGAACGGTGCACACGCAGGAATAAACCGGGAGATAACATCTCCTGATACGATTTTAGACTGCCAAGTGTCATAATAGGTCTTTTCTCATGTGAAAATATACGTACATATTCACTCTGGCTTTCGATGAAAATGATGTCTTCGATGGCAAGGGGAATTGTTTTATATTCCGACCGGACGAAAATGATATGTTTATTGCCTTGTCCTGTAGCTGCCCCCTGTATTAAGAGAAACTGGCGATACACTTTCTCCGCTGAATGCAGAAAATCCCGATAGTCGATCGGCTTCAAAAGGTAGTCGGTGGCATCTACCTTGAATCCTTCCAATGCATATTCGGAATGGGCTGTGGTAAACACAACCAATGGTTTTTGATTCATCTCCCGTATAAAATCCAACCCATTGATCCCCGGCATCTCTATGTCCACGAAAATTGCATCGGCTTTATTTTCGGAAAACCATTTTCCTGCCACTAAAGCGTTACGGAACGAGCCCGCCAGTTCAAGAAATTCCGTATCAAGTATATATCTTGATAATTGCTGGAGTGCCAGAGGCTCATCATCTATCGCTATGCATTTGATCTTCATGTTTTCACGGGAATATTGAGGTTCGCTATAAACACTCCGTTACCGGCGTACGTCTCCAGCATATAGTTGTCCTTTCCAAAAAGCAGTTCCAGTCGCTTTCGCAAATTATCCAGTCCCATGCCTGTTGTGGATATGGGATCCGTGGGCAAAGTATTTACCACGGAATAGAGAAGATGTTCGTCTTCAATGGTCATCTGCGAATGGATATACGATTTGCCGTTTATGTTAATTCCATGCTTGAAGGCATTTTCTATCAATGTGATCAGGAGTAGCGGCGGTATCTGGATATAGGGGATAGCCTGAGGATATATGGAAGTTATCTCCACATCTTCTGTATACCGTATCCGCATGAGCGCTATGTAGTTTTCTATAAATTCCACCTCTTTATCCAATGTGATCAGCGGTTTCTCGGCCTCATACAAAACATATCGCATCAGTTTGGACAGTTCGACTACCGTCCGCTTTGCCTTGGTTCCGTCGATGTCTATCAGCGCATGAATATTATTGAGGGTATTCATGAAAAAATGGGGATTTATCTGGGCTTTCAGATAGTTCAGTTCGGTGCGCAGTGTACGTTTTTCAAGTTCATCGAGTTGTTTGGCATCTTTAATCGACTTGAAAAGCAGGCTTATCGCGATGTTGAATCCTGACACCAATATCGCCATCAGCAATCCGTTGAGGTAGGGTCCCCATCTTTTGGGAAATTGCATCAATGGAGGGCCCTTTTTCCGGTCACCGGGGGGAGGAGGAGGTCCGGGATGATTCCCGTCATTTTTCCTGAAAATCTGCTCTTTTTTCGGATATGAACCGGGATTCAGGCTTTCTGTCACTATCGGCCCGGCGATAAACAGGAAAAGAATGGACAGGAGCAACAACCCGATATACAACAGATATTTTTTCCGGAACAGGAATTTGGGAATTAACAGATAGTTGTTCAGGAGAAAAAGTATGACAAACGGCAGTAGCCGTACCCAGAATTTTCTCACATCGTTCCAGTGGATACTACCCTCAAAGCTGTAACCGGCCAAAGGTATGATAAACATGATAAGCCATATAACAGCATATATCAGGTTTTCGAGTATGTATTGTTTTCTCTTGATCATTTGTGTGTTTGCCTCGGTTTAAAAGCAAATACCACCGTTACGCAAAGATAGCATAACAGTGGTATTATATGCTTACTTATGAAATTTATTGACCATTTATCTTACGGGCGCCCTCCTCCGCCTCCTTGGGATGTGCCCACTGTAGTGACGGCGCCGGCGGCTGATCCGGTAGTGAATGTACCGGCAGAGCTGCCTTTGGTGTAGGTTGCCCCAGTATAATAACCATGGAAATTGGTACCATCTGAAATGGAGCCTCCTGTATAAATCGTATATCCTGTACTTGCAGCAAGAGTCGAACTACTGAAAAGCATCGTCATTCTCGAAGAATAAGTTTTCGGCAGTTTGAACGTCAATACCTCCTTACCACCTGAAGTGGTTTCAATTCGTACATATTGGATATTGGATGTGGAGGAATGAAAAATCAAAGAACGTTGGGTGGAAGAACTGGCGGTAGGAGTGCTGGTATCTCCTCCGATACCGATGAGCGTACCTCCGGTAATCGTGAAACGGCTGTTGTCGCAGTCAAATCCTGCTTCGGGCTGTGTGGCCCCGGCAGCAATAACCACCCCACCGGTGACCGTAAGCGTGCCGTTTGAGTCGATGGCGTCATTGGTGGTACTGTTGCAATAGATATTTCCCCCGTTTATCTGTATATGTGTGGTGGCGTTGATTGCATCATCGTAGGCTTCAATATCTACTTCTCCGTCGTTGATGATAAGAGTGGCTTTGCTCTCTAATCCTTCGGCCTCGGTCTTGGAAGTGCGTATTTTAACAGTGCCTCCGTTGATGGTCAGGTTCCCGTCACTTTTGATTGCTTTGGCGGCTGTGTCATTGCTGCTGTTGTACACATATTGATCACCTGTTGTCGTAACTGTTACAGTACCTCCATTGATGATGAGCGTGCCATCGGCATTGATGCCTTTGCCTCCTTTGCCGGTACTCAATATCGTAAGGGTTCCGTCCTCCATGAGGAAATTGCCATCACACTTCACGCCTGCCGCTGATGAGATATCCAGTTCACTTGTATCCCAGATAGCATTTCCGGCAGTATTGATGGTGATACTCCCTTTACGGATGGTGGCATCTCCGGTAGGTTTGATGCCTTTTGAAGCTGCACCGTAAGTGGTGATGTCGATCGTTCCGGTGGATTCGATCTCCACATTCTGTTCCGTTTTGATGGCATGGCCTTTCTCGCCGGTTGTCACGATAGTGATGGCACCACCTGTGATTGATATGGGATTATCGATACTTTCACTTTGTATCCCGTCGCCTACCGACCGTACTGAAAGGGTGCCGCCCGAAAAGGTTATTTCGTCATTGGTATGGATTCCATCGCTGGCAGCCTCCTTGATATTGATGGTGCCTGCCGTCATCGTCAGTGCTCCATCCGTGGCAAGCGCATGCTTGTTCTTCCCGCGGATTTCAAGACTGCCGTTTCCTTCAACCACGACGTTGCCTTCGCTGAAGAATGTAGCTTTCATATCTTCCCCGTCAGTGTAGGTATATGTCGACCCGTCGATAAGCCGGTTGTTGGTTTTATCCACAAGGGTCACGGTGCATTTCTTCTTGTTTTGGATATTGATGGCGGCACCGGTGGAATTGGTTATCCCGACACCATTCAAGATCAGTCCGAACTTTTTCTCACCATATATTTTCACCGACCCGTCAGCAATGATTCCCGAAAGGACATAATTCAATTCCGTCTCGGTCAGTGTGGAGGTGATGGTGACATGCCCATTGTTGTTTTCTACCGTTACTCCGTTGTCTTCAAACGGGTTGGTGACCGTTGCGCCACTTGTGGAGAACGCGATCAAGACAGCATTCTCATAACTAACAGTTTGGGAGTTCGGATTAAGGTCATCGTCTTTCGTATCACCCGTATCTTCAGGTACTTCAGGATCTTCCGTTTCTGTCTGTTCCGTCTCATCCGGATCCAATTCATCTATATCATCTGTACTGCAAGCGTACATTATCAGTACGACGAGACTCAGATACACTATCAGTAGTAAATTTTTCTTTTTCATGTTGCGTCGTTATTTATTATATTGATAATTCGACGCAAATATAATGACAATCTATTACAGATGTTAAAACAATCAACGAACAGCGCTTTTTTGTCAACGAATGGAGAATTTTTCGGGATGATCCGAGAATGGGATCAATGGATAGAGCAATAAAAAACGGCTCTCTGTGATGAAAGCCGGCTTCTGTTCGATAGTTGCGGAGACAGGACTCGAACCTGTGACCTTTGGGTTATGAGCCCAACGAGCTACCAACTGCTCCACTCCGCGATCTTTTTCCTTAATTGGACTGCAAAGATAGATCTTTTTATTCAGAAAACAAAATATTCCCTGATCTTTTTTATTTGTGACTGAAAAATCGTACTTTTGAAAAAATTTCTCCTTGATATGTCAGATAGTGCGGATAGTGTAGTGCTCATACCTACCTACAATGAAAAAGAGAACATTGAAAATATCATCAGGGCAGTTTTTGCTTTGGAGAAGAGTTTTCATATTCTGGTGATCGATGATGGCTCTCCCGACGGAACGGCTTCCATCGTGAAGAACTTAATGTCGGAAGAGTTCGACGGTCGGCTGTTCATTGAGGAGAGAAAAGGAAAGCTGGGTTTGGGTACGGCTTACATTCATGGATTTAAATGGGCGTTGGCACGTTCTTATGAGTATATTTTCGAGATGGATGCCGATTTTTCACACAATCCCGAAGATCTCCCAAGGCTGTATGCTGCTTGTCACGACGAGGGGTATGATGTTTCTGTGGGATCGCGTTATGTCACGGGGGTAAATGTGGTGAACTGGCCGATAGGCCGCGTGTTGATGTCTTACTTCGCCTCGAAATATGTACGTGTTATTACAGGGCTAAATATAAAGGATACTACTGCCGGATTTGTCTGCTACCGGCGGAAGGTGTTGGAAACTATCGATCTTGATCAGATTAATTTCAAAGGATATGCTTTCCAGATCGAAATGAAATATACGGCGTATGTACTTGGATTCAGGATTAAAGAGGTGTCGGTGATCTTTGTGAACCGGAGGCTCGGCACCTCCAAAATGAATTCGAGTATTTTCGGTGAAGCGTTTTTCGGGGTGATTGACCTGCGCCGTCGTAAGGCTATCGGAAAAATTAAACCGCATTCAACATTCAACAACCCATCATGATTCTTATTCATAAAGCGACCATAATCAACGAGGGAAGCAGCTTTACCGGATCGCTGCTTCTGGAAGGGGAGAGAATCTCCCGTATTTTCAGGGAAGAGGTGCCGGAAACGGTATTGAATGCCTGTCGAAAGGTGATCGATGCCCGTGGCTTGTGGCTGATGCCGGGTGTGATTGACGACCAGGTGCATTTCCGCGATCCGGGTTTGACGCATAAAGGGGATATCCATACCGAAAGCCGTGCGGCTGTGGCGGGGGGTGTTACATCTTATATGGAGATGCCCAACACCAATCCGCAGACGGTCACATGGGATGCCCTCTGTGGGAAGATGGAGATGGCTGCCGGAAAATCGGTTGCCAACTTTTCATTTTATCTGGGAGCTACCAATGACAATATGGAGGAACTGAATAAAGCGGACCTGAAGCAGATATGCGGAGTGAAAGTCTTTATGGGATCTTCTACCGGAAATATGTTGGTGGATGATGATAGAGCCCTGCGACGGATCTTTGCCGAGGTGGATACCCTCATTGCCACCCATTGCGAGAAAGAGGAGATTATCCGAAAAAATATCGATCATTATAAAAAAGAACTGGGTGAGTTTATTCCCATCAAATATCATCCGTTGATTCGTAGTGTGGAAGCGTGTTATCAATCGTCGGCACATGCCGTGGAACTGGCCGATAAATACGGTGCAAAGTTGCATGTTTTGCATCTCTCCACCGCCCGTGAACTGAGTCTGTTTGATGTAAAGCCTTTGGAGGAAAAAAAGATTACGGCGGAAGCGTGCGTGCATCATCTCTGGTTTTCAGATGTCGATTATGAAAAGCTGGGAGCACGGATCAAATGGAACCCTGCTGTGAAGACAGCAGAAGACAGGGAAGCTTTACGGGAAGCATTGAAAACCGGGAAGATTGATGTGGTAGCTACCGACCATGCACCTCACCTGTTGAGCGAAAAAGAGGGTGGGGCATTGCAGGCCGCTTCAGGGGGGCCACTTGTACAACATTCACTGCAAGTAATGCTAGAACTGGTAAAAAAAGGAATTTATACCAAAGAGTTGGTAACGGAGAAAATGTGTCACGCGCCGGCACAACTATTTCAAATACGGGAAAGAGGCTATATCAGGGAAGGTTATTATGCCGATCTGGTATTGGTAGATCCCTCCAGACCCTATACCGTTACGCCGGAAAACCTTTTTTACAAATGTGGATGGTCGCCTTTCGAGGGAGAAACCTTCGGTTATTCCGTCCATGCCACTTTCGTCAATGGAAATATTGTCTACCAAAATGGGAGTGTGGCTGAAGGTGTATTTGGAAAGGCACTTGAATTTAGCAGGTAATCCAAGTGTCGCAAGCCACATTTATTTTCTCTATTTACTTTCAAAGTGGTTAACAAGTATCAAAAGGGAGCAACAGATAACGAAAGGATTTAATATTTTGATAGAATTATCCCCTTTTGTTGCGAGATTATACGGCAATTTTGTATTTTTGCCCCGGAATTTCTATTTAAAATCTTGACGAGTGAGATTTCTTTTTACTGTGCAGGGTGAGGGGAGAGGCCACTATACGCAGGCATTATCCCTGGCTGCCGTCCTTCGTAAGCATGGGCACGAAGTGGTTGCCGTGCTTATTGGCAAAAGTGATTCCAGGCAAATCCCGGCTTTCTTTATCGACAAGATCGGGGCACCCCTTTTTGAATTCGACAGTCCCAACTTTACTTCTTTCTACAAGCAGAAACGACCCAATATCCTGATAAGCATGGCAAACAATTTCCTTCGACCTTTTGTTTTCAAGGACAGCCTGCAATTTATCAAACACAAAATTGAAGAATTAAAACCCGACAAGGTGATCAATTTCTATGAGATGATTACCGGTATGGCGTATGGCATCTATCGTTTTGATAAGAAGATGGGGATAGAGATGATAACCCTTGCACATCAGTATGTGCTGCTCAATCCTCATTATAAAACCACTGCCGAACAGGATGTGAAATTCTACTTTCTGCGGATGCTTTCCCGGATCAATTCCACGCGTGCCTCTAAAATACTGGCGCTCTCTTTCAGGGATATGCCGGGATCGAAAAAGAAGAAAATCGTGACCGTTCCGCCACTATTACGATATGAGGTGCTTGAAGTTGAACCTGTCCGGGGCGATTATGTGCATGGTTATATGCTGAATGCCGGCTATTTTGACGAAGTATTGGAGTGGCACAAAAAAAATCCCGATATTCCGTTACGTTTTTTCTGGGACAAGAAGGGTGCTGAAGAGGTGACCCATGTTGATGATAACTTCACGCTGCATAAGCTGAGCGACGAGGGTTTCCTGCGGAGTATGGCCAGTTGTATGGCCTATGCCACCACATCGGGCTTTGAATCCCTTTGTGAAGCGCTTTACTACCGTAAGCCCACGCTGATGGTACCCGTGCATGTGGAGCAGGAATTCAACGCTTATGATGCAAGTCTCTCGGGAGTGGGAATTTCAGCCAAAAAATTCAAACTGAGCAAATTAATTGAGTTTATTCCCCAATATACTCCCGATGAGCACTTCAGGGAATGGGTTCACCAGGCCGAAGCCATGTTTATAAAGGAAATTTGTGGGTAGGTGATGTGCAAATTTGTACAATCTGGCGTGACCGATTTACCATAATGCGATTTTTCAAAGAAGATATAATCTGAAAGTCGTTGGTTTGGTACAATTATGCGAGAAAGCGATGGTACCATTTTTTTCGATTATTATATCTGTCATTTTGTTATTGATACTAAGTTTATATTTTTTTGACGGATCAAGCCCTTCCACCGCAAAATCGTATACGTCTGTAGAAACAATCCGCCAGGAAAAATCATTTTCGGTATATTTATCCAATACCATGTGGATAGGAGTCTTTGTCTTTCCGCTCAGTTTTAAGCGTATTTCGTCTCTGTTTTGAGGGAAAAATATAAATTCATGGTTGTTGTATGTTGCTCCGAAAGCTTCTTTGCTTTTGACCGTAAAATGATCTGTTTGCATCTCATATTCATTGACGTTGAGTCGGAGCGTATAGACTACATTTCGCAATATATAGGTGAATTCTGTTCCGTTTAGCATTCTATGCATATTTGGTTCGAGTCCCATTCGGTTCCACTTCGGACGAATGCCGTAAATGTCCCGGTATAACGCTGTAATGGTGGTACATATTCCAGCAAGGATGTCACTCCCCAATCCTTCCTGCGTTATCCGGCTATACCGTTGGGACGATAATCCGTCTTTGTTGTACTGGCTCAATAGGTTTCGGATATATTTTAATGCCAGATTTTTGTCATAATCTGCGTAAGCCCTGATGCCCAGATAACCCCATGTCGGAAAGATATCTCCATTTTCATACTTGGGAAACGGCCAGTTATTGATATGTACTTCTTCTCTTTTGTAAGAATCGAAACAGAGCGGCCAATGGAAAAGATCTTCAGCTTCGGTTCTTCTTTCAATCTCTTCTAGAATGATCCGGATCCGCTCCTTGTCGTCACATAATCCGAATGCGATCGCGGCAAAGTTAACCGGCGTAACCAGGTTGTCACCGTGAATACGGCCGTCGTTATCACGCCAATAGATATACTGTTTCTTTTCCGGATGCCAGAAGCCTCCTTCCTGTACCGGTTTATTAAAGCTTTCTTTCAACTTGGCGGCAACGGACGAGTAGTATCTGGCTTTCTCTGGATCATCCAGAACCGCCTCGCATCCGGCCCATAGATTTAGTGCTTCATACATCTGTGCATTGACGAACGCATTTTCAAAACCGGCCCATACAATATCCAACCAATCGCTGGCTTTTTGTTCGTCGATATGATTATTCAACATTTCAAAGATGCCGTTTTTGTCAGAATCGCGGCGGATTAACCAGTCCAACGCTTTCTCGCAACTTTTCTTATGGGATCTTAACCAGTCGATATCTCCGCATAAATCAAATTGTTCGGACGTGTTGATAATATAACCGGTTTGCGAATCGATCGTGTATCCCCACATCGCTTCATAATATCCTGTTTTATAATTATATGTGCCGGGAATTTGATCGTTGTCGATATCATGCCATCTGGATAATACGCGTCCCTCGTCGGTGATGGCGAAATCTCTCTCCCGGTCGAGTGTTGCACTCATGTTACGGGTATAATTCGAATCATTCAATGCCATTCCGATTTGGGAAAAGAAAGGTTCATGTAGGCATTTCCAATTGGTAATCCACCCGTTGGCACCTATTATTCCATTATCTACTACGCCATATCTGCCGGTTGTATTCATTAGCTCACGCACGGCATCAGCATCTATTCCCGGTAGCTTTCCCCTTGAATAGGCAATCTTGTAATCAACATATTTGATTTCGATAGCAATGGAAATTTCCTCTTTCCGGACGTCGAAGGGAGCAAACACATCCGCTTTCTGATGAACAAAACGACTTAAATTGTAACGAGGTTCCAGTTCGATGTCTGTAATAAACTGCGTAAAAGCGAACGTCCCGTTTTCATGGTGTGAAAATGTTGAAGCAATGTATTTATCCTCCTCTTTCCGGGCAGTAATACGCAGCGCATCTCCCGAATCCGGATTCCAGAATGTTACGCCTCCCGTGTGGACTCCATACGTGTCATTTACCTCTTTCAGGTATTTGCACCAGACCATTCCGCCATTATCAATGATTCCTCCTTTCCATACGGAGAGATCGGCAAAGTTCCATTGTGGAAAAGCCATTTCTTCCAGTTTGGCTGCATTGCTGTATTTTCGATGAATCGTCCAATGGATATCTTCTCCGGCAAGTTCAAACGTCCATATTTCGGAAACGCTGATAGCGTCGTCGCCATATACGATATTGTATAAACTGATTTTATCATTTGATTCTTCTGTCTTAATATTATCGGCGTTTCCGGAACTAAAAACGCCGCCTCTTGTTCTGAAGCCTGTAAAAATGCCATCTTCGGCCAAGGTGTTTTTACCTTTTATATTTAATGCCGCGATTTTACAGCCTTGTGAATAATCAATCAGTAGCGAGAGATTCTGGTCATTGATATTTAAGTAAATCATTTTTTTTCCCTTGTCGTGGTTGATCCGACTCATTTCCTGCGGATATCCTGATGCTATCGGGAGTAGCAGAAGCAGGCTTGTAAGGGCTATTTGTTTTATCTTTTTCATTCTACAATTGTATGTTTTCTATGACTCGCCACAGTTTTTCAGTTAGGTTAGTTGGATAATAATATTAATCCAACTAACCTTGCTGAAGTTTAATTTATTTGCGCTTTATGCAAATTAGGAGATTAATTGGCATAGCCGGGATTTTGTATCAGTTTATCATTTAATTGAATATCGCTGTAAGGAATAGGATAAAGCAGATACTCAGGCTTGATATCATACGTTTCAGGAATCAAGTTAATATCCAGTGCCTTAATGTAAATACCAAATGCGTTCATAATTTCAAGCGCTTTTCCTGTACGAAGCAGGTCATACCAACGATGTCCCTCGAAAGCCAGTTCATGCTTGCGTTCCATTAACAGATCGTCGATTGTGATTGTTGCCGGAGTGGTTTGCAGGCCAGCCCGATTTCTTACCATAGCCACATAAGTACTCGCTTCATTGCCTCGGTTTTGTAGCACCAAGCATTCTGCCAATAATAAATAAGTGTCGGCCAACCGGTATACAGGCCAGTTATCGTTAGTGTTTTTTTGTTTCGTAAACTCATGCAGGAATTTTTTAGTGAAAGCTCTTGCGATAGCATAATCTGCAACGCCAGGATCCCCGGGAGACAAGACAGCCTGAGGAATCATAAGACCTGTGGGGTCTCCGATACCTACTGCTATGGCAATAGACTTGTCGCGACGTAAATCACCGGATTCATATGAGTCGATCATAGCTTGGGTCGGAACCATCCAACCACCGTCCAGATCATTTGCGCCACCCGTAACGCCAGTTATCAAGGTGTGATCCCCGGCTCTTGGCAAGAAGTCATAAATCACGGCGTTTTGTGTTCCAACATCACCCGCCAAATATTGTATCTCAAAAATAGATTCTTTTCCATTTTTAAATAAAGGATTAAAAACAGTTGCATAATCAGGTTCAAGTGCGTAATTCATTGCAAGAACTGCTCTTAATTGTTTTTCCGCCTCCACATAGTCACGGTCAGGTTTTGTCATTAATACATATGCATAAAGCATCCTTGCTGCACCTTCGGTTGCGCGACCACTTTGTTTTCCGTCTTTATAAGAAACTTCAGGGAGCAGTCTTATTGCTTCTGTAACATCATTTATAATTGCAGCATACACATCATTGACCGGTGTACGAGCTAAAAATGATTCTTCCGGAGACGTGACTTCCGTCAAATGTAAAGGAACATCTCCGAATAGTTGTACGAGATGAAAATAATAGAAGGCTCTTAAAAATTTAGCTTGCCCTACAATTTCGTCCATAAATCCGGCCGAAAATTCTGGAGCCTCATCTACATGTCCTAAAAGAGTGTTCGCTCTTGCTATCCCTATATATAATCTTTCCCAAACACCGTTAACCCGTCCGTTAAGTCCGTTGAGATTGAAAAAATTCGATATCGGCTCATTAACCACAGCACTGCCTCCACGGTCAGGTGCGTAATATGTATAGTGTACATTATCAGCACGTTGCTCCGTAAGCACGTATAATCTGTTTTCAACACCATATAAGTGACGCAGAGGACCATAAGTTCCATTCAATGCTTGGGTGAAATCCGCTTCGGTCTTATAAAAGGATCCGGTTGTTGATTTATCTAATGGATATAATTCCAAAAAATTCTCTCCGCAAGAACTGATTCCTAAGGTTATAAGACAGATAATTAGTATTTTTTTCATATTATATTATTCTGTAATTTATATTAAAATGTAAGATTACAACCGACGCTGAATGTACGAGGTACGGGATATACAGATCGGTCTACCCCCATACCATTCCATCGTAATTCATTATTTGTCGTACTATTCACTTCCGGATTAGGTCCCGGGTATTTTGAAAGAACAAACAACTGCTGTGCTGTAATGTAGAAACGTGCATGACGGATGTATTTATTTTCTTTAACCGGCAAAGTATATCCAAGTGTCACATTTCTTAATGTAAGTTGTGTGCCGTCATACACCCATAAATCATTAGAAGATCTTGAGAGTTCGGTTTTACCGGACAAGGTTCTCTGAATTCTACCATTACCTGGATTTTCAGGAGACCTCCAGCGATCCTTGACCTCTTTCAGTACGTTGAATACACCATCGAGGTTTAAGAAATTTTCAAAACATTTGGCATAGATGTCGCCCCCTACCTGTCCCGTCATCAAGAAGCTTAAATCAAATTTTTTCCATTTGAATTCATTTGTAAGGCCGAATTGCATTTTTGGATTCGGGTCACCAATGACTGTTTTATCATATACATCAATTATTCCGTCGGGCACACCATCGGGACCACCTAAATCTTTATATCGGACCGTTCCGATATCAGATGTTGCATGTTTAGGTTGTGAATCCAGTTCTTCCTGATTCATGTATAATCCATCAAAAACCAATCCGGTAAAAACACCTATCGGTTGTCCGACAATCAGGGCACTTACGCCAAACATATCTGTTAAACCGCCCATCGGTGTATCGTTTAGACCTAATCTAATTACTTTGTTTCTATTAAAAGATACATTCAGGTTTGTTTTCCAGCTAAGCTCCCCGACCAGATTACGCGACTCTACGGTAAACTCATGTCCCCAGGCATGAAATTCACCTATATTCCCGGTGATACTCGAGAAACCGCTGGATTTTTGTATATTTATACTGGATAACATGCCATCGGTCGTTTTATCATAATAATCATACATGAAAAAAATACGATCCTTTAAAAATCCCAAATCGACGCCGATATTGAGTTGTGTTGTTTCTTCCCATGTAAGAGAGGCGTTCCCGATTATATTCTGTACCTTACCTTGTGCTATTTTTCCGTCAAAAACATAATCATCCGCACTTGCTATTGATACGGTATGTGAATAATTTCCGATATTATAATTACCGGTGACACCATAGCTTGCTCTTAACTTCAAGTAGTTCATTGTTTTTATGAGAGGTTCCATAAATGACTCGTCCGAAATAATCCAACCGGCAGATACTGATGGGAAATAAGCGTATTTAGCATTAGGGCCAAACCGGGAACTTCCGTCATTCCGAAGATTTGCCTGCAACATATAACGGTTTTTATAGTTATAATCGACACGCGCGAGAAAAGAAGCAACAGACCATTGATCCAGACCCACATTCCCGATTCTGGTAGCTCCTGCACTTACCCATGGGATTGAATTGTCGGGAAATTGACTGCCGACTAAGGTTTGTCTTTCCTGTGAATATTTTTGCGCAGAGTAACCGGCAAGTAACCCCAACGTATGATCACCGAATGCTTTGTCGTAGGTTAACATGTTGTCAAGCGTCCAGGTATAATAATTTTCCGTATTAAATTCTGCCGAAGGATCGGAAGTCGGAGTTGGCGCCGAAGACCAGCCTCCTTGCGCATGAGAAGGTCTCCATTTGCGAAATCTGCGTCCCTGCAAATCGGTGGAAAATTGAAATTTATACTGAAGTCCGTCCCAAATATCTATTTCGGCAAATGCATTCGCAAGTAAAGTTAAAACTCTGGTTTCTTCAAGACGATCATCAATTGCATTTAACCAGTTTACGGATGAGAACATATCCGGGGAACTGAGAGATAATACACGATTTCCGTTTTCATCCCACGGGCTGTTCGTCGGATCGGCAATCATAGCTCCACTCAGAATTTGTCTGTCACCATCTGTATTGGAATTCTGGAATATCTGCACTATAGGAGCCATGTTCAAGCCTATTTTAATGCGGTCGTTTACCTCATAATCGTTATTTGAACGCAGCGTTATACGTTCGAATTTCGAATTTTTAATGACGCCTTCTTGTTTGAAGTACCCTAGCGTAGTAGCCGTGGTCATTCTATCACCACCCCCCGTCAGGCTTAAATTGTAAGTCTGCATTACACCCGTACGGGTCAACAAATCATACCAATCCGTTCCTTTACCATATTTTTCAGGATTCCAATATTTTTCGATAGCAGCATCCGGTATTGCTATACCTTCGTATAATAACCGATCTTCGTAGTACTCTTTTTTAAACTGGGCAAACTCTTGGCCATTCATAATTTCCATATTTTTCAATCCGTTCAATGATTGTATACCGATGTTGGTATTCAGACTGACAGTAAGTCTCCCTTCTTTCCCTCTTTTGGTATTGATCAGAATAACTCCATTTGCTGCTCTTGATCCGTAAAGCGATGTAGCTGCTGCATCTTTTAATACTGAAAACGATTCAATTTCATCCGGATTAATGTTATTCAACCCCGTAGAAATTGGCATGCCGTCTACTACGATCAAAGGTTCGCTGGAATTACTGATAGAGGCCGCTCCACGAATACGGAATGTCATCCCCTGTCCGGGGACACCGGTCGTCTGGTTAATTTGCACGCCCGCAATCTGACCCTGCAACTTCTGACCTATTTGACCAACCGGCAGATCAGCTAACGAAGATGCCTTGATATTGGTGATTGAACCGGTAATTTCTCTTTTCTTCTGTGTGCCATAGGATACAATGACAACTTCATCGATTTGGCTGACATTTTCGATCATAACAAGATTTATCTCTTCTTTTTCGCCTACCAGAACCTCTTCACTTATATAACCGATATAGGAAATCTGAAGTACGGCTTCATTGTCTACGTTAAGTGAAAATCTGCCATCAATATCAGTGACTGTACCATTGGTCGTGCCTTTTTCCACGATATTGGCACCGATAATGGCTTCTCCGTCTTTATCGATCACTTGTCCCGTAATAGTCCTTTTTGTTTGTGGAGGTTCCGGCGACAGCACAGGAACAACTTCTCTCCGTTTATTGATCAAGATATACCGATCGTTGATTTTGTATTCATAGATATCGGGGAGTGCTTGTTCCAATATTGCGTAAATATCAGCATTTTTTGCTTTTACGCTTACTTTCATCGAGGTGTTTACCTGATCATTGTTATAGAAGAATTCAAATTCGCTTTGCTTGCGGATAGCATCGAAAACTTCTTCCAATGTCACATTCTTAAGTTCCAGGTTTAGTGATGTGATCTGGGCATAGGTCTGCCCTGCCCACACTAAATTGGAACTCAATAGCAAAAAGATAAAAACCAATTTCATGATACAAAATAGTTTCTTTAATTCCCCCAAAGGGAATCCTTGTTTAAGTCTCTTTTTTTTCATAAATTTGAGCGCTTTAAATGAATTGTTGATGAATAAATTAAAAAAGGTAACAGTTTATTTATTGCATAAGGCTGCCCGAAAGGCCTAAGATCGGGCAGCCTTTCACATTATCGATAGAGGATTATTTTACCTCCTTCCAATTTGTATTGGATGTCTGTAACCGCTTGTATCTGATTTAGTAAGTAGTTGAGCGGCCTTACTTTCTCGGCGCTTCCGGTAAACCGCATTTTCGCTATATCCGGATTTTCATAGATGATCTTGAAGTCATACCATCTCTCCAATTGGCCAAATATTTCAGCCAAAGTCTGGTTCCGGAACATGAACTCTCCTTTTACCCAGGCTGTATAAATATCTGTATTTACCTGCTGAACGGATATTTCTTCCGATAATTTATCAAACCGAAAATTGTGATCGGGTTGTAACAGAAAACTCTCCTGCTTTTCGGGCAGTCGAATGCGGATGCTCCCTTCCACCAAAGTGGCATTGACATAAGGATTTGTCTGGTATGCATTGACATTAAATGAGGTTCCCAACACTTCGATACTAAGATCCGGAGTCTGGATAGTAAACGGTCTTCCGTCTTTTTTTACTTCAAAATAAGCTTCTCCGGTCAATTCCACACGGCGGGTATCTCCTTCAAAATAAGAGGGAAATGTCAATTGTGATTCCGAATTAAGAAAAACTCTGGAGCCATCGGCAAGTACCAGTTCATATTCTCCGGATTTGGGTACATAGATGGTCTGTTGTGCTATTGTTTTCTTCAGAGGTGTTGTCTTTTCAAAACTGATCACTCCCTCGCTTTTATTGGAAATAACTGTACCATCCTCTTTTTCTATTTCAAAAGATTCGGAGAGGTCGATCTTTTCACCTTTCACTGAAAGAAGATAGGCTTTTTTAGAGCCCGGATCAAAAATATTCTTTTCTCCTTTTTCGGGAATGGTGTTTTCATGAAAGGTGAAATAATTGAGTGTTATAATAGACAGGGCAATGACTGCCGCAGAAGAGATAACATATTTAAACCATCTTTTTTGGTATAAGCGTCTTTTTCTTTCGGTATTCAGGCTGAGCTTAGTGGAAATAGTAGTGAAAATCTGATCCTTATCAAATAGTTCGTTATGATGCCCTCCTTCTTTTAATAACAGGTAAAGCTTTTTGTTTTCTGTATCTTCATTAAGCCAATGTTGAAAATGACCGTCATTTTCAGGTATCTCGTCACTTAGTACCTTTAACAACAGGTTCCATTTATCAGTGATATTTTTTTCTATCTTCAACATATTGCTTGTTTATTTACCCTATAACACAACGATTTTGAAAAAGTATTACTCAAAAATCGTGTCTTTATCCTATTTTTTCTTTTAAAATCCGATAAGCTTTGGATACCTGTACTTTAACCGTATTGACGGATATACCCAACAGATCGGCCACTTCAACGTATTTCTTCTTTTCCAGGGTCGTCATTACAAATATTTTCTTACATCTGTCGGGTAATTCGTCAATGGCTTTCAGGAGTAACCTTTTTAATTCTTCCAGATCTTCATCGCGTACATCGTCATCAATGAGGTCTATGGTGATTTCATAACCATACACGAAGCGCTTATTATCCCTGATGTAATTCAATGATGCGTTGTAAATGGATTTATAGGCATAGGCTTTGAAAGAGCAGTTGTCAGGCAGTATCTCTCTTTTTTCCCAGCAGCGGATAAAGAAATCCTGCACAATATCAGCCGATGCAGAAGAGTCGCAGGTTATATTATGTGCCCAAGCGAAAAGCTTGTCACTATAGAGATAGAATATCTTTTTAAAGGCTATTTTATCCCCGGTTTTTAATTTTTTTATGAGCCTGTCCTCTTCGTTTTTCATACGATTAAATTGTACGAGCAATTCTTATGCTCGTTTCATAAATTCCTCTACAAAGACATATATAAGGAAACACTAATAGTTGTAAAAAGTATTATTTAAAAATAGTTTTTAACATTTTTCATGTATAGATACAAGGATTTAGTCCGGAATTTCCGGAATAATATATTATGGATACCATGCCGAGGCGATATCGTTACAGCCCTACCGAATCTCTGTAGAAGTCGAATGCTTCGAACAGCAGTTTCTTGTCGGCCGTCTGGTCGATCCGTACATCGCCGATATCACCCAACAAGGTGAAATGGATGGTAGCGCCTATGTTTTTCTTGTCGTGCCGTGTTATTTCGTACAATGCCTCATAATGATCGCACGTGATGGGAAAAGCACCATAATGTTCCTGGATAAAGCGGACACTCCTTTGCAGTTTTTCTTTTGGAAAGCCGCAAAGCCTGTGAGACAACCAGAGCTCCACGATCATACCCCATGCCACGGCATAACCGTGGGGGATGGGCTTTCCATTGGTCATGGCGAAACTTTCGAAAGCATGAGCCGTAGTATGTCCGAAATTCAATGCCTTACGGATATTTTTTTCGAATGGATCTTTTTCCACCACATCCTGTTTGATTTTTACGGAGCGGACAACCAATTCGTTTAGTTTTGAATAATCTACCTCATCAAAAGGATAGGCAAGGATTTCCTCCCATTCTGCTTCCGAGTGGATCAACGCATGTTTGATCATCTCAGCATATCCCGACAAGATCGCGGCCCGGTCGAGTGTCCGGAAAAAACCGGAAGAGATGATGACCGATTCGGAAGGATAAAAGGAGCCGATCTCGTTTTTATATCCTTCGAAATTGATGCCGGTCTTTCCACCTACGGCAGCGTCTACCGCTCCCAGCAGGGTAGTAGGAATATTGATATACCTGATGCCCCGTTTGAAGGTGGCGGCGGCAAATCCTCCTAAGTCTGTGACCATCCCTCCGCCCAGATTGATGAGTAGTGAGTGGCGCGTAGCACCGTGTTCGGTGAGTAATTGCCAGACCCGGCTCAGGTTCTCAATCGTCTTGTTGGTATCGCCGGCGGGGATTACAATTTCTTTGGCTTCCTGCAACAAAGGGATTTTTGCAATCAGGGGCAAGCAATGGATGTGTGTATTTTCGTCTGTGAGGACAAACAGTTTATCGTGCCGGAGCGCTTGAATGGCTTTCTCCACGTCGGTGACAAGATGGTCGCTTTTGATGATTTGCTGCATAGCTTGTATTTCTAATCGGTTGTTTCTGAAATTTTTATTGCTTTGAGGGCGAGATACAATTCTTCCTGGATACGCTCTCTGATACTCAGCGTGGATTGGCGGTTGGGTGTCCGGGAAGGATTTACCCTGTTGGATAGGAAAATATAGGTCATGTTGTTGACAGGATCGATCCAGAAACATGTGCCGGTGAAGCCCGTGTGGCCATATACCTCAATGGGTGTGCCCGGGCTGGTCGGACTTAATCTGCTGTTAGCCGGATCGGGTTTGTCGAACCCCAGACCACGCCGACTGACACTGCTTTTAGTAGTGGTAAAGAGCCTTACCGTCTCCTCACTCAGGTAACGCTCTCCTCCATATTCTCCTCCGTTGAGCCACATCTGATAAAGTTTGGCCAGGTCATTGGCGTTGGAAAAAAGACCTGCATTCCCGGATATTCCACCGAAGAGGGCGGCACCTTCATCGTGTACATAACCCCGTACGTGCTGCTTACGGAAAAAGGGATCATCCTCCGTGGCGGGAATCCTTTCAATGGATGTCTGCTTCAATGGCTGAAAGGTGGTGGTAGATGCGCCCAACTTATGGTAGAAGTTTTGTTTCACGTAAGTGTCGAGGTCAGTCCCTGAAACAGACTCCACTGCTTCCTTCAACAGCATGAAATTAAGGCAACTATACCGGTAACTCCCTTTCCGTTTTAGTTCTGTATCGATGACCTCCTTCAACAGCTTGTCATGCATCTTGTCACTTGCATATAGCCCTTTTGCCACAGGGAGATGAAATTGTTCCGATTCACGTGTGGAAATTAACTCCGGAAGGAACTTGTAGTCGGTACGACCCCACGCACCCGCGTAACGAACGTGGTATACAGATGATTGTTTGCCGAACAGCGAACCTGAGTAGCTGTTCTCATCAATGGCGGCGGTGTAATAGGGGATAAAAGCGACTATCCCTGTTTCGTGCAGCAGTAGGGAACGTATGGTGAGGTTTGCCTTGTTGCTTCCTTTGGTCTCCGGAACAAATTTGCTGAGTGGATCCTGAAGGCGTATTTTTTTCTCGTCATACAATTTCATGACGGCAGGAAGTGTGGCGGTTGTCTTGGTAACCGAAGCCAGATCGTAAACGGTCTCGTCTGTCACCTCCGGGCTTTCTTCATAATCGAATTTGCCGAATTCCCTTTCATAGATAACCACCCCATCTTTTGCCACTAAAATCTGACATCCGGGGTAAGCCCGTTGCCTGATTCCTTCCAATGCAATACTTTCTATCTCGTTGAATCTGTCTGAAGCCAAGCCTACTTCTTCGGGCATGGAATAGCTGAGACGGCTCTTACTTGTGTCGAAGCCTGTACCTTCTTTCATTATTCCGGTAGATACCGGGAGTTTTCCACTTATGCCAATTCCCCCGAAAACAGCCTGCGCAGCGCTCATCTGTGCGAAGTCGGTGGCATCGTAAGCCATGATAACAGCTGTTGCGTTATTGACTGAAGCCTGAAAATTATCTATTCTGTAAGGAGAGGTGAAAAATGTGAGTATAGTTTTTTGCTCTTTTGTCAGTTGCAGTAGCGCTTCAGCATCTGCGGCATTATTTGAATGGAGGGAGATAATAACCAGATCATATTCTTTCAATCTCCTTATTTCGGCCAGGGCTGCTACGGATTGAGCACTGAAGGTGGTTACAGGAGCATATTTCTTCAGATACTTGTGAAACGTGTTACCGGTACCGGCACCTATAGATACTGCGGCGATCTTGGTTGCATCGAGTTTCTTTACCGGAATCAACTCTGTCTCATTTTTAAGAAGGGTAGTGGCACCGTCGTAGATTTTTTTTTGTACCCACTCTGCAGAAGGAGTATTCACGCGGTTGTGGATGGTGGATATGTTGATGGGAGTGAATTTGTTTGCCCCGAGTATATATTTATAGGAAAGTATCTTCCGCACTTTTTCTTCAAGGAGCGAAGTGGAAATTGTACCGTTTTCAACAGCTTTCTTCACCGAGGCGATTTCCTTACCCTGGTTTACAACTCCCAGTATGATGTCGTTTCCAGCCAATAGTGCTTTTACACTGGCTTCGGGCTGATCCGAAACACCTTTCATGGCCATGGCATCAGTGAAAGTGAGGCCGGTAAAACCCATCTCCTGTTTCAGAAGCTGTACTCCCACTCCGTAGGACAGTGATGCCGGCATCCCTTTTGTCTGTAATGCCGGCACGTTCAGATGACCTGTCATCATTCCCGATAATCCGGCATTGACATATTCCCGGAAGGGATAAAGTTCTATCTGTTCCAATCGTTCGCGATTATGTGCGATGGTCGGCAATGTCTTGTGTGAGTCCTCCGAAGTATCCCCATGGCCGGGGAAGTGTTTGGCTACCGACATCACGCCGTTTTCTTCCAATCCTTTCGCATAGGCAATCCCTTTCTTTGCCACGTTGACCGGATTCTCCCCGAAGGAACGAGTGCCGATAATGGGATTTTTGGGATTGCTGTGTACGTCGAGCGAGGGGGCAAAATTAATATGGATGCCCATCTCCTTGCATTGGCGCGCCACTTCCTGACCATAGAGTTTTACGATCTCTTCATCCTGTATCGCGCCGATGACTAAGTTTCGTGGATATTTCGGAGCGTCTGTCAGCCGCATGGACAATCCCCACTCACCGTCGAGAGAGATCAAAAGCGGAATATCGGCAAGCTGTTGGGCATAATTGGTAATATCAGCCTGCTGCGCCAGTGTGCCTTTTGAGAATAGTAATCCGCCTACTTTCTGGTTGCGGATATATCCCGATATCCGGGTCTTCCATCCGCTGTTTGGCTCCACTATAGGCATAAAGAGTTGACCTACCTTTTCGTCGAGGGTCATTTTAGTATATACCGAATCCACCCATCTGCCCATAGCCTGTTTATCGGCCTGCTCATACAAGGAGGTCGTTACCTGTGCCGATAGAAGTACCGGACATATAATAGAAATGAATAAAAATAATATTTTCTTCATCATTTGTATCTTCATATCACTCTTCTCTGAAAAACGAAAAATTAAAAGTGAAAAACTAAAAACTTAGAAGTCTGAAGTTAAGAAGTTGAGAAATGGAGAATATCTACTTTCGCACTTTCCCACCTTTCCACCTAATCACCTGTTCACTTTCTCCAGTTCCACATCAATCCTCCCCACATAGACTCCGCGTCCGTTGGTCTGGTAGATCATCACCTCTTGGTTATCGGGATTTTCCCTTATCTCGGGTTCTTTCATGTAGGTATGACTGTGTCCTCCGATGATCAAATCGATATTGCGGGTTGATTCGGCCAGTGACAGGTCCTGTTGGTAGCCCAGATGGGAGAGGCAGATCACCATATCGCATTTATGTTGTGAACGGAGTTGCTCCGCCAATTCATTGGCTGTCTTCACCGGATCAAGAAATTTCATTCCCTTGTAATTGTCGGCGGCAATCAATCCCTGTGGCTGCACGCAGATGCCGATGACGCCGATCCGTATGCCATCCCTTTTCAGGATAATATAGGGTTTGACGAGTCCCGATAAAACTGTTTCAGAAAAGTCGTAGTTGCTGGTAATAATGGGGAAGTCGGCTTTACGGATCACTTCTGCGAGTACTTCCAGCCCGTAATCGAACTCATGATTCCCCAACGTACCGGCATCGTACTTCATCAGGTTCATTGCTTTCACCTCTACGTCCCCTTTAAAGAGATTGAAATAGGGTGTACCCTGCAAAAAATCCCCGGCATCGAAAAGGAGCACATTCTTATTCTCTTTCCTGACGTTGTCCACATAAGATGCCCGTCGTACCACTCCTCCTTTGCCGGGAGCTGTCCTGTCGGTTTCAGGCAGAGGTTCAATGCGGCTATGGGTATCGTTGGTGTGAAGAATGACCATCTTCTTTTGTGAGAATGCCGGAAAGGAAAGAAACAGCGAGAGGCAGAGTATGATGAGGTTGTTTGTTGAATACATTTTTTTTAGAGTGAAAAGTGAAAAATTAAAAGTGAAAAACTTTTATCGCGCGAAGCGCACTATCATGAGAAGCATCTATTTTTATCGTGCGAAACATATTATCGAATAACAATACGTTCATCGAGTTGGGAGTCAATTTCTTCTCCGCGCCGGGTTTGCTCCTTTACCCAGTCGATCATCACATCACGCAATGTGACGCCGGTGTTGATACTGCTGACAGCATCGCGGAAGGCGCTCATGTTGTCGTTCCCTTCTGCCAGATAGTCGAGAGTGACGATATGATAAATTTTATCCTTGTCAATGGTTTTTCCATCAATAGTGACACTTTTTACTTTTTTGTCGTCGATGATCAGTTTCACATTAGAAGAGATACCCGCCCCACCTATACGCGCATAAGCGTCGAACATCTTTTTCAGGTCATTTCCTTTCAACTCCAGAAAAGTGATGGTATTATCGAACGAGTATATCTCATAGAGGTTGCCGACAGTTATATCACCAGCAGGTAGGGTGGCTCGATGTCCGTGGACATTCATCACGCCTATGTCTGCACCATCCGGTAGCTGTTCGTCCCCATAAGACTTCATGACATCCGACGTGAGATTGGTCAGTAGGCTTTCAGGTCTTTTATAATCCATAAATTGGGCCGACCTGCCGATCACTACATTCATCTCCTGGTCGAGTTCCGTTTTATAGGATTGAACGAGCGCCTCCATCTGTTGGTGAGGTTGCGTGTCGAATGCAGAGTTCATCTCTACAATTGTGCCCGACATTTTGGTGATCCTGTATTGTTGGTTACAAGATAGGAACAGGACAGTCATGCAGGCAATCCATATCGTTTTTAATCGCATGTTATTATTTTTATTGTGTAAAACAGTTCAAAAGTACATTTTTTTACCTTGTGTGCCAAGACGTGGCACAAAAAATAAATATTAAAATGCGTTTTGTGCGGGAGATTAAAGAAAATTATCTACCTTTGCATCCGCTTTGCGTAATCTCTGTCGGCAACAGGCCGTTATATTGCGTTTTAAAGGGTTAATTATTAACATAAAGCTTTGATAAAATGGATTTAATAAAGATCGCGGAAGAGGCTTTCGCGAGAGAAAAAAAGGAATTTCCCAAATTCAAGAGCGGTGACACGATCACAGTGGCTTACCGTATTGCTGAAGGGAACAAAGAGCGTATACAGCAGTATCGCGGTGTGGTGATCAAGATCGCCGGTCATGGTGACGCCAAGCGTTTTACCGTAAGGAAGATGTCTGATAACATTGGTGTGGAACGTATCTTCCCGATGAATTCTCCTTTCATTGATAATATCGTACTCAACAGCGAAGGTAAAGTACGCAGGGCCAAACTGTATTACCTGCGCAAACTGCGTGGAAAAGCTGCCCGTATCAAGAAAAAAGTCTATTAATGACTTGCAGGATAAAAAGATATATGAACTCCGGATTTATTCGGAGTTTTTTTATATATTTACACTGCATTCTATAAACAGTAACCCGCAGCATGTTATTCAAAACAGAAGGTATAGTACTCGGCACGACTTCCTACAGCGATACTTACTCTATCGCCCATCTTTTTACACGTGATTTTGGGAGGGTCTCCTATCTTTTGCCCATGTCACACGGAAAAAAAACGAAAATCAGGAGCTCGCTTTTTTTCCCTTTGTCGGTATTACACCTGGAGGTGGAACATATGCCGTTGCGTGATGTGCAGAGATTGAAGGAGGTGGAGAGGCAATTTCCGTTATACGAACTATGTACCAACATTACTAAGGTGTCCCTTGCTTTTTTTATCTCGGAATTTTTATCGGTCGTACTCCGTGAATCAGACAAAAATGAATTGACTTTCGGTTATCTGAAAAATTCGATAGAGACATTAGAAGTCGCGGAGAAGGGTTTGGCTAATTTCCATCTGGCTCTTATGATAGGGTTAACCCGATTTTTGGGAATCTATCCCAACACTGAATTTAGTGGTGACCGCTCCTATTTTGATCTTCAGCATGGTGAGTTCGTGGTAAGTGAACCGTTGCACGCCTATTACCTAAAGAGGAACGAGAGCGCCTACCTGCGCGATCTTAATCGCATCAACTACGGCAATATGCACCTTTTTAAACTCTCACGGAATAACCGTAATGAGATTGTTGACCAATTACTGGATTATTACCGCCTGCATATCTATAATTTCCCGCCGCTGAAATCGTTGGAAGTCCTGAGGGAGTTGGGATAATAAAGAACTAAGAGTGAAAAGTGGAAAATTAAAAATTAGAAATGGAGATTCAAGATTAGAGTCAAGTATCCAATTCCATCCAAATTAGTGATTGTAATTAGTGAATTGGTAATTAAAATTATTTATATGCCTGAAAAACGATCAATCTCCCTTCCGGTTCAATACTGAAAGAATCTCCCAATGACTCATTCAATGTCCCTTGCCACCAGTTTGTCAATATTCTTCCGTCGACCTCATACTTAAGGTTGTGCGTGGTGAGTTCTTTGGGGTCGATGGCGAAAATAGAAACCTGTTCTCCCTTGTAGCTCCTGAACTCCGTTTGGGTGTCAATGGAAGTAAAGATACCCCAATCGGTGACCATCATAACCTCCGCAATTTCTATATAGTCGGCCAACAGTGATATATTCCCAAGGGTATGATCTTCCCGTTTTCCGGTTCCTCCTATGATGATAATCTGTTGTTTTCCGTTTTCCACACAATACAGGACAGATTTCGTGAGGTCATTTGTCTCCTGGTCGGGGTTCGGATGGATGATACCGGCAAAACGGATCCTGTTCTCTTCCGAGATGGAATCACAGTCGCCTACAATGGCATCCGGCATTCCGCCGCGGGCAATGAAGTCATTGGCGGCGCCGTCGCAACAGACAATATACTCCGCCTCCCGGATATAGGAGAGAGGAACCGGGTGTTTTGGATATCGCCCATTGGCAATGATGACCGCAGTGCTGGCGGACTTACTTCTATTCATCTTTTATATCTTTGGTTCTATACTCTTATCAAATGAAATTATCGCAAAGGTATAAAAGAAGGATCAATGAAAGATGCCCATAGGGATAAATTCCACAGTTGCTTAATATAAAATCCGTTACAGTCTCTCCAGTCTCTGCTCCAACTGAATCGATTTTGGAAATAAAATATTGTTTTCCAGATGGATGTGGCGATGTAAATCTTCTTCAAATTCTTTCAGCAGGCTGAGTGTCACCCTATAGGTATTACAAGCATCTTCGGGCGGAGTATAATTCCCTGTCAATTCACTGATTCTCCTGAAGCGCTCACCTTCTGCGGTATGTTCCTGTTCCATTTGGGTGATGTAGGCAGCGGCTGATCCTAATCCGGTCTGTGGCCTTTTACCATCGGATAATTGGGCTCTTACCAAGAGACGGATATAGGGAAACAGCATCAATTCCTCTTTTTTCATGTGTGCTGAGAGATCTGCCGCCGAGTCGAAGAAGAGTTGCTCCACTTCGGTCAATTCGGGGTGGTTATCGCTGTGAACCCTTACCACTTTTTGAAGGAAAGGTGTGATTTCCGGAATCTTTTTCTCCACATAGCGGTGGTGCGTTTTCTCTATGTAATCGGTCAGCAGGTCGAGTGGGAAAGCATTGACGTTGATATCTCCCGCTGCCTTTTCGTTGATTACTTCGGAGAGTTCACCGATCAACCGGTTTTCATCGATTTGTTTTTTACGGCAGGCGTCGGCTATTGTTCTGTTTCCATTGCAGCAGAAATCTATATTGTATTTTTTGAATATCGAGGCAGCTTTGTAGTTTTCTGCCACAAGTTTGCCTATAATACTTTGACTGTTTATATCCATAATAATAAATTTTAGGGAGCTTTCCCCGACTCCAGGTAGAGGGTCGGGGAAGATGCTCCGGATGTGAATAATTATTGCTTTTTTTTCTTGATCGTTAATGTATATACGAACCAGAACAGGGCAAGGGTGCCTATCGCAAAGATAGTGTCGCCTAAAATACGCAACCATTTGAAAGTGCTCACCAATGGTTGCTGCATGAATTCAGCGGAGCGGGCAAACCACATACCCTCCTTGACACTGGCGACGGTCTGCATCAATCCGACAGGCAGCAGGCTCAATACTACCATCAGGAACAGCCCGATATTGAGAGTCCAGAATGTGAATGAAATCAGTTTGTTATTCCATTTTTGTTTGCGGTACATACTGCGCAATACGAACAGGATAAGCCCGATACCCAGCATGCCATACACCCCGAAGAGTGCTGCATGGCCATGTACCGGTGTGGTGTTCAATCCCTGCATATAATAGAGGGCGATGGGAGGGTTGATGATAAATCCGAAGATTCCGGCTCCCAGGAAATTCCAGAAGGATACCGAAAGCAGGAAGTATATAGGCCATTTGTAATCCGCCAGCCATTCGGTGGCTTTACTCATCCGGTAGTTGTGATAGGCTTCGAATCCAATCAATACCAGCGGAACCACTTCGAGGGCGCTAAAAGTAGCTCCCAGTGCCATAACAGCCGTCGGTGTCCCGGTGAAGTACAGATGATGGAAAGTACCCAGAATGCCGCCTGTCAGGAAAATCACCGTGGCAAAGAGCACGTTGTTGGTCGCCGATTTAATGCCCAGCAATCCCATGCGTGTAAAGAGGAAGGCGGCTACCACGGTAGCAAATACCTCGAAGAATCCTTCTACCCAGAGGTGTACTACCCACCAGCGCCAATATTCGGCTACCGCCAGGTTGGTAGTCCTTCCCCACATTAGTCCCGCTCCATAGAATAACGCTATGGCGGCACAAGAAATCAGGAACAGGATGAGTAATCCCCTTTCGGATGTTCCTTTCTTGATGATAGGCAGGATAGGGCGGATCATCAATGTGAGCCAGAGAAATAGTCCCACCACCAGCAGTATTTGCCAGAAACGTCCCAGGTCCACATACTCATATCCCTGATGGCCGAACCAGAAGTTATTCACGAGGTCGAGTCGCTGCATAACCCCAAACCATTGCCCGATCATGGAGCCTGCCACCACAATGAGCAGCGCGATAAAAAGCAGATTGACTCCCAGCTTCTGGAATTTGGGATCCTTTCCGTTCAACGAGGGCGCAATATACAATCCGGTAGCCAGCCATGCCGTGGCTATCCAGAAGATGGCCAGCTGGATATGCCAGGTGCGCGTGATGGAGTAGGGTATAAATTTGGCTATATCGATACCGTAAAACGCATCTCCTTCCACTCCGTAATGGGCGGTGATTACACCCAACAGTACCTGGGCAAGAATCAGCAGGTTCACAATCCAGAAGTATTTCTTTACTGCCCACATCGATGGGGTGATGTGCTGGTTCATCAACGGGTCTTCCCTCGGTTTCAGGGTTTCCTCCTGACGGCTGCGTGCCTGTACGAAAATCATGATGCCAATCCCTAAAAGCAGCATGACGATACTGAATCCCGTCCAAAGTACCAGGTCGCTGGTCGGCACATTGCCTATCTGTGTGTCCGGGGGCCAGTTGTGCGTATAGGTCACATCCGAGCCGGGGCGTTCAGTGACACATGCCCAGGATGCCCAAAAGAAAAACTTCGCCATTTTATCCATCCTCTCTTCCGATTTAATACTGTTTTTTGCGATGGCGTAATCGGAACGTAATTTGTCCAGTGCCGGATCATCCATGAAGAGTCCCGCATAATGTTGTTTGTTATGTAGGAATGCCTCATACCGTTCGTTGAAAATAGTGAGCGTTTTGGTTGCTGCATCGTAGGTGTTCTTCCTGAGAAACTGCTGCAACCTTGACTCTAACGATGCCTTGTCGGCCGGAGCCAATGCGTCGAACGGTTTCCCGTAATCGGCTTGTGACCATTTATTCAGGAGATACTGCGCTTCCCGGTGCAGATAATCGGCAGTCCAGTCGGGTGCGACATAGGCACCATGCCCCCAGACGGTACCGATCTCCTGCCCTCCAATGCTTTGCCAGATATTCTGGCCGTCTTTGATGTCATTACCCGTAAATAATAACTCCCCCGACTCGTTAACGACTTGTCCGGGTACCGGCGGAGCCTGCTGGTAGATTTGAGTGCCGTAAAATATTAATACGGTAAACGAAATACCCACCACCAATGCAAATGCAATCCATAATTTTTTCTGTGACATACTGAATATTTTTTAGGTTAGACTTTATGATATGATGCGGATTGATCGTATAAAATGAATGCCTATCATGAATAAACAGACGACCTTGACCACTTCTGTTCCTACATAATAAAAATGGAGAGGTGAGGATGGCACATCCAATCCCTGTTGATAGAGCGGAATACGAGCGTCGAGTGCAGGTAATAGCCAAAGTGTTTGGGTGAGAAGTATCAATAGTGCGGCCAGGAACAGTATACGGGGTAGGTTCATTCCTATTCCCCGATGAAGCAGGAACAAATCTATAGCTATGAGAATGGCGAATACCCATTCTACTTTGTTTAGCGCTTTAAATATCAGACTGCCGATACCAAGTCCTAAAGGCAAAGTCACTCCGGGTGCCCTGAATTTTAACCATGCCTCCATAAAGCTGATCGCACAAACAAATCCTATCCAAAGAAAAACTGAGGGAAGCGCTAACAGGTAGAATTGAATTTCTTTTGTTTGCATCTCTTTTTAATTTTGATCGTGATTTAAATCTGTATCTGACTGTGTATGACGTAGTAATATGTCTAAAGTCGTTTTCAAGCAGACACCTGTTTTATTTACGACAAAATTGTCGTAAATTATCGTAAAAAATTATCGTTTCAGCAGAGTTTCCTTGTTTTTTATTCCCACTGCCAGTTCATAAGCGGTGGTTTCCTTCAACACATCCCTCATCGTTCTCCTGATCTCTTCCACAGAGTGGTGCATGGGGCAGGGACGTTTTTCATCGCACTGGTCCAATCCCAGCGCACAACCTTCAAAGAAAGCATTCCCATCGATAGCCCTGACGATATCGGCCATTGTGATATAATGCAGGTTTTCGCGCTTGATTTCAAAACCCCCATTCGGACCTGTATAGGACTCTACAATACCGTTTTTTGACAATAATCCCAGTACCTTCCCTGTAAAGGCTTCGGGAGAACCGGTATTCTGTACAATATCGCCGATTTTCACTCTATTCTCCTTTAACGATTGAGAAGCGATATAAAGGGTAGCCCTTATTCCATATTCACAAGCTTTCGAAAACATCCAATCTATTTTTGCCAAAGATAGTGAAAGCTGAGAGAAATCGTGAGAGTTTATTCTCAAAAGATTTCCGAAGCGCATCCTATCTTATCTAAAGATAATGAAAGCCGAGAGAAAAGATAAGCTTGCTTATACTTTTCCGGGGCGCATCTTATTTTCTCCAAAGATATATATTATTTTTAATTCCCGATAAAAATATCGTAAATATTTTTTATGTCTTGGTTCAGGGCTCTTGGTTCTCTGTTCTCAGTTTTTAGTTTTTAGTTCTTCACTCTAAAAGTCTTTATTCCTTATTCTTTACTCTTTGTTCTAAAAAAAGTCTTTACCCTCTTCCTGTCAAATATTTAATAAAACATAAAAGAACTGCTTTTCCAAACAATAGGATTGAAAAACTGTTCTTATGTAGAATTGTTCTAACTATTTAAGGATACACTAAGAAATATTATATCGTAAAGTAATAGCTGTTATGGCCAAAACAAAATCAAAAAAAAGCGAATTAACAAAAGAAAAAATGTTGCACATGCATCGGTTGATGCTTGATATCCGTAATTTCGACAATAAAGTAAACCGGCTTGTGAAAAAGGGGAAAATACCCGGCATGACGCACTTCTCCGTCGGGGAGGAAGCTGCCAATGTGGGAGCTATCGGTGCGATAAGGAAAGGATTCGATATGATCACATCCAATCACCGTGGACATGGGCAGAGTATCGCCCTGGAGATAGATCTCAACGGTATGATGGCCGAGATCATGGGAAAAGCCACCGGAACCTGTAAAGGCAAGGGAGGATCGATGCATATAGCCGATCTCGATGGTGGAAACCTGGGTGCGAACGGAATTGTAGGCGGTGGAATGGGTATGGCTATTGGTGCCGCACTCACCCAGAAGATGAAAAAGACAGGAAAAATCATTCTCTGCTGTTTCGGCGATGGGGCCGTTAACGAAGGTACTTTCCATGAAACATTGAATATGGCTTCTATCTGGAAGTTACCCGTGATTTTCTACTCCATTAATAATATGTATGGGATCAGCACGCCCATCAAGAGTGTAATCAATATCGATTACAATTATCAACGAGCATCCGCTTATGGTGTTCCCGGACACTTTATTGAAGATGGCAATGACTTGCTTGCCGTTTACAATAAATTCGAGGAGGTGGTGCAATATGTACGTGATGGTAACGGTCCGGTGTTGGTAGAAGCGATTACCTATCGTTGGCTGGGACATTCAACGTCTGACCCCGGGAAATACCGTACCAAGGAAGAGGTGGATGAATGGAAGAAAAAAGATCCTATCGAACGATTTAAAGGATACCTTATTGAAAATAAGATAGCTACCGCATCAGAGATAGAAGCGATTGAGAAAGCCTCTGAAGATGCAGTAGAAGAATCTGTGAAGTTTGCGTTAAGCAGTCCTGAACCGACACTGGAATCGGCATTCGAGGATATCTTTGCGGATTAAAATATTTGGCTTTGCCGTTATACAGTAGTTATTCGCTTCGCTGTTATTCAATTTTATTGTTATTCAGCTTCGCTGTTATTCGCACTTCGTGCGTTATTCATGCTTCGCACGTAGCTCAATAACAACTGAACAACAATTGAATAACAACCGAATAACAACTGAACAACAATTGAATAACAATCGAATAACAATTGAATAAAAAACAGATGGAAAATAATACAAAGCTCATGTCTGTCCGCGATGCCATTATCATGGCTATGTCGGAAGAGATGCGTCGTGATGAGAACGTATTCCTGATGGGAGAAGATGTAGGGATTTTCGGAGGTGACTTCGGTACCTCGGTCGGTATGCTCGAAGAATTCGGCAAAGAACGTGTGCGCGACACCCCTATTTCAGAAAATGCTATTTCCGGGGCGGCCATAGGTGCTGCCATGACAGGGATGCGTCCCATTGTGGATGTCACTTTTATGGACTTCATTGTCTATATGATGGATAATATTGTGAATCAGGCAGCCAAAACAAGGTATATGTACGGAGGAAAAGGACAGATACCGGTGGTATTCCGTGCAGCCGCTGGAGGAGGCGTTGGTTCGGCCGCGCAACACTCGCAGTCGCTCGAAGCATGGTTTACACATATCCCCGGTCTCAAAGTGATTGCCCCGGGAACACCCGCTGATGTGAAAGGATTATTAAAAGCGGCTGTTCGCGACAATAACCCGGTAATCTTCCTCGAGTACAAAGCTCAATATAATATGAAGGGTGAGGTACCGCTTGATCCGGAGTTTGTATTGCCTATCGGGAAAGCCGATATCAAAAAAGAAGGAAAAGATGTCACCGTCATCACCTATGGACGTATGCTGGAGCGTGTGATGCAGGCTGCGAAC